>NZ_CP137631.1:0-85000 GCF_033349375.1 Aeromonas sp. CD
GTGACTGCTTCGCTATGGCAGCAGTGCCTTAACCGGCTGCAAGATGAGTTGCCCTCGGCAGAATTCAGCATGTGGATCCGGCCGCTTCAAGCGGAGTTGAGTGATAATACTCTGACCCTGTATGCACCGAATCGCTTTGTTCTGGACTGGGTTCGAGACAAGTATCTCATCCGGGTGAACGGCATCATCAATGAACTCTGCGGGGTCGACGGCCCCACTCTGCGTTTTGACATCGGTAATCGTCCCCATCCCGTCGCTGTCGCCAGAGCGCCGGCGCGGGGTGCGGATCCTGTGAATAACTCGCAGAAGAGCTGGGAAAGCAAGGCCGAGGCCAAACCCGAGCCGAACCACAAGAGCAACACCAACGTGAACTATACCTTCGAGAATTTCGTCGAAGGTAAGTCCAACCAGTTGGCCCGTGCGGCTGCCCGTCAGGTTGCCGACAATCCGGGCGGGGCCTACAACCCGCTGTTCCTCTATGGCGGCACCGGTCTGGGCAAAACCCACTTGCTGCATGCCGTCGGCAACGCCATCAAGGAGCGCAAGCAGGACGCCAAGGTCATCTACATGCACTCCGAACGGTTTGTGCAGGACATGGTGAAGGCGCTGCAGAATAACGCCATTGAAGAGTTCAAGCGTTATTACCGTAGCGTCGATGCCCTGCTCATCGATGACATCCAGTTCTTTGCCAACAAGGAGCGCTCCCAGGAGGAGTTCTTCCACACCTTCAACGCCCTGCTCGAAGGCAACCAGCAGATCATCCTGACCTCGGATCGTTATCCGAAGGAGATCAACGGGGTGGAAGATCGTCTCAAGTCCCGCTTCGGCTGGGGCCTGACGGTGGCGATCGAACCGCCGGAGCTGGAAACCCGGGTGGCGATCCTGATGCGCAAGGCGGACGAGAACCAGATCCACCTGCCGGACGAAGTGGCCTTCTTCATCGCCAAACGGCTGCGCTCCAACGTGCGCGAGCTGGAAGGTGCCCTCAACCGAGTGATCGCCAACGCCAACTTTACCGGTCGCGCCATCAACATCGACTTCGTGCGCGAAGCGCTGCGCGATCTGCTGGCGTTGCAGGAGAAGCTGGTCACCATCGACAACATCCAGAAGACGGTGGCAGAGTACTACAAGATCAAGCTTGCTGATCTGCTCTCCAAGCGGCGTTCCCGCTCCGTTGCCCGCCCACGTCAGCTGGCGATGGCGCTGGCCAAGGAGCTGACCAACCATAGCTTGCCGGAGATAGGTGATGCCTTTGGTGGTCGTGACCACACTACCGTGCTTCATGCCTGCCGCAAGATCGAGCAGCTGAAGGAAGAGAGTCACGACATCAAGGAAGACTATTCCAACCTGATCCGAACCCTTTCCTCCTAATCACAACGGAGAGCACAGATGCAGCTCGAAATTAGCCGTGAGGCCCTGTTACGTCCTCTGCAACTGGTGTCCGGTGCCCTCGGTGGCCGGCCGACCCTGCCAATCCTCGGCAACGTGCTGCTGGATGTGAGCAACGGTCTGCTGTCACTGACCGGGACCGACCTCGAAGTGGAGATGATCGGTCAGGTCTATCTCAACAGCGACAGTCAGGATGGCCGCACCACAGTGCCGGCGCGCAAGCTGCTGGACATCTGCCGCGGTCTGCCGGAGGGGGCGGACATTCGCCTCAATACCGAAGGCGAGCGCCTGATCATCCGTTCCGGTCGCTCCCGCTTCAACCTGTCGACCCTGCCGGCCACCGAATACCCGAACATCGAGGATTGGGAATCCGTACTCGAGTTCGACATCGGCCAGCTGGAGCTTAAAAAGCTCATCGATGCCACCCAGTTCTCCATGGCCAGCCAGGACGTGCGTTACTACCTGAACGGCATGCTGTTCGAGAGCGAGGGCCACGGCCTGCGTACCGTGGCGACCGACGGCCACCGGCTGGCGACCTGCCGCCGCGAGGTGGTAACGGAATCGCTGCCCGATCATCAGGTCATCCTGCCGCGCAAGGGCGTGCTGGAACTGGTGCGCCTGCTGGAAGCGGAAGACAAGCCGGTGCGGCTGCAGATCGGTCGCAGCAACCTGCGTGCCGCGCTGGATGGCTTCATCTTCACCTCCAAGCTGGTAGATGGCCGCTTCCCGGACTGGCGCCGCGTCATTCCGCGCAACAGCGACAAGGCCCTGATCGCCGGTCGTGAGGATCTGCGCCAGGCCTTTGCCCGTGCCGCCATCCTCTCCAACGAGAAATTCCGTGGGGTGCGTCTCAATCTGCAGGAAAACCTGCTGCGCATCACCGCCAACAACCCGGAACAGGAAGAAGCCGAAGAGCTGCTTGACGTACAATACGAAGCCGGCGAGATGGAGATTGGTTTCAACGTCTCTTATGTGCTGGACGTGCTGAATACGTTAAAATGTGACCAAATCCGGATCAGCCTGAGTGATTCCATCAGCAGCGCCATTATTGAGGATTTTGACAGTCAGGATGCTCAGTACGTGGTAATGCCGATGCGGATCTAGTCGTGTCCCTGGTCAAACTCCAGCTCAGCGACTTTCGCAATATCCAGCAGGCCAGTCTCGCGCTGTCGCCCGGCCTCAATATCCTGGTCGGGTGCAATGGCAGTGGCAAGACCAGCGTGCTGGAAGCCATTCACTACCTCGGTCTCGGTCGCTCCTTTCGTACTCACCTGACCGGGCGGGTCATCCGCCAGGGGGAGAGGGCGTTTACCCTGTTTGCCCAGTGTGAACTGGAAGGGCGCCAGGTGCCCATCGGCCTCGCCAAGGACAAGAGTGGCGAGACCCAGCTCAAGATCGCCGGTGCCCAGGCCCAGCGTCTGGCCGAGCTGGCCGAATTGTTGCCGGTGCAGTTGATCCATCCGGATGGCTTCAATCTGCTGACCGGTGGGCCGCAGGCTCGTCGGGCCTGGCTCGACTGGGGTGTTTTTCATCAGGAGCCGACCTTCTTCTCCCTGTGGGGACGAGTGCGGCGGCTGCTGAAACAGCGCAATGCGCTGCTGCGTCAGAGCAGCCAGTATCGCCAGCTGGCGTACTGGGATCAGGAATTGGTACGGTTGGGCGGTGAATTGGCCGAGTTTCGCGCCAGTTATTGTCAGGCCATTACGCCTCTGATCAAGGAGATGACGGCGGATTTTTTGCCGGAATTCGATATCAGCCTTGGATTCTATCGAGGCTGGGAAAAAGATACCGCGCTCAATGCATTGCTGGAGGCGGGGTTTGAGCGGGATCGGGCGCTGGGTTACACAGGAGTAGGCCCACAGAAGGCCGATGTGCGACTCAAGGCGAACGGCGTCCCCGCTCAGGATATTTTGTCCAGGGGTCAGTTGAAGTTGCTGGTCTGTGCCATGCGACTGGCCCAAGGGCTCTATTTGAATCAACATAGCAGCCGTGGCTGTATTTTTTTAATTGATGATTTTGCCTCTGAACTGGATGTCGACAAGCGCCGGTTGCTGGCCGCAAGGCTGAAGCAGTGTGCGTCCCAGGTATTCATTACCGCCATCGACACCGGTCAGCTCGCAGACATGATGGATGCGAATGACTGCAAGTTGTTCCACGTGGAACAAGGCAAGATCTCCGAAACGTTAGAGAAGGCAGAGAGTAAGCTATGAGTGAAAATACTTACGACTCCTCGAATATCAAGGTACTGAAGGGCCTGGATGCGGTCCGCAAGCGCCCGGGGATGTATATCGGCGATACGGATGATGGCTCGGGTCTGCACCACATGGTGTTCGAGGTCGTCGACAACTCCATTGACGAGGCTCTGGCCGGCTACTGCTCCGATATTCAGGTCAAGATCCATTCCGACGGCTCCGTCTCCGTCCGTGACAACGGTCGTGGTATTCCAGTCGACATCCACCCGGAAGAGGGTCGCTCCGCTGCCGAAGTCATCATGACCGTGCTGCACGCGGGCGGCAAGTTCGACGACAACTCCTACAAGGTCTCCGGCGGTCTGCACGGCGTCGGCGTCTCCGTGGTAAACGCCCTCTCTGACAAGCTGCTGCTGACCATCCGTCGCAACGGCCATGTCTACGAGCAGACCTATCACCTGGGTGAGCCGCAGGCACCGCTCAAGCAGATTGGCGACAGCACCGGCACCGGGACCGAAGTCCGCTTCTGGCCGAGCCCGACCATCTTCAGCGATACCCTGTTCCACTACGAGATCCTGGCCAAGCGTCTGCGTGAGCTCTCCTTCCTCAACTCCGGCGTCTCCATCCGCCTGCTGGATGAGCGTGACGGTCGTGAGGCGCACTTCTGCTATGAAGGCGGCATCAAGGCGTTCGTCGAATACCTGAACCAGAACAAAACCCCGATCCACCCGAAGGTGTTCCACTTCACCACCGAGCAGGACGGCATCGGCGTCGAAGTGGCGATGCAGTGGAACGACGCCTATCAGGAAGGGGTTTACTGCTTCACCAACAACATTCCGCAGCGCGATGGTGGTACCCACCTGGTGGGCTTCCGCACCGCGCTGACCCGAACTCTGAACTCCTACATGGACAAAGAGGACTACAGCAAGAAGGCCAAGTCTGCCGCCAGTGGCGACGACGTGCGTGAAGGTCTGATTGCCGTTATCTCCGTCAAGGTGCCTGACCCTAAGTTCTCCTCCCAGACCAAGGACAAGCTGGTCTCTTCCGAAGTGAAGACCGCCGTCGAACAGGCGATGGGTGAGAAGCTGGCCGACTTCCTGCTGGAAAACCCGGGCGATGCCAAGATCGTGGTCAACAAGATCATCGATGCGGCCCGTGCCCGTGAGGCGGCCCGCAAGGCCCGCGAACTGACTCGCCGCAAAGGTGCGCTGGATATCGCCGGTCTGCCCGGCAAGCTGGCTGACTGTCAGGAAAAAGACCCTGCTCTCTCCGAACTCTACATAGTGGAAGGGGACTCTGCTGGCGGTTCCGCCAAGCAGGGTCGCAACCGGAAGAACCAGGCCATCCTGCCGCTCAAGGGCAAGATCCTGAACGTGGAGAAGGCCCGTTTCGACAAGATGATCTCCTCCCAGGAGGTGGGCACCCTGATCACCGCACTGGGTTGCGGCATCGGTCGTGACGAGTACAACCCGGACAAGCTGCGTTATCACAACATCATCATCATGACCGATGCGGACGTCGATGGTGCGCACATCCGTACCCTGCTGCTGACCTTCTTCTATCGTCAGATGCCGGAAATCATCGAACGTGGCTACGTCTACATCGCCCAGCCGCCGCTCTACAAGGTGAAGAAGGGCAAGCAGGAGCAGTATCTGAAAGACGAAGATGCGCTGCTGCAATACCAGACTGCCATGGCGCTGGACGGTGCGACCCTGCACGTCAACGAGTCCGCTCCGGCCATCGGTGGCGAGGCGCTGGAGCGCCTGGTCAACCAGCATCGCTCGGTGACTCACCTGATCACCCGCATGTCCCGCCGCGCGCCGGAAGCCGTGCTGACCCAGCTGATCTATCAGCCGGAGCTGAACGAAGCGCTGCTGAGCAGCGAGAGCGATCTGCTGGCCTGGTGCCAGAGCATGGAAGCCGTGCTCAACGAGAGCAACCACGGCATCCAGTACCAGATGCAGGTACGCCACGACGAAGAGCGCCGTCTGTTCGTGCCGCACGCCGTGGTACGCCAGCACGGGGTCGACCGCGAATACCCGCTCAGCTACGACTTCCTGCAATCCTCCGAGTATCGTCAGCTGGTCTCGCTGGGCAAGGAGATCGCCAACCTGATCGAGGAAGGTGGTTACATCAAGCGTGGCGAGAAGGTGAAGCCGGTCGCCAGCTTTGTCGAAGCGGTCGAGTGGTTGATGGGCGAAGGCAAGCGCGGCATCTACATCCAGCGCTATAAAGGGCTGGGCGAGATGAACCCGGACCAGCTGTGGGAAACCACCATGGATCCGGAAGCCCGTCGCATGCTGCGCGTCACCATCGACGACGCCGTCGGTGCGGACCAGCTCTTCTCCACCCTGATGGGTGATGCCGTTGAGCCGCGCCGTGACTTCATCGAGACCAATGCCCTGCGCGTAGCCAACCTCGACGTCTAATTCGACGCTGTCAGCTAGATATAAAAAAGCCGCTCCCTGTGAGCGGCTTTTTGTTTTTCTGGCGAAGGAGGTGGCACGTTCCACGTGAAACATGGCTCCGTCTTGATGGCGCCGGCTCAGCCCAGTTCGGGGGCCGGGCAGTAGAGGCGCAGACGATGGCCATCCGGATCGAGCGCCATGCAGGTGTAGCCAAACTCCATCCGGGTTGGTGCCTGGATCAGGGTGAGCCCGCGCGCCTGCCACTCGGTAGACTGTCTATCGACCGCGGCATCATCGGGGAGGGCGAAGGCCAGCTCCATGGCCCCGGCCGTTTGGGTCACGGCGGGCTCGACCGTGGCGCTGGACCAGAGTGCCAGTCTGGCGCCCGATTCGAACACGAACATGGCAAAGGTGGGGGACTGCTCCACCGGTGGGCGTCCGAACAGCTCTCGGTAGAAGAGCGCGCTGCGGGCCGGGTTGGCAACGTAGAGGATGGTGAACTGGGGGACTAACATGGTGATGCTCCTTGCTGATGAGATGGCGCATCGGCGCCGACCCCGTCAGCATGGCGCTGCCTGCTGTCAGTTTCTGTCAGCAATGAATCTGGGCTGCGGGATCTGCTGGCTGTCGCGCCACTCCTTGAGTAGCCGCTCCCGGTTGCCCGGATAAGATTCCGCCTCCAGCCGCATCGCACTGATCCTGTCCACCCGAAAGTGGCGAAAGCCCTGGCGCAGCTCGCACCAGGCCACCAGTACCCGCACCTGGTCGAAGTAGCCGAGGGCACAGGGCCAGACGGTGCGCTCCGAACTCTCCTCCTTGAGATCCCGATAGCTCAGGGTCACTTTGCGCTGCTGGCGGATGGCGCTGCGCAGTGGAGCCTCATCGACGGGGCTGTCACCGCGAGAGGTGCCGATCAGCAGGGCATTGGCATGCAGCTGTTGGCGATAGTCAGCGGGTAGCACGGCCTCTATCTTGGCCAGCGCGCTGCTGGCGGCGGTACTGAGGGCATGATCGGCATGGGCCGCCACCCAGCGTGAGCCCAGCACCAGCGCATCCAGCTCCTCTTCGCTGAACATCAGCGGCGGCAGCATGAAGCCGGGGCGCAGCACATAGCCGATGCCCGCTTCCCCCTCGATGTGGGCGCCCTGTGCCTGCAGGGTAGCGATATCCCGATAGAGGGTGCGCAGACTGATGCCAAGCTGGCTGGCCAGTTCGCTGCCGGTAATGGCGTAGCGGTGGCCGCGCAGCAGTTGCAGCAGGGCCAGCAGGCGTTCTGAACGGGACATGATGTGGCTCCTCAAGATCTCCGCTCAGGGTGCCATGTTGTGACTGGGGGAGAAAGCTGAATGTGGCAAAGGCCTGCAACGGGCGGTGAGAAGATTTTTCGATCAGGGCCCTTGAAAGCCGAAAGCGGGCCCTTATATAGATAACAAGGCCGGAACGCTCGACAGAGGTTTCGACCAGGCGCCCGTCCATCAGGAGGGCAAACAATCAGTTATCGCTCAAAAGAGGATAATACTATGCGTTCTATCGACTTTTCTCCGCTCTATCGTTCTGCCATTGGTTTCGATCGTCTGGCCAATCTCATCGAATCTGCGGCCAGCAATGGCAATGCCGGTTATCCCCCCTACAACATCGAGCAGCTGGGTGACAGCGACTACCGCATCAGCATGGCGGTGGCGGGCTTTACCCAGGAAGAGCTGGAGCTGAGCTTCCAGGAAAATCTGCTGACGGTGAAGGGCAACAAGCAGGCCGATACCGAGCGCAACTACCTCTACCAAGGCATAGCCGAACGCGGTTTCGAACGTCGCTTCCAGCTGGCTGACTATGTGCGGGTGAAGGGTGCCGATCTGAAAAATGGTCTGCTGCATATCGACCTGGTGCGCGAAGTGCCCGAGGCGATGAAGCCCCGCAAGATCGAAATCAACGGCTGATAGCCTGACCTCATTGAATTGATGACGTTTCCCGGGTGCCGATGACGGGCCCGTGGAGAAGTGAAACCTGTTGCTTATAGAAGGATAGGATTATGCGTAACCTCGATTTTTCTCATCTCTATTCCAACGCCGTCGGCTTCGAGCGGATGGCCCGTGAGCTGGAAGGTCTGTTCGAGCAGAAGACTGCCGCTTACCCCCCGTACAACATCGAAAAGCGCGATCACGATGGCTATCGCATCACGGTTGCTGTGGCCGGCTTCGAGCGCGAAGAGCTGGAGCTGGAAACCGAAAACGGCACCCTCAAGGTGAAGGGGCGCAAGGCCGCCGCCGATGAGCGCCAGTTCCTCCATCAGGGGATCGCCGAGCGCGACTTCGAGCTCGCCTTCAAGCTGAGCCAGCACGTGGAAGTGCAGGGCGCCAAGCTGGAACATGGCCTGCTGACCATCGATCTGGCGCGTGAGCTGCCGGAGGCGCTCAAGCCCCGTGCCATCCCCATCGGCAAGCCCGAGCAGCTGGCATTGCCCGGTTAAGCAAGCCGGCGCGCGATAAACAAGAGAGGCCTGCATGTGCAGGCCTCTCTGTTTTTGTATCGCCGAACTGGGCTTAGCCGGCGTAGAGGGCGTTGATCTCGTCGGCCAGGATGGCGATGCCGCGCCGTACCAGCTCCTCGCTCTGGGAGTAGTTGAGGCGGATACACTCCTGGCTGTGGCGCCACTCCGGGTCGTCAATGCCGGGGAAGAAGTAGTGGCCCGGCACGATCAGCAGGTTCTTCGCCTTCAGTCGCTCGTACAGCTCCTGGCAGTGGATCGGCAAGCCCTCGAACCAGAGCCAGAGGAAGAGGGCACCTTCCGGCTTGTGGATGTGGAAGCGCGGGTCGGGGATCGCCTCGCGCAGCAGTTGTACAGCCAGCTCCGCCTTCTGCTGATAGAAGGGTTTCACCACCTGCTCGCTGAGGGCGATGATCTCGCCGCTCTCGATCATCGGAATGGTGATGGCGGGCCCCAGACTGCCTGGCGCCAGATTGATGATGCCGCTCAGGTTGGTGATGGCCTGAATGATCTTCTCGTCGGCGATGACGATGCCGCAGCGAGTGCCCGGCAGGCCGAGTTTGGAGAGGCTCATGCAGAGGATGGTATTGGCGTTCCAGAACGGCTTGGCTTCGCTGAAGATGATGCCCGGGAAGGGGACGCCGTAGGCGTTGTCGATCAGCAGCGGAATGCCCTTGTCGCGGGCAATCTGGTCGAGGTGCTCGATCTCTTCGTCGGTCAACACGTTGCCGGTGGGGTTGGTGGGGCGGGAGACGCAGATCACCCCGATGTCGTCGCCCACCTGCAGGCTCTCGAAGTCCACGTGGTACTTGAACTGGCCGTCGGCCAGCTTCTCTATGGTGGGCTTGTAGGCCACGAAGTAGTCGTCCGCCAGTGCCGAGTCGGCATAGCCGATGTACTCGGGGGCGAGCGGGAACAGCACCTTCTTCTTGCGGCCATCGGCAAATTCGCCCGCCAGCAGGTTGAACAGATAGAAGAAGGCGTTCTGGCTGCCGTTGGTGAGGGCGATATTGCGGGCGGAGATGTCCCAGCCCAGCTCCTTGCTGAGCAAGGCCGCCAGCGCCTTGGTGAACCTGTCCTTGCCTTGGGGGCCATCGTAGTTGGCCATCGCCTTCACCAGCTCGCCGTTGTCGAGCAGGCTCTTGGCCTCGGCCTGAAAGCGTTCCAGCATGGCGGGGATGGGGGCCGGGTTGCCGCCACCCAGCATGATGGCGTCCGGATTGGTCAGCCCCTGATTAAGGTCATCCATGAGTTGGGTAATACCGGCATGGCGAGTGAACTTCTCGCCGAACAAGGAAAATTCCATTCGGTGACAGATCCAGAGTCAGTTACGGGGGAGCTAGCACCATAGCTCAGTTTAAAAGCGGGTGTCGATCAAAAAAATGGGACGTTCCACGTGGAACAGCAGACAAAAATTAAGCGTGGTGAAAATGACCACTTGTTGGTTCAATCCTGACTACAGGATGTTTTCCAACTGGCACCAATTTCCATCTAAAAATTATTAATTTAAACAAAATCATGTCGTTATAGATGTGGCACAACAATTGGAATAGCTATCTGGTCATCTCAACCACACCGGAGCACACCAGATGAAAATCCTGATCGCAACCTTGATTGCCAGCAGTCTGAGCCTGAACGTCATGGCCGACGAGTACCCCAGACCCGAACTGGACAGCGCCAAGCTGGCGCAGGAGATAGCGGCCCAGCAGCAGCAGGCCTCCCATGCGGTGGTGGAGGAGGCTATTCACAACCTCAAGCCGCTGGCACTGGAGACCCTGGTGGTGGAGGCGAGCTCGGCCGATGCGACTCACCCCGAGAGCTGAGATAGTGCAGCGGGGTCTGCCCCGTGTGCTGTCTGAAGAAGCTGATGAAGGCGCTGTCGCTGGCGAACTCCAGCGTTGCCGCCACCCGGCTGATGGGTTCGGCCTCGGCCAGCAGCTCCAGCGCCCGCAACAGTCGCCACTGCTGGCGCCAGGCCTGGTAGCTCATGCCGGTCTCCCGAATGAAGATGCGGCCTATGGTCTTGTCACTGGCACCCACCCGTTCGGCCAGCCGGTTGAGCCGATCGGGCAGGGTGTCGCCCCGCTTCACTTCCTGCAGCCAGCCGGCCAGACGTGGGTCTGACGGCAGCGGCAACTGCCAGGATTCCCGCGGCGCTTGCGCCAGCTCCTCCTGCAACAGTGCCAGCGTGCAATGCTGCTCCGCAGCCGGTTTGTCCCACGGCCAGATCGCCATCCGCTCTATGATCTCCCGCAGCAGCGGGTTGACCGCCAACACCGCCATTTCGGTCGGCAAGCCGGGCTCCGGCTGGAAGTAGAGGGAGCGATACGCCACCACCCCGCGCATCAGCACCCGATGGGGCAGCCCTGCCGGCAACCAGGCCGCTCGTGTCGGCGGCAGCAGGCAGACCTGATCGTCCAGCTCTATGGTCATGCAGCCGGCCTGGGCGAACAGCAGCTGATGGCGTTTGTGCTGATGACGGCCGGAGTCGTGCCAGCCGAGGGCGGAGGCGATCCCGATGGCGCTGCCGTCGTGCTGATCCGGGTCAAAAGGGTGATCGGGAAGAATAAAGGCCATGTGTCCGATTATTGATGTTTATAGTCCTGCTTATTGTAATCGGACAATCGGCATCACTCTAGAATGACGGCCTCTTGTGAAGGAGGTTTGTCATGAACAATAAGTTGCCACCGCTCTGGCTGGTGGTCGGATTGATGATGTTTCCGCAGATAGTGGAGACCATCTACAGCCCGGTGCTGACCCATATCGCCGGCCAGTTTCGGGTGAGCGAGGGGCAGGCATCCCAGACCCTGTCGGTCTATTTTCTGGCGTTTGCGGCGGGCGTGGTCTGCTGTGGCCGACTGTGCGATCTGGTCGGGCGGCGTCCCGCCATGCTGGCGGGGCTGATGACCTATGGCGCCGGCACTCTGCTGGCTTTGCTGGCCACTGAGTTTGAAACCCTGCTGCTGGCCCGGGTCATCGCGGCCTTCGGCGCCGCCGTGGGCTCCGTGGTGACCCAGACCATGCTGCGCGACAGCTATCAGGGCAGCGATCTGGCGCGGGTCTTTTCGGTGATGGGTATCGCGCTCTCCCTCAGTCCGGTGCTGGGGCTGGTGAGCGGCGGCCAGCTGGCGAGCGGGTTCGGCTATCTGGGGGTATTCAGCGCCCTGCTGGTGCTGGCTGCCGGGTTGCTGCTGGTCACTTGCTGGCAACTGCCGGAAACCCGGCCGGCCATCACCCAGCGGGTGGCACTCTGGCCGCTGGCACAACGGATGGTGCGTGATGCAGCCTTGTGGCGCAGCACCGCACTGGTGGCGCTGTTCAACACCATGCTGTTCGGCTACTACAGTCTGGCTCCCTTCCTGTTTGCCGGGCTGGGGCTGAGTGCGGGCGAGTTTGGTTACTCCGGCATCTTGCTGGCGCTGGCGACCCTGCTCGGTAGCCTGCTCAACAAGCGTCTGCTGGGGCGTGGCTGGTCGCCTGCCTCGCTGATCCGGCTCGCCGCCGCGTTGGCGCTGGGGTCCGGCTGGCTGGTGTGGGCCAGTCAGACTTCGCTCTGGTTCCTGTTGCCCATGATGGGAGTGGTGGTGGCGTTCGGGCTGGCGATCCCCAATGTGCTGAGCCAGGCGCTGCTGGCCTATCGGGAGGTGGCAGGCAGTGCCGGTGCCCTGTTCGGGCTCGGTTACTACCTGTTGCTCAGCCTGGGGTTGGCGGTTGCCGCCAGCTTGCAGGATCTCGGTCTGCTGCTCGGCGGCTGCGGTCTGTTGGCACTCTGCTGTGGTTGGCGTCGTTCCACGTGAAACATCAGCTGCCGATAAAGCGGTAGCCGATGCCGGACTCAGTTTCGATCAGCGTAGATTGCTGGGAATGTTGCCGCCCAGCTTCTTGCTGCAACATCAGTTGCCGATAAAGCGGTAGCCGATGCCGGATTCGGTCTCGATCAGCGTGGGTTGCTGGGGGTTATCCCCCAGCTTCTTGCGCAGGCTGGCGATGACGATGCGCAGGTAGTGGGTGTCTTCTTTGTGGCTCGGCCCCCAGATGTCGTTGAGCAGCTGGGTCTGCAGCACCAGCTTGCCGGGGTGGCACACCAGCGCCTGCAGCAGGGCGAACTCCTTGCGGGAGAGGGGCACCTCTTCCTCCCCCAGGGTGACCCTGTGGCTGCTGCTGTCCAGGGTCAGCCCGCACTGGGGGAAGTGGCGCTGCTCGCCGCTGCTGACCCCGGCCCGCTGGCGCAACAGCACCCGGATACGGGCCATCATCTCGCCGATGCCGAACGGCTTGCTCATGTAGTCGTTGGCCCCCGCATCCAGCAAGCGCACCTTCTCCTGTTCAGAATCCCGCGCCGACAGCACCAGTACCGGGTGCTGATGGTGCTCGCGAATGGCCTGCAACACCTGGATACCGTCTCCGTCCGGCAGGCCCAGATCCAGGATCACCAGATCGGGATTGAGGTGGCGATACTGCGCCAGCCCCTCGTTGACGCCGACCGCCTCGCTCACCTGATGCCCCTCGGCGATCAGGCTGATCCGCAAAAAACGGCGGATGGCCGCCTCGTCGTCGATGACCAGTATGTGAGCCATTCAGCCTCCAGCTGGATAGAGTAAAAATGTTCAGGCCGCGGCTGCATTGAGCGCCAGCGGCAGGGAGATGCGCATGCAGGTGCCGTTACCGTTGGGGCCGGAAAATGCCCAGATGCGGCCGCCGTGGGCCTCTATCATAGCGCGGGAAATGGCGAGGCCAAGCCCGGTGCCGCGGCTGCCGCAGTCGCCGACCGGCTGGGTGTAGAACAGATTGAAGATCTTGTCCCGATCCGACTCGGCGATGCCGACCCCGATGTCGATGATGTCGAGGATGAGATCGGGGTCCGCCAGCATCACCTTGAACTCGATGGGGGTGCCGGCTGGCGAGTAGCGGGAGGCGTTGTCGAGGATGTTGACCAGCACCTGCTCGATCAGGGCGCCGTGCACATAGAGGCGGGGGATCTGCTGATCGAAGTGCACCAGCAGCTTGTGCTGGCGCCAGGAGGAGTCGAGCCGGCGGCGGGCGTTCTCCACCAGATCCGCCAGGTCGACCCAGTCCCGTTTCAGCTGGAAATCCGGCGAGCCGATGCGGGTCATGTCCAGCAGGTTCTGCACATAGCTGTGCAGGCGGCGCGCCTCGTCCTGTACCGAGTGCAGCAGCTCGCTGCGATCTTCGCTGCTGATCCGGTCACCATATTCCAGCAGGGTGCTGCCGGCTCCCATGATGGTGGCCAGCGGCGTCTTCAGATCGTGGGAGACCGAGGAGAGCAGGGCGGCGCGCATCCGGTCGGTCTCCGCCTGCAGCTGGCTGTCGGCCAGCCGTTCGTTGAGATCGATCCGGGCCAGTGCTGCGCGGATATCGGTGAGCAGGGCCTGCAGCTGATGCTCGGCCGAAGAGGCGAGCGGGTTGGCCAGCACTATCCCCAGCACCAGTTCATCGCTGAGGTGGTGGTACTGGGCCTCGGCCGCATTGAGGGTGGCGGTGTGGGCGCCGGCGCTCTGCTTCTGGGCCAGACACCAGTCGATGGCTGCCTTGTCGGTCTGCCCCGGCTTGTGTTCGGTCGAGCCCGCCCTGTGCTGATAGTGCTGATCGAGGGCGAACACCGGCTGGCCCAGCGCCAGCGAGATGGCCTGGGATCCCTGTCTGAGCACCTCTTCCGGGCTGCTGGCGGTGGCCAGCCCCTGGCTCAGCGACAGCAGGGCATTGCCCAGTTGCTGGGTCTCGCGCAGGCCGATCAGCTGTTGGCGCTGACGGGAGGCGAGCCGCCCGGCCGTGATGCCGACGATCAGCAGCACGAACAGGGTGAGCAGATCGCTGTGGCTGGCCACGCTCAAAGAGAAGTAGGGGGCGGTGAACAGCAGATTGTGGCCGACAAAGCCCAGCACGGCGGCCAGGATGGCGGGCATCAGGCTGGTGGTGAGCGCGGTGGCCAGCACCCCCAGCACGAACAGCATGGGCAGGGAGGCGGGCGGCAGCCAGTGGGAGAGGCCCCAGACGGCGGCCGAGGTGGTCCCCATGATGGCCACCGCCAGCAGGCTCTGGCGAATGTCCTTGGGGTGGAGTGGCTGCAAGCCCAGGCTGGGCTTGCGCTTCTCGGTATCCACCAGCGTGATCTCGAGTCCTTGCGCCTGCTTGAGCAGGTGTTGCACCAGCGAGCGACGCCAGGGGGCCTTGTGGGGTTTGCCCAGCAGCAGTTGCGACACCTGCTGCTGCTCGGCGGTCTCCAGCAGGGTGTCGGCCACCGCCGGACTGGAGAGGGTCAGCACCTTGGCCCCCAGCTGGGAAGCGAGCGCCAGTGCCTGCTCCAGCTCGACCGAGCGCTGCCCCTTGCTGTCGATGTGTACTACCAGCCAGGGCAGCTGGCGGCGCTGGGCGAAGCGGTGACCGTAGCGCACCAGGGCGGCGCCGTGCTGATCGCCGAGGCAGACCATCAGCTTGCCCCGCAGCGGCAGAGTGGTCTTGCCGGCGGCCTGCCACTGCAGTTGCAGATCCCCCTCCACGTGGCTGGCGGCGGTCTGCATCGCCAGCTCGCGCAGGGCGGTCAGGTTGTTGAGGGAGAAGAAGGACTGCAGGGCGGCCTTGGCCTGGTGGGGCACATAGACCTTGCCCTCCTTGAGGCGGCCGAGCAGCTCCTTGGGGGGCAGGTCGATCAGCACCAGGCTGTCGGCCTCCAGCAGCACCTGATCCGGCAGGGTCTCCTTGACCCTGACCCCGGTCAGCTGCCACACCAGATCGTTGAGGCTCTCCAGGTGCTGCACGTTGAGGGTGGTGTAGACGTCGATGCCGGCACCCAGCAGCTCCTCCACATCCTGCCAGCGCTTCTCGTGGCGGCTGCCGGGGGCGTTGCTGTGGGCCAGCTCGTCCACCACGGCGATGGCGGGCTTGCGGGCCAGCAGGCCGTCCAGATCCATCTCCTCCAGCCGCTGCTGGCGGTGCAGGTGCAGCTTGCGCGGCTGGATGGCGAGCTTGTCGAGCAGGGCCAGGGTCTCCTGGCGGCCGTGGGTCTCCACCACCCCGATCAGGATGTCGACCCCCTCCTTGGCCTGCTCTCGCACCGCCTGCAGCATGGCGTAGGTCTTGCCGACGCCGGGGGCGGCACCGAGAAACACCTTCAGCTTGCCCCTGTGCTCCTGTTCCAGGCTCGCCAACAGGGCGTCCGCCCTCACCTCATCACGCATCCCCGTGCTCCCGTTGCATCGGCCGAACCGCGGCCGTGACCTCATTGCTCATGCTTGTCCCCGTTGTCGAAAGGGAGCCTGTCCCGAACGGCAAGGAGCGCCCTCAGGCGCCCTTTTGATGATCGAGTTGCAGGTTCAACTGGAGAATGTTGACCACCTGCGGGCCAAGGATACCAGCTTGTGCCGCCGACTTGACCTGCTCCGTCAATTGAACGGGATCCAGCCCCCGTTGCCCGGCGACCCGCTCTACCTGAGCCAGCGCTGCAGCGAGTGGCAGGTGGGGATCGAGGCCGGAGGCGGAGCGTGTCAGCAGGGCGGGGACCCTGGCTTCCGGCTGCGCCCTGGCCGCCGCGGCGGCAAACTCGGCCCGCAGCGGCGAGCTCATCCCCAGGTTGCTGGCACCTCCGCCTATGGTGGCGAAGTCGCTGGCGGAGGGGCGAGAGTGGAAGTAGTCGGCCCGCTCGAACTTCTGTGCCAGCAGGGCGCTGCCGACCACCTGCTGTTTGGCGTTGGTGAGCAGGCTGCCGTTGGCCTGCCAGGGGAAGAGCAGCTGGGCCAGCCCGGTGACGGCCAGCGGATACGCCACCCCCAGCAGCAGGGTCAGGGTCAGCAGGGTTCTGATTGCTATCATGATTTTCTTGCTCCAAATACGTTGGTTGGATGCGGGTCTGCCCCGCATCCGGTAATGCCGTTACACCAGCCCCAGGCCGGTGATGACCAGGTCGATCAACTTGATACCTATGAAAGGCACTATCAGGCCGCCGACGCCGTATATCAGCAGGTTGCGGCGCAGCAGGCTGGCGGCCGAGCCCTGCAGGCTGACCCCGCGCAGGGCCAGCGGCACCAGCGCGACGATGATCAGGGCATTGAAGATGATGGCTGACAGGATGGCACTCTCCGGGCTGCCCAGCTGCATCAGGTTCAGCACCCCCAGCTGCGGATAGGCGGCGATGAACAGGGCCGGCAGGATGGCGAAGTACTTGGCCACGTCGTTGGCGATGGAGAAGGTGGTCAGGGCGCCACGAGTCACCAGCAGCTGCTTGCCCACCAGCACCACGTCCAGCAGCTTGGTGGGGTTGGAGTCGAGATCCACCAGGTTGCCCGCCTCCTTGGCGGCCTGGGTCCCCTCGTTCATGGCCAGGCCCACATCGGCCTGGGCCAGCGCCGGGGCATCGTTGGCGCCGTCTCCGCACATGGCGACCAGCCGGCCGTCGGCCTGCTCCTGACGGATGTAGGCCAGCTTCTTCTCCGGTGTCGCCTCGGCGATGAAGTCATCCACCCCGGCCTCGGCAGCGATGGCGGCGGCGGTCAGCGGGTTGTCACCGGTGATCATCACGGTGCGGATCCCCATGTGGCGCAGGATCTGGAAGCGGGCCTTGATGCCAGGCTTGATGATGTCCTTGAGGAACACCACCCCCAGCAGCTTCTCGTGGGTACAGACCAGCAGCGGGGTACCGCCCTGGCGGGCGATGTTGTCCACCGATTTGAGGATGAGCTCGGGCACCGCCTTGCGATCGAGGGAGAGGTAGCGCAGCACTGCGTCTACCGCCCCCTTGCGATAGTGATGGCCGTTGCGATCCAGCCCGCTCAGCCGGGTCTCGGCGCTGAAGGGGATGAGGATGTCGCTCTCCAGCTGGCTCGGCCTGGTGTGGCTCTTGCCCGCCAGGGTCAGGATGGATTTGCCCTCGGGAGTGTTGTCACCCAGCGAGGCCAGCATGGCGGCCTGGGCCAGCAAAGAAGGGTCCACGCCGGGGGCCGGGATCAGCTCGTCCGCCATCCGGTTGCCGAAGGTGATGGTGCCGGTCTTGTCCAGCAGCAGGGTGCGCACGTCGCCGGCGGCTTCCACCGCCCGGCCCGACTTGGCGATCACGTTGAGCTTCACCAGCCGGTCCATGCCGGCGATGCCGATGGCGGAGAGCAGACCGCCGATGGTGGTCGGGATCAGGGTGATGAACAGCGCCAGCAGATAGAGCCGGGGCACCTGGGTGCCGTTGTAGTCGAGGAACCAGGGCAGGGTGGCCACCACCAGCAGGAAGATCAGGGTCAGCCCCACCAGCAGGGCGTCCAGCGCCATCTCGTTGGGGGTCTTCTGCCGCTTGGCTCCTTCCACCAGGGCAATCATCCGATCCAGCGTGCTTTCGCCCGGGTTGTTGCTGATGTGTACCCAGATCTGGTCGGAGACGACGGTGGTGTTGCCGGTCACGCCACTGCGGTCGGTGCCCGACTCGCGGATGACGGGGGCGGATTCGCCGGTGATGGCCGCCTCGTTGACCGAGGCGATGCCGGCGACCACTTCGCCGTCGGCCGGGATCATCTCGCCGCTGCGCACCAGCACCAGATCGCCCTTGAGCAGGCTGGTGGCCGGTACCCACTCGCCCTTGTCATCCTGCGGGCTGGTGACTCGACGTGCCTTGAGCTGGCTCATGCCGGCCTTCAGGCTGTCGGCCCGCGCCTTGCCGCGCCCCTCGGCCAGGGTCTCGGCGAAGTTGGCAAACCAGAGGGTGAGCCAGAGCCAGGCGGTCAGCTGCCAGGCCAGTGAAGGGGCAACGCCGGAGAGCGGTTGCCCCAGCAGCGACTCCAGGGTCGCCATCACGGCCGCCAGCCAGAGGGTGAACAGGATGGGGCTGCCAAACAGCGCCCTGGGGTTGAAGCGATAGAGGGCTTCTACCATGGCCTGCAGGATCTGTGATTTCTGTTTCTTGCCCTTCACCTGAATGGTGTCGGTGCTCATTGAAGCGGACTTGCTCATTGGAAAGCTCCCTGCATCGAATAGTTGGTCACGCAGATCAGTCGGAGGTGCAGCATCAGAAGGCACCTCCCAGCAGGCTCAGGTGTTCCGCCACCGGGCCCAGCGCCAGCACCGGCAGGAAGGAGAGACCCCCCATCAGCAGCACGGTGACGATCAGCAGGGTGATGAAGAGCGGGCCGCTGACGGGGAAGTCCCCCTCGCTTCGCTCCTGGCGCGGGGCGCGGGCCAGCTGGCCGGCGATGGCCAGCACCGGAATGATGTAGCCGAAGCGGCCGAGCAGCATGGCCAGCCCGATGGCGATGCACTGCCAGCTGTCGGCGGCGGCAAAGCCGGCGAAGGCGGAGCCGTTGTTGCCGGCGGCCGAGGCGTAGGCATAGATCAGCCGTGACAGGCCGTGGGGGCCGTCGTGTCCGATGACGGTGGCGGAGTCCGGCATCAGCAGGGTAATGCCGCCGATCACCAATACCCCGACCGGCATCACCAGCATGCTGGCGACCACCCACTTCATCTCGGTGATGCCGAGCCGTTTGCCCAGATAGGTGGGGGTACGCCCCACCATCAGGCCGCACAGGAACACGGTCAGCAGCACGAACAGCATCATGCCGTAGATGCCGGCACCGACGCCGCCGAACACCACTTCACCCAGCAGCATGTTGATCATGGCGACCATGCCGGCGAGCGGGGCGAAGCTGTCGTGCATGGCGTTGACCGAGCCGTTGGAGGCGGCGGTGGTGGCCACTTCCCAGATGCTGGACAGCACGGGGCCGAAGCGGCTCTCCTTGCCTTCCCAGTTGCCGGCCATACTGCCTGCGTCAGTAGTGAGCTGGGCGAGGGCGGGGTCCGGTTTCAGCTCCTGAGTGATGGAGATGAAGAGTCCGAGCACCATCATCAGGGTCATAGCGACGAGGATGGCGCGACTGTGGGCCAGATCCTTCACGTAGCGGCCCAGGGTACAGACCATGGCGGCGGCCAGCGTCAGCAGGGCGACCATCTCCAGCCAGTTGGAGAGGGCGGTCGGGTTCTCGAATGGATGGGCCGAGTTGATGCCGAAGAAGCCGCCGCCGTTGGAGCCGAGCTGCTTGATGGCGATCTGGGAGGCGGCCGGACCGAGCGGCAACAGCTGTTCCTGGCCTTCCAGGCTGTGGAACGGCAGATAGGCCGACAGGCTCTGGGGTACCCCCTGCCAGACCAGCAGCAGCGCCAGGATCAGCGCCATCGGCAGCAGCACGTAGAGGCAGAAACGCACCAGATCCTGCCAGAAGTTGCCGAGGTGGGTGGTCTGCTGGCGGGCGATGCCGCGAAACAGGGCGATGGCGACGGCGGCGCCGGTGGCGGCGGAGACGAAGTTCTGGGTGGTGAGCCCCACCATCTGGCTGAAGTAGGAGAGGCTGGCTTCGCCGGAGTAGGCCTGCCAGTTGGTGTTGGTCATGAAGCTGACCGCGGTGTTGAAGGCGAGTTGCCAGTTCAGACCCGGCAGTTGCTGCGGGTTGAGGGGCAGCAACCCCTGCGCCAGCAGGATCAGGAACAGCAGGCCGAAGCCGGCGCCGTTGAAGGCCAGCAGGCTGAGGGCGTAGGACTTCCAGTCCTGCTCGCGCCCGTCCGTGCCGCAGCAGGCCAGGGTGGCGCGCTCGACGGGGGCCAACCAGCGGCTCTTGCCTTCAAACACCCGATACAGGTAGTTGCCAAGCAGGGGCGCCGGCAGCAGCACCAGCAGCACGAAGGCGGCGGGATAGATGATCTCTTGCCACATGATCTGGTCCCTCACTCATGGGTGCGCGCGAGGGCGCGCAGCAGATAGCCCGTGAGGGCGAGGACCAGCAGCAGATATAGCCAATTCATAACGACTCCGTTGAGGTAATTAGCGTCAGGGATCGATGCATATCCATGTCGATCCCATAGGTCTCATTGACGCTGAAAGGGTATGTAAAACGGGCGTAAAGGCGCCATAAAGCCCGATTTGGCTGGCGTAAAATCGGCGTAAAAAGAAGGGGATTGGCAGAGTGGAGGGGGGCTGCGATCAAAAAACCCGGCCTGAGCCGGGTTTGGTAGCAAGTGACTGTGACTGGTCTGATAGTGACAGGCCAGCTTCAAGCATGCTTATCGCATCGTTACAAACTCTTCCGCGCTGGTCGGATGGATGGCAACGCAGTTGTCGAAGTCCGCCTTGGTGGCGCCCATCTTCATGGCGACGCCGAAGCCTTGCAGGATCTCGTCCATGGCGAAGCCGATGCCGTGCAGGCCGACCACCTTCTCTTCCGGCCCGACGCAGACCAGCTTCATCCGGGTAGGCTGGCGATGCTGGGTGAGCGCCGAGTACATGGCGGTGAACTGGCTGCGGTAGACCTTGACCTGATCTTCACCGTATTCGGCGATGGCTTCCGGTTCGGTCAGGCCAATGGTGCCGATGGGCGGGTGGCTGAACACCACGGTCGGCACCAGATCGTAGTTGAGGTGCTCGTTGGGCTTGTTGTTGAACAGCCGCTCAGAGAGGCGGCGGCCCGCCGCGACGGCCACCGGGGTGAGCTGGATGCGGCCGGTGTTGTCACCGACGGCATAGACGTTGGCAACGGCGGTGTTCTGGAACTTGTCGGTTGGGATGAAACCCTTGGCATCCAGTTCGATGCCAGCGGCAGCCAGATTGAGGTTGTCGGTGGCCGGGACGCGGCCGATGGCCCAGATCAGGCAGTCGACGGTGAGGTGGCGACCATCTTCCAGCTGCAGGGTCAGGCTCTCATCGGCGTTCTTGACCACCGCCTTCGGAATGGCGTGGGTGTGCAGCTTGGGCCCTTCCTGCGCCATGATCTCCACCAGAGTCTCGTGGATCATGGGGTCGAAGTTGCGCAGCGGCGCGTGTTTGCGCACCACCAGATGGGTCTCGGAGCCAAGCGCCTGCATCACGCCGGCGATCTCGACGGCGATGTAGCCGGCCCCCACCACGGCGACCCGCTTGGGCTGGCTCTGCAGCTCGAAGAAGCCGTCGGAGTCGATGCCCAGCTCGGCGCCCGGAATGGCCGGCACTTCAGGACGGCCGCCGGTGGCGATCAGGATGTGATCGGCGCTGTACTGCTCGCCATTCACTTCGATGGTGTTGCTGCTGACGAAGCGGGCGAAGCCCTTGATGACGGTGATCTGGTTCTTGCCCAGCACGTTCTGGTAGGACTGATGAATGCGGCCTATGTAGGCCTGGCGGGACTCGACCAGCTTGGCCCAGTTGAAGTGGTTGAGGGTGGTGTCGAAGCCGTAGTCGGCGCCATATTTCAGGGCATCGGCGATCTGGCCGGCATACCACATGGCCTTCTTCGGCACGCAGCCGACGTTGACGCAGGTTCCACCCAACTCTTTGGCTTCAATCAGGGCAACTTTCTTACCGTACATGGCAGCCCGGTTGGCCGAGGCGATGCCGCCGCTGCCGCCGCCGATGGCGATATAGTCAAAATGCTGTGCCATTGCGAGGTTCTCCGCTCATTAAGAATGCAATCACAGCATGATGGGGATAAAGCGGCTGGCTCACAAGAGCCAGCGCTCAGTTATGTTGGATCGGCAGGCGAATATGGAACTGGGCGCCGTTGTCCGGCTCGCTGACGCAGTTGATGCGACCGCGCAGCAGCTGCACCACCAGGTTGTAGATGATGTGGGTGCCGAGCCCACTGCCGCCCTGGCCCCGCTTGGAGGTGACGAAGGGGTCGAAGATGCGCGGCAAGATCTCGGGCGGGATGCCGCGGCCATTGTCGCTGTAGTCGATCAGCAGCTCTTCACCCTGCTGTTCCACCTTGATGGTGATCTTCTTGGGCTTGTCCCAGTTGTCGAAGCCATGGTTGATGGAGTTGAGGATCAGGTTCGAATAGATCTGGGTGAAGCTGCCAGGGAAGGAGAAGATCGACAGCTTGGGATCGCACTGGATATCCACCTCGCACTGGGCCTTCTTCAGCTTGTGGCCGAGGGAGACCACCACCTGGTGCAGGTTGTCGGCGAGGCTGAAGTTGTAGCGGGCCTCGGACGACTGATCCACCGCCACCTGCTTGAAGCTGGCGATCAGCTCCGAAGCGCGGCGCAGGTTGCCCTGCAGCAGCTGCATGGACTCGTCGAGGTTGACGGTAAATTCGGTGAGATAGGAGCGCGACAGCTGCTTGGAGTCGATGTGCTGCTTGAAGTCGGCCACCCGCTCCTGCAGGTAGGAAGAGGCAGTCACGCTGATGCCGATGGGGGTGTTGATCTCGTGGGCCACGCCGGCCACCAGCGAACCGAGGGAGGCCATCTTCTCCGATTCCACCAGGGTCTGCTGGGCCTGTTTCAGATCGTCGTAGGCCTTGCCCAGCTGGTCGTTGGCATCGCTCAGGCTGCGGGTGCGCTCCACCACCTTGCCCTCCAGCTGTTCGTTGAGCTGGATGATTTCCCGCTCCACCTTCTTGAGGCGGGTGATGTCGTAGCCGAAGCCGATCAGATACTTGAGGTTGGGCCCCTCGTAGAAGGGGGCGAAGGTCCACTGCAACACCAGCTCGTGGCCCTGCTGGTCATGCATGATGACCTCTTTGTCCTCGATGGAGCCGTGATCGGCCAGGGTGGCCGCCAGCTCGTCGCGCTGGGCCTTGCTGACGAACAGATCCAGCCAGTTGTGCTGCAGTATCTCCTGCTGGTGGTAGCCGGTCAGCAGAATGGCTGCCGGGTTGATGCTGGCGATGTTGAGGTCCGGCTCCATGCAGCAGATGACCATGTTGGCCGAGTTGATCAGGGTGGCGGAGAAGTCACGCTCCTGTTGCAGCTGCTCGGCGGCCTGATGGCGCGCCGCAAATTCGTCGTTCAGCCGGGTACGCATCTGGTTGAGCGTGGCGACCAGGGTGTCGAGTTCGTCGGGTTTTTTGCGGGGCAGGGGGCGCCCCTCCAGGGTCAGCTCGATGGCCAGCCGGTCCAGATTGAACTTCTGGGCATAGTTGGCGATGCGGTTGAGGTGCCGCACCACCAAGTAGTAGATGATGATCAGGATGCAAAACGAGACCACCAGGGTCTTGATGGTCTGGCTGACCATGATCAGCACCGATTTCTCGATCAGGCGCTGGTAGATCTGCTCGAGGGAGGCGGCGACGAACAGCTTGCCCACCACTTCGCCCTGATAGGTGAGGTTGAACTCGCGGGAGATGTCGTAGCTTTCCCGCTCCACCCCCTGGGTCAGCAGCGGCACTTCCGAGTTGCCGAGCATCTCCTTCACCATCACGAACTGCATGTTGGGCAGGTTCATGATGCCTTCGATCTGAACCTTGACCTGCTCTTCGTCCAGGTTCCACAGGCTGGCGGCGATGGGTTGCAGGAAGGAAGCCTCGATCTGGCCGATGCTGTCCTCGATCACGGCCACGTCCTTGCGGTAATCCCAAGCAAGCTGCAACACCGTAATGATCATCGCCAATACGGTACTGCACACCAGAATGTAGGAGAGCAGGCGGTATGAGAGTCCGTTACGGCCGACGGCCTTAGCGGTCTTGGAGAAGAGTCCTGACATGGCGTCCTTGCGGTCTGGATATATTGCCATTTAGTTTAACTGCTTCATGCACTTATGTCGTGTTTCGTTAGCGTGATAAAAACAAGGCCCCGAAACGGGGCCTTGTTGATTCAGAACGGTTTTTAATGACTCCCTTTCGCCTTGGGCGGAATGGATTCGTCAAACACCGGTAGCGGTTTGTGTTCGGAGGCCAGGTAGGTGTAGATCACCGGCAGCACGAACAGGGTGAACAGGGTGCCGATGGCCAGACCGGCCACGATCACGATGCCGATGCTGAAGCGCTGGGCAGCCCCGGCCCCCGTTGCATAGAGCAGCGGGATGAGACCGGCGATCATGGCAGCCGTGGTCATCAGGATGGGGCGCAGACGCACCTTGGCGGCGGCCATCACGGCTTCCATCCGGTTGCGACCGTGCAGCAGCTGCTCCTCCTTGGCCACCTCGCAGATCAGGATACCGTGCTTGGTAATCAGGCCGACCAGGGTGATCAGACCCACTTGGGAGTAGATGTTCATGGTGGCGGCACCCCAGGCCAGCGCGATCAGTGCGCCACTGATGGCCAGCGGCACGGAGACCATGATCACCAGCGGGTCGCGGGCCGACTCGAACTGGATCGCCAGCACCAGGAAGATGATGGCCAGCGCCAGGGCGAAGGTGGCGTACAGGGCGCTGCCTTCGGTCACGAACTGGCGGGCTTCACCCATGTAGTCGTAACGGTAACCCTGCGGCAGCTTCTCGCTGGCGGTGGCATCCAGCCAGGCGATGGCGTTGCCCATGGTGGTGCCCGGCATCAGCACGGCACCAATGGTGGCCGAGTTGAGCTGGTTGAAGTGGGGCAGGGCGCGCGGCTCGCCGATCACCTCGATACTGATCAGGCTGCCGAGCGGGATGGACTGGCCGTCGGCCGCCCGCACGTAGTAGCCCTTGATCGACTCGGGGTTGAGGCGGTATTTGCGCTCGACCTGCGGGATCACCTCGTAGGAGCGGCCATCCAGGTCGATCCGGTTGACGTAACCGTCCGACATCATGGTGCCGAGGGTGATGCCGATGTCCTGCATGGTGATGCCGTAGGCACCCGCCTTGTCCTTGTCGATCTTGATCTTCATGGTGGCGGAGTCGTACTGCAGGTCCAGCTCGGAGTAGACGAAGCGTCCGCTCCCCTGGGCTGCGGTCAGGATCTCGCTAGCCACCTGATAGAGGCTCTCGAAGTTGTTCGGCGTGGTGATGACGAACTGGATCGGCAGGCCGCTCGAGGCACCCGGCAATTCCGGGAACTGGAAGGTGGTGATGGACATGCCGGGCACGTTCTCGACCAGCTTGCCAACCCGTTCCAGCACCTCTTTCTGGCTCGCTTCACGCTGGCTCCACGGCACCATGGAGGCGATACCGAACGCCTGGTTGGCGTTGAACACCCCGGAAAAGACCTGGGAGAAGGCCACTTCCGGCTGTTCGTCCAGCACCTTGTTCACCTGCTCCATGGTGCCCTGGATGTAGTCCAGGTTGACGTTGGAGGGGGCGGTACCCAGCACGGCCATGACGCCCTTGTCTTCGTTCGGTGCCAGTTCGCTCGGAATGAACTTGAACAGCATCGGCAGGCTGGCGAAGACGATGACGGCGAACAGCACCACCACGATGCGCTTCTGCATCACTGCGTGCAGCATGGCATCGTAGCGGACCGTCATGCGGTCGAGCAGATGATGCACCTTGCTCTCGAACTTGCCCGGCTCCTCGTTGGCCTTGAGCATCTTGGCGCACATCATGGGCGACAGGGTCAGCGCTATGATGCCCGACACGAACACGGCGCCGGCCAGGGTGAGGGCAAACTCCTTGAACAGGGAGCCGGTGATGCCCCCCATCAGGGCGATCGGCGCATACACGGCGGCCAGGGTGACCGTCATGGCGATAACCGGCACGGCGATTTCACGGGTACCTATGATGGCGGCCCGGAACGGTTCTTCCCCCTCCTTGACGTGGCGATCCACGTTTTCCAGCACCACGATGGCGTCATCCACCACCAGACCGATGGCCAGCACCATGGCCAGCAGGGTCATCAGGTTGATGGAGAAGCCGAACATCTGCATCACCATCACCACCCCGATCAGGCTGAGGGGAATGGTGATAATCGGGATGATGACTGCCCGGAACGAACCAAGGAACAGGGTGATCACCACCAGCACGATGGCGGCCGCTTCGGCGATGGTCTTGATAACCTCGCTGATCGACTCGTTGATGGCAACGGTCGAGTCATAGAGGACGTTGGCCTCCATGGTGCTCGGCATGTTGCTCTTCAGGCTCGGCAGCATCTCCAGCACGTCGTGGGCGATGTTGATCGGGTTGGCGGTCGGCGCCGCGTTGATGGCCAGTACCACGGCCTCGCGGCCGTTGGCGGTAGCGCGATAGGTATCGTGGCTCTTCTCCAGGCTGACCTTGGCGATGTCGGCCAGACGGATCACCTTGCTGTCACGGGTGGCCACCACCAGGCGCTCGAGCTCCTCGGTGGTGTTGACCTGGGTCTCGGCATTGCCGTTGTAGAGGGTGAAGTAGCCGGTGGCCTGACCGGTGGCGGACTGATAGTTGTTGCTGTTGAGCACACTCATCACATCCGCGGCGGTCAGGTTGAACGCCGCCATCTTGGCCGGATCCAGCCACACCCGCAGGGCGTACTTGGTACCACCGTACATGTCGACCTTGGAGACGCCGCCGACGGTGAAGAGCTGGGGCTTGATGACCCGCTCCAGGTAGTCGGTGATCTGGCTGGCGTTGAGCTCGGGGCTGGTAAAGCCGATGTAGAGCACCGCCGTGGTCGAGCCGGTCGACATGGTCACCGAGGGATCTTCTGACTCCTTCGGCAACTGGGAACGTACCGAGTTGACCTTGGCCAGAATGTCGGACAGGGCCGCATTCGGGTTGGTGTTGAGCTTCATGTAGGCAGTGATGGTCGAGCTGCCGAGCTGGGTGGACGACGTCATGAAGTCGATGTTGTCCGCCTGGGCGATGGCCTGTTCCAGCGGCTGGGTGATGAAGCCCTGGATCAGGTCGGCACTCGCGCCATAGTAGCTGGTGCTGACCGTGACGACCGTGTTGGTCATCTCGGGGTATTCCCGCACCTGCATCTTGAACACGGCCTGGACACCCAGCAACGCGATCAGAAAGCTGATCGAGATGGCCAGGATGGGCCGCTTGATGAATATATCGGTAAAGCGCATCTGTCTCTCCGCGTTTTACAGCATGGGAACCTGGTCCGGAACCTTCAGGCCCTGGTCCTGCACGATTTTCACTTTGGCGCCGTTGCTCAGGCGTACCTGGCCGGACATGACCACTTCGTCACCCGCCTTGATGCCGGAGACCACGTGCGCATCGTTGCCCTTGCGCTCGCTGACCTTGACCACCACCTGTTCGACGCGCTTCACGCCATCCTTCTCCTTGACCAGGTAGACGTTCTCGCCATACAGGGTAAAGGTGATGGCGGTCTGCGGCAGCACGATCTGGTCCTTCTGGGCCGGCAGCAGAATGCTGGCGCGGGCAAACATGCCGGAGCGCAGCTGGCCATCGTTGTTGGGGATATCCGCCTGCACCTGGATCAGGCCGCTCTGGTAGTTGACGGCCGGTTCGATGGCGCTGATGTGGCCCTTGAACTGGCGATGCGGGTAGGAATCCACGTTGATCAGGATGTCCTGATTCAGGCGAATGCGGGAGATATCGGTCTGCGGCACGGTGAAGCGCAGGCGCATCACGCTGGTGTCTTCCAGCCGGACGATGTCGGTACCCGGTTGCAGGTACTGACCGAGGAAGACGTTGCGCAGGCCGACTACGCCGGCAAACGGTGCGCGCACTTCGCGGCGGGCGATGGTCGATTTCAGACTCTCGATATCGGCCTCGAGGGAGCGATAGGTCGCCTCGGTGTCGTCCAGCTGGTCGCGGGAGATGGATCCCTTGGTGAACAGGTTCTGATAGCGATCGAACTTGGCCTTGGCCGCCGGCAGCTTGGCCATGGAGGCGCGCAGGTTGGCCTTCTCGACGCTGGCATCCAGGCTCAGCAGCAGCTGATCCGGCTTGACGGTATCACCCGACTCGAAGGAGATGCTGTCGATGGTGCCGGATTGCTCGGTTGACAGGGTTACCCCCTGGTTGGGTTCGATGAAACCGATGGCCTCGATGGTCGGCACCCAGTCGCGGGTCTCCACCTTGTGGGTGGTGACCGGAAACTCGGGCTCCGGCATGTTGGCCATGTAGTTGGCTATCATTTTTTGCTTGAACAGGTTGAAGCCAATCACGCTGCCGAACAGGGCCAGCGCGATGAGCAACATGATGCTCATCCACTTTTTCATGAACTCTCGCTCCTGAGATATGAGTGCAATGTTTAAGGGGTCAAAATAGCTCGCCAGCAGGCCCGGATCACGGCTTCCAGCTGGTCTTGCGTCAGTTCGAATTGGTGCACCTGGCTTTGCAGCGCCATATTTGCCACGCAATCCAGGCTCAGCACCTGCAGTACCCGGACGGGCAGGTCGATAAACAGACCCTGTTCCAGACCCCGTTCGAAGAAGCGATCCAGCGGGGCCCAGGCGGCCTTGATGACCGGGTCCTGCTCCAGCTCTGCTCCCAGCGGGGACGTTTCATACTGCAATTTGCATTTGAGCGCGTTCGGTTCGTCGACAAAGATGGCGTGGATGTTGAGCCACAAACGCCGAAATTGTTCGAACGATACCTCCTCTGTCTGCACGCCTTCCATGACCAGGGGATGACACTGGAGGATGGTGTGCCGATAGAGTTGGCGGATCAGGTCATCCTTGTCGCTGAAATAGCGATAGATGGTGCCTGCCGCCACTCTGGCTTTCTTGGCCACCACGGCAATGGAGAGGCCGTGGAAACCCTGTTCGCCGAGTACTTCATGAGCCGCATCGAAAATGCGTTCTTTCTTGTTCATGACGGGATGATCACAACGGCTGAATGAACGTTCATTCATTCTAGGGGGGCTTTGAGGCAAGTCAAGTTTTGCCCATCATCGGATTGCTATGTGGGGGGAGCCAAAAGTAGCGGAGCTGGGCTGGATCCAGCCTGAATGAAACAAAAACGCTTAAAAAAAGCCAGAAACGATGAAAAAACAAGCGGTTGATTCTGTGGGATAAAAAAATAGTAGACAAGGTGGGTCCCCATCATTAATATTGCGCCCCGTTCGACAGCGTAGCGCCCGTAGCTCAGCTGGATAGAGCGCTGCCCTCCGGAGGCAGAGGTCACAGGTTCGAATCCTGTCGGGCGCACCATCAAAAGTGCGCCGGTTAAGCGGGCGAGTTGAAGAACGAAAACAGCTGTGGTGGCTGTAGCTCAGTTGGTAGAGTCCCGGATTGTGATTCCGGTTGTCGTGGGTTCGAGCCCCATCAGCCACCCCATTTTACAGCTTGTCAGGTATGCGAAGGTGGCGGAATTGGTAGACGCGCTAGCTTCAGGTGTTAGTGCCCCCCGGGTGTGAGGGTTCGAGTCCCTCTCTTCGCACCATACTTGCTGTATGACGAGGATGACCGTTCATGGTCGTCTTTGTGTTTTGAAAAGAAAGCTTTTTTTAAAGCCTCGGTGATTAGCGCAGCCCGGTAGCGCATCTGGTTTGGGACCAGAGGGTCAAAGGTTCGAATCCTTTATCACCGACCACATTCTGAAAAACCCCGCCTGAGCGGGGTTTTTTGCTTTCTGTCTTCTGCCAGCCTGCTGCCGCAGGTTTCTGTCACGTCTGTTTACATTTCTGTTGGCACTTTCTCGCTGTCGCTTCGGGTATGCTGGGACGCAGACCCACGGCAAGTGGGCGTTATTGAACACAATTCAGGCCAACATGTCATATGCACCCAAATTCTTTTCGCGTCAGTACACTGGCGCTGGTTGTCGTGGCCCTCAGCGGCTGCTCATACAAACCCAAGCCCGACGAGATCCTGATGGGGGCAGCCCCCATGCAGAGTATCGCCACTTCTGCGCTGGTAACCGATGCCGGATTCTGCGTGGCCCTCAATGACCACAATCAGCTGATCACCCAGCCTTGTGACCAGACTGCCCGCCAGCAGTTCAGCTGGGATGCCGGTGCCTTGCAGCTTGACCAGCGTTGCCTGGTGGCCAAAGGAGTGAGCGAGCTGACCATGGCCGAGTGTCAGGATGAGAGCCGGCAATGGCAGTGGCAGGAAGATCGGCTGTTCAACAGCAAGGCTGACCGCTGTCTGGATGTGGCCGGCCGTCGTCACAAGCCGGGTACCCCGCTGCGGTTGGCCGACTGTTTCGGTGGGGCCAACCAGAGCTTCGCATGGCAGAACAAGGGCAGCATGTTCGACAAGCTGAACCTGAAAAGCCTCATCTGGTAGGGCGTCAGGCCAACCTGGCCAGCTCCCCGTGGCTGGCCGCGAGGCCATGTCCTGCCGGTTCCATCTCCTGTTCGGCGGCCAGCACGATGCGGGCCATGGCCGCGACCGCTTCTACCGGATAGTGGCCGGTTGCCGACTCGGCCGACAGCATCACCGCATCGCTGCCATCCATGACGGCGTTGGCCACATCCATGACCTCGGCCCGGGTGGGCATGGGGCTGGCAATCATGGATTCCATCATCTGGGTAGCGGTGATGACCGGGCGGCCGAGCGCCCGGCAGCGCCGGATCAACCTCTTCTGCACGCCGGGCAGTCTGGCATCGCCAATCTCTACCCCCAGATCCCCACGCGCCACCATGATGAGGTCGGCGGCGTGAATCAGCTCATCCATGGCGGCTACTGACGCCACCACCTCCGCCCGTTCCACCTTGGCCACGATGGCCGCCCGGCTACCGCTGGCACGAATGAGGGTTCTGGCTTCTTCGAGATCGGCGGCGCTGCGCGGAAACGAGACGGCGATATAGTCGGCCTCGAGCAGGCGGGCCGTCAGGATGTCGGCCTTGTCCTTGTCGGTCAGGGCCGGAGCGCTCAGACCGCCGCCCAGCACGTTGATGCCCTTGCGGCTGGACAGGGTGCCGCCGACCAGCACCCGGGTTTCGATGCGCTCGTCGATCACCTGTTCCACGCAGAGCTGGATGCGGCCGTCATCCAGCAGCACGACGCTGCCCGTCTGCAGTTCGCCGGTCAGCGCCGGATAGTCGGTACCGACCCGGGATTGATCGCCCTGGTGGCTGTCCAGGCCGGCATCGATGGTGAAGGGGTCGCCCGGTTGCAGCCGGATGCTGCCGTCGGCAAAGCTGGCGATGCGGATCTTGGGGCCCTGCAGGTCGGCGAGGATGCCTATCTCGCGGTCGAGGCGGGCGGCGCAGGCCCGGATCTTGGCCGCCATGGCCAGGTGTTGCTCCGGACTGCCGTGGGAGAAGTTCAGCCTGAATACATTGGCTCCCGCCTGGATCAGCTGCTCCACCATGGCGGCGGATGAGCTGGCCGGGCCCAGGGTGGCGATGATTTTGGTCTTGCGCATGGGATGCTCCTGTTGCGAGGAAAATGCACAAGGGTGGCCGACGGGCCACCCTTGTGCTGAACGGGGATCAGTGGTTGACGACTTTCTTGGCGTTCCACACCGTCATGGCGAGCAGCATGGAGACCACGGAGGCTCCGAGCCAGAAGTACTGGGCGCTGCTGAAGTCGTAGTGGGTGACGCCGTCGATCTCGCTGGTCTTGATCAGAGCGGCGGAGACCAGCTCCTGGATGGAGGCGGCGATGTAGGAGCAGAGGCCGATGAAGCCCTTCACGGCGCCCACTGCGGTCTTGGGCATCAGGTCGCAGGCGGTCAGACCGGCTAGGAAGACCACCAGCCCGCCGATGGCATAACCGATCAGGGCGAGGGCAACGGCATCCATCATGCGGCTCTGCGGGCCCCAGAACATCAGGCACATGCCGGCCACGTTGGCCAAGCCGTAGAGCAGGGTCGGGATGTGGCGGTTGGCGTTGAACAGCTTGTCGGAGATGATCCCGGCCAGAATGGCGCCGAGGAAACCGGCGATGGGATAGGCCGACATGGCGAAGCCGGCGTCGATCAGGCTGTAGCCCTTCTGCTCCTGCAGGTAGAGCACGGCCCAGGAGCTCATGGCGTAGCGGGACATGTACATGCAGGCGCAGGCGGCGGCGATGAGCCAGACGGCGGGCTGCTTGAGCACGAACAGCTGGGCACGGCGGATTTCGGCCGGGTCCACCTTCTTGGCAATCTCGGGGGCTTCACCAAAGGCGACGGCCGGCTCAGGCAGGGCGTAGGTTTGCGGGCGATCTTTCAGCACCAGATACATGCACAGGGCGGCGATCAGGGAGGCGATGCCGGCGCCGATGAAACCGGCCTTCCAGCCGAAGTAGCTGACGATGGTGGCGGTCAGGATCCAGGAGATGCCTTCCCCTATGTTGCGCGAGCCGCCCCAGATGGAGTAGACCGAGCCCCGCTGCTTGGGGGAGAACCACTGGAAGATGGAGACGCAGGAGGGGGCGGACCCGACGGACTGGAACCAGCCGTTCAGGCCCCACATCAGCACCAGAAAGAAGGTGGCGGTGTTCATGCCCATCAGGATGGTGCAGATGGACGAGAGCCCCAGCGAGACCGACATGAAGCGGCCGATGTTGGCGTAGTCGGAGAGGAAACCGTTGGAGAACTTGCCGACGGCGTAGGTGAACAGGAAGGCGGAGCCGATGACCCCCAGCTCTTCCAGGGTCACCACGCCGGAGTCCAGCATGGGCTTCTTGACCACGTTGAGGCTCATGCGCACGACATAGAACATGGCGTAACCGAGTACCAGACCCAGGAAGACCTGCCACTGGTACTTGCGGTAAATGGAGCGGATTTTATCGGGCGAGGCATCCATGACCGGCAGGTCGGCTCGCGTCTTGAAAAAGTTGAACATGGGGTTCTCCGTTTATATTTGGCAGCTTGGTTTCAGAGGAAGCTCTGATAGCGCTTGCCATCATATGAAGGGAGAATTTCAGCCTGCAAAAAGCCGGATATGGGTCAACACTGACTCAATCCGGCGCAAACCACGAGTCAAAAGTGACATGCCTTGACTGTCTTATTAATATTTAATGAATAACAATGGTTTCCTGATGAGAGAGAATGGGTCAGAACAGGAACATGGCTCCTGAAATAAAAATGACGCCAATTTCTGAATATTAGATGTGCAGCACATAATCCACATTTATCGTGAGCCGGTTGATACCTTATGTCCCTATTTTGCCGACTGATACCCTTGAGTCTTGCCGTAATGTTGCTCCCATTTGGGGCCATTCAGGCTGCGCCGCTGACCATACTCACCTCTTTTTCGGAAACACCGGTCAATGCGGCCATCGATGGCTTTGTTGCAAAGCATCCAGATATCCGAGTCGAGGTTATTTATCGCCGAATTATGCCTTCTCTACGCTTATTAACCGAGGCGGAAGCGTTGTCGATAGATATTATCATGTCATCTTCGCCAACATTTTTTAACACGCTGGACAAAGAGGGGTTACTGGCACCCTTGCCAATTTCCACTATTCCTCCCGAGTGGTTAAGCCCCCACACGCTGGGATTAAGTAATAAAGTGGCCGTAGTTGGTTATTCCAGCAGCGGTATCATGTATAACCGCCATTATCTGGCTAAATATCGCTTGCCACAGCCAACCACTTGGCAGCAGCTGGCATCCCCGCTCTTCATGGGGCACGTGATGATGAGCTCACCCTCCCAGTCCGGCACCACCCACATGATGGTGGAGAGCGTATTGCAGCAATATGGCTGGCAACAGGGCTGGGCCTTGCTGATGCGGCTGGGCGGCAACCTGTCGGCCATCACGGCGCGCAGCTTCGGGGTGAGCGACGGTATCAGCCGGGGGCTGGCGGGGGCCGGGCTGGTGATCGACAGCTACGCCATCAACAGCCAGGCCCGTTTCGATCACGTTGGCTTCAACATCATGCCCGACTCGGTGATCCTGCCGACCTACCTGGGGGTGCCTCGCAGCACTGCCAATCCTAAAAACGGTGCTCTGTTCATCCAGTATCTGCTCTCGGAGCAGGGGCAGGCGATCATCGCCACCCCCGGCATGGCCAAGGCCACGCTGAGCCAGCCCCGGCTGGCCCGGCAGGCGCGCTACGTCACCGACAAGGGGCTGCTCTATCGGCGGGCCGGCCTGCTCAAGGCCCTGTTCGAACAGGCCATCACCCAGCAGTTGCCTCGGCTGAAGATGACCTGGCAGGGGATCAACGGCCTGAATACCCATGGCGAGCCCTGGCGGGTCGCGCTGCTGGAACAGGCTGTCGCCAAGGCGAGCATGCCGCCGCTGAGCGAGCAGGAATCAAAGGATCCGGCGTTGCTGGCGCTGTTTGACGGTCTCTATGATCGGGAGCAGGGCAATCCGCAAGTAGAGCAAGTGATGCATCAGTGGCGCCAGGCGACCGAGGCGCGCTTGCACGAGGCGCAGCGCCTGGTCGAGCAGGCGGCCAGACCATGAGGTCTCTGAGGCGCCTGCTGACCATGCCGCGCAGCCTGGGACGGCGGCTCATCCTCGCCTTCGTGACCATCACGGCCCTGACCGGTGCCATGGGTATGGCTGCCTATGTGATGTGGGATCGGCTGGGCCGGCAGATCCACCTCATCGTGGAAGAGAGTCTGCCCGCCATCGGCAGCGCCTACCAGCTGGAGCGGGCCAGCTCCCGCCTGCTGTTGCTGCTGGCCCAGCTGCGCGATACCCGGGACCCGGTGCAGTACCAGCACCTCTCCAATGCCATTTCCAGCACGCTGCGGGACATCCAGCGCGCCTACCTGCTGAGCACCCCGGGGGATCAGGAGACCCCCTCCCAGCGCCAGGCATTCGAGGAGTTGAGCGCGCTGGTGGCGGATCACGGGCGTTATCTCAAGCAGCAGATAGCGCACGCCGAGACCCTGCAGCAACTGCAGAAGCGCAGCAACTGGCTGCACCAGGACCTGGTGGATGACGTGGCCCCTCTGCTGCAGGAGGTGGAATGGCACCTGACCGGCATGGTGGCCAACCCGGACGACATGGACGAATTTGGCAACGTCATCAAGGAGTTCTCTACCCTGCAGGACATTACTTTCAAGGAAAACGAGCTGCAGTCGCTGGTAGGCGAGGTGATCGCCCAACGCTATCAGCAGGATCTGGAGAGCACTTTTCTGTTCATCGGTTACAAGATTGACGAGATAGACGAGCTGACCTCGCGGCTGGCGGAGTACCCCTCGACCGTGAGTTACCGCCAGATCCTGCAGGACATCATCACCCTGGTGAAGCCGGATGGCCCCTTGCACCGGCTGCTGCTGGCGGATGTACAGACCCATCAACAGCTGACGGCCCTGCGGCCCCGGCTGGATGATGCCGTGTCGCGCTATCACCAGCGGGTCAGCCTGATGGTGAGCGACGCCAACCGCTCCCTCAGTGCGCTGGGGGAGGACAGCAGCCAGCTGGTGGCGACCGGCAAGCTGGTGATCCTGGTGGTGCTGGCGCTCACCCTGTTGCTCAGCATTTTCGTGCTGGTGGTGTTGATCGGCCGCCGGCTGATCAAGCGGCTCGATCTGTTGGGGCTGGAGCTGGCCCAGGTCGCAGCAGGCCGGCTGGATGTGCCGGTCAGTACCAGCGGCCGGGACGAGATCGGCCAGTTGGGCGACAGCCTGCGCCACTTCAGCTTGCAGTTGCAGCAGATGGAGCGGGCCAATGCCCTCAACCTCATCAACAACACCCAGGCCTGCCTCATCACCTGCCATCCGGATGGCACCATAGAGTCGGTCAACCCGAGCGCGCTCACCCTGTTCCAGCAGACCGGCGTCGAACCGGGCCAGCCGTTGTGGCGGGCCTTTCCGCCAGAGGCGAGCACAGTGCTGGTCGATCAGTTCGGGGCGGGCCAGCCGTTGCACCGCTTCGGTCACAGCGAGTGCACCCTGGCCTGCGGACAGGACGAGACTCCCCGCTTTTTGCACCTCCACCTGCGTCGCTTCGAGCAGGGGCGCGGGTACAGGTTCATCATCACCATCACGGATGTCACCCGTCAGGAGCTGACGGCCAGGGAGCTCAGCCTGCGGGTGGCGGAGCGGACCCGCGAGCTGACCGAGAACAACCGGCTGCTGGCGGAGGAGGTGGTGCAGCGCCAGCAGGCGGAGCGCACCCTGCTGCAGACCCAGGATGAGTTGATCCAGGCGGCCAAGATGGCGGTGGTAGGGCAGGCGATGACCAGCCTGGCCCACGAGCTGAACCAGCCGCTGTCGGCGATGATGACCTACCTCTACACCAGCCGGACGGCGCTCGCCGCCGGTCAGCTGCAGGCGCTGGACCAGGATCTGGGCAGGCTCGACAAGCTTGGGCGGCGCATGAGCCGGATCATCAATGCCCTGCGCCACTTCGCCCGCAAGTCGCCGGCCGAGGAGGTGCGGGTTCGGCTCGAACTGGGGGCGCTGGCCGAACAGGCCATGCTGCTGCTGGAGACGCGAGCGAAGCGCGATGGCTGCACCCTCTGCAACGAACTGCCGGACGGGCTCTGGCTCGAGACCGACCCCGTGTTGCTGGAGCAGGTACTGGTCAACTTGCTGGTGAACGGGCTGGATGCGGTGGCCGGGCTGGTGCGGCGCGAGATCCGGCTGCAGTTGCTGGAACGAAGCGAGGCCCGGCTGCGGCTGGCGGTGGTCGACAGCGGTGCCGGCTTCGGCGAGGCGATCCTACCCAGGCTGTTCACCCCCTTCACCACCTCCAAGGAGGTCGGGCTGGGTCTGGGGTTGACCATCTGCCGCTCCCTGCTGGCCCGTTGCGGCGGCGAAATCATGCTGGGCTCGGTGCTGACTGGCGGCGCCATGGTGATAGTGGAATTGGCGGCGGTCGACCCTGCCGGGTCGATCGCCCATCAGAACGAGGAGAACGCCATCGATGCTGTTGCCCGCTAACCGTCCTGCCAACGTGCTGCTGGTGGACGATGACGAGGACGTGCTGGAATCCTATTGCCACCTGCTGCGGCTCTCCGGCTACCACCCCAGGGCGACGACTTCGCCCCACGAGGCGCTGGCGCTGCTGGCAGATCAGTGGCCAGGGGTGCTGGTCTCTGACATCTACATGCCGGCCATGAATGGCATGGACCTGCTGGCCAGCGTACAGGCGCTGGACGCCGAGATCCCGGTGATCATGATCACCGGCCATGGGGATATCCCGCTGGCGGTGCGGGCGGTCAAGCAGGGGGCATTCGACTTTCTGGAGAAACCGCTCAATCCGCAGGATCTGTTGGGCCTGCTGGAGCGGGCCTGCCGACAGCGCAGCGCCGTGCTGGCGCGCCGCAGCGAGATCCAGGCGACGGTGGATGACGAGCTGATCGGCACCAGTCCGCAGATAGTGGCGCTTCGCAGCCAGCTCAACCAGCTGGCACAGACCGACAAGGACCTGCTGCTGGAAGGGCCTGCCGGCTCGGGCCGGCACACCCTGGCCCGGCTGCTGCACCGGATCAGCGCCCGCCGGGAGCAAGCCTTCCAGCTGCACGACTGTGTCTCGGCCCCCAGCCTGGCGGAAGTGCAGGCCAGCCTGGCACTGGCGGGGCAGGGTACCCTGGTGCTGCAATCCCCGGCACGCCTGAGTGCCGACTGCCAGCGCTGGCTCGGCAACCATCTGCTGGATCAGGAGCGCAAGGGGGGCAAGCCGCTGCGCACCATAGCGTTGTTCGACGAGTCGCCGGAGGTGCTGGTGGAGCGTCAGCTGCTGATGCCGGAGCTCTACTACTTCCTCTCCCAGGTGCGGCTCAGGCTGCCCAAGCTGGTGGAGCGCAGCTGTGACATCATCCCCCTGTTCCGGGCCTTTCTGCATCAAGGCTGCAAGCGCATCGGCCGGCCGGTGCCGGCGGTGGGGCGCGCCTATCTGGAGACGCTCAAACGGCATCAGTGGCCCGGCAACCTGCGCGAGCTGCGCAACGTGGCCGAGCTCTATGCAGTGGGCATCGTCAAGCTGGCCGGTGCTGAGCGGGCCATGCCCCTGACCAGCGCCAAGGAGCCGCTGGACGACCTGGTGGAAGAGTTCGAGCGGCGGGTGATCGAGGATACCCTGTTCCTCTTTTCTGGGCGGGTGACCGAGGCAGCCCAGTACCTCGGCATACCGCGCAAGAAGCTCTATCTGCGCATGAAGAAGCACCAGCTCGACAAGGATCGGTTCAAGCCGGCCGGTTGAGCACTCAAAGTTTGAACTGCTGTACTCGGGTGGCTAGTTGCTGGCTCTGGTCCTCCAACTGGCCACAGGTCTGGCGGATGATCTCTAGATTCTCCAGCATGGCGCGACCATTGCCCGCTACCACGCTCAGGTTGTGGTTGATCTCGGTGCTGACGCCGCTCTGTTCGTGGGCGGCGTTCCTGATTTGACCGTTCATCTCGTTGATGATGGTGATCGCCTGGGTCATCTGACCCAGGCTCTCCCGGGTCTGATGCGCCTGAGCGACGGCCTGGGTGCCGCTGTGGCTGCTGGCCCCCATCTTCTGCACCGCCTGCTGGCTGCCCTGCTGCAGCCGTTCGATCATCTGCTGGATCTCCCCCGTGCTGTGCTGGGTCTTGCTGGCCAGGGTGCGTACCTCGTCGGCCACCACGGCGAAACCGCGGCCCTGCTCTCCGGCCCGGGCGGCCTCGATGGCGGCGTTGAGTGCTAGCAGGTTGGTCTGTTCGGCAATGCCGCGGATCACCGCCAGCACGGATGAAATGTGCTCGACATCCTGCTCCAGCCGTTGGATGCCCTGTTCCGAGACGTGAATGTCCTGTGCCAGCGCCTCCATCGCCGCGACTGTGTTCATCAGATCCGTCGTGGCGTTGCGCACCTGGCAGGCAGCCTCGGCGGAGGCGTTTTCGGTCTGGCTGGCGTGCTCCACCATGAGGGCGCTGGTGGCACTCTGCTCCCCCACGGCGGTGGCAATCTGATCGCTCTGGCGCTGCTGCTCCTCGGCATGGACGACCATCTCTTCCATCAGGCCGTGCAACTGGCGCGAGGCCGATTGCACCGTGCTGGTGGTCTGGTTGACGTCGCAGACGATCCTGTGTACCTGGTCGATGAAGCGGTTGAAGGTGGCGGCGAGGGTGCCTATCTCGTCGCGCGAGGTGATGGTGAGGCGGCGGGTGAGGTCGCCCTCGCCCTGAGCAATGTCCTCCAGTGCCTGCTGCATCTGGTTGAGGGGCTTGAGGGTCAGTCGGGTGACCGACCAGGTGAGCGACAGGGCCAGCACAACGGCGATCAGCGTGCCCAGGCTCAACACCTGTTGCGCATGCTGACTCGATGCCTGCACCTCTTGCCTCAAATCCTGCTGGGAAAGCGCGATGGCGTCCTTGAGCAGATTGAGCTGCTGGCGGATGGTGGTGAACTGCTGCTGCGAGGCCTGGAATTGGCTGGCAAGCAGATGGTGGTTTTCGTGGGGGGCGTCGAACACCGTCTGATAATGGGCGATCCAGCGGTCGAACTCCGCCAGCATGAGGTCCAGCGTGGCCTGGTGCTGCTTGCCGATGAGGCCCGCATCGATCAGGGTTTGCACTTGGCTTATTCGGTCTCTCGCCTTATGGCCGTTATCGATGAACTCCGCCTTCTGATGCGCCACGTTGTCGGTGGTGAGGCCACCCACGACCAGCCCCTGACCTGCCGCGATGACCTGATAGAGGTCGCGATAGGCATCCTCTAGCGCATCTTGCACCGGCAGTATCTGGTCGACAACGGTGTGGTTGACCCGCAACTGTTCGGTGAAGCTGGAGTGGGCGACGGCGACCACGCTGGACATGATGATCAGCACGATCACGACGGGGAGACGGGTCTTGGTCGTGAGGGACAAGCGATTGAGGAGTGCCATGGGGGGCTCACTGGGGTGATGGGTGATGTTCCATTATCTGGGCACGGCATCATCGGGGCTTATACGAGGGTCACACTATGGGGGGGGATTCGTAAAAATTTGAGTTATTACCGGCACATAACCGGGTGCGGCCGCGCCAGATAAGAGCGACACTTGCTCATGGAACGAACAGCGAATTCCATTCTGTCGGCCAAGGGGTGCATCATGAGATGTCCGAGATGTTTGAAGGAAGGGGTTGAGAAGGCATTGGATGAGCGGGTGGGGAGGGCGTGCGCCCTGGGATGCGGTGCCGCAGGCGGCTTTGCCTGTGCCGCCAGCTTTGCCAAGGTGGGGGCCGGCATGGGAGCCGCACTGGGGGGGATAGGCGTGCCGCTCGGCGCCATCGTCGGTGCCTTGGGTGGTGCCCTGCTGGGCGGGTCTACCGGCGGTGGTGTGGGCTTGTGGCTGGGGCGCTCCCTGGATCGACGCCTGTCCCGCCAGTATCGCTGTGGGGTCTGCGGCCATCGCTTCAGCCGCTGAAGGGGGTAGTGCGCCATGAGCCGCAGAGCTGCTCATGGCGCCTTGTCTCAGGCGACGTTGACGCCCTGCAGGGCGAACAACTGCTCCAGATAGACGGCAACGCCATCCTCGTCGGAGCTCAGGGTCTGTTCGTGGTTGGCCAGCGCCAGCTTGAGCCGGTCGTGGGCATTGCCCATCACCACGCCGCGGCCGACCATGCTCAGCATCTCGAAGTCGTTCATGCCATCGCCGAAGGCCACCGCCTGGGACATCTCCAGCCCGTGCTGCTCCAGCACGGCGCGCACGGCATTGCCCTTGTGCACCCCGGCGTGCATCACCTCGAGGCAGTCCGGCAGGGAGAAGGTGACGTTGAGCCGATCACCATAACGCTGGTTCAGCTCTGCCTCGATCTGCAGCAGCTTCTCGTGCTCGCCGATGTAAAACACCTTGTTGACCTTGTCCAGCGGGTGGCTGGCGAGATCGGTCAGGCGATAGCTGAAGCCGGATTCATGATGGAACTGCAGCAGCCAGGGCATCTCTTCTTCTACCAGCCACTCGTCGCCGTAGTAGAGATTGATATGGATGGAGGGGTCACGCTCCAGTGCGATCAGCTCGGCCGCCACGCTGTCCGGCAGGGCCTGGTTGAAGATCAGCTGATCCTGCTTGTCGTGCACCACGGCGCCATTGGAGGTGATGAGATAGATGTCGAGCCCGAGCGTGTCGCGGATGCTGCGCACATCCACATGGTGACGGCCGGTGGCCACCACGAACTTGATCCCCTGATCCACCAGACGGTGCAGGGTATCGCGGGTGCGGGGGGAGATCTGGTGCTGCCCGTTGAGCAGGGTGCCATCGAGATCGGATACAACGACCTTATACATCATCACCTCGGGGTTACGAATGAAAGCGGGAGCAGTGTACAGCAACCGCTCCCGCGACCCCATTTATTTAGGGATACAAAAAATAACCAGCCGCTAGTAGCGTGCGAAGAAGGCCAGAGTCGCGTTGAGCGCGGCCTGGCGCTGGGGATCGGCCTCCATGAACAGCTCGTGCCAGGCCCCTTCTATGCGTAGCGGCTTGCCTCCCTCGCAGCGAGCGAGCGCACAGAAGGCATCCTGCGCGGCGTTGTCCACCACGCCGTCGTCACCGGCCTGCAGCACTAGCAGCGGCGTCTTGATGGCACCAGCCTCGGCCACGGCAGCGTCCGCCCCCGTCAGTCCCTGATAGATCCAGTGGGCGGTGGCACCTCCCAACTTGATCTGCGGGCGCTGCTCATAGAGCTCGCGGAAGGCCTGATAGCGGGCTTCGCTGTGGCTCAGACCGTTGTCGGCAAAGTCGTGGCTCTCGTACGGGCCCTGACCAGGGCCGTAGGGAGGCTCGCCCAGCCAGCCGCCGACCGTGCCGATGGTGGCCGCCAGCCCTTTGGCCAGCCCTTTGGCCAGCCACTTGGGCAGGCCGCCGAGGTTGATGCCCATCATGGGGGAGGAGAGCACGGCAGCCTCGATATCATCGGGCCAGCGCTCCAGATAGCGGGCCGAGATGGCACCGCCCATGGAGTGGGCCAGCAGGAACAGCTTGGCGGGCTGGTCCTGGGCGATTACCTCGTCATGAAACTGCTTGAGATCGAGCACATAATCGTCGAACTGGTCGACATAGCCCTTCTCCTGGTCGGCCAGCAGCCGATCGGACAAGCCCTGGCCGCGGTGGTCGATGAGGTAGAGGCTGTAGCCTTGGCGCCACAGATCCCAGGCCAGCTCCTGATACTTGAGGTAGCTTTCAACCCGGCCGTTGACGATGAGGATGGCGCGATCGACCTTGGCCTGGCGCAGGGCGGCATAGCGGATGGTGACCCCGTCCTTGCCCTTGAAGGCGCTCTCGACGACGTGCTGGCGCCAGAAGTCGGGTAGCGTCTGCTGATGGAGGGTGGCGACGTCGGCTTCCGGCGTCAGCTGATAGGGATTGGTCACGGCGAGGGCTCCGGCAGAAAACAGGGTCAGGGCCAGCAGGGGCAGGTGGTTAAGCTTCATCAGCGTACTCTTCCGAGGGGTCATCCGATTGCTGGGCAGCCCAGCCCTTGCGGGTCAGCTGCATCTGCTGCCACCACTGCTCGTCTGCCAGGATTTCACCGGCCGAGCCGAGCTGGGGGTAGGGCATCTCTTTCTCTTTGCAGAGCTGGGCATAGATGGGGTAGCCCCCCTCGAACAGTATGCTGTTCTGCTCCTCCAGGTCGAGCGGGCAGCCGCGCTGGTAGCAGCCGGCCAGTTCGCGCTGGCGTTGGGCCTCATAGAGGATGGCGGCGGCGGCCACCGAGACGTTGAGAGACTGCACCATGCCCACCATGGGGATGACGATATGGTGATCGGCCAGGGCCAGCGCCTCTTCGCCGATGCCGTGCTTCTCCTGACCCACCAGGATGGCGGTGGGCTTGGTGTAGTCGATGGCGCGAAAATCCACCGAGCTGTCGGAGAGGTGGGTCGCCAGGATCTGCATGCCGGAGGCTTTCAGCTCGGCCACTGCACTGCCGATGTCCGGGTGCAGCTTCACGTCCACCCAGTTCTGGCTGCCGCGGGCGGTACCCTTGCGCTTGTGGATCCAGGTTTTGGGCCAGACCGCGTGCACCCGATGGATGCCGATGGCATCGGCGGTGCGCACGATGGCGGCCAGGTTGTGCGGCTTGTGGACCTCTTCCATGCAGACGGTCAGATCGAGCTGGCGCTGGGCCAGCATGTCGGTGATGCGCTTGAAGCGTTCAGGAGTCATATCGGTTTCTATGTCGTGAGGTGTGTGCACGCATCGCTGGCATGCACAGGATCAAATCGGGCTGGCACCGGGCCAGCCTGTCGTAAATTCGTTCGACGCGTTTCGCGGTCATGTCGGCTCTGCCGGCGTCGGGCTTGCCCACCCGCCAAGTTGAACGGGTGTGCCTGCGGCGGTGGGCCAAGCTTGTCTCTTGAAAAGCAGCAGGCGGCTTGCGCCGCCTGTGGTCAGTTTTTCTGTCGGCTCACCTTGAGCACGTTCGGCATCACCCGGATCTTGCGCATGATGTTGGCAAGGTGGATCCGGCTCTTGGTGGTGATGAGCAGGGTGACCAGATAGACCCGGCCATCCTTCTCCTCGGTGCTGATGGCGTGAATGTTGGCGCCGGTGGCGGCAATCACGTTGGCCAGCTCCGCCAGGGCGCCCTGGTGGTTGACGATCTCGATGCTGATGCCGGTGCGGAACTCCTGTTCCTGCTCCTTGTCCACTTCCCACTGTACCGGCAGGTACTTGTCCGGTTCCTTGCTGTAGCCCTTGATGTTGCGGCAGGCTTCCTGGTGGATTACCAGGCCCTTGCCCGGGCTGATGTGGGCGATGATGGCATCCCCCGGGATCGGGCGGCAGCAGTTGGCGAAGGTGACCAGCATGCCGTCGGCCCCCTTGATCGGCATCTTCTTGCTGCTGGACTTGGGCTGTTCTTCCGGTGGCAGCTCATCCCCCAGCATGCGGCGCGCCACCATCACGCTCATGGCGTTGCCAAGGCCCACGTCGGCCAGCAGGCCCTGCAGGTTCTCATGCTTGGTGTCGGCCAGCACCTGCTTGATGCGCGGCTCCGGGATGTCTTCGATGTTCTTGGCGCCGAGCGCATGGTTGAGCAGGCGGCGACCCAGCACCACCGACTCTTCGGTGCGCAGGTTCTTGAGGAACTGGCGGATCTTGGAGCGGGCCTTGGTGGTCACCACGAAGTTGAGCCAGGCCGCGTTGGGACGAGCGCCCGGCGCCGTGATGATCTCTACCGTCTGGCCGGAGTGCAGCGGGCTGCTGAGCGGATAGGGGTGGCGATCGACCCGCGAACCGACGCAGGCGTGGCCGATGTCGGTGTGCACCGTGTAGGCGAAGTCCACCGGGGTGGCGCCAGCGGGCAGCTCCATGATGCGCCCTTCCGGCGTGAACACGTAGATCTCGTCGGGGAAGAGGTCGGTCTTGACCCCCTCGATGAATTCAAAGGAGCTGCCGGCACTCTGCTGCAGCTCGAGCAGGCTCTGCATCCAGCGTTGGGCGCGGATCTGGGCGGTAGTACCCGAGCTGTCGCCATCCTGCTTGTAGGCCCAGTGGGCGGCGACGCCCTTGTCGGCCATCTGATCCATGAATTCGGTGCGGATCTGCACCTCCACCGGCACCCCGTGCGGCCCCACCAGGGAGGTGTGCAGCGACTGGTAGCCGTTGGTCTTGGGGATGGCGATGTAATCCTTGAAGCGGCCTGGGCGGGGCTTGTAGAGACTGTGCATCTGGCCCAGCACCCGGTAACAGGTATCTATGTCCTTCACCCTCACACGAAAGGCGTAGATATCCATTACCTCATGAAATTGCAGCTCTTTTTTCTCCATCTTGTTGTAGATGGAGAACAGGTTCTTCTCGCGGCCGCTGACCTGGGATTCGATGCCAGCCTCGCGCAGCCGGCCTTCAATCTCGCTCTGGATGGAGTCGATGATTTCACGGCGATTGCCGCGGGCGCGGCGCACCGATTCGCGCAACACGCGCGAGCGCATGGGGTAGAGCGCCTCGAAGCCGAGCTCTTCCAGCTCGTTCTTCATGGTGTGAATACCGAGGCGATTGGCGATGGGGGCGAAGATTTCGAGGGTTTCCCGGGCGATGCGGCGGCGTTTGTCTGGCCGCAGGGAGCCCAGGGTGCGCATGTTGTGGGTGCGGTCGGCCAGCTTGATCAGGATGACCCGGATATCCTGGGTCATGGCCATCACCATCTTGCGGAAGTTCTCGGCCTGGGCCTCCTTGCGATCGCGAAACTTCAGCTTGTCGAGCTTGGAGACGCCCGCTACCAGCTCGGCGACGGCATCGCCAAACAGTTCGGCCAGATCGGCCTTGGTGACAGGGGTATCTTCGATGACATCGTGCAGCACGGCGGCCATCAGGGTTTCATGATCGAGGCGCATGTCGCCAAGAATGCGGGCAACGGCAACCGGGTGGGTGATATAGGGCTCGCCGCTGGAACGCATCTGTCCCTGGTGAGCATCACGGGCCACCACATAGGCTTGCCTGAGCTTCTCCACCTGCTCGGGTGGCAGGTAGGAACTGGCTATTTCTTTAAGATTTTCAAATAAATACAAGACAGTCCCCGCAGCGGTGAAACGGCAATCCGTGGATATAGAGGGTATAGTCCTGAGTTTGCGAGGTTTTCGAGCGGTTGTAAATGGGGGAGAACAGTCGGCACCCGGGCGGGCGCCGACTATAAGAAATAACTGACTTAACCGCGGCCTTCGGCGATGGCAGCAACGGCAGCCAGCTCGGCGGCTTCCTGCTCTTGCTGCTCGTAGCGGTCCTGGGTGTCCATCACCTGGTTGTTCACCAGACCCAGTTCGATCTCGCGCAGGGCGATCACGGTCGGCTTGTCGTTCTCTTCGTCAACCAGGGGATCTTTGCCTTGAACCGCGATTTGGCGGGCGCGGCGGGCGGCGACCAGCACCAGGTCAAAACGGTTACCTACCTGTTTTACAGCATCTTCTACAGTAACGCGTGCCATGCAGGACTCCAGTGTTTGGGCTTTCTCGGTTTAAAAAAGCGGTGTTTAAAAATGACGCAAAAGTTTACTTGTTTTTGGCCTATTCTGCCAGTAGCTGTTGCAGCAAGTTTTGTTGGGCCTGCTGCTGCTGGCGTAATTCAAGCCGTTGGCACTCGATGACGGCCCTCAGCTGGAACAGTGCCTGCTCAAAGTCTTCGTTGATGATGACATAGTCATACTCGTCATAGTGCACCATTTCGGCAATGGCTTTCTCCATCCGGCCCTTGATCACCTCGGCACTGTCCTGACCGCGGCCGATCAGGCGGCGCTCCAGCTCTTCGCGGCTGGGCGGCAGGATGAAGATGGACTTGGTCGGCATCTGTGCGCGGATCTGGCGGGCGCCCTGCCAGTCGATATCGAGGAACACGTCGATCCCCTGCGCCAGGCAGGCTTCGATGGCCGCGCGGGAGGTGCCGTAGTAGTTGCCGAACACCTCGGCCCACTCCAGAAAGTCGCCGCGCTCGATCAGCGCCTTGAACTCTTCCACCTTGACGAAGTGGTAGTGCACCCCGTGCTCTTCACCGGGACGGGTGGCGCGGGTGGTGTGGGAAACCGACAGCTGCATCTTGCCTGCGCTGTTGTGCTGGGTCAGCAAGGCGTTGAGCAGGCTGGATTTACCCGCTCCGCTCGGGGAGGAGATGATATAGAGAGTGCCTTGTTGCGCCATGTCTGTACCTTTAAGCGAGACCGTGTTTTGGTTGTAGCAGAGGCCGCCGTCTTGTGCCCGAAAGGGAGACAGCCAAATCCGAAACGCGGAAAATTCTTGGATTAAGAGGGATGTAAAGGCGGCGAATTTTAACAGAAGGTGGCGGATAAAAAAACGGCCGGAATCATATTCCAGCCGATCAAAGTATTCGTAGCTTGCTGCGGGAGCGTCACCCACATCAGCCGCCATTCTGCCTGCCGCCGTGTGGGTGGGCCAGCAGATTATCCCTGCTTCACTGCTCGGAAATTCCGAGTTGCTGCCCGGCGGGCAGCTGGCGATCGGCGCAGAGCCGGTCGAAGGCGGCGATGACCCGCTCGCGGGTGATCTTGCTCATGGCGTCCGGATCCTTGAGGCGGGTGCGCCAGCCGAGCTCGGCCAGCGGTTTGCCGGTCTCCTGCTCGACCAGCTCCTGATAGACGCTGACCGCGTAGTCGCGGCACAGATAGGGGCCGGTCCGATCCGGGTTGTGGTGGGCATAGAGGCCGAGCACCGGCGTACCCACCAGGGTGGCCATGTGGGTGGGGCCGGTATCGGGGGCCAACACCAGGCTGGCCTCCCTGATCAGCGCCAGCAACTGCTTGAGGTTGGTCTGCCCCACCAGATCCACCGGCTTGCTGTGGCTCAGCCGTTGAATGTCGGCGGCCAGATCCCGCTCCAGTTTGGCCGGCCCGCCGCACAGATAGACCTGAAAGCCCTTCTCTGCGGCGTGATCCGCCAGCGCGGCATAGCCGGCGGCAGTCCAGTTCTTGAATGCCTTGCTGGCGGCGGCGCAGATGAGCAGGGTCGGCTTGCCGTCGATCTTCTCTTTCGCCCAGGCCTGGTGCTCGGCGCTGATGGGCAGTTGCCAGTCCGGGGTCAGATCCTGGATGCCGAGCTCTTTTGCAAAGGCGAGGAAACCGTCCAGCACGTGGGGCGAGGCGGGGGATGGCACCTTGTGGTTGGTGAACAGCCACTGGCCATCGCTGGCCCGCTCCCGATCAAACCCGAGTTTGACTTTGGCCTTGATGCCGAGGGTGGCGATGCTGGCCCGCATGGCCGCCTGCAGGTGCAGCAGGGCATCGAATTGGCGTCCCTTGAGGGTCTGCCAGAGCTCGCGATAGCCGCGCCAGCCCTTGCTCTTGTCGAAGGCGATGACTTCGACCTCGGGCAGATCGGCAAAAAGCGTCGCTTCAATCTTGCCGGTGATCCAGGTGATGCGGGTCGTCGGCCAGGCCCGCTGGATGACGCGCACCAGCGCCAGCGCGTGGCAGCAGTCGCCGATGGCGGAGAGCCGCAGGATGCAGATGGAGGAGGGCGGCGTTTGGAACAGCGGCATGATGTGGCGCAATGGTGGCAAAATGGATGGATGGCATTATGCAAACTCCCCCGTGGATTGTAAAATTGCGCACGACCGGCAGCCGGTGCTCCTGACAGGGCCCCTGTTGTCGTTGCCTGCCCTTGCCTTGTGTAGCCATGACTGACCGACCGGAAGCGCCAAAAATGCAAATTCAGACCGAACACAACCAGATCTGCTGGTACGCCGAAGGGGCGTTTCGCGACCCTTCTCCCGAGCTGTTTGATCCGGCCTGGTGGCAGACACATCGCCAGGTGGTGGGGTCTTCCATCGGCCGTGGAGTGACCTGGTTCGTCAAGGATGAATCCCGCCACCTGGTGCTGCGTCACTACTATCGCGGTGGCATGGTGGGCAAGGTGGTGCGGGATCGCTTCTGGTTCGAAGGGGTCGAATCGAGCCGGGCCATGGCCGAATACACGCTGCTGGCCAAGTTGAGCGCCCAGGGGTTGCCGGTGCCACGCCCGTTTGCCGCCCGGATGGCCAAGCAGGGCCCCTTCTATCGGGCCGACATCCTGATCGAGCGCATTCGTGGCGCCAAGGATCTGGTCGCCCTGCTCAAGCAGGGGCCGATCGCCGGCGAGGTGTGGCACAAGGTGGGCCAGACGGTGCGCCGGTTGCACGACGCCGGGGTCTATCACGCCGATCTCAACAGCCACAACCTGCTGCTCGACAAGGAGGGCAAGGTGTGGGTGATCGACTTCGACAAGGGGGCCATCCGCTCTCCCGGCAACTGGCAGCAGGCCAACCTGGAACGGTTGCTGCGCTCCTTCAACAAGGAGTCCCAGTTGCATACCAGTTTTCACTTCGTACCGGAGAACTGGCAGGCCCTGATGAACGGCTATCAAGGAAAAGCGCGCTGACCCTGTTGCTCGGCGCGAGAGCCAATGTTACTTATTGAGAAGGTCTTCAGATTCGGTGTCGAGGCGCTCGATGGACATGCTCAAGGCTCCCTTCAGGGAGGCAATTACCCGGTTTGATCTGGCGCTGATGGCGGATGCCATCGCCTTGCTGGAGGCAGGGCTCTGGAGCTGGAGCCCGCAGCAGGGCGTGCAGCGGGATCTCTCCTGTCTGCGGCTGCTGGGATTGAACGAAGCCGGTCTGGACGATCTCGGCTGGCTGGAGCGGGTGCACCCCGACGACGTGGGGAACCTGCAGGAGGCGCTGACCGCCTGCCAGAGCGGGCGGGTGGCCCAGATCCGGCTCGAATACCGCATCCTGCATCACGACGGCCACTATGTCCGGCTGGAGGAGCGGGCCAGGCGCGATGTTCACGGCCAGGTGCTGGGGGTGGTGCGTCTGCTCGACTCACAGACACTGCTGGTGGAAGAGCGGCACGGTACCGATCCCCTCACCGGGCTGGAGAGCCGCAGCCACTTCGAGCTGTTGCTCGATGAGCGGCTGGCCAGCGAGAGCGGCAGCTTCAGCCTGCTGCAATTCAGCGTCGACCACAGGGCCAAGATCCAGCAGCTGTTCGGCGAGGTGGCCTGCGATGCCATGCTGGCCAAGCTGGCCCGCATCGTGCGTCACGAGCTGCGGCGGGAAGACCCCTTCGCCCGCTGGGACGAAGACGGCTTCATCCTGATGCTCTCCCAGACCGATCGGCTGAGCGGCCTCGAGATTGCCGAGCGGTTGCGGCTCGAGATCGCCGATGCCAGCCTGCTGCCGCAGCGACCGGTGACCGTCAGCATCGGCCTGGTGCAGAGCCAGGCCGGCGAGCAGATCGATCACCTGCTGGCCCGGCTGGCTACCTGCCACGGTCAGGCCAGACGGGAGCACAACACCGTCGTTGGCTGATTTTTAGTCAGCGCTCACTTACCCCATGACGCTGGCATACCCAGAGGGAGGCCAGCATCAACAGGCCGCCCAAAGTGAGCCTGACCAGGTCGGTATCCTTGCCCCACAGCAGCAGATTGACCAGCAGACCTGCCGGGATCAGGGCGTTGTTCATGATGGCCAGCACACCGCTGCTGACCTGGGTCGCCCCCTTGTTCCACAGGAAATAACCAAGCCCGGAAGCGCCTATCCCCAGCCACAACAGAATGCCCCACTGCAGGGTAGTGGTTGGGTATTGCGGTGTGCCCAGCAGCCACCAGGCGGGCAGAGCCACGGCCAGGGCGCCCAGATAGAAGCAACCGAACACGGCGAGCTGTGGGGGCTGTTCCTTCTCCCGTGCCAGCAATACCTTGTAGCCGACCTGGCCGATGGCGAAGCAGATGTTGGCACCCTGCACCACCAGGAAACCCAGCACGTAGCTCTCGGTCAGCCCGTCGAAGCGGATGACGGCCGCCCCCAGCACCGCCAGCAAGGCTCCCCACAGATAGGTGGGCTTGAAGCGCCGCTCCAGCAGGTCATGGATCAGGGTGACGTAGATGGGGGTGAAGATGGTGAACACCAGCACTTCCGGCACCGTCAGCAGCAGGAAGGAGTGGTAATAGAACAGATACATGATGCCGAGCTGGGTAGCGCCGAGGGCCATCAGCTTGGCCACTAGGTCGGGGCGCAACCAGCGCCGTCTGAGAAAGGGCAGAAACACCAGGCTGGCGAGCACGATGCGGGTCAGTACCGAGAAGTAGGCATCCACCTGACCGGCGAGGTAGACCCCGATCAGGCTGAAGGAGAATGACCAGAGCAGGGTAACCCCTATCAAGTAGTTCATGTGGTTGATTTGTCGTCAGTTGTCAATTTTGAAGGGGGCTATGATGGCCGAGATGGAAGCCGTGATCCAGCGTTTATGGCGCCAGTTGCCACAGATCGGAGCATTTGCCTTTACCGCGAGCAACGGGGAAGGTTCCGCCACCGACTGGTGCGGCAGCGGCGAGGGGGAGGTGACGGTGACCGGTCATCAGGGTGGCTGGCTGTTTGCCGAGCAGGGCCGTTACACCACGCCCCATGGCCGGGTGCTGACCATGCACAATCGCTTCTGGTGGCAGCGCGGCGAGCAGGGGATCCGGCTCTCCCATCTGCGCTACGAGCAGCCGGTGGTGCTGTTCGAGCTGCTGCCTCAGGCGGATGGTCGCTGGCTCACCGCCGAGCCCCACCTGTGCGGTCAGGATCACTACAGCGCCGAGCTGACGCCGACCGGGGACGGCTTTCTGCTCGGCTGGCAGATCACCGGCCCGCGCAAGAATGAGCGACTGAGTTATCGCTATCGGGTGTGACGGGCGGCAGGACGGGGCAAGGCAGGCATAAAAAAACCGGCGCAGAGCGCCGGTAGAAGGGACAAATCGGAGGTTTTTTTGAAAAACGGTCCCAAAAACAGGAGAGATACACTCTCGTCACACATTCAGAAATTGATGTCAGGCACTCAGCGCATAGCTCAGCATGGCTTGCAGCTTGCTGTCGAAGAACCAGGGCAGCAGCACCATCAACAGTCCGAGCAGACCCATCAGCCGCTGGCGATATTGCCAGCCGGCGATCACCACCAGGCCGCCGCAGAGCGTGGTCAGGATGCCTGACATAGGGCAGCCTCCCGCTGGACGCGGCGCTGCTGAGCCCACTGGTTGAGGGCGACCGAGCCCAGGATCAGGGCCAGTGCCACGCCGGTGGTGGAGTGGATCTGTTCGCCGAGGAACAGGGCACCCAGCATGACGCCAAACAGCGGCACCAGGTAGTTGCTGAAGGAGGCGAAGGTCGGGCCCGCCTTCTGGATCAGCGCCATGTAGAGGAAGTAGACCAGACCGGTACAGAACACCCCGAGCACCGCGACGGCGCCGATGGCATGCTGGCTCGGCATGGTGAGCGCGCTCAGATCGGTGACGAACGGCGCGGCCAGCAGCAGCTGGATGGCCGAAGAGATCAGGATGTTGCGTGCCACGACCACCGGGTGGTCCTTGGCGAAGCGCTTGATCATCAGCAGGCCGATGGCGAAGCAGCTGGCCCCGAACAGGATAGCCATGGCGCCGAGCAGGCCGGCATTCATGCCGCTGGCCAGTTTCGGCCAGAACAGCACCAGTACGCCGACGAAGCCGATGACCACGGAGACGAGACCACCCTTGGTGATTTTTTCACCGGAAACCAACAAGGGTGCCATCAGGATGGTGACAAACGGGATACAACCCATTACCACGGCGGCGATGGCGCTATCCACATACTGTTGACCCCAGGCCACCATGATGAAGGGCAGGGTGGCATCCAGCAGGGCGATCAGCATATAGGTACGCCACGGGGTGTGTTCGCTCTTGAGACGCATGAACAGGCAGAGCAGACCCAGGGTCAGGCTGCCACACAAGGCGCGACCCGCTGCCACCATGATGGGGGGCAATTCGGTCACGGCCTGATGCATGAAAATGAACTGGGAGCCCCACAACAGGCCAATCGCCAGCAACAACAGATAGCTACGCATTTTAATCTCCGATGTAATTCGCCTGCGCATTCTATGCAATCTGCTACTATGCCAAAAATGAATTGTCGTCATCCAACCATGGCCAATATCGATGGAACTGCCCCTTTCCCGCCTCGACCTCAACCTGCTCACCGTGTTCGACATGCTGATGCAGGAGCGCAACGTCACCCGTGCCGCCGAGCGGCTGCACCTCTCCCAGTCCACCGTCAGCCATGCGCTGGGGCGGCTGCGAACGGCGCTGGACGACCCCCTGTTCGTGATGAGCCGGCGCGAGATGATGCCGACCGAGCGCGCCAAGGCGCTGGCTGGACCGGTGCGCCAGGCGCTGGCCATGCTGGAGCAGGGGTTGCGGCAGGCCAAGGGGTTCGACCCCGCCAGTGCGCGGCGAATTTTTCGCATCGCCACTCCGGGCTCGGTGGAACACGGTCTGGTGCCGGCGCTGGTGGAGCGGCTGCACCGGCATGCCCCTCACTGCCGGCTGGAGGTGTGCGAGCTGGCGGACAGCGACTACGAGCGGGAGCTGGAGAAGGGGGAGCTGGATCTGGTGATCGGCTTCGCCGATGCCAACCACCTCTCGCCCCGGCTGTGGCGCGAACCCTGGTTCAACAACCCGCTGGTCTGTCTGTCGCCCCTTGGCAGCGAGCTGCCGGACGTGCTGGGGCCGGACGATCTGGTCAGCCGGCCCCACATCCATACCTCCAGCTGGGGCCACAGCCAGGCCATGGTGGATCTCTGGCTGGCCCGCTTCGGGGTGGAGCGTGAACTGGGTGTCCGATTACCGAGCTTTATGGCGGTGCCGCCGCTGATGGCCACCGGCCGCTATCTGGTGGTGGTGCCCGAGATGATCGGGCGCCACTTCTGCCGCTACTATCCGCTGCGGCTGCACCAGCTGGACCCCGACATCCCCATTGTCTATCTGATGGCGGGCCACCCGCTCACCGCCCATGACGAGGCGATCGGCTGGTTCAAGGGGTTGTTGCATCGGCTGGCGTTCGAGCGCTACGGCGCGGATGCGCTCGGCAGCCCGGCGCAGCGCGGGGCGGATCAGTTCAGTCCGGCGAAGTAGTCGAGCCCCATCGCACCCTTCACCTCGGCCAGCACCTCGTCGGTCAGGGCGCGCGCCTGCTCGGTGCCCTGCTGCAACAGGCGCAGTAGCTGGCGCTTGTCGGCGATGGCCGCCTCACGCCGCTCCCGCATCGGGGCGAGCAGGGTCTGCAGGCAGTCGTTCAGCACCTGCTTGCAGCGCATGTCCCCCAGCCCGCCGCGCTGGTAGTGGGCCTTCATCTCGGCCACCAGTGCCTTGTCGGGATGGAAGGCATCCAGGTAGGCGAACACCGTATTGCCCTCCACCTGACCCGGATCGCTCACCTTGAGGTGGTTGGGGTCGGTATACATGGCGAACACCGCCTGCTTGATCTCCTCCGCCGACATGCCGAGCTCTATGGTGTTGCCGAGGGACTTGGACATCTTGGCCTTGCCGTCTATGCCGGGCAGACGACCGGTGTCGCTCAGAATGGGCTGGCACTCGGTCAGCACCTCTTTGCCCACCAGGGTGTTGAAGCGGCGCACTATCTCGTTGGTCTGCTCCAGCATCGGCAGCTGATCCTCGCCCACCGGCACATGGGTGGCACGAAAGGCGGTGATGTCGGCGGCCTGGCTGACCGGGTAGATCAGGAAGCCGGCCGGCAGGCTGCGCTCGAACCCTTTCTGCTGGATCTCTGTCTTGACGGTGGGGTTGCGCTCCAACCGGGCGACGCTGACCAGGTTGAGGTAATAGGTCGTCAGCTCGGCGAGAGCGGGCAGGGCGCTCTGCAAGCAGAAGGTGGTCTTGGCGGGATCCAGGCCGGCGGCCAGGTAGTCGGCCATCACCTCCAGCACGTGGTCGGTCACCTTGGCCGGGTTGTGGCCGTTGTCGGTCAGCGCCTGCAGATCGGCGATCATCACGAACTGGCGGTAATGGTGCTGGGCGTCGACGCGCTGGCGCAAGGAGCCGACGTAGTGGCCGATGTGCAGTTTGCCGGTGGGACGGTCGCCGGTCAGGATAACGGGGTTGTGCATGTCACTCTCTCCAGTTGGGTGAGCCGGGAGGCGACAAAGGGATGAAAACAATGACCGCCTCTCGGCGGTCACGGTGTTTTCTTTGGGAAATTTTACATAGAAAAGCAGTGCCGCCTGTTCAAGAGCAGCACCACCAGTAGTTGTGATTGAATGAGGTCATATTCATGGCAAATCAAACTACGCCTGTTTGATCACTTCTGCAAGGGGACGACCAGCAGATCGCAGGGCACGGTATTCATCAACTGGCGCGCGCTCGAAGTGAGCAGGCTCCAGAAGCTCTGACGGTGGCCGCACACCAGCAGATCGATCTGATAATCCCTGACCGCCTGGTTGACCCGCTCGCTCAAATCACCGCAGATCACCAGCTTCTTCTCGATGGGGTAGTCCACCGAGGCCAGGAAGGCTTCCAGCTTCTCTTTCGCTTCGGCGATCACCTGATCCTGCACGTTGTCGATGTCGATATCGATCATCTCGGTGTAGAGATCCTTGAGGTCCACATCGACATGGATCACCGACAGCTTAGCGCCGTTGGAGCGGGCCCGGTCGACCGCCTTCTCGATCACCTTGCGGTTGTCTTCCGACAGGTCGATCGCGGCCAGTATGTGTTTGTAATAGGTTCCATTCATGGGAGTTCTCCTCACTGATCCTGAGTCCACTATACCAATGTCTGCTGAAACTAAAATGGTGTCCCCGGCACAGTTTTGGGATTTAAACGAGTTTCTTATGGGGCTTGTCACCGACGACAGGCAATAAACTGGCTATAAATCGAACAGGAGTTTGAAGCAGGTCACACCCGCCGGCTTGCCCGCAGCCGGTGACAGGCATAGGATGTGCCCGTGCTTCGCAATGAACACAAAACAACAAAAAGCATCTGAATACCGCTTTGGGGAGCCTCGCGCTCCCTTTTGTTTTTCTGCCGCCTTCCCGCCGATATTCCGCCCGACATCAAGGTAATCCCGCCTCGCTTGGTTATGCTGTAGCCAGTTCCATTGGCAGACCGTCGCCGGCCATTGAACACCGGCTCCCGGTTGGATACGGGTCGGTCTGCACTGTCATTTCGCGTATCGTATTGATTCCTTGGAGACTCCTTGATGATCATTCACCCACAGATCCAGGGCTGCGTCGCCCGCAACTGTCATCCCATCGGCTGCCGTGCCGCCGTGCTGCAGCAGATCGAGCGGATCCGGGCGGCGGGCCCGTTCAACGGGCCGAAACGGGTGCTGGTGCTGGGCGCCTCGTCCGGCTTCGGGCTGGCGTCGCGCATCGCCCTGACCTTCGGGGCCGGTGCCGACACCGTCGGCGTATCGTTCGAGCGGGGCCCCTCCGACAAGGGGCCGGGCAGTGCCGGCTGGTACAACAACATCTGGTTTCGCAAGGAGGCGGAGCAGGCCGGCCGCATCGCCATCAATCTGATCGGGGATGCCTTCTCCACCGGGATGCGCCAGCAGGCCATCGACACTATCCGCCAGCAGCTGGGGCAGGTGGATCTGGTGATCTACTCGCTGGCGAGCGGTATCCGGATGTTGCCTGACGGCACGCAAGTGCGCTCCGTGCTCAAGACCACCGGCCAGCCATTTAGCGGCTGGGGACTGGATCTGGAACAGGACACCCTGGTGCAGCAGTCTCTGGATCCGGCCTCCCCGGAGGAGATCCGCGATACCGTCAGCGTGATGGGTGGCGAGGACTGGCAGCTCTGGTTGCAGGCGTTGCAGCAGGCGGATTGCCTCGCGCCCGGCGCGCAGACCGTGGCCTACTCCTATATCGGCCCTGAATCGACCTACCCCCTCTATCGGGACGGCACCATCGGTTACGCCAAGGAGCATCTGCATGCCACCGCCGAGACCATCAACCTGCAGCTGGCGGAGATTGGCGGCCACGCCTGGGTGTCGGTCTGCAAGGCGCTGGTGACCAAGGCGAGCGCCTATATTCCGGTGCTGCCGGTCTATCTGGGCCTGCTGATGGGGGTGATGAAGGAGCGCGGCGTGCACGAGGGCTGCATCGAGCAGATGCAGCGGCTGTTCGCCACCAAGATGTACGGCCCGCAAGGGGTGGTGGCCGACGGCAACCGGCTGATCCGGATGGATGACCACGAGCTTGACCCGGCCATTCAGGCCGCCGTCTCGGCGCTCTGGTCCAAGGTGACGCCGGACAACTTCCACGCGCTGGGGGATTTTGCCGGGCTGCGGCAGGACTTCATGCAGCTCAACGGCTTCGAGCTGGCGGGCGTCGACTACGGCGCGCCGGTGGATTTGGCCTCGCTGAGCGAGCTGCTGCCCTGAGCCAGGGGGCTGAGGGTCAGGCCACGCTGCTGGCCAGTGCCTCCGGCTGCTCCGGGTTGCTCGGCTCTGCGGCCAGGATGGTCTGGTTGCGGCCCTGGCGCTTGGCCTGATACATGGCCATGTCGGCCCGGTGGATGAGCTGGCCCAGCCCGTCGTCGGCGGCCGAGCGGCCGGCTACCCCGATGCTGATGGTCATGCGGGGTTTGTCGATCTGGCCGATGCGCTGGCGTAGCTGCTCTGCCAGATACCAGCAATCCGCCGCCGGCAGCGGCACCGCTACCAGAAACTCCTCGCCGCCCCAGCGCCCGACCAGTTGCAGGTCGGGTGCCCAGGATCTCAGCTCCCGCGCCAGCCGCTGAATGGCCCTGTCTCCCGCCTGATGGCCGTGACGGTCGTTGATCTGCTTGAAGTGATCGATGTCGATGATGAGCAGGGTGAGCGGGCCCTCTTGCTGCCACTGGGTGGCCAGCCGTTCCAGCAGCGCTCGGCGATTGGGCAGCTCGGTCAGCTGATCGAAGGTGGCCAGCTTGTAGAGGTGGCGCGAGCTGCGGTGCAGCCGGTGGGTGGTGACGCCCAGCAGCAGCAGGGCGCTGGCCAGCAGGCCGACCAGCGCCAGCTGGTAGTGGCGGGCGCTCTGCTGATGCAGCAGCTGCTGGCGCTTGTTCTCGTTCTCCTGTTGCAGCACCCGGTTGCTGGCCTCGCTGCGGGCCAGATCCATCTCGGCCTGGAAGGCGGCGGCATGCTGGCTCAGGGTCTGGTTGAAGTGCTGCTTGTAGTCGTTCACATATTCACTGAGCGCCTGATAGGCCTCGGGGTAGCGCCCCTGATCCGCCAGCAGGCTGGCCTGCAAGGCCTTGCTGCTGGCACCGGCGGGCCCCTGGCTGGTCAGCAGTTGCAGCGCCAGCTGCTTCTCGCCGCTGCCCTGCAGCGCTCTGGCCCGGGTCTCCAGCAGGCGCACCCCGGCTTCCGGGTAGCCCAGTTGCTGATAGAGCGCCTGCGCCTCGTCCAGGGCGCGCAGGGCGCCGGCCCAGTCGCGCTCGGCATTGAGCGCCATGGCCTGATAGCCGAGGATGATGGCACGGTAGTCCGGCGCCAGCGCCGGGTTGGCCAGCAGATTGTCCAGCAGCCGTCTGGCCTGGGCGGGGCGATCGGTATCGATATAGAGCCGCGCCATGTTGGCCCGGATGATGATCTGGCTGTTGGGCTCGTCCAGCTGCACCATGCGCTGCAGCGCCTCCAGGTAATAGCTTTCGGCCTCCCGCGCCAGATTGAGGTCGGCATAGAGGTTGCCGAGGGTCATCAGCAGACGGGCGCACTGCAGGCTGGCGAGGGTGGAGTCCGGTATCGTCTGCTTGAGGCGAAAGGCGGTCTTGAGCTCGGCGATGGCCGCACTGAGCTGCTGGGTGCGATAGAGCGCGAGCCCGTTCAGGGCGTGCCACTCCGAGGTCTGCTGCGGATGGCCGGCGACGGTGGGTTTGAGCTGCTCCAGCAGGGTGAGCGCCTGATCCGGTGCTTCGGTATCCAGGGTGAGGGCGATCTGCTGCAAGCGGAAGTCGAGCAGGCGCAGGGTCTCCTGCTGGGCACTGGCCAGCCCGCGGGCACGGGCGTTGTCGAGCAGGGCTTGCGGATAGCGCCCCAGCGCGGCCTGGGCCAGGGCTCTGGCGTAAAACTGCTCCATGTCCTGCTGCGGGTTGGCGTCGAGGCGTTGCAGATAACCGACGGGATCGCGCGCCGCCTGCAGTTCAGCCTCTTTCAGCAAGGAGGGAGTGGCCTGCAGCTGGGTCATCCAGAGCAGCGCCAGTGCCATTATGAATCTCATTGAATCCTTTCCCCGACCACTGGCGCCATCATAATGGCTGAATCCACCTACACCATGTTTCTTTGCTTCTCTATAACCGTATGGGGGATAGGATGAGGCGAAAAGCTGTCACAACTGAGAGCTTGGGCAGCGGTATCTGGTTGCTTCATAACGAAACTGTGGCGACAATCGTGACCAAATCACAGTGGAGAATCATCATGTTGGCCAAAGCCATGATCGAGAAGTTGAACGAGCAGATTAATCTTGAATTCTATTCCTCCAACCTCTACCTGCAGATGAGCGCCTGGTGCGAGGACAAGGGCTTCGAGGGGGCGGCCAACTTCCTGCGCCAGCACGCCGTCGAGGAGCGTCAGCACATGGAGCGCCTGTTCACCTACGTGAGCGAGACCGGTGCCATGCCGCTGCTGGGTGCCATCGATGCCCCTCCCCACGAGTTCAAGTCGCTGGGTGACATCTTCCGCACCACCCTCGAGCACGAATACCACATCACCAAGTGCATCAACGGCCTGGCCCACGTGGCGTTTACCACCCAGGACTACTCCACCTTCAACTTCCTGCAGTGGTACGTGGCCGAGCAGCACGAAGAGGAGAAGCTGTTCAAGAGCATCGTCGACCGCCTGTCGCTGGTGGGTGAAGACGGCAAGGGCCTCTACTTCATCGACAAGGAGCTGGCCGAGCTGGCCAAGGGCGCTCCTGCCAGCATCATGGATGGCAACGCCTGATAGTCGTGGACACTTAGTGTTCAGCCAGTACAATGACGGCCCCTCTTTACAGGGGCCGTTTTTCTTTGGATGAGTGAGTGATGATGAAGCAGTTTGATGTGGTGGTGATCGGCGCCGGGGCGGCCGGATTGATGTGTGCGGCCCAGGCCGGTTATCGGGGCCGCTCCGTGCTGGTGCTCGACAACGCCAAGAAACCGGGCCGCAAGATCCTCATCAGTGGCGGCGGCCGCTGCAACTTCACCAACCATCAGGCCGCCCCCCACGCCTTCCTCTCGGCCAACCCCCACTTCTGCAAGTCGGCGCTGGCGCGCTACACCCAGCAGGATTTCATCGATCTGGTGGACCGGCACGGCCTGAACTATCACGAGAAGACGCTAGGCCAGCTGTTCTGTGACGAGAGCGCCAAGGAGATCGTCGACATCCTGCTGACCGAGTGCGACTGGGCCGGCGTGGCCCTGCAGTTCCAGACCGAGATCCTCGCCGTCAGCAAGAACGACGAGGTTTTCGTGCTGGCCACCAGTCAGGGGGAGATCAGCTGCCACTCGCTGGTGGTGGCCACCGGCGGCCTCTCCATGCCGAAACTCGGCGCCACCCCCTACGGCTTCAAGCTGGCGGAGCAGTTCGGCCTCAAGGTGCTGCCAACCCGCGCCGGACTGGTGCCCTTTACCCTGCATCAGGCCGAGAAAGAGGCGTTCGCCGATCTGGCCGGGGTCAGCCTGCCGGTGGCGGTGACCGCCGAGGATGGCACCTGTTTCAAGGAGGCCATGCTGTTCACCCATCGCGGTCTCTCCGGCCCCGCCATCCTGCAGATCTCTTCGTTTTGGCTGGCGGGGGAGAAGATCCACATCAACCTGCTGCCGGAGCTCGACATCGCCGCCACCCTCAGGGAGTGGGCCCAGGCCCATCCGGCACAGGAGCTGAAAACCGTGCTGGGGCGCGAGCTGCCCAAGCGCTTCGTCGACAAGCTGGTGGAGCTGGGCCAGCTGGTCAGCAAGCCGATGCGCCAATACAACGAGCGGGAGCTGGAGGCGGTAGCCACCCTGCTGGGGGATTGGCAGATCCTGCCCAACGGCACCGAGGGTTATCGCACCGCCGAAGTGACCCTGGGGGGGGTGGATACCAACGAGCTCTCCTCCAAGACCATGGAGGCGCGCAAGGTGGCCGGTCTCTACTTCATCGGCGAGGTGGTGGACGTGACCGGCTGGCTCGGCGGCTACAACTTCCAGTGGGCCTGGTCCTCCGGTTGGGTAGCCGGCCAGTACTGCTGATGGAAGCTGCTTCTATATCGTTGATGAGCGCGATAGCGGCCTTTGCGATGGCAACTTCCAGTGGGGCTGTAGCCCTGGCGGTTGGGTAGCCGGTCAGTACTGCTGATAAAGGCTGCTTCTATATCGTCGATGAGCGCGATAGCGGCCTTTGGGGGGGCAACTTCCAGTGGGGCTGTAGCCCCGGCGGCTGGGGGGGCTGGCCAGTACTGCTGACCTACCCTTGCACTCATCCACTTCAGATGCGGCCGTTCAGGCCGCGTTTTTTATGGGTGGCATCCCTCGTGGGGTAGCTCGTTATCCCTTTCTTAGAGTCGGCAAGAACGCGGTCAGCAGGCCGATGAGCGGCAGGTAGGCGCAGACCCGGTATACGGTCTCTATGCTGGTGGCATCGGCCAGCTGGCCCAGCAGGGCCGCCCCTATGCCCCCCATGCCGAAGGCGAAACCGAAGAACAGGCCTGAGATGGTGCCGACCTTGCCGGGAACCAGCTCCTGGGCGTAGACCAGGATGGCGGAGAAGGCCGAGGCCAGGATCAGGCCGATGATGACCGAGAGCACCGAGGTCCAGAACAGGTCGACATGGGGCAGCAGCAGAGTGAAGGGGGCGACGCCGAGGATGGAGATCCAGATCACCCGCTTGCGGCCGATGCGATCGCCTATCGGCCCGCCGAGCACGGTACCCGCCGCGACGGCAAACAGGAAGGCGAACAGATAGAGCTGGGCGCTGTCCAGCGACAGGCTGAACTTGTCCATCAGGTAGAAGGTGTAATAGCTGCTCAGGCTGGCCATGTAGAAGAATTTGGAGAACATCAGCAGGCCGAGGATGGCCAGCGACCAGCCGATCTGGCGGCGGCTCAGACCGTGACCGAGGTGCGCCTTCATCCGTTTATGGAAGTTGGCTGCGTGGTGGCTGGACCAGCGCCCGACCAGGCTGAGCACGATGACGCCGACCAGGGCGAACAGCGAGAACCAGGCCGCGCTGCCCTGGCCCTGTGGCACTATGATCAGCGCGGCGAGCAGCGGGCCTATGGCCGAGCCCAGGTTGCCGCCGATCTGGAACAGCGACTGTGCCAGCCCAGGTTGACTGCCGGCCGCCATGCGGGCGACCCGGGAAGATTCCGGGTGGAATACCGACGAGCCGATGCCGATCAGCATGGCCGACAGCAGCACGGCGCCGAAGCTGGCCGCCTGCGACAACGACAGCAAGCCGATCATCGTAAAGCCCATGCCGAACGGCAATGAATAGGGCATGGGCCGGCGGTCGGTGTAGAGGCCGATCAGCGGCTGCAACAGCGAGCCGGTGAACTGGTAGGTGAGGGTGATGAGGCCAATCTGGGCGAATGACAGGTTGAGGCCGAGCTTGAGCAGCGGATAGATGGCCAGCAGCACCGACTGCATCATGTCGTTCAACAGGTGCGAGAAGCTGATGGCGGCGATCACCGGATAGGTGGTGCGATTCAAGGCGTCGTGCGCGGTAGCGGCGGCGAGTGGCTGATCGGTACTGAGGCTCTTTTCCATGAGGGCGGGTTCTGTGAGTCTGGGTATGGCTTAACATGCCTGATCACGACGTGTCTGGACACCACAAAGTGGGGGTGATCGGGGTTGCCGGTTACGGCGGTGAGAGGGTGGGGCGAACGGATGATAGATCGGCACTTGTGCTCGGCGGGCGGCGGATTAGTATAGAAACCTCGTCGTCGCATTATGCGGGTCGCCACCCGCCATGGAGGGAGCATGTTCGAAAGCCTGGGAGTCATCAACGTCTGGACCTGCCTGAGCGGGCTGTTTTCCAAGTCCAGGGGGGCGCGCCATGTTTGAGAGCCTGGGAGTCATCAATGTCTGGACCTATCTGGTGGGGCTCTTCTTCATCATCATAGCGCCGGGGCCCAACTCGATTTATGTGCTGCGCACCGGGGCGAGCCGCGGCGTCGGCCCGGGTTATCAGGCGGCCCTCGGGGTCTTCGTCGGCGACGCCATCCTGATCTTCTGCGCCTATCTGGGCATCGCCTCCCTCATTCGCACCACCCCGCTGCTGTTTACCCTGGTGCGCTACCTGGGCGCCCTCTATCTGCTCTATCTCGGGGTGAAGATCCTGCATGCCAACTTCATCGCCAGGCGGGAAGGGCAGGCGTCCGTGGTCGAGCAGGGCGAGCGCTACTTCTCCAAGGCGCTCACCTTAAGCCTCACCAACCCCAAGGCGATCCTGTTCTACGTCTCCTTCTTCGTGCAGTTCGTCGACTTCAACTACGCCCACACCTGGGTCTCCTACCTGGTGCTGGCGAGCATGCTGGAGGCCATGAGCTTCGTCTATCTGACCCTGCTGATCTTCGGCGGCACCCTGATGGCGCGCTTCTTTGCGCGCAAGGTGCGTCTGGCCCGGCTCGGCAACGGCCTCATCGGCCTGTTCTTCATGGGTTTCGCCGCCCGGCTGGCCACGTTGTCATCCTGATGGCCAGGGCATTGCCCAATCCCGGTCGCCCGCTCGCGAGCTGCTAGTCAGGCCAGCAATCCTTGCCTACCCGTACAAAACGGGATTGATGCACGATCAACTTCTGATTGCCAGACTGGCTGATCTTGGGATTGCGATAGGTCTCGCCGGGCAGCAGATATTTGCTGTCTGCCATGCTGTCCGGCTGATCACATCCTTGTTTCACCATGAATTCAAAGAAGCTGTTGCCGGTATTGGTGATGCTGCCCGCCGCCTGATCGAGACGGTATTCGAACCGCTCCTGGCGGGGTCTCACCACCAGAATGGATTGCAGCGCTATGGTCATCTCGACCGCACTGCGTTTGCCTGCCTTATCGGGTGTGCCGGCCTGCGCCACCGGCACCTCGGTGAAAACGACCCGGTAGTAGCGCTCCTGCCTATCGTCTGGCCCCTTGTAATAGAGTTTGACGTGTTGCCGCTGATCGGGATGCAACACAAACCGCTTGGGGGCGAACAGCAGTTCGCCAGGGGCCATGGGCAGAATGGCCTCGTCCGCTGTCGGACTGGTGATGCGATACGCCGCCAGCTCGTAGAGCTTGGGTGTGCTGGCGTTGTTGGTGACGGTGCGGGAGATGAACTCTTCATCGTGCTCCATGATGGCGGTCATGGGGCCTATGTCGATGGCCCATGCCTGGGGACCGGCAAGCAGCAGAGCCGTCAGCAGAGTCAAATTGCGCGCCAGGTTTTTCATCATTGTCCTGAGATCCATGTTGATTGCTAACGCCAGCTGCCCTTGATGGTCAGGGTGCCGCTCTGGTGCCGTTCTCCTTCCCACATGCTGCCCTCCGTGGTTTGTGCGGCCCTTGGATCGGTCAGATCAAAGTCCAGCTTGAGCAGATAGAAGCGGGTAATACCCGGGTTCCCGTTGGGATCTACCCAATTGTGGGCCGGCTGGCTGTCCTTGATGGCGAGTGTCCTGATATTGACCGGCACCCGGTCACAGCCGATGGGATGGCGGTAATTGGCGCCATAGCGGGTGGAGTCGAACACCAGCCTGGCGGGAATGGGCACGGCACTCTCGGGTTCCTGGTCATCGGCCGGGTAGAAGGTGCAGTATCCCTGATAAGGAGTTCCCTTGTCCTGGGCCAGGATCATCTCCAGCACGTCGGCCGAGACGGGGCCGCTGTCCGAGATATTGTATTGGAACGACAGCACATCCTTGCCGATCTGTCCCTCACGATAGGGGTTGGTGATCCCTTCGGACGAGAGGATGGAAACGCTGAAGTGGCGTGGCTTGATGATGATTTCCGTGGTGCCGCTGAACTCGTAATAGCCGCTTTCAGGGGCATGGGCATTGCGCATATTGAAGTTGATCAGATCCCGGGTCAGCCGATCCTGCAAACCCAGCCGTACGACCTGCTTGAAGAAGTTACCCGAAAGAAACAGGGAGACGGATTGCTGGTTCTTCAGGTAGCGAGTCGTGTAGTCATAGCCATTCCAGGCCCAGTTGGTCATGTTGGCGGTGACTTGCACATCGGTGGCCGAGATGGCTGACTTGAGGCCTGCATCCTTGATATTGGTAAACAGATAGATGGGGTCGAAGGTCTGGCTGCCATCTTCGATGAAGGAGTAATCGAGGAAGCGGCATAACACGCCGCTGACGTTATTCAGCACATAGTTCTCGCAGCCGCGGGAGCCCGGCAGTACATAGGGATTGCCGTTGCTGTCGACGGTCACTTCGCTGATGGCGTTGGTCTGGGTGAACTTGATATGACCCGCCTTCTTGTGTTCAATCTTGCGAACATACCAGTAGCCACTTGCCTGATCCTTGCAGCGCGCCCCTGTAGCTGCGTTGAAGCTGACCAGGGTGGCGCACAGGTTCATTTCACGCAGTAGTCTGCTGCCGACCGGCATGCTTCTCAGGTAGTCGAAGAAACTGGCACTCAGCTTGGCATGGCCCCAACCCGCTGCCGCGCCCAGCAGGCCGTAGAAGCCCTTGCCATCGACGACGGCAGGTTTGTTGACAGCCTCGGCCGTGTTGGGATCGCAGCGGGTGTAGCTCATGATGCAGCGCTGGTTGATGTAGGGCTGGTTGATGGGCCCCTCTTCCCACATGTCGACGTTCCAGTTGTTGATGTCGGTGTTATAGCCGTTGTCGACATAGGCCAGGCTGACCTGGCGGGTGCCCTTGAGGGAGGTCCAGGCGTTGGCTCCGCTGAGGCGGGGATCGAGGGCATCGGTCGGGGCGACAAACAGGTTGCTGTCTTCCTGGTTTTCGATAAACAGAAAATTGCGCAGCGGCGCATCGCCCCAGACGGTCTTGGAGACGGCGGCCTGGGTGCCGACACTGGCGAGCATGCTGCCGATAAAGCAGGCCGAGATAACTATTTTTGTCATTTTCATGCCATCAACCTCTCACCATGGCGTAAGTCGGCAGGCCGCGACAGATCACATCACCTACCCAGGCGGCGCCGCTCTGCTGCGCCAGATCAAGCTCTGCCTCACAGAATTCGTTGCCGTGCTTGAAGCTCAATACCGGATTGGCCTTGTCCACATCCAGTGAAAACTCGCCGGTCTCATTGGTCACAGTGGTGCCGATATGGTTGTCGATCCTGGCGTTGGCGATCACGCTGCCATCCTCGGCACGTATGATGCCAAAGACGGTGACCATCTCCTTGACCGAGCGGGTGGCATCCAGTTTGGCCACGTTGCCGGGAAACAGGGTGTAGCGCTGCTTGCCGGTGTTGATGTCATAGCTGTCCTTGGTCGTCTTGCTGTTGAGCAGTTCCACTTCGTACTCCTGAAAGGGGGAGAGGGCGACAAAGGTCTTGCTGCCTTCGAGCGAGTACTCCTGGCCATTGATCTTGGCGAGCATCTTGCCTTCCTTGCCAATGCCGGTATCGATCAGCAAGCCGGAACCGGATCGGTTCTGGCTGGAGGCCAGGATCTCATCCCCTGTGGTGATGACAGCACCACGTGCAATCAGGTTGCCGTTCACATCGCCACCCTGACTGCGACCCAGGGTCAGGGTGCCGCCCGTCATGCTGTTTTCAAAACCCAGGGTCCCCGAGAGGGCCAGGTCATTGTGCTCTGCACCATTGATGACTTTGGCTCCGTTGAGTGTTGCCGTATTGATGAAGCCTTCCATCCGTCGCTGATAGCTGAGGTTGGCCGTGGTGTGGCCCTCTTCGTTGCTGCTCATGCCCAGACTGAACAGGTTGTCGAACGGGATCGAGTAGTCCAGGGTCAGACTCTTGTTGTTGAAACCGCTCAGGGTTGCGCTGCTGCTCTGCAGGCTGGTACGCAGCGACAACTGGCCATAGCGACCGGAATAGAGGCTCTGGTAATAGTCGATATAGCTGCGATCGCTCCCCTGCTCACGGTCGTGCGTGGTGTTGAACGAGAGGCTGCCCAGCCTGGCATGCCAGCCGCCCAGGTTGATGCTGATGCCGGCGGTATAGAGATCCAGGGGGGCCGTGGTCAGCTTGCTGCCCGTGTCGAGCTTCTCCTGACTGAGCCAGAGCGAGATGTTGTCGTGTACTTGTGCCGTCACGCCGGACGATAGCCGCCAGGAGGTGTCCGAGGCCAGCATGCCCTGCAACTGGGTGCTGATTCTGTCGGTCAGTTGCCAGTTTGCCTGGCTCTCGCTGACCAAGGCATCCTTGAAGCCATAGCCGGTCAGGGTCAGGTTGGTGGTCTCGAAGGTGCGAGCCAGCGACAGCCCCAGCAGGGGAGAGCGGGCACCATCCTGACTGGCCTCCATCAGACCGCCCCAGGATTGCCAGCCCCACTCCTGATCGAAGCCCAGGCTGTTGTTGAGTTTGGTGACGCGCTGAGTGCTGGACTCCGTCAGGCGACCGTCGATGTGGATCTCGACCGTGACGTTGTAGGAACCGTGGGGGAAACGGCTGGTATCGATGCGGTGGTTGCCGATCGAGAAATTCTGCAGGCCGATCAGTTTGCCATCCCGATAGACCCGGACCTCGCCCGCCGAGGGCATGAAGACCTGGATCGGGGTGGTGGACTCGCTTTCGTTGACGGTGCGTGAGCGGGCCTGGTTGCCGTAAGAGATCCCGTAGATCCGGCCAGCATTCAGGGCGGATACGCCCCCCAGGGTCTGGAGATCCCAGGTCGACACCATGCCGGTCGCAAAACGGCGATCTTCGATATCCCGCTCATACATGGCGCGATAGAGGGAGCCGCTCTGGTTCGTTTCCCCCAGATTGTAGAGAGAACCATCAAGATCCAGGTGGTGTTCACTGTACCCCACCAGGCTGTTCAACTGGGCGAAGTTGGTGCTGGAGCTGCCCGCCTGACGGCTGTTGGCAAAGGAGTAGCCCAGGTTGTAGCGATTGACGCTGGTCAACGCTGCAACAGAGGGCATCAGGCTGGTCTTGGTCGTGCTGACGCGTTTCTCGCCAAAGGCGGCCTTGGTGACCTGTATGGTCAGCAGCATGGCGATCAGATCCAGCTGCAGGGTGGCGCTGTCGTTGATGACCAGCCGACCGTCGCTGGAGAAGGTACGCAGCTGGTTCTGTTGCAGCAGATCCACCAGCTCCTGGCGCAGGGCCACATCGCTCTGGCCCTGGTTGAAATCCAGATTGAGCAGATGCAGTGCGCCGTCCCGCAGAATCAGCGTGGCGTTGCCGATGGACTCTTCGGTGGTGGTGTCGAGTGCCAGTGTCTGATCCTGATACTGCAGTCTGACCGGTACGGCAATGCCTTCTGTCAGTGCGTTGGCAAAGCTGGCAGGAATGATGACGTTGGCAATCTTCAATGGCGCTGAGGCGCTGGCCGACGCTGACATCGCGATCAGTAGTGAGGCTGGCAACAGGCAGGCTTTTTTCAACATATCACGCACCATGGTTTCAAATTTCGGCAAAACAACACCGCCACTCGACCGGGTGGTGGAGGCAGTACCAGCACATAGGGTTATTTGATGACGACGAATTCCTGGCCCAGCCAGAGGCCGACATGGCTCTTCGGATCCCGGAGATCGACCTGGCGGAATTGACGTTGTTTACCCGGCAGGTCGTAATAGGTTTCCTTGCATTGCTCCCGGTGCTGCTTCAAACAGGTGCCGTAAGCCACCGTGCGGTATGAGGCGTTTCCTTTGTTGATCAGGACGTCACCTTGCAGAAGGTAATCAAATTTTTGCTGGCGTGGCGTGACCACCAGGATGGTGCCTATCTGGGCCGAGGTGGTGGCGACGGCCTGGCGCCGTTCGTTGCGCTGGTCGTCCATCGACAGTGCGGTATCCAGCCAGCGGATGCGGTAATAACGCTCTTTGCCATCCTGCGGGCCTTTGTAAAAGAAACGCACGTTGTTTTTGGCGTTGGCGGGCAGCATCAGCCGGCTTGGCGACAGCATGAGTTCACCGTCCACTTCCATCGGCATCTCTTGGCCACCCTCTTCCGGGGATGAAATGCGTGTCACCGTGATGGTGACCAGCCTGGCCTGATCGCTGGCGTTCTCGATCTCTTTGGCGACATCCTGGCTGCCCGCGTCAATAAAGGTGGTCACCGAGCCGACGTTGATCGCCTGGCTTATTCCGGGAATAAACAGCATCCATGCCATCAGCATCTTCAGGTTCATGTAATCTCCTGTGAATACAAAGGGCCCCGCAGGGCCCCGAGTGATATGCGTTGAGGCAATCAAACCCAGTTGGCAACGAACTCGACGTTGACTTCACCGCTCCACAGGCCGTCAGGCAGAGCTTCAAAGGTGGCGGTGCTACCGTTGGCAGTGGCACTCTCAATGTTGAAGCTGAAGGAACCCTGCGCCGTGGTGCGTTGGGTGTCTTCCTTGAAGCCTTGAGCTATGGGGGAGAGGTTGCCGCCGCTAATACCTGCCGCCGTATCGATCAGGGTGGTGTAGGCGGTGGTGCTGACCGGTGCGCCGCCCCACAACACGCCGACGTCGACGGTGGAGTTGCCGCCCAGATGGTTCAGGGTACCGTTCAGCTTCTTGGCTTTCAGGGTGAAGGAGGTCGCGCTGGCATCCCCTTTGATGGCGACGTCGAACAGGCCGTTGACGGTATTGAAACCCTTGATCCCCTCGGCGTACTGGAAGGAGAGGCTGGAGAGCGGAGTGACAACCAGCTCGGAGGTGGTGTCTTTTTTGGCGGTTGCCTGCCAGGTGGCAACCGCAGATGCTTCAACGGCAGCCTGAGCGGTGGCAGCCAAGCCCAGACCAGTCACTGCCAGTGCAATCAGAGTCTTTTTCATCTTGATATTTCCTACACATTTCCTGATAGGGGGCGTTTTGCCACCCTTTTGATTTCACGCACCCGGGGTGCGTTCGCTTTCCATCTTGCCGGACTTGTTTGTCCAGACGGCTTTGCCAGTTGCCAAAGCATAAAGCTCCATCAACCAGCTCATCTTTTCGTCAATCAAGATAGCGGCCCGACCTGTTTGGATCGATCTAATGCTGTGTAGGAAAAGTCTTAAAAGGTGGTTGTGGTCTGCAACTTAAAGTTGGTGCTATTCCCATGGCGAATATGGGTGTTTGTTTGTTTTATGACTTTGATTTTTAAGCATATTGGTGCTTCTCTTATCCAGAGCCTCCGGCATTGTGATAGATAGGGACTGGTGCGATTGAAACTGTATAAATAGCCCAAATCAAAACTGAGATTCAAAGGAATATATGTGCTTGTAAGTATTTGATGAATATATGTAAAAATGTCAACTTAAAATTGGTAACAACTGAGGGAATTAGCAAGTCATTGAAATATGCAACATATCATTAATATCTAAGCGCCATATGGTACACGTGCTGATTTTGTAGTTAGTATACGCAGGACCAAATGGGTTAAGGATAGGTAAGTATATGGCAAAAATATTGATAGTCGACGACCACCCAGCGATAAGAATGGCAGTCAACATCCTCTTGAAACAGGATGGTCATCATATCTTGGCAGAGGTTGATAATGGTGTTGATGCCATTTCATATGCTAGAAAAAATAAACCTGAGATGGTTGTTCTGGACATCGGAATACCCAGGCTGGATGGTATAGAAGTAATCAAAAGGTTGAAGGATATAGATGCCTCAATCCAGGTGGTAATACTTTCTGCACAAGCCACACATCATATTATGGTACGTTGTTTACAAGCGGGCGCAGATGGTTTTATATCCAAGCTTGATGACCTTTCTTTACTGAAAAGTGCGCTTGATAAAATAGGAAAAGGTCAGCTCTATTTTCCTCGAGATATTATTGCCGGAGCCAAGCATGCCCACGAGGTTGATCGTACGGATCTGTTGTCGGCACTCTCCGACAGAGAGATGAGTGTGCTGTTGCTGATATGTCAGGGACACACCAACAAGCAGATTGCCGAGAACATGCTGCTCAGTGAGAAGACGGTCAGCACCTACAAGACCCGGCTGATGCAAAAGCTCAATGTCACCAACATGGTTGACCTGATCAGTCTGGCCAAGCGCCAAGAGTTGCTGTGAGCATGATGAAACTCCCCACCCTCATACTGGTCGCTCTTTGCACACTCTGTGCCTCTGCTCATGAGCTGGAGGCACAGCTGCTGCACATATATGCGCGCAATGACAGCGAGTATCTCGAGAAACGGAGTCTGCCGCTGCATGCGGAAGATTGGCTGTGGCTGAGAAATCGTGGTCGGTTGATCCTTGGGGTACCCAGACCGGACAATCCCCCGATGGACATCACCTTGCGCGCCAATGCCTACGAAGGGGTCACCGCCGACATCGCGGGTATGCTGAGTCATCTGCTGCGTGTCGAAATCGTCGTAAAGACTTATCCCTCTCGGGCGGCAGCCATAGATGCGCTCAAGAGGGAAGAGATCGACTTGCTGAGTACCTCCAATGCCTATGAAGAAGAGCAACAATTATTGTTGACTGATAAATATATGCCGGATGATCCGGCTATATATAAAAATATGCACGTAAAGGAGCGTGATATAAGAACGGTGGCCGTCCCGGAGTATTATCTGCCAGCCATAGACATAATGCGCTACCTGCCTGATGTTCAAATAAAAATATATCCCTCTCGTTATAGTGCATTATCTGCAGTCGCATACGGTCAAGTTGATGCCGTCATGATAGACATGATTTCAGGGAACTTCATCGTCAATAAGTTTTATCAAGACAGTATTCAATTACTGAAACCTCTTTATATAGACACTCATGGTTTTTCGTTTTCGCTGGAAAGGAAAAATCAGCGGCTTAAAAAAATCATCAATATCGCTCTGGATGAAATTCTGGAAGGCAAGCGTGCAGAAATTGCCAAACGCTGGAATGGTGGCGGCTTGTCCATCGGGGCCAGCAAGGTAGGTTTGACCAGCGAGCAGTGGGGCTGGTTGAGTCAGCAGAAAAAAATCCGGATCGCCGTCAACAGCGGGGTGCCACCGCTGAGCTTTCTCGACATCAACGGCACCTTGCACGGGGTGGTAGCGGATTTGCTGCAGGTGCTGCGGGCAAAACTGGGGGTCGAAATCGAAGTCGTACCGGTCAAGACATCCAAGCAGATGATGCAACTGCTGGATGGGGGTCTGGTAGATGTTGCCGTGTTGAGTCCATCTGTGGAGCGCCGGCATCGTTATCTGTTCAGCCGCGCCTTTGTGCTTGATCCCCTGTCATATGTGGTTGGCGTGCGACATGAGGCGAGCCCGCCGGAGATGCTGTTGAGATCCGGCACCGTTGCCATGATCAGGGATTTCATCTCGGAGCAGGCCCTCGCGGAGGGATATGGCAAGCTGACAGCCAGACAATTCGACCGGATCGAAGATGCCCTGCGCTGTGTGGCGACTGAGCTGTGTGATGTGGCCGTGCTGCCGCTGCGGGTGGCCAAGTACTACATCAACAGCAAGTTTCCTGACAGTTTGCTCATCACGGGCGAGTTGTTTGATTCGATTCCTATCGGTGCAGCCTTTGCCGTTTCGCCCGATCATCAAATCTTGCGCGACATTCTGGACAAGGTGATCACCATCATTCCACCGGATGAGCTGGAGGGACTTTCCAACCGCTGGCGAGTCAGTACCCAGCAGGAGGCCATTACCTGGCAGGAGCTGGTGCAGGAGTTCGGGGTGTTCATTGCCTTGATTCTGCTGTTGACCATCTGGATCGGTCTCTGGGGTCTCTCTTTACACAAGCAAGTGCGTCAGCGCCGGGCTGCCGAGATGGCTTTGAGCACCCAGCTCAAGTTCATCGAAGATCTGGTGGATGGGACACCTCATCCCATTTATGCCAGGGATAGGGAAGGCAGGCTCATTCTTTGCAACAGCAGTTATGCCGGTTTCTTCGGTGAAGAGAAGCCCCGCTTGCTGGGGGCCAGCATGGAGGAGGATTGTCGGCGCTGGCCCTTTATCGCCCCTCTGTTCGAGGATCTGAGCTCCGCTCGTGCGGTACGCTGCACTCATCAGGGCGATCATCGACTGCCTATGCCAACCGGCACCGTGGATGTCTACCATTGGGTGCAGCCCTACTACGATCTGGATGGCAATGTTCAGGGGGGGATTGGCGGCTGGATCGATGTGAGTGAGCGCCAGCGCTTGCTGGATGAGCTGGCGTTGGCCAGCCAGGATGCTCAGGAGGCCAATCGAGCCAAGTCGACCTTTCTGGCCACCATGAGCCACGAGATCCGCACACCCATGAACGCCATCATTGGTTTGCTGGAACTGACTCTGCGCCGTGACAGGTTGCACGAAGAGGACAAGGCTTCGCTCACCATCGCTCATGGTTCGGCAAATGACCTGCTTAGCCTGATTGGCGATATTCTCGATATTTCCAAGATAGAGTCGGGCCGGCTTGAACTGATGCCGGAACCCCATGACATTGCTGTGCTGACCGGTTCTGTCGTCACCGTCTTCAGTGCATTGGCCAGACAGAAGCACCTGCAACTGGAGCTGATCGCCGGAGATGCTCGCTGGGTGCAGATAGATGGCCTTTGCTACAAGCAGATCCTCTCCAACTTGGTCAGCAATGCCATCAAATATACGGAACAGGGATCGGTGCAGGTCGAGCTGCGGTCCAGGTCCAGCGATGGTTGGTGTACCTTGCAACTGGTCGTCAGAGATACCGGCATTGGCATCGAGCCTGCGGAACAGGCCAGACTATTCCAGCCTTTTGGTCAGGCCCGCCAGCCCGAGCATATCCAGCGCTCCGGTACCGGTCTCGGACTGATGATCTCTCGCTCGCTGTGCGAGTCGATGGGAGGCTCGCTGCTGCTGGAGAGCGAGCCCGGACACGGCACGTGTGTCAGCATCGAGATGAAATTGCCATTGGCAGCCGCACCAGAGCAGGAGCCAGCAGTGGATGCCGTCATCGTGGCCGAGTACAGCCGGCGGTTGCGGGTCATGATTGTGGACGATCACCCCACCAACCGGCTGCTGGTCAGCCAGCAACTGGCGTACCTGGGGCATGATGCCACGGCTGCCGAGTCAGGGGCCGAGGCGTTGGCACTGTTTGCCAGGCTGCCTTTCGACGTGATGATCACCGATTTCAACATGCCCGGTATGAATGGCTTCGAATTGATGCGGCAGTGTCGGGCGCTGGAGCAGGACACTACTGCCCACCGCTGCCTGATCCTCGGCCTGACAGCCGACGCCCGCCAGGAGCAGGTCAGCGAGGGGCTGGCAGCTGGCATGGATGATTGCCTGTTCAAGCCGGTAGGGCTGGAGGAGCTTGAACGTTGTCTGTGCCGGCATATGCTGCGGGAAGAGCAGCTCAGAATCGCCAGCTGCATGCAGGAGATAAAACAGTGTCTCGGACCATTGACCGGCAATCAGCCTGCACTGATGCTGCCCTTGTTGCATGAGTTTGTGCGGGCCAGTGACGATGACCTGCTGGGCCTGCAACAAGCGGCCGAGGGTGGCGAACTGGCTCGCTTTCTCGACTATGTGCACCGTCTGAAGGGCGGAGCCAGGATCATGGGGGCGATGACGCTGGTTACGGTGTGCGGTGAGATAGAATCAGGCGGGATCGCGCCGCAGGGATTGCCGATGGCATTGCTGCAGTTGCAGCATTCCTACGGGATAGTCAGACAGGCCATGGTGCAAATGCAGGCCGAGCCTGAATGAAAATGAAGGCATGCCGGGCATGCCTTCATGGATGGTCAACCGTGCCAGTAGACCAGCAGTTCATAGGCCGCTTCGCCGGTCTGGTCCGGTCTGGCAGCCGGAGCCAGATAGCTGAGGAAGTAGCGGGTGGCCTGGGTCAGGGGCAGGGCATGGTGTTGCGGCAGTGGCTGGCCGTTGAGAGCCAGCTTGAAGTCGGTGCCGGCCTGTTCGGGCAAACTGGCATACAGGGTGCGAGCCTGCAATTGGTAGGTAGTGTTGAAATCCGGATTGCTGACGTTGATGGCCTCGGTCTGGACCGGGCTGGATGTGGAAACGGAATTGACCGGTTGCTGGCCTGGGTGGGTGAGCGAGATTTCCATCCCGGTGCTCTTGCTGGCGGTGGCAGGCCAATTGAGCTGATAGGTTTGCGTGCCGGCCTGAGCTGCCATCGCGCAGCAACCAGCCAGTAGTGCCACCATAACTCCTTTCTGAGACATATGATTATCTCCTGGATATCGAGGTTACCCCGCTGCCGGGGGTCACTCATCTATCGACCCGTCAGCAGCAAAGCTTAATCTGGAACCCACTATTCGGAATGAGCTGACACGGGATACGGGGTATGATCCCGCGCCTTGTCCTCCCTTTAGTCATAGATATGGAATCCCTGCTTTGCTCGAAAATCAGATGATGTTGTTGGCGGTGTTCGAACGGGCGGCGCTGATGTTGATGACCCTGTTCTTCCTGACCCGTACCCGGCCATTCCAGCGGTTATTCCAGAAGCGGGACCACACCCCGGCCGAGCTGGTACTGGTTGCTTCCATCTTCGGCCTGTTTGCGGTGTTCAGTACCTACACCGGCATTCCGGTGGAAGGGGCGCTGATCAACGTGCGGATCATCGCCATCATCTCGGGCGGCATCCTGTTTGGCCCCTGGGTCGGCATTCCGGCCGGGGTCATCTCCGGTCTGCACCGTTACCTCATCGACATGGATGGCCACACCTCGATCCCGTGCCTCATCGCCAGCATCATCGCCGGCCTGCTGGCGACCTGGCTGCACCTGCGCTGTCGCAAGTCGCGGCTCTGGTTGTACGGCATACTGGCGGGGATGTTGTGTGAAGGGCTCACCATGCTGCTCATCTGGCTGCTGACCGAGCCCCATGCGGTGGGCGTCGAGATCGTCAGCCACATCGCCTACCCGATGATCGCCGGCGCGCTCTGCATCGGCCTCATCATCAAGCTGGTGCAGGATCTGGACGACGAGAAGGAGCTGATTGCCGCCAAGCAGGCCAAGCTGGCACTCGACATCGCCAACAAGACGCTACCCTTCTTCCAGAACATCGATCGCCACTCCCTGAGCCAGGTGTGCGGCATCATTCGCAGCGAGATCAGCGCCGATGCGGTGGCCATCACCGATACCCGCGACGTGCTGGCCTATGTGGGGGTGGGCAAGGATTACTACGAGCTGGACGAGCACCACGCCATCAGCGATATGACCCAGCGGGCGGTGCTGCTGGACCAGATCATCATCAACAACGATCTGCGCCAGTATCACCTCTCCGATTTCCACTCGGTCATCATTATTCCGCTGCGGGAAAACGGCTCGGTGAGCGGTACCCTCAAGATCTACTACCGCCGCACCCACAGCATCACCAGCTCGCTGCGGGAGATGGCGGTGGGCCTCTCCCAGCTCATCTCCACCCAGATGGAGGTGTCACGCATCGAGCAGCTCAAGGAGATGACCCGCAAGGCGGAGTTCACCGCGCTGCAGAGCAAGATCAACCCGCACTTCCTGTTCAACGCCCTCAATGCCATCTCGTCGCTGATCCGCATCCGGCCCCAGCAGGCGCGCCAGCTGATCGCCAATCTGGCGGACTACCTGCGCTACAACCTCAACAAGGGGGACACCCTCATCGACATCCAGGAGGAGCTGCAGCAGGTGCGCGACTACGTGGCCATCGAGCAGGCCCGCTTCGGTGACAAGCTGGAGGTGGTATTCGAGGTGGACGATGTACACATTCAGGTGCCGAGCCTGCTGTTGCAGCCGTTGGTGGAAAACGCCATCCTGCACGGCATCCAGCCCCGCAGTGCGCCGGGTCGGGTCACCATCGAGGTGAAGCAGCTGGCGGGCGGCATTCGGGTAGCGGTGCGGGATACGGGTTACGGCATCAGCCAGGCCGTGATCGACGGGGTCGCCGCCGGTCGGGTGGAGAGCCGCAGCATCGGCCTGATGAACGTGCATCAGCGGGTCAAGCTGCTCTATGGCGATGGCCTGCACCTCAAGCGGCTGGAGCCGGGTACCGAAGTGAGTTTCTATCTGCCGGATCAGGAGTCGATGCCATGCTGAAGGCCATCATAGTGGAAGACGAATATCTGGCGCGCGAGGAGCTGGCCTACCTGGTGGGGCAGCACAGTCAGATCGAGATAGTGGCGAGCTTCGAGGATGGGCTGGAGGCGTTCAAATACCTGCAGGATCACGAGGTGGACGTGGTGTTCCTCGACATCCAGATCCCCTCCATCGACGGTCTGCTGCTGGCCAAGAACCTGCACAAGTCGAGCCATCCGCCCCACATCGTCTTCGTCACCGCCTACAAGGAGTTTGCGGTGGAGGCGTTCGAGCTGGAGGCGTTCGACTACATCCTCAAACCCTACAACGAACCGCGCCTCATCAGTCTGTTGCAAAAGCTGGAGCAGGCGGGCAAGTCGCAGATGGGGCAGGGGAGCGAGCCGGGCACGCCGCACAATCGCACCGTCAATCTGGTGAAGGGGGAGCGCATCATCGTCACCCCCTGCGAGCAGATCTACTATGCGGAAGCCGACGAGAAGCTCACCTATGTCTACACCCGCGATGATCGCTACGTGATGACCATGACCCTCAGCGAGTTCGTCAGCCGGCTGCCTGCCGAGGGGTTCTTCCGTTGTCACCGCTCCTACTGCGTCAATATCAACAAGATCCGCGAGATAGTGCCCTGGTTCAACAGCACCTACCTCATCCGGCTCCATGACCTGCCGTTCGAGGTGCCGGTCAGCCGCAGCAACATCAAGGCGTTCCGTCAGCTGATGCGGCTCTGATTGTCATTCATTCCCGCCGATCTGCATTTCATGCCTTAATCGGTCGGCGGGAGTGGCGTCTTGCCTATAGTGGCCCCAGTTTCCTTAAGGCCATTGACCGAGACGCATCATGACCAAAGAGATGAATCGCACCCGCTACCTCACCCTGTTGGGGACCATCATCACCCAGTTCGCGCTGGGATCCGTTTACACCTGGAGCCTGTTCAACGCCCAGCTCTCCGACAAGCTGGACGAGCCGGTCAGCCAGGTCGCCTTCGCCTTCGGCCTGCTCAGCCTCTCCCTGGCGGTGGCCTCCTCCCTGGCGGGCAAGCTGCAGGAGCGGTTCGGGGTGCGCAACGTCACCTTGGGTGCCGGCGTGCTGCTCGGCATCGGCTTCTTCCTCACCGCTCACGCCAGCAACCTGGCGATGCTCTACCTCTGTGCCGGCATCCTGGTCGGTTTTGCCGACGGTACCGGTTACCTGATGACCCTCTCCAACTGCGTGAAGTGGTTCCCGGAGCGCAAGGGGCTCATCTCTGCCTGCTCCATCGGCGCCTACGGCCTCGGCAGCCTGGGCTTCAAGTACATCAACCTGCTGCTGCTCTCCAGCAACGGCCTTGAGACTACCTTCCAGCTGTGGGGGCTGATCGCCATGTCCATGGTGCTGGTGGGCGGCATGCTGATGAAGGATGCGCCCAAGCAGGCCGCTGCCGTGCAGCAGAGCGAGAGCCGCGACTTCACCCTGGCCGAGGCGATGCGCAAGCCGCAGTACTGGATGCTGGCGCTGATGTTCCTCACCGCCTGCATGAGCGGCCTCTACGTCATCGGCGTGGCCAAGGACATCGGCGAGAACATGGTGGGTCTGCCGGCCGTGGTCGCCGCCAATGCCGTCGCCATCATCGCCATGGCCAACCTGGGCGGCCGGCTGGTGCTGGGCATCCTCTCCGACAAGATGTCCCGCATCCGGGTCATTACCATCGCCCAGCTGATTACCCTGGCCGGCATGGCGCTGCTGCTGTTCGTGCCGCTCAACGCCAACCTGTTCTTCGTGGCGGTGGCCTGTGTAGCATTTAGTTTCGGTGGCACTATCACCGTCTACCCCTCGCTGGTGAGCGACTTCTTCGGTCTCAACAACCTGACCAAGAACTATGGCGTCATCTATCTGGGCTTTGGTCTGGGCAGCATCATCGGCTCCATCGTGGCCTCCCTGTTCGGCGGCTTCATGGCGACCTTCAACTTGATCCTGGTGTTGCTGGTGGTGGCGCTGGTGCTCTCCCTCACCATCCGCCTGCCGGCGCCGGTATCGGTGGAGCGGGCCTGATCACCCGCCTGTCGCAGCAAGCAATGAAAAGACCCGGGCCTGGCCCGGGTCTTTTTTTGTGCGCGCCTCAGGGCTCAGCGTGGCGGCAGCCCCAACAGCTGGCGCACCCGGTGGCAGGTCTCTTCCACCGTCGACCAGTCGGCGGCGGTGATGGTGACATGACCCATCTTGCGGCCGGGGCGGGGTTCCCCCTTGCCGTACAGGTGCAGATGTACGCCGGGCAGTGCCAGCAGGGCGGCCCAGTCTGGCGTGCCGGCCTGCCAGAGATCCCCCAGCAGGTTGAGCAGCATGGCGGGGCGCACGGCGATCCGGGCGGGAAGCGGCAGATCGCACAGGGCGCGCACCTGCAGCTCGAACTGGCTGCACTCGGCGTTGTCGAGGCTGGGGTGGCCCGAGTTGTGGGGGCGGGGCGCCAGCTCGTTGACCAGCAGTTTGCCTGCCACCAGGAAGAACTCCACCGTCAGCACGCCGACGTAGTCGAGGGCGGCGATCAGCTGCTCGGCAATGCGTCTGGCGTCGGCCTCCAGCGCCGGCACCTTGGCCGGGGAGCGGGTCTGGTCCAGAATGCCGCCGCTGTGCCAGTTCTGTACCAGCGGCAGGGCACCAATGGCACCGCTCGGGCTGCGGGCCAGGGTCAGGGAAAACTCACCCTCCAGCGCCAGCCGCTGTTCCAGCACGCAGGGTACACCGCTGGCGGCCAGCGCTGCCGGCAGCTGGTCGGCGGCCTGAATGGTCCACTGGCCTTTGCCGTCGTACCCCTCGCGGGCGGTCTTGAGGATGGCGGGGAAGAGGGCGGCGGGCAGCGCCGGCAGCGGCTCGCCCGGCTGCAGGGTCTGGTTGGGGGCGACCGGGATGCCGGCTCTGCTCAAGAAGGCCTTCTCTTCGCGGCGATCCTGACAGATGCGCACGGCACCGGCGGCCGGGCGTACCGGCTGGTACTGCTCCAGCAGGGCCAGGGCGGTGGCCGGCACGTTCTCGAACTCGCAGGTGACGGCGGCGCAGCGGCTGGCCAGATCGTGCAGGGCGGTCGGGTCGTCATAGGTGGTAACAATATGGTGATCGGCAGCGGCGCCGGCGATGCTGGCGGGGTCGGGATCCAGCACCACCACCTTGTAGCCGAGGCGGTGGGCGGCCATCACGAAGTAGCGGCCCAGCTGGCCGCCCCCCAGCATGCCGAGGGTGGCGGGTGGCAGTATCATGCCGGGTCCTCCAGGGTGAGGGCCAGCACCCGGTCGCGTTCGTTGGCGCGAAAACCGTCGAGCTGCTGCTGGTAGCGAGGGGCATCGCCGTCCTGGGCGACGGAGAGCAGGGAGACCGCAAACAGGCCGGCGTTGGCGGCGCCCGCCTCGCCGATGGCGAAGGTGGCGACCGGCACCCCCTTGGGCATCTGCACGATGGAGAGCAGGGAGTCCATCCCCTTGAGCTGGCGGGTCGGGATGGGCACACCCAGCACCGGAAGGGTGGTCTTGGCGGCCACCATGCCCGGCAGGTGGGCGGCGCCGCCAGCCCCGGCGATGATGGCGCGCAGGCCACGCTCACGGGCGCTGGCGGCATATTCAAACAGCAGATCCGGGGTGCGGTGGGCCGAGACCACGCGCGCCTCGTAGGGGACGCCATGCTCCTTGAGGATGCGGGCGGCGGCCTGCATCACGGGCCAGTCGGAGTCGGATCCCATTACCAGGCCGATCAGGGGAGGGGTATTCATGGCTGATGACTCCTTGCAGTCAAACGTTTGTCTCTGGTTGGCAAAAAGAGCCGGCAAGCCGGCTCAGAATTTTTCGGGTCGCACAATTTCGACCGGTTGCAAAAAGGCGACCATGGCATAGTCGGGGTAGTAGCGACTCTGCAGGTGGGCGAGCAGGCGTTCCGCCTGTTCGCGGCTGCAGATCGCCTCCAGCCGGATGTTGCCGCTCTCGCTCCAGCTGGCGTTGCGCTCACCGTGGTCACCGCGGCCTCTGGCATCCGTGATGGTGTAGCCGCGCAGTCCCTCGCGGGTGAGGGTGCGCAGCAGGGTGGGTTCCAGGTTCGCTTCCGTGATGACGGTGAGCAGGGTGCGGATCTCGGTCTGCATGTGGCTACTCCGTGAAGTGGCGGGCCCAGCTGTGATAGAGCGGGATCCCCAGCATGATGTTGAACGGGAAGGTGACCCCCAGTACGGCGCTGAGCGACAGGCCCGGATTGGCCTGAGGCACGGCGATGCGCATGGTGGCCGGCACGGCGATATAGGAGGCGCTGGCTGCCAGGGTGGCCAGCAGGGTCAGACCACCGAGGGAGAGCCCCATCAGCTGGCCGATCACCAGGCCGAGGCCAGCGGAGGCGAGCGGCATCAGCAGGGCGAAGCCGAGCAGGAACAGGCCGTGGCGGCGCAGGTCCTGGCATTGGCGGGCGACGATGAGGCCCATCTCCAGCAGGAACAGCGCCAGCGCCCCCTTGAACAGGTCGACGAACAGGGGTTTGAGCGGGGCAATCCCGTCGGGACCGGCCAGATAACCGATGGCCATGCCGCCGAGCAGCAGGGTGACTCCTTTGCCGAGGAAGGTTTCATGGGCCAGCCGGCGCCAGCGGGTCTGCCGGCTCACTCCCTGGGCCAGCACGATGCCGACTAGGATGGCGGGGATCTCCATCACCGCCAGGAAGATGGAGAGCTGGGATTCGAAGCTGATGCCGCGCTCGGTGAGCCAGTTCACGCCGACCGCAAAGGTCGCCACGCTGACCGAGCCGTAGTGGGCGGCGGTGGCGGCGGCATCGACCCGGTTCATCTTGAGGCGCAGCACGGCAAACCCGGCCAGGGTCTGCAGCAGGCCGAGCAGGATCACCAGTGCCAGTTGCGGTAATAACGGTTGCAGCGATTGCTGCGCCAGGCCGACGCCGCCCTTGAGACCGATGGCCAGCAACAGGAAGAGGGAGAGAGTATCGTAGAGCGCGGGCGGCAGCTTGAGCTCGGAGCGCACCAGACCGGCCAGCAGGCCAAACAGGAAAAAGAGTACAACAACATCCAGCATGGGAGTTCGCAGGAGGCAATTCACAGGGTGGTTGCATGCTAGAGTGCAAGATGTTTCGATAAAATCAGATTTTGATTGATGATTGTTCGGTAAAAACTGATAAGGGGCCCGATGCTCAACTACAAACAGCTCTATTACTTCTGGCACGTGGCGCGCAGCGGGAGTGTGACGCGGGCCGCCGAGCAGTTGCACCTCACGCCGCAGACCGTCAGCGGTCAGGTGGCCGAGCTGGAGCTCTCGCTCGGGGTAGCGCTGTTCAACCGGGTAGGGCGGCGGCTTGCCCTGACCGCCGCCGGTCGCCAGGCGCTCGAACAGGCTGGTGCCATCTTCTCGCTCGGCGCCGATCTCGAGCATACCCTGCGCCATGCCAGCCAGGAGCTGACCATGCAGGTGGGGATCGCCGACTCAGTCCCCCGTACCCTGGCGTTCGAGCTGCTGGCGCCTGCCATGGCGCTGGCCACCCCGCTGCGCCTGGTGTGCCATGAAGAGCGGGCGGAACAGCTGTTCAGCGAGCTGGCCAGCCACAAGCTCGACATGGTGCTGATCGATCGCCCGCTTCCTCCCGACAGCGGGGTGCGCGGCTACAACCACGAGCTGGGACGCAGCCCGCTGGCGCTGTTTGCCAGCCCCGAGCTGGCTGCCCGGGCACGGCAGGGTTTTCCTGCTTCCCTCGAAGGCTTGCCCCTGCTGATCCCCGGAGAGAAGTCGGCGACCCATGACAGCCTGCTGGCCTGGTATCGGCAGCAGGGCATTCATCCTCATCTGGTCGGCCAGTTCGATGACTCCACCCTGATGAAGTCGTTTGGCAAGGCGGGGATGGGGATCTTCCCGGCGCCGCTGGCCATGGCCGAGGAGATAGCGCGGCTTTATGGTGTCGAACGGGTTGCAACCCTGACCGAAGTGACGCTCTCCTACTATCTGGTGTCGGCCGGTCGCCACCTCTCCCATCCCGGTGTGCAGGCGGTGATGGCAGGGGCGAAGCAGCGATTGGCGGCATTGGGTGGCAAGAAATAGAAATCTGGATGGCTATACATCCACCTCTGCTCTGCCTATAATCCCTGCGCTTTGGCGCATCATGCTTAATAGGGAATCCGGTGAAAATCCGGAGCTGGCGCGCAGCGGTAAGGGGGAACGAAGCGACATCAGGGCACTGCCACAGGTGGGAAGCCGTCGCCGTAGGCCATCAGCCCCCCAGCCCGAAGACCTGCCAAAGTTCGTATTTCGGGCCGAGAGAAACCGGCCACGAAGTAGATGCTTACGCGAACTTAAGGATCTCTCATGTCCAAGAAATTATTGGCGGCTGCCCTGTTGCCAACGGCGGCCTTTGCCCAGACCACCATCCCCGTCAATCCTACCCTGGTGATTACCGCCAATCGGGTGGAGCAACCCATCAGCTCGGTACTGGCTCCCGTTGTGGTGATCGATCGCGCGGAGATCGAGTCCCGTCAGGTGCAGAGCCTGCCAGCGTTGCTGAAGACGCTGCCCGGCGTGCAGATCACCACCCTGGGTGGTCGAGGCCACATGAGCAGCCTGTTCATTCGTGGTACCAACTCCAACCATTCACTGGTGCTGATGAATGGGCGCCCCATCGCGGCCATGGTGGCCGGCACGCCGGATCTCAGCCAGATCCCGCTCGGCAATATCGAACGCATCGAGTACATCCGTGGCCCACGTGCGGCCGTGTATGGCTCGGACGCCATCGGCGGCGTCATCAACCTCATCACCAAGACGTCCGCCAAGAATGGCAGCGAGACCCACCTGAAGGGCGGTGTGGGCAGCAATGGCTACGGCCAGGGCCAGCTGCGTACCGTGCAGGCTCTGGGCCAGCAGACCGACATGAATATGATGATCGGTTACGAGCGCACCGATGGGTTCGACGTGGTGGCCAATGCCCAGCAGCCGGATCGGGATGGCTTTGACAGCTTGAACGGCCAGTTCGGACTGAATCATGCTTTCAACGACGCATGGAGTGCCGACTTCAACGCCCAGGGCTATGACAACCAGACCGAAATGGATGATGCGTATCAGTCGGCCGATCAGAGCCGGGTGCAGGCGTTCCAGTACGATGGCGGTCTCAAGTATCAGAGTGGCGCGCTGAGCAGCCGGCTGGAGGCCAGCTACGGCGAGAACAAGCTGAAGAGCTGGCTGGAGAGCAAAGGGGAGTCCAGTGCGGAGCCCATCCACACCGGGCTGACCCGCTTCTCCTGGATCAACAGCTGGAGTGGTGTCGAGGGGCTCAACCTGACCGGTGGTGCCGACTGGCAGCAGGAGCAGCTGAAATCCGATACACGCAGCTATGGTCAGGCATTCAATGCCCCGGATCGCGACAACACGGGTCTGTTCGTGGTGGGCAGCTACCGCTGGCAGGCCCTGCTGTGGGAGCTCTCTGGTCGTACCGATGACAACAAGCAATATGGTCGCCACAACACCTGGTCCGCTGCCAGCGGGCTGGATCTCGATGACAACCATAATGTGCGCCTGAGCTATGGCACTGCCTTCAAGGCACCGACCTTCCTCGATCTCTACTATCCGGGTTATGAGAACCCCGCGCTGAAACCGGAAGAGAGCAAGAACCTGGAGCTGGGCTTCAGCGGTCGCTACACCGGTTGGGATTGGTCGTTGAACCTCTACCGCAACCAGATCCAGAATCTGATTGCCTGCCAAAGCGCGTCCTCTACCTGCCGACCGGACAACACCGACGCCGAGATCCGCGGTGTGGAAGTGGCGCTCGGTCTGGAAACCGGACCACTGCGGCACGATCTGAGCTTTGACTACACCCGGGCCGAAGACAAGAACGACGGGGATCAGCAACTGCTGCGTCGTGCCAAGCAGAAGGCCAGCTGGCTGACTCAGGTACAACTGGGCTCGGTCGATCTATCCACCGAACTGCTTTATGTCGGCAAGCGGGATGACAAGAACTTCAGCAGCTTCCCGGCAGAGCGGGTTGAGCTGGGTTCCTACACCCTGATCAACCTGGGGGCGAGCTATGGGGTGACGCCTCAGTTCACGCTGGGTGGCCGCATCGATAACCTGTTTGATCGTGATTACGCCCCGGCCTATGGCTATGCGTCGGCAGGTACCGAGTTCAAGCTGACGGCGGATTACCGTCTCTGAGCGGCAGCGCTGCTTATATAGGAGAAGATAAAAAGCGAGGCCCCGCCATTGGTGGGGCCTTTTCTATTGGCGGTCGGCGGGAGTATGATCGCCGACTTGCAGCAAAGGGGAGCTCAAGTGGCCAATATTCTCGTGTTCGACTCCGGTATGGGTGGGCTGACCATCTACTGTGAGATCCGCCGCGCATTGCCGGCACACAACTATATCTATTGCTTCGACAACGCCAACTTCCCCTATGGTGAGCTGAGCGAAGCCGCCCTCACCGAAGTCTGCACCAGGTTGGTCAGCCACATGGTGGTCGAGCATGCCATCGATCTGGTGGTGATTGCCTGCAACACGGCTAGCACCATAGCTCTGCCGTCCCTGCGTGCTGCCATGACAGTACCGGTCGTCGGTGTGGTACCCGCCATCAAGCCCGCAGCCGCGCTTACCCGTAATGGTTGCATCGGCTTGCTGGCAACCCCGGGTACCGTCAGCCGTGAATATACCCACGAGCTCATCGCCCAGTTTGCGCCGGGCAAGCGGGTGCTGCTCAAGGGGGCGACCGAGCTGGTAGTCGAGGCCGAGCACAAGCTGGCGGGTCTGCCGGTCAATATGGCGCTGTTGCGGGAAGTACTGGCGGACTGGCTGGAAGGGGAAGAACATCCGGATACCCTGGTGCTGGGCTGTACCCATTTCCCGTTGCTGGATGAAGAGATACGGCAGCTGATGCCTGCGTGCCAGCTGGTGGATTCCGGCAGTGCGGTCGCCAAGCGGGTGGCTCACCTGCTGGCCGGTTTGGTCACGACACCGACACGGCTGGAAGATGTCGGGGGTAAGGCCTATTGCACCCGGCTGGATGCCCAGACCCAGA
>NZ_CP137631.1:90000-347500 GCF_033349375.1 Aeromonas sp. CD
ACACAGCACTCTGCAAACACGAAAGTGGACGTATAGGGTGTGACACCTGCCCGGTGCCGGAAGGTTAATTGATGGGGTTAGCGCAAGCGAAGCTCTTGATCGAAGCCCCGGTAAACGGCGGCCGTAACTATAACGGTCCTAAGGTAGCGAAATTCCTTGTCGGGTAAGTTCCGACCTGCACGAATGGTGTAACCATGGCCATGCTGTCTCCACCCGAGACTCAGTGAAATCGAATTCGCCGTGAAGATGCGGTGTACCCGCGGCTAGACGGAAAGACCCCGTGAACCTTTACTACAGCTTGGCACTGAACATTGAACCTACATGTGTAGGATAGGTGGGAGGCTTTGAAGGCGTGACGCCAGTTGCGCTGGAGCCGTCCTTGAAATACCACCCTTGTATGTTTGATGTTCTAACGCAGGCCCATGAATCTGGGTCGCGGACAGTGCCTGGTGGGTAGTTTGACTGGGGCGGTCTCCTCCCAAAGAGTAACGGAGGAGCACGAAGGTTGGCTAATCCTGGTCGGACATCAGGAGGTTAGTGCAATGGCATAAGCCAGCTTAACTGCGAGACGGACAGGTCGAGCAGGTACGAAAGTAGGTCATAGTGATCCGGTGGTTCTGAATGGAAGGGCCATCGCTCAACGGATAAAAGGTACTCCGGGGATAACAGGCTGATACCGCCCAAGAGTTCATATCGACGGCGGTGTTTGGCACCTCGATGTCGGCTCATCACATCCTGGGGCTGAAGTCGGTCCCAAGGGTATGGCTGTTCGCCATTTAAAGTGGTACGCGAGCTGGGTTCAGAACGTCGTGAGACAGTTCGGTCCCTATCTGCCGTGGGCGTTGGATGATTGAAGGGAGTTGCTCCTAGTACGAGAGGACCGGAGTGAACGAACCTCTGGTGTTCGGGTTGTCACGCCAGTGGCACTGCCCGGTAGCTAAGTTCGGAATCGATAACCGCTGAAAGCATCTAAGCGGGAAGCGAGCCCTGAGATGAGTCATCCCTGACCCCTTGAGGGTCCTAAAGGGCCGTTGGAGACCACAACGTTGATAGGTGGGGTGTGTAAGCGCGGCGACGTGTTGAGCTAACCCATACTAATTACCCGTGAGGCTTAACCATACAACACCCAAGAAGTGTTTCTGGCCTTGTAGCGAATGAGTGAACTACTAATTCAGTGATAGCGACCACCTCACCAGGTGACAGTTGTTATTCACGTCAGCTTTCCGAGATTGAAGAATTTGCCTGGCGGCCATAGCGCCGTGGAACCACCTGAACCCATGCCGAACTCAGAAGTGAAACGCGGTAGCGCCGATGGTAGTGTGGCATTCGCCATGCGAGAGTAGGACACTGCCAGGCACCCAATTAAACAGTGATGTGAAGAATCACATTACTGGCTGCGAGGATGACACCTCAATGAAGCGGCAGACAATTTAGCAAAAAGCTAACCAGACAGCGGAGCGGTAGTTCAGTCGGTTAGAATACCGGCCTGTCACGCCGGGGGTCGCGGGTTCGAGTCCCGTCCGCTCCGCCACTACTCAAGAAGCCCAGTCTAACGACTGGGCTTTTTTTCGTTTCCGACACCGCACTCCTTTTCCCTCACATCAACACCGCCATCATCCGATCATCGCCCCTGAGAGAGGTTGCCGCTATAATGGCCGCCCTCAAGCAAGGTGGTGGTATGAAAGCAGAGTATCTACAGCGATTCGGGGGCATTGCCCGTCTTTATGGTCAGAGTGCGCTGCGCTCCTTCAGCCAGGCGAAAGTCTGTGTGGTCGGGATCGGTGGCGTCGGTTCCTGGGCGGCCGAGGCGCTGGCTCGGGCCGGCATCAACCAGATCACCCTGATCGACATGGACGACATCTGCATCACCAACACCAATCGCCAGATCCACGCCATGCAAGGTACGGTCGGCCGTCTCAAGACGGAGGTGATGGCCGAGCGCATCCGTGCCATCAATCCGGATTGCGAGGTGATCGAGGTGGATGACTTCGTCACCGCCGACAACCTGGGCGAGCATATCAAGCGGGAGTTTGATTATGTGGTGGACGCCATCGACTCGGTCAAGGCGAAGGTGGCGCTGATTGCCTTCTGCAAGCGCAACAAGATCCCGGTGATCGTGGCGGGTGGTGCCGGCGGGCAGATGGACCCGACCCAGATCACCGTGGCCGATCTGGCCAAGACTATTCAGGATCCGCTGGCCGCCAAGGTGCGCTCCGACCTGCGCCGGCTGCACAACTTCAGCAAGAATCCGGCGCGCAAGTTCGGGGTTGAGTGTGTCTTCTCAACCGAGCAGCTGAGTTATCCGGATGGTAATGGCGGCACCTGCCAAGCCAAGGCGGCCAGCGACGGCAATATGAAGATGGATTGCGCCTCCGGCTTCGGTGCCGTGACGCCGGTGACGGCCACCTTTGGCTTGGTTGCCGCGTCACGGGTATTGAAGAAGATTGCCGAGCGGGGAGCCCGTGCCGAGAAAGAGGCCGGAAATGAAGACACAGGGTCGATTGGAGAAGCCTGATCGACCACTGCACAAGGCGGGTTAGACAGCCTGCTCCCGGATTGCCAACACGATAGCTCTGAGCCCGTTGCCTCGCGACGGGCTCAAATGTTTCTCAAGCCCCAGTTCGCTGAAATAGCCCTCCATGTCGAAGGAGTGGATCGCCGCTGCAGGTTGGTGGTTGAGTGCCGCCAGCACTATGACGATAAGGCCCCGCACGATGCGGGCATCGGAATCACAGGCAAAGTGCCAGTTACCATCCTCACCTTTCTCCCCCTTCAGCCAGGCCTGGCTCTCACATCCCTTGAGGCGAAATGCCTCCTGCTGCCATTCGCCGGGCAGGGCAGGCAGCTGTTTGCCGAGCTGGATGATGAGCCGGTACTGGTTTTCCCAACCGTTTGCTGCCGCAAACTGCTGACAAATGCTATTTGCGTCGGGCTCAACGCCTATCCGGGTATAGGTTGCGAGGCTGTTCATTGGATTGTCTGCCTTAGAAGAAGTCACTGAGTTTGTGCAGGGCGGCCAGCAGGGCGTCGACATCGTCCCGATTGTTGTAGCAGGCCAGCGAGGCGCGCAGGGTACCGCCGATACCGAGCGATTCCATCAGCGGCATGGCACAGTGATGGCCGACCCGCAGCGCGATCCCCTGCATGTCGAGCAGGGTGGCGGCGTCCTGCGGGTGGATATCCTCCAGCAGGAAGGAGACTGCGCCGGCGCGTCGGCGAGGTTCGCCGACCAGACGCAGCCCCGGCACCTGTTGCAGCCCGGCAACCAGATAGTCTGTCAGCGCCGCTTCATGGCTGGCCAGTGACTCCCTGTCCTGCTCCATCACAAAGTCGATGGCAGCGGCGAGGCCGATGGCGCCAGCAATATGAGGGGTGCCGGCTTCAAACTTGAAGGGCAGGGAGTTGAAGGTGGTGCCGGTGAAGCTGACTCTGTCGATCATCTCGCCCCCCGCTTGCCAGGGCGGCATCCGTTCCAGCCGTTCGGTGCGGCCCCACAGCACGCCGATCCCGGTCGGGCCATAGAGCTTGTGGCCGGAGAAGGCGTAGAAGTCGCAGCCGATGGCTTGTACATCCACTTCAAGGTGGGCCACCGCCTGAGCGCCGTCGATCAGGGTCAGGGCCCCGACCGCCTTGGCGGCAGCCACCATCTCTTTGACCAGATTGACGGTACCGAGGGCATTGGAGACGTGGGCCACGCTCACCAGCCGGGTGCGTGGCCCCAGCATGGCGTGATAGGCCGCCAGATCGAGATCGCCCCGCTCATCGAGGGGGATGACCCGGAGCACGGCGCCGGTACGCTGGGCAATCAGCTGCCAGGGGACAATGTTGGCGTGGTGCTCCAGGGTGCTGAGCACGATCTCGTCCCCCGCCTTGAGCTCGCTCATCCCCCAGCTCTGGGCCACCAGATTGATCGCCTCAGTAGTGCCACGGGCCCAGATCACCTCGCGACTGTGAGGCGCATTGATAAAGCGGGCAACCGTCTCGCGGGCGGCCTCGAAGGCTCGGGTGGCGCGGCCACTCAGGGCATGGGCGGCGCGGTGCACGTTGGCGTTGTCGGCCCGATAGTAGTGCGCGATGGCGTCCAGCACCACTTGGGGTTTCTGGGTAGTGGCAGCGTTATCCAGATAGATCAAAGGGTGGCCGTTGACCTCTTGCGCCAAGGCCGGAAACTGGCTGCGCAGCCGAGCGTGTTGTTGCTGGTTCATGCTCCCCTCATATCATCTGGAAAAGTCGGCCATGATCCGGAAAATGGCGGTCAAACACAAGACGCAGTGGCGGGATATTGCCTGCGGTTTCGGCTGCCTGCGGGATCTCTGTTACAATGCCGCCCCTCATCATAAGCCAAGAGATCCGGCCCATGAAGCTCAACCCCAATCAGAACGAAGCGGTCAAGTTTGTCTCCGGCCCTTGCCTGGTGCTGGCGGGTGCCGGATCGGGCAAGACCCGTGTCATCACCAACAAGATTGCCTATCTGGTACAGCAGTGCGGCTACAACGCGCGCAACATCGCCGCCGTTACCTTTACCAACAAGGCGGCACGAGAGATGAAGGAGCGGGTCGGCCAGACCCTGGGTCGCAAGGAGGCGCGGGGGCTGATGGTCTCCACTTTCCACACCCTGGGGCTCGAGATCATCCGCCGCGAGCACAAGAGCCTGAACCTCAAGGCCAATTTTTCCCTGTTTGACGATACCGACCAGCTGGCGCTGCTGAAAGAGCTGACCGAGGCGGAGCTGGACAACGACAAGGACAAGCTCTCGGCCCTCATCAGCCAGATCTCCAACTGGAAGAACGACCTCATCTTGCCGGCCCGCGCCATGCGCATCGCCCGCGGCCCGGAAGAAGTGTTGCTGGCCCAGCTCTATGAGCGCTATCACCGCCAGATGGTGGCCTACAACGCGCTGGATTTCGACGATCTCATCGTGATGCCGACCCTGTTGCTCAAGAGCAACGAGGAGGTCCGCACCCGCTGGCAGAACAAGATCCGCTACCTGCTGGTCGACGAATACCAGGACACCAACACCAGCCAGTATGAGCTGGTGAAGCAGATTGTCGGCGAGCGGGCCCGTTTTACCGTAGTGGGGGACGATGACCAGTCCATCTACTCCTGGCGCGGTGCCAAGCCGCAGAACCTGGTGCTGCTGAACGAGGATTTTCCCAGCCTCAAGCTCATCAAGCTGGAGCAGAACTACCGTTCCAAGAAGCGCATCCTCAAGTGCGCCAACATCCTGATCGCCAACAACCCCCACGTCTATGACAAGGCGCTCTTCTCCGAGCTCGATGAAGGGGTGAAGCTCAAGGTGCTGTTTGCCAAGAATGAGGAGCATGAGGCGGAGCGTATCGCCGCCGAGCTGATGGGCCACAAGTTCATGAACCGCACCCGGTTCAAAGACTATGCCATCCTCTATCGGGGCAACCATCAGTCGCGCATCTTCGAGAAGGCGCTGATGACCAACCGCATTCCCTACCGTATCTCCGGCGGCACCTCGTTTTTCTCCCGCACCGAGATCAAGGACATCATGGCCTACCTCAAGCTGCTGGTGAACCCGGACGAAGACACTGCCTTCCTGCGGGTGGTCAACCTGCCGCGCCGCGAGATAGGTCCCACTACCCTCGAAAAACTGGGCCAGTATGCCAACCAGCGCGGCAAGAGCCTGTTTGCTGCCAGCTTCGAGCTGGGGTTGGAGCAACACCTCTCCGGGCGCGGTCTATCCGCCCTGCAGGCCTTCACCAACTGGCTGGTGCGGCTCGGCGATCAGGCGCTGCGCGGCAATCCGGTGGAGGCGGTGCGGGACATGATCAAGGAGATTCACTATGAGGAGTGGCTCTACGAGACCTCTCCCAGCCCGAAGGCGGCAGAGATGCGGATGCAGAACGTCTCCACCCTTTACCGCTGGATCACCGAGATGCTGGAGGGAGATGAGCTGGAGGAGGCGATGACCCTGGCTCAGGTGGTTACCCGGCTCACCCTGCGTGACATGATGGAGCGCAACGAGGGCGAGGACGAGGCCGACCAGGTGCAACTGATGACACTGCACGCCTCCAAGGGGCTGGAATTTCCCTATGTCTACATGGTGGGCATGGAGGAGGGCTTGCTGCCTCACCAGACCAGCATCGACGAGGATAATGTGGAGGAGGAGCGGCGCCTCGCCTACGTCGGCATCACCCGTGCCCAGACCGAGCTGACTTTTACCCTCTGCAAGGAGCGGCGCCAGTACGGCGAGTCGGTGCGGCCGGAGCCGAGCCGCTTCCTGCTGGAGTTGCCGCAGGACGATCTGGAGTGGGAAAACCAGAAGAAGGTGACGGCCGAGGAGCGCCAACAGAAGGGGCAGGTCGGGGTCGCCAACCTGAGAGCGCTGTTCAAGAAGGATTGAGTGGTGGTTAGCCGCGCTCGTTCTTGGTCTGGGTGAGCAGGGGGGTGATATCGGCTCCGGGCATGGGGGGCGAGATATAGCGCCCCTGGCCCATCAAGCAGCCCAGGTCGATCAGTTTCTGCAACTGCTGCTGGTTTTCGATGCCTTCCACCACTAGGGTGAAGTCCAGATCCTGGCAGATGTCGCGCATGGCACGAATGAGGGCGAGATCCTTGGGTGACTGCAGCATGCGATGGGTGAAGCTGTCATCCACCTTGATGTAGTCCACCGGAAAGTGGAACAGGGCGTTGAGGGACGAAAACCCGGTCCCAAAGTCATCCAGACTGATCTGGATACCTTTGGCTCTCAGTTCGTGCAAAGAGGTGAGGGCATCGGAGTCCTGCCGTGACAGCTCCCGTTCGTTGAACTCGAAGATCAGATAACCGGGAGCTATCCCCTCGGATTCGATGATTTCAACCAACTTCATGATCTGCTCATGGCTGACCAGATGCTTGCCGGACAAGTTGATGGCCACCTTGAACTTGCTCTGGCCTGACAGCGGCAGCCACTCCTTCAATTGTTGGCAGGTGTGGCTCAGGATCTGGTAGTCCAGTTCCTGAATCAGACCACACTGCTCCGCCAGCGGGATAAAGTCGAACGCGTCCTTGAGCACTCCCTCTTCGGTGATCCAGCGGGCCATCACCTCCAGCCCGGTCAGCCGACTGTCCTTGAGCCGGATCACCGGCTGGAAATAGGGGACGATACGCCCTTCGCGCAATGCTCTTGCCAGCATCTCCTCCGGCGAGGCCCAGGTCTGGACCGAGCACTCTTCCGAATAGCTGACGATGCGGCTGCGGCCGTTGCGTTTGGCCTGATACATGGCCAAGTCGGCCTGATGAAGCAGCTGGCTGATGTCGGAAGTCTGTTCCGATACGCTGGCTACCCCCAGACTGACCGTGATGCCCAGCTCGTTGCCCATCAGTCGAAAAGGGTAGGAGAGGCGGCTGATGATGCGGTTGAGTACCGGGCTGATATCCTCCTCGGTCTTGCTGTTGTCCAGATAGATGACGAATTCATCCCCGCCCAACCTGGCCACCATGTCGTTCTGCCGAATGCAGGTCTGCAGGCGGCGGCTCATCTCCTTGAGCAGCTGGTCACCGGCGCTGTGGCCCAGGGTGTCGTTGACCTGCTTGAAGTGGTCCACATCGATGAAGATCAGCGAAAAACCCGGCGACTTGTAGCGGTGAAAGTGGGTCATGGCATGGTTGAGGTGATTCATCAGCAGGGCCCGGTTGGGCAGCTGGGTCAGCGGATCGTGCAGGGCGTCGAACTGCAGCCGCCGTTCCAGCTCCTGGTGCTGCTTGAGCTGCTTTTGCAGCCGGAGGTTGGTCTGACGCAACTGCTGCAGGCGCTGGTTGATGGAATCTTCCGAGTTGATGTCGTGCAGCTGCTGGCGGATCCGCCTCAGCTCCAGCAGCAGGGTGAGTTGACTGCGCAGGAAGTCGAGAAACAGCCGATCATCGGTTTCCAGCGGGTGCTGCAGGCTGATGAGAAAGTGGGCGAAGTACTGCTGCTGCAGGCGCAGCGGTTGGCTGTACCAGTAGAGCTGTTCCTTGTGCTGCTCCATGTTGTTGGTGTTGTGGCACAACCCGGTGATGAACTCGTCGCTGTGGGGGGGCTGCTCCGGATAGATCTTCTCGAGCCGGTGGCTGTCGATGCGCACCAGCAGCATGTCCTGAATGGCCAGCATCTGGCGCAGTACCGCCTCGAGCTGGGAGAACAGCGCCTGACTGGGCAGGGTGTTGGCCAGCCGGATGATGCGATTGATACTCTCGATCTTCTTCTGCCAGTCAGGGTCTTTGCGGATCAGCGGTGAGGCCAGTTCCGACAGCTGGGAGCCTGCCTGGGTCTCGTTCAACCGTTTGGCCAGGCACTCCAGCAACAGGCGCAGGGTTGGCAGCTCCTTGGGCTGGCAGCAGGCCAGCAACCACTGGACCTGACCGTGTTCGACCGGCAGCGAACACCAGCCATCGGCTTCATCGAGCTGGGTCAGTTGATCGGTGATGCGCGACTCTTCCAGCCCCAGCTGCAACTTGAAGCTGTCGGAGATCTGGTATTCGCATACCCACTGCAGGCCTGCTTCCGACAAGCCGAGCATGCCGAAATGCTGCAGCGGGCAGAGCTGGTTCAACTGCTGGATCAGGGTGTCGTAATCTTTGGAAGTGGCAGCGGAGGGGGCGGGGAAATCCATAATAGCGGAAACCAACGCCAGCAAGGGAGTCGAGTAATGGGGTGCTATTGGTTGCGCTGACATGAGTAACTCCCGGTTTGCCTACCCTACAAAGAGTAGCCGGAAGTCATCAGATTGAAAGGGCCGCAAATGCGGCCCTTTCAAACACTTAGAGCTTGTCGATCATGTAGTGAATGGCGTTTTCGATCTCTTCATCGCTACAGGTGGCGCAAGTTCCTCGTGGCGGCATCACACCGGTCTTGCCTGTGAAGCCGGCAATGGCGTGTTTCTTAAGCGTTTCAATGCCTTGGGCGATACGCGGTTCCCAGGCAGCTTTGTCACCACGCTTGGGTGCACCGGCGATGCCGGCATCGTGGCAGGCGAAGCAGGCGCCCTTGAACACGGCTTCGCCGTCGCGCGGACCAGATGCTGCTGCCGCCGCAGGGGCTGCGCCTGCGGTCGCAATCCCTTCCAGATCCTTGGCGGTATAGACTTGACCGACAGGCTTGATCCGCTCGGCAATTGCCTCCGGTGACATATCATCGGCAGCAAGCACCACGCCGGACAAACTGGCGGCCGTCATCCCGACCGCCAGCAAATAGCTCAGTTTTTTCAACACGCTCATGTACTCCCAGCAGGCTTTTATTATCCCTAGAAAACGACTGGATTATAACCGAATAGTTACAGCCATTTAAACGCTTGTGTGTGAAGTGTTAAGCACTCTGCGTGCAAAGTTTCTTCGTCAGATCACAAACTGGCGAGGCTGGCCTGAAAAAAAGAAACCCGGTTTTCACCGGGTTTCATCTCATGGGCGGGCCGAAAGGCTTATTTGTCCCAGCTGAGGATCACCTTGCCGGACTGGCCTGAGCGCATGGCATCGAACCCTTGCTGGAAGTCGTCGATGTGGAAGCGGTGGGTAATAATGGGGGAGAGATCCAGCCCGGACTGGATCAGGCTGGCCATCTTGTACCAGGTCTCGAACATTTCACGACCGTAGATCCCTTTGATAAACAGTCCCTTGAAGATCACCTTGCCCCAGTCGATGGCCATGGTAGCGGGGGGGATGCCGAGCATGGCGATTTTGCCGCCGTGGTTCATCTTGTCGATCATGTCCTGGAAGGCGCTGGGCACGCCGGACATCTCCAGCCCCACGTCGAACCCTTCGGTCATGCCGAGTTCGCTCATCACGTCGCTGAGCTGCTCCTTGGCTACGTTGACGGCGCGGGTGGCGCCCATCTTGCGGGCCAGCTCGAGCCGGTATTCGTTGACGTCGGTGATCACCACGTGGCGGGCACCCACGTGGCGGCAGACGGCGGCGGCCATGATGCCGATGGGGCCGGCGCCGGTGATCAGCACGTCTTCACCGACCAGGTCGAAGGAGAGGGCGGTGTGCACCGCGTTGCCGAACGGATCGAAGATGGCGGCCAGTTCATCGGGGACGTTGTCCGGCAGCTTGAAGGCGTTGAAGGCCGGGATCACCAGATACTCGGCGAAGGCGCCGGGGCGGTTGACGCCGACACCTATGGTGTTGCGGCACAGGTGGGTGCGGCCGGCACGGCAGTTGCGGCAGTGGCCACAGGTGATGTGGCCTTCACCGGATACCCGGTCTCCGACCGCAAAGCCGCGTACTTCCTGGCCGATGGCGACCACTTCCCCGACGTATTCGTGGCCGACCACCATGGGCACCGGGATGGTCTTCTGTGACCATTCGTCCCAGTTGTAGATATGGATGTCGGTGCCACAGATGGCGGTCTTGCGGAGCTTGATCAGCAGGTCGTTGTGGCCGAGTTCGGGGGCCGGTACGTCCGTCATCCAGATGCCGACTTCTTTGTGCAGTTTGGAGAGCGCTTTCATGGTTGTTCCTTCACGATGAATGCAGAAAGAAGGGGCGCCAGGCCCCTTGATTCAAATCAGATGATGTCGAGTTCGCGGCCGATACGAATGAAGGCATCGATAGCCTTGTCCAGTTGCTCACGGGTGTGGGCGGCAGACATCTGGGTGCGGATGCGGGCCTGGCCCTTGGGCACCACCGGGAAGGAGAAGCCCACCACGTAGATGCCGGCGGCCAGCATGCGGCTTGCCATCTCGGCGGCCAGTTTGGCATCGCCCAGCATCACCGGAATGATGGCGTGATCGGCACCGGCCAGGGTGAAGCCGGCGGCGCTCATCCGCTCGCGGAAGTATTGGCTGTTCTCCTTGAGGCTGGAGCGCAGCGCATGCCCCTCGGCCAGCATGTCGATCACCTTGATGGTGGCGGCGACGATGGAGGGGGCCAGCGAGTTGGAGAAGAGATAGGGGCGGGAGCGCTGGCGCAACCAGTCGATCACCTCCTTCTTGCCGGAGGTGTAGCCGCCGGAGGCGCCGCCGAGCGCCTTGCCCAGGGTGCCGGTGATGATGTCGACCCTGTCCATCACGCCACAGTATTCGTGGGTGCCGCGGCCGTTTTCGCCGATGAAGCCGACGGCGTGGGAGTCGTCCACCATCACCAGGGCGTCGTACTTGTCGGCCAGATCGCAGATGGATTTGAGGTCGGCAATGACGCCATCCATGGAGAAGACGCCGTCGGTGGCGATCAGCTTGAAGCGGGCGCCGTCGGCGTCAGCCTGCTTGAGCTGGGCTTCCAGCTCGGCCATGTCGTTGTTGGCGTAGCGATAGCGCTTGGCCTTGCACAGCCGAACACCGTCGATGATGGAGGCGTGGTTGAGGGCATCGGAGATGATGGCGTCTTCGGCACCGAACAGGGTTTCGAACAGACCGCCATTGGCATCGAAGCAGGAGGAGTAGAGGATGGTGTCTTCGGTGCCGAGGAAACCCGACAGTTTCTGCTCCAGCTCCTTGTGCTGATCCTGGGTGCCACAGATGAAACGGACCGAGGCCATGCCGAAGCCGTGGCTGTCCAGCCCCTGATGAGCCGCCGCGATCAGGTCCGGGTGGTTGGCCAGCCCCAGATAGTTGTTGGCACAGAAGTTCAGCACCTGCTCGCCGCCCACCGCAATCCGGGCCTGCTGGGCCGAGGTGATGACGCGCTCCTGCTTGTACAACCCTTCAGCCTGCACCTGCTCAAGCTGCTCGGTCAGGTGACGATAGAATCCGTTAGACATCCTCGATCCTTATTGGCTATTTCAGCTGATTATCAACAATGGGCAGTATTTTACTGCAATCTGTTGCGGTGAATTCAAATGATTGTGCTGACATTCAACAATTGTGAAACAGATCTCACCCGGCTGGTTGGGCCAGTTGACGATAGTGCTGTTCCAGCTGGCGGATCTGGTCGGCCACCTGGGGCTGCACATAGGGGCGCAGCAGGAACAGCACCCGCAAGACGCCCTGATAGAGCAACGGCTTGGTGATGCGGGTGTTGGGGGCCTGGGCAATCTGGAACGGGATCCAGCAGGTGACCACCATCTTGATGGTCTGGCCCAGATCCGGCAGATCCTCGTCGCTGACATTTATGATGCCGCCCTCGCGTAGGCTTCTGAGCAGGGCCACCACGGCGGCACGCAACTGCTCCTGGGCCTTGAGGTATTTTTGCTGCAGCGGCTCATCGCGGCTCAGGATGTCCGGCAGATTGGCGTAGAAGAAGCGGAACTGCCACATCAGATAGAAGATGGCGTCCAGATAGCCCATCAGGTTTTCCAGCTTGATCTCGTCGCTGCGCGCCGGTGTGAAGCTCTCGCTCAGGTGGCGGGCGTACTGGTCGAAGATGGAGTGGATGATGTCTTCTTTATTGCGGAAGTGGTAATAGAGGTTGCCCGGGCTGATGCCCAGATGGGCGGCAATGTGGTTGGTGGTGATGTTGCGTTCACCCTGATCGTTGAACAGCTCGGTGGCGCTGTGAATGATCCTGTCTCTGGTTTTCATCGCTGTTCCCTCTGCCGGGCCCCTGGCCGGTGAAATCGTCAAGGTCGAATCCCCTTGCGGCCCGTGATAAACTTTTCGGCAATTTCAAATTGGCTCACTATACACAGCTTTAACAGGCAGTCACACGTGGCCATCAACGTACGCGAGGCAAACTCCATGATCGTAGTAACTGGCGGTGCTGGCTTTATCGGCAGCAATCTGGTCAAGCAGCTGAACGCTCAAGGACGGACCGATGTGGTGGTCATCGATGACCTGACCGACGGCACCAAGTTCGTCAATCTGGTCGATCTGACCATTGCCGATTACATGGATAAGGATGAGTTCCAGGCGCGGATCGTTTCCGGCGACGAATTTGAAGAGTGGGATGGCGGCATCGAGGTGATCTTCCACGAAGGTGCCTGCTCCGCCACCACAGAGTGGAACGGCAAGTTCATCATGGAGGTCAACTACGAGTACTCCAAGGATCTGTTCCACTACTGCATCGAGCGGGAAATTCCGTTTATCTACGCCTCTTCTGCCGCCACCTACGGCGGGCGCAACGACAACTTCATCGAAGATCCGAAGTTCGAGCAGCCGCTCAACGTCTACGGCTACTCCAAGCAGCTGTTCGACCGGTACGTGCGTCGCTGGATGCCGGAGATCAACTCCCAGGTAGTCGGTCTCAAGTACTTCAACGTCTATGGCCCGCGCGAGCAGCACAAGGGCTCCATGGCCTCGGTTGCCTTTCACCTCAATACCCAAGTGAAGAAGGGTGAGAATCCCAAGCTGTTCGAAGGCTGCGACGGTTTCCCCAACGGCGGCCAGATGCGCGATTTCATCTATGTGGATGACGTCTGCAAGGTGAACCTCTGGTTCTGGCAGAATCCGCAGCACTCCGGCATCTTCAACTGCGGTACCGGCCGGGCCGAACCGTTCCAGAACGTGGCCGAAGCGGTGATCAAGCATCACCAGAAGGGTGCCATCGAGTACATCCCCTTCCCGGATCACCTCAAGGGGCGCTATCAGAGCTTCACCCAGGCAGACATGACCAAGCTGCGCGGCGTCGGTTATGACGCCGAGTTCAAAACCGTGGCCGAAGGGGTCGCGGATTATATGGCGTGGCTCAACCGCTAACGGGTGAGTTTTACATCGCTATATGCAGACAAGCCGGAAGCAGGCCATACCTGCTTCCGGCTCTGTTGTTTGTCACGGCTTTTCTCAGTCTCTACCGGGTAACCACGCAATGAACATATTGATGGCACTCTCCCAGCTCGAAGTGACGGGCGCTGAGGTCTATGCCACTACGGTCGGTAACGAACTGACCCGGCGTGGCCACCAGGTTTTCTACGTATCGGACACCCTGACCAAGCCCACTCTGGGTGAGGTGTTCAAGCTGCGATTCAACAAGCGCAGCATTCTGCGCCGCTTCTGGCACGTTTTCTACCTCATCTATCTGATCAAGAAGCATCATATCCAGCTGGTGCATGCTCACTCGCGTGCCTCTGGCTGGAGCAGCTATGTGGCCTGCAAGCTGACCGGCACCCCCATGATCACCACGGTGCACGGCCGCCAGCCGGTACATGCCTCCCGCAAGGCCTTCCATGCCCTTGGGTTCAGGGCGGTTGCCGTTTGCGAGGATATTGCCCACCAGATCATCGACAACCTTGGCGTTGACCCGGCTATCGTGCAGGTGTTGCGCAACGGCATCGAAACCGACAAGTTCCAGCCAGTGCCGGCCCCGACCAATGCCAGGCCGGTGATCGCCATCGTAGGCCGGCTGAGCGGCCCCAAGGGTGAGCTCTGCTATCGGTTGCTGGATGAGGTGCTGGATCTGGACACCTGCCAGGTGAAGGTGGTGAGCGGCAGCCAGCTGCCTGCGCGTTTCCAGCATTTTCAGGAGCGGGTTGATTTCGTCGGTTATGTGGAGGATGTCCCTGCGCTGATGGCGCAATGCGATCTGGTGATCGGTGCCGGTCGGGTGGCGATGGAGGCCCTGCTCTGCGGCCGTCCCGCCTTTGCCATCGGTGAAGCCAAGGCCATCGGGCTGGTGACCGAGCAGAATCTGGATGAGGCGTTGGCCAGCAACTTCGGCGATATCGGCCCCCAGGATCTGGCGATCGATTTTGCCGCACTGAAGGCGCAGATTACCCCGGCCCTGGCCAGTGGCACCGTTTCAGACACAATTCGTCAGCGCATTCAGGCCGAATATGGCTTGGCGGGAGTCGTCTCCGGCCTGGAATCCATCTATCAGGATGCGGTGGTCGAGACCCTGCGCCGCGAGATGCCGGTCATCATGTATCACCGCTTCATCGCACATGACCGCGAGAAGGGGGTACACGGTACCTGGATGCCGATCGCCATGTTCGAGAAGCACCTGCGCCTGCTGAAGTGGCTGGGTTATGAGACCCTGACGTTCCGCGATCTGGCGGACAAGGGCTTCATTCACCGGCTGCAATACGGCAAGAAGTACCTGATGATCACCGCCGACGACGGCTATCAGGACAACCTGACCCGCATGCTGCCGCTGCTGGAAAAATATGGTTACAAAGCCGTGGTATACGTGGTCACGGGGGAAGGGTATAACCGCTGGGATGTGGAGCATGCGAGCAACCCCGACACCCGGGTGGACTTGATGAATGGCGAGCAGCTCAAGGCGCTGACGGCCTCCGGTCATGTGGAGATCGGCGGGCATACCCTGACCCACCCCAGGTTGAGCAAGCTTGCACCCGAGCAGCAAGCTTATGAAATCAAAGAGAATAAACGACAGCTCGAAGCCCTGCTCGGCCACCCTCTGCTGTCGTTCGCCTACCCTTATGGGGATATGGACGAGAGCGCAAAGGCGCAGGTGATGGCGGCGGGCTACCGTTTTGCCGTTGCCACCAACAGCGGGCCCAGAGCCATGCACCAGGACCCCTTCAGGATCCGTCGCATTGCCATTTTCCCGCGTACCGATGTTTTTGGCCTGTGGCGCAAAATCCGGGGTAACTATGTCTTCAGGAAGTCTTGATTGATGCTCAGCAGAAGCCTTGCCTTGCTCGATAGAACAACCACAGCCCTGTTTGCGCTGACCATCCTGTTCTCCTTTTGCGGCTTGTTTCTGGCCCCTTTCGGCCAGAGCATTCAATCCAATCTGCTGGCCGTGACCGGCATATTCGGTTTGTTGAATTACTTTGTCGGCAAACAACGGGATGTGGGGCTCAAAGACCGTCGCATTCTCTGGGGACTGCTGGTCTATGCCGCCATGATCTTCGTCAACCGGTTGATCCACGGTGATCAATACGGAGTCATGCGAGGGCTGTTTTATGTCGTCGTCTTTGCACTGATGATGCCGCGCAAGCCGATCTTGCTGGTGCTGGGTTATCTGGCCATCGTGCTGGGCGGGATGGGATTGGGCATCCTCAGCATCTGGCAATACCAGCATGGCATTGCCAGGGTGGAAGGGTTTACCAACGCGATCCTCTTCTCGCAGGCTGCGCTGACGCTGGCCATCCTCAACTGGTTTGTCTTCCAGCAAAAACAGTTGCCTGGATGGTTGAGGGGGGGGAGCCTGTTTGGCTTGATTGCGGCCCTGTTTGCACTTTATCTCTCCCAGAGCCGGGGGGTCTGGCTCGCCTTCGGGATCATTCTTGCCTACGTCATCTGCTACAAGGCCTACTTCAAACCGTGGAAATACATTGCGGTAGCCATATTGTGTACGGCCACAACGGGCGCCATTTATCAGACCAACCAGCTGGTTCAGGTTCGGGTCGCAGAGGCAGTCTCGGATCTCAACTCGGCAGAAAAAGGTTCATACGACTCATCGTGGGGCTTGCGCGTCATTGCCTGGCAGAGTGCTTGGCTGGGTTTTTTGGATTCACCTGTGGCAGGGGTGGGCACGGATGGCTTCGACGCATTGAAGATAAGCCAAGTTAGGAATGAATTAGTCCCTGCGTCAATTCTGAACCCAGTACTAACTCATGCCCATAATCAATATATGCAGAATCTGGTGATCCGCGGCAGCATAGGATTTATTGCACTGGTGATATTTCTTGGCCTGCCGTTCTATCTGGCGGCGAACAATATAAGCAGGATTTCTGCGGGTGTGCTGGTTCCCCTCGCGTTTGCAATTAACTCGCTAAGCGATGTGCCGTTTGAGCATCAAGGGGTGCTCTATCTGTACACGCTCAGCCTGGTTTTCATCTGGTTTGCCCATGAGTTGAAAAAGGATACCTGCACGTCATGATTCCGGTTTTTGTTATCAGTTTGGCTCGCAGCGTTGAGCGACGGGCGATGGTTGTTCAGCAGATGGCGCATCTGGGCATAGATTTCGAGTTTGTAGATGCAACCGACGGGAAGACGCTGAGCAGTGCCGAGCTGGCCAAGGTGGATTTGGAGCTGGCGAAAGAAGTGTGTGGTCATGCACTGAGTTTTGGCGAGATTGGCTGTGCCATGAGCCATATCCGAGTTTATGAGCGCATCGTCGCCGAAGGTATCGAACGGTGCGTGGTGCTCGAAGATGACATCTACCTGCACATGCACAGCAAGGCGATCATCGAGACGATAGTACACTCCTGCCAGTCCGAGATCGTCTTTCTGCATCATGGCAAAGCCAAACGCTGGCCATTCCTGTCATCTCTGCCCGGCGGCTACCGGCTTGCCAGATACCTGACGCCCAGCCGTTCCTCCAGGCGAGGGGTACTCTCTACCGCTGGGTATGTACTGACCCTGGCCGGGGCGAAAAAATTATTGCAGTGCGCCTATCCGCTGCGAATGCCCTCCGACTATTTGACTGGCCGCTTGCAGCTCAACGGCCTGACCGCCTCCGGGGTGGAACCCTGCTGTCTGGATGTGGATCTGTTCACCACCACCATCGATGACAGAGCCTACGGTCACTATCTGAAATAGCACTGGGCGTGCCGCTGGCGGCTGTTGGTTGGCAGCCCTGTCAGCCTTGCCGACGCTACGGGCCATACAAGCTGGATAATCCATGAATCTCAAGAAGTTGCTTACCCACTCCATTGCCAGATGGCTGATCGGCAGAGCGCCTGACGCCGCCCCATGCCCCGCCGGGACGGAGTTGGAGAGGGTGCTGGTGGTCGGTTATGACGCCATCGGTGATTTCATTCTCACCCTGCCCGCCATTGCCCGGCTCAGGGAGATCTACCCCGCCGCGCGCCTCGAGCTGGTGTGCAGCCAGCGCAACCAGCTGCTGGCGGCGTCGGTCGCCGGGATCGATGAGTGTCACGTGATCACCCTGAACGACACCCTGTGGCCGGCGAGCATGTGGTGCAAGCTGCGTGAACTCAGGCAACGGCAGTATGACCTGGTGATCAATCTGTTTGACGAGCCCGACGATATCGCCATGGCCAAGTTGCTGTTGCTGGCCAACGGTCGCTTGCAGTCGTTGCCCCTGCGCTTCAAGAGCGAAGGGCAGCAGAAGTTGCTGCCGCTGTTCAACAAGAAGGCCACCATAGTGTCGTCACGTCCAGTCAGGGATCACTTCGTCTATCGCATGCTCAGCGTGGCAGGTGATGCGGCTGGCGTGCCGGCCACGGTACCGTCACCCTGCAATGAGCAGCTCGATACCAGCGCGTATGGCCGCTATCTGCTAGTCAACCTGACGGGCAGCCAGGTCGGCAACTCGATGACGGAGGCGCAGATCGACGGGATCCTGGCTCAGTTGCCGACCTATCAGGGGATCTCCTACCTGGTGTTCTCCAGGCAGCCCGTGGCGTGCCCGCGGCAGGATATGACAGCCCTGTTTCCTGACACGATTCTCGATGCCGCCAAGATCATCAAGGATGCGCGAGGGGTCATCTCGACCGATACCTCCATCATCCATATCTCCTCTTCCTTCGGGGTGCCCACCCTGGTGTTGATGAACAACGAGCGCTGGCGCGATGCCTTCATTCCGCTGGCGGGTCGCAATATCATACTGCGCTCGACCACGGACAATCTGGCGGCCCTGTCACCGGCCGAGATCAGCCGCCAGGTCGATGCTCTGATGGCGCTCTAGTCGCGTCAGCCTGTTATCATCCTTTTTCCAATTCAACGGCCCTTCTGGTGGATTCATGTCATTAATCAACGATCTGCAACTCCAGCGTGACATTCTTCGCCGCAAGCTGGGACTGCTGCTGTTCGATCGCAAGCGGCCGGCCCCGCTGCATGAGCGCAAGGGGAAGATAGTGCTGCTGCGCTGGGATGCCAAGCTGGGCGATGCCATCGTCTCGTCCTGGGTGGCCCGCGAAATCAAGCGCGCCAGCCCGGAGCGGGAAGTGTGGATCGTCACGACTGCGGCCATGGCTCCCCTGTTTCGCGATTATTTCGGCATGGACAAGGTGATAGAGGTGCCCAAGCGGCCTGGCTATGGCCAGCTCAAGCGCCTGGCACACTCGCTGGGGGAGGTGGAGTGTCTGGTGCACTTTGGCAAGATGCTGAAAATGAAGGACATCTACTTCATCAGCCAGGTGAGGGCGGATTGGGTTGCCGGCATGGATGATGCCTTGCAGGCGGTCAACCTCAAGCTGGGCAAGGCCTCCAGCGGCATGCACTTCTCCGACAAGTTTGCCCTGCTGTTGCAACGGCTCGGCGTGACAAATCCGGACCAGCAATACATAGTCCCGACCATGAGCCCGCCCGAGGCGCTGGCTAGCTGGTGGCCGGCAGAGCCGGTCCTCTGTTTCAACCCGTACGGCAGTGGCAGCTCCCGCCGTCTGCGGCCCGAGCTTATCAGCCAGATGATTGAGCAGATGCTGGCGGCTGGCTCTTGCGCCATCTGTTTGCTCTATCCGCCGGGCATGGAGGAGGAGGTGACCGGGATCCGGGCCGGCTTGAGCCGACCGGAGCGCCTGCTGCTGTCACCGGATGCGCCCTCGCTGGCCGGGTTGTTTGCCCAGCTGCGCCAGTGTCAGGGGCTGATCTCGGTGGACACGGCGACGGTGCACATCGCCGCCGGGTTGCACAAGCCCATTCTTGGCCTCTACAATCCGGACGTAGGTGGCGGCAACGAGAACTTCCTGGAGTGGCACCCCAACTCCCCGTCAGCCACCGTGCTGTTCTCGACCAATACCCGGGAGCAGGATATCAACTCCCTCGATCTGGCCGAATTCGAGCGTACTTTCAGGGCGTGGCTGCTTGCCAACCAGGCAGCGCTGTCAGCCGCTCAATCACCAGCTCGGGCGTGATGGCGCGCAGCAGGGCTTCGTCGATGAAGTCCTTTTCCGCGTTCTGCGGCAGCTGGAAGTCGGGTCCCTTGGCATCGAACACATCGATGGCCTGATAACGGGGGTGGTTGACCGGGTTGGCGATGATCTTGTCGCCGCCCGGGGCCACTATGGTCAGCAGGGGCAGGTCGATGGCCTGCGCCATGTGGCGGGGGCCGGTGTCATTGCCGACAAACAGCCGGCAGTGGGCGAACAGCCCCACCAGTTCCCGTACCGAGCGGGTCTTGATGTGGTCGAAGACGCTGGCTTGCAGGGCGGCGGGCAGCAGCGGTTTCAGGCCGCGGTTGTACTCCTCTTCCCCCGGCCCGCAGTAGATCAAAATCTGGGCATCGTGCTGCTCGATCAGCCACTGGGCGACCTTGGCAAAGCAGTCGATGGGCCAGCGCTTGTAGTGCCCGAGCGAGTTGACGCCCATGGCGATCAGCGGGCGGCTCAGGTCGACGCCGGCGGCCAGCAGGGCATCCTTTCCTTGTTGCTTCTCTTCTTCACTCAGCCAGAGGTAGTAGTTGCGATCCTCGCTGGCCAGCTTGAGCGGCTTGAGCAGCGAGAAGCGATCGTCGACCAGGGTGCTGTTGCCCTGGAATTCGGTGTCTTTGCGAAAACGCACGATGCGGTTGTGGCCGAGCCGCCAGGGGAAGGAGTCAAAGCCGATGCGCAGGCGGGCACCGGAGAAGAGGCAGCTGAGCAGGCCGATCATCTGGCCCTGGCTGTTGACCACCACGTCGTAGCGTTCGCGGCGAATGGCCAGCAGCAGATCCTTCATGTAGCGCCACTCATTGCGCCTGGCCTTCTCGATGATGATGAGCCGATCGATATTGGGATTGCCCTGCGCCATACCCGCGCAATAATCCATGACCAGATAGTGAACCTCTCCGCTTGGGTCATTCTGCTTGAGGTTGTTGCACAGCGCGGTGGAGATCAGCACATCCCCTATCTGTTTGGTTTGAACTACAAGGTATTTCATAAGGCAGGCCTCAACAGAGGTCATGGTTGATCGTCAGCGTGACAGCATACCGCACAAGTGAGTCAGATGCTGTCGGTGCAACGTGAAAATCCGATCTGGCGCAAGCCGGCCGGGCCGGCATCCGAGGCACATAAAAGAAAAGCCATTTTGACAATGGCTTTTCTGCTGCTTAGAAGGTGAGCGAGGTGGAGAGCTGGAAGGTGCGTGGCGCCCCCAGGCCGCCGGAGAGGCCGCTGCCGTCGCCGCCGGACCAGGAGCCGATCCAGTAGTCGCGCCCGGTGAGGTTCTGCACCGCGGCCCGCACGGTCAGCGCGTGATCGGCGATCCGCAGGGTGTAGCGGGCCCCCAGGTCGAAGGTGGTGTAGGAGGGCAGCGAGAGGCGGTTGTCATCGGTGACGAAGCGCTCGCCGATGAACTGGGTGTTGCCGGTCAGGGTCAGCCCCGGCACGGCGGCCAGATCGTACTCGGCGCCGAGCTTGGCCATCCACTTGGGCACCCCGGTGGCCTGGTGGCCGACGTTGCTCTCGTTGAGCGCCTTGGTCAGCTCAGCCTGGGTGTAGGAGGCCCCGCCCAGCAGGCGCAGCTCAGGGGTGAGCTCGCCGAACAGATCCCACTCGATGCCGCGGTTGCGCTGTTCCCCGTAGACCCCGTAGACGTTGGAGCTGGGGTCTGTGTAGGCGCTTGGCTTGGCGATCTGGAACAGGCTCAGGGTGTGGGCGAAGTGGCCCAGATCCAGCTTGGCACCGACCTCATACTGCTTGGTCTGATAGGGCTTCATGATCTCGCCGGCATTGCTGGCGGTGTTCGGCGCCGCGCCCCCCTGACTCAACCCCTCGATGTAGTTGGTGTAGACGGCGAAATCGTCGCGCAGCTTGACCAGCAAGGTGGTGGCGGGCGAGACCCGGCTCTCCTCGTAGCGGGCGGTCTGGTCGCCGCTGCCGTTGAAGTTGCTGCTCTCGACCGTCTGGCGGCGGGCCCCCAGGGTCCACTGCAGGTCGCCATCGAGGAAGGAGAGGGTATCGACCAGTGCCACGCTCGCCAGGGTTGCCTCGCTGCGCGAGGTGACGGCACCGTACCCGGCGAGATCCGGCGCGGGCCCGAAGTCCAGCCGGTCGTAGTTGGTCATGGCGTGGTTGAAGAACATCTTGTCCCGGAAGGTCTGCTCCGAGGTGTAGCGGGTGGCGGCCAGCGACCAGGCGTGATCGACCGGGCCGGTGCCGAAGGTGCCGCGCAGACCCGCCTCGCCGGAGCGTTGGGTGCCGTCCCGCTCGGAGCGGGCCGCCATGGCATTGATGTCGCCGGCGTCGTTGAGCAGGGTGTTGCGGGTGATGAGGGCGCTGTAGCCACCGTCACGCTGGCCCCAGGCGATGAAGGCGGTGAGGTTGTCGGTCAGGTCATACTCGGCACGCAGCACGGCGGCCTTGGTGTCGTTGATGGTGTAGGCCCAGGCCGGTGCTAGGGAGTAGTCACCACGCTTGGGCTCGGGCAGCTGGGTTACCTGGCTGGCGACCGAGAAGATGCCGAAGTAGTTCACCCCGTCCACCCGCTCGTGCTGACGGTAGAGGTCGGCCGAGGCGCGGGCCCGCTCACCGCGCCAGTCCAGCCCGACCGAGGTGAGTTCCATCTTGTGCTGCTGGTCGTTGACCGCGGTGTCTCCGTCCCGATAGACACCGTTGAAGCGCACCCCCCACAGCTGCTCTTCACCGAAGCGGCGGCCCAGGTCCAGGTGAACACCGCCGAGGCCGTCCGATTCATTGCTGGCGGTGACCTTGGCCAGGGGGGTCTTGCCGGCGCGCTTGGGCACTATGTTGATGTTGCCGCCCACGCTGCCATCCGGCGGCATGCCGTTGAGCAGTACCGAGGGCCCCTTGAGCACGTCGACCCGCGCGGCCATCTCGGTGGAACTGCGCATGTTCGGTGCCATGCCGATGAGGCCGTTGAAGGTGATGTCGTTGGCGTTGGTGTTGAAGCCGCGGATGTAGAAGGTCTCGAACAGGCTGCGCTTGCTCGGCACATAGACCGAGGGGTTGGTGGCACCGGCCACGGCGCCTATGTCCTGGGCCTGGCGATCCTCGATGTACTCCTCGGTGTAGCTCACCGTGTTGAACGGCGTCTCCAGGAAGGGTTTGTTGCCGAGCAGGCCGACCCGGTTGTCGGCGGCGACCTGGCCGCCGGCATAGGCCTTGCGACCCTCCACCACGACGACCTCGTCGGGACGGGGGGCGGCTTCTTCACGGGGAGCCGGAGCGGCCCAGGCGCTGCCCAGTTGCAGGCCGGCCAGGATGGCCAGCGTCAGGCGGGAGAGTCCGTGGCGCGGCACGGCAAGGGAGGATGAGTGCAATGTCTGCATGCAGGATTCCTTTCAGGGTGAGGAGTGCGTTTTTGTCTCCTTATGCTTTCCGGATGACACTCTTAAATCCTCAAATAAAAATAACTCTCATTTGCGTATTGGTGCCCGGCGTGGGCCGGGCACGGGGGATCAGCTGCGATAGGCGGACATCACCTCGTCGGCGATGCGGTTCAGGCAGGTGAAGCTGGCGGTGCAGAGGTACCAGGTTTCGGGGTCGACGAAGCGTACCTTGCCGTTGCGCCACGCCTTGGTCTGGCGCAGCAGCGGGTTGTCCAGGGTGCCAGCGTCGATGGCTGTGCGTCGCTCCATCACGGCGGTGCGGTCGATGACGAACAGGATGTCCGGGTCGGCCTGCTGGATGAACTCGTTGGAGATGGGTTGACCGTGCAGGCCGGTATCCCGCTCCAATCCGGCCGGCTTGACCCCCAGGGTGTCGAACAGGAAGCCGTAGCGGGATTGGGTGCCATAGGCGGTGAAGGCGCCGTTGTTGTGCAGCACGATCAGCGCTCTTTCCGGGCGATCCCGCGTCAGCGCCTGCACCTCGGCGATCTTGGCGTCCATCTGCTGCACCTTCTCTTTGGCCAGCGCTTCCTGGCCGAGCAGGGTGCCGAGGGTGAGCAGGTGGGCCTTGGCGGCCTCCAGGATGTGGCCGTCGCGGTTGGTCATGTCGATGTCGTAGTGCAGGGTCGGGGCTATCTGGCTCAACGCCTCGTAGCTTTGGGCCTGCAGGGGGGAGATGAGGATAAGATCCGGCTTGAGTTTGTGCAGCCGCTCCAGGTTGGGCTGGATGGTGGTGCCCACATCCATCACGGCCGGGTCGTCCCGGTAACGCTGCAGGAAGTGTGCCACGTAATCCTTGGCGATGCCGGCCACCGGGGCCTGCAGCTGATCCAGGGTATCGAGTTCGCTCATGTCAAAGGCCACCACCCGCTTGGGCGGGGTAACGACCCGGGTGGTGCCGAGCTGGTGGGTCACGGTGACCACGGTGCCGTCGGCTCCGGTGGTGGCTTGCTCCCTGGGCGCGTCGCAGCCGGTGAGCCCTGCGATGGCGGCCAGCAGCACGGCGGTGAGCGTATTGATCCTCATAACAATTCTCCAGACGGGGTTGGGTTGAAGTAGTTGCACAGCAGGCCGCGCTGGCTCGGCAGTATGTCGAAGCGCAGGTCGTAGAGCGCCTCCAGGTTGGCCGGGGTGACCATCTCGGCGACCGGGCCACTGCCCGCAAGCTCGCCCCCCTTCATGGCGACGATGTGGTCGGAATAGTTGGCGGCGAAGTTGATGTCGTGCACCACCAGGATCAGGGTGCGCCCCTGCTCGTCGCTGAGGCGGCGGATCGCCTGCATCAGCTGCACCGCGTGCTTCATGTCGAGGTTGTTGAGGGGCTCGTCGAGCAGCAGGCAGTCGGTCTGCTGGGCGACGGTCATGGCGAGGTAGGCCAGCTGCCGCTGCCCGCCGCTCAGCTCGTCGAGGTAGGCCCGGCGCAGGGGAGCGAGGGAGAGAAAGTCGATGGCCTCGTCGACCGCGATGCGGTCTTCCCGGGTCAGGTTGCCTTGGCTGTAGGGGAAGCGGCCGAAGGCGACCAGCTCGTCGACCGTCAGTCGCAGCCCCACGTCCGGCGACTGGCGCAGGGTGGCGACCCGCTTGGCGTAGTCACGGGCGCTGAAACGGTGGAGGTCGGTGTCCCCCAGGCGTATCCGCCCCTGGCTGATGGGCAGCAGGCGGGCCATGGCCATCAGCAGGGTGCTCTTGCCGGCGCCGTTGGGGCCGATCAGCGAGGTGACCCGACCGGCCGGGAAGTCGACGGTGATGTCGCGCAGGACGGCACGATCGCCGTAGTGCTGGTGAACCTGTTCGAGGGAGATCATGGCGATCCTCTGGTTTTGACCATCAGGGCGAGGAAGTAGGTGCCGCACACCAGGTTGATGAGGATGCTGACCGTGGTGCGGTAGTTGAAGATCTGCTCCACCAGGAACTGGGCCAGGATGAAGAGCGCGATGGCGATGGCGCAGCCGAGCGGCAGGGTGACCCGATGGCGGAAGGTGCGCGCCAGGGCATAGCTGATGTTGGCCACGAACACCCCCATGAAGGCGGTGGGGCCGACCAGGCTGGTGGAGACGGCCACCAGCACGGCGATGAGCGCCAGGTGCAGGCGTACCGCCCGCCGGTAATCCACCCCGAGCGAGCTGGCCTGCTCGCGCCCGAGCGCCAGCACGTCGAGCTCGGCCTGGCGGCGGGCGATGACGAGACAGATCAGGGCGACCAGGCCGCCCCCCATCAGCAGCTCCAGCGGCTGGGCCCGGTTGAACGAGGCATAGCCGAACCCCTGCAGGATGGCGAACTCCCCCGGACTGGTCTTGAGCTGGACAAACTGGGTCAGGGTGCCAAACACCATGGTCAGCACCAGCCCCGTCAGCAGCAACTGGAACAGGTCGGTCTGCCCGGGCCGGAACAGCCAGCGGTGGATGATGGCCGAGTACCCCAGCATCAGCAGCAGCGACAGCACGCCGTTCTCCTCGCGCCCGAGCAGCAGCAGGCTCTGGCTGCCGAGCAGCAGCACCAGCAGGGCTTGCAGCAGCAGATAGACCGCCTCGTACCCCATGATGGCGGGGGTCAGGATACGGTTGCCCGCCAGGGTCTGGAAGCTGATGGCCGAGACCGCGATGCAGACGCCGGCGACTGTGATGGCGGCCAGGCGCAGCAGCCGCTGGGGGATGATGTAGCCGGTGTCGAGATCCGACCCGAACAGCACAAAGGTCGCGGTGAGCAGGGCCAGCAGCCCCCAGATCCCGTAACGCATAAGAGTCTCTCTCATCGGCGCTGCCAGAGGATCAGCAGCAGGAACAGCACGCCGCCGAGGCTGCCGGCGGTGAGCCCGATGGGCACCTCGAAGGGGTGGATCAGCAGCCGGCTCAGCAGGTCGCACGCCAGCAGTAGCAGGGCACCGTAGAGGGCCACCAGCGGCAGGGTCTTTCTCAGGTGCTGGCCGTGGCGCAGCACCACCAGATTGGGGATCACCAGCCCGACGAAGGGGATGGCGCCGACCGTGATGACGGTGGCGGCCACGGTGACCGCCACCAGCAGCAGGCCGAGGGTGGCGGTGGCCGAGTACCCGAGCCCCAGGCTGGCGGCGGCCTCCTCCCCCATGCCGAGCACGGTGAAGCGGTGGGCGTAGAGATAGGTCAGCAGGGTGATGGGCAGAATGAGGTAGATGATCTCGTAGTTGCCCTCGACCACCTTGGAAAAGTCCCCCAGCATCCAGCCCTGGATACTCTGCAGGATGTTGTGCTGGTAGGCGTAGAACTCGGCGAGGGCGCTCAGCACGCTGCCATACATGAGCCCGATCACCGGGATCAGCACGGTATTCTTGAAGCGGATGCGGCGCACTATGACGATGAACAGCAGGCTGGCGGCAAAGCAGAAGGCGAGCGCCACCAGCATGCGGCCGGTGGTGCCGGCGGCGGGCAGCTGGGTCAGGGCGATCAGGATGCCGAGCTTGGCGGCGTCGAGCCCGCCGGAGGTGGCGGGCTCGACAAAGCGGTTCTGCACTATCTGCTGCAGGATGACGCCGGCCACCGCCAGCCCGGCGCCGGTCAACAGCACCGCCGCCAGCCGCGGCAGGCGACTGGCGGTGAGGGTGAGCAGGCCATCCCCGGCGAAGAGCTCCGCCAGCGGGAGGGGGCGGGCCCCGATCAGCAGGGAGCATGCGGCCAGCACCAGCAGGGTCGCCGGCAGCAGGAGCGCCCTCACGCGTCCTCTCCGGTCAGGCGCCACCCCTTGGCGCTGGCGCGCTGCGCCAGGAAGTGGGCATAGCACCCCGGCTGGCGGCTGAGAACGGCGTGGGGGCCCTGCTCGCACACCATGCCATCGTCGAGCACCACTATCTGATCGGCCATGGCCACGGTCGAGAGCTGGTGGGCGATGACGATCAGGGTGCGTTTGCCCCGCAGCCGGGCCAGCGTCTCTGTGATGGCGGCCTGGTTTTCCGCATCCAGCGCGGCGGTGGCCTCATCCACCAGCAGGATGGGGGCGTCCTTGAGCAGGGCACGAGCGATGGCGATCCGCTGGCGCTCGCCCCCCGAGAGGCGCGCGCCACCCTCGCCGACCTGGGTGTCGAGCCCGAGCGGCAGGCGCTCGACGATCTCGCTCACCCCGGCCTGATGGGCGGCATGCAGCAGCTCGGCGTCGCTGGCCTCGGGCTTGCCGATGCGGATGTTGTCGGCAATGGTGCCCTGGAACAGGTAGGCATCCTGGAAGATCTGGCTGATGTGGCGGGCCAGGGTCTCCCCGCTCATGGCGCGCACGTCCACCCCTCCCACCAGCACGGCCCCCTCGTCGACGTCGAAGAAGCGGGCGATGAGCCGCAACACAGTGCTCTTGCCCGAGCCAGAGGCGCCGACCAGCGCCGTCATGCTGCCGGGCGCCACCGCCAGATCCACCCCCTTGAGCACCTGTGGGTGGGCCGGGTCATAGCCAAAGTGCACCCCGCGCAGCACCACTGAGCCATCCAGCGGGGCGGCAGGAGTAACCGGCTGCGGCTGGGCCGGGTAGTCGAACATGGTTTGCAGGGCAGCCAGCTGGGCACGGGCACCGCGCAGCACGTCGCTGTAGCCGGCCACGTCGAGCAGGGGATCGATGAAGCGGTTGATGAGCACCAGGGTCACCAGGGCGGCGATCAGGCTCTCCTTGTCGGCACCGCCCAGGTGCTGGGCGGCCACCAGCAACAGGGTGGCAAAGCAGGCTTGCACCGCCCAGACGTTGAGCCCCGAGGCCAGGGCGGTGAGCCGGATCAGCTGCCTGCCGGAGGCTTGCTGCTGGGCGATGGCCTGCTCGAGGAAGCGGGTGCCCCCCTGCTCGCCGTTGAAGGCGCGCAGCACCGACTGGGCCTGGGCAAACTCCACCATGCGCTGGCTGGTATCGGCGGCATGCTGGTGGAAGGTCTGGTCGGCGTGCTGGTTGAGGCGGGTGGTGAGCAGGAAGACAGCCACCAGCAGCGGCAGGGCGATCAGGGCGATCAGGCCAAGCTGCACATCGAGGGCAAACAGGGCCACCAGCACCACCAGCGGGGTGATCACCCCGCTGAGCAGGGGGGTGAAGACGTGGGCCGGCAGCTGGGCCAGCTCCATCATGCCTTGCGAGGCCAGGTGGTTGAGGCGGGCTGTGTTGGCCGGGGTGAACCAGCCGATGGGCAGGCTGCCCACGTGCTCGCCCAGGGCGTGGCGACCGGTGCGCAGCACCGCGATCCCTACGGCGATGCCAGCCTTTTCCACCCGGCGGCGCAGGTTCCAGCAGAGCAGCACGCCGATCAGCTGCACCAGCAGCCAGCCGGTGGCGGCGTCGGTCTCGGCACGCAGCAGGTGTGTGAGCACCGGGATGAGGCAGACCAGGGTCAGGCCGCAGAGCAGCCCGTAGAGCAGGGCCAGCAGGCCGTAGCGGCGCAGCAGGACGGCATCGTCGCCGAGCAGGCGCAGGAAGGTGTTCAGCATGTGGAGACGGCCTCCTGATGAGGGATATGGGTCGGGGTGGGAGTGTCGTATCCCCCCTGTTCCCACAGGCGGGCATAGCGGCCGCGGCGGGCCAGCAGTTCGTGGTGGCGTCCCTGTTCGCACAGGACGCCGTTGTCGAGCACCAGGATCCGGTCGGCGTGCATCACGGTGTCGAGCCGGTGGGCGATGACGACTAGGGTGCGGCCACGGGCGAAGGTGGAGAGCGCCTGCTGCAGCTTCACCTCGTTGTCGGCATCGGCGGCGGCGGTGGCCTCGTCGAGCACCAGTACCGGCGGGTCGAGCAGCAGGGCGCGGGCGATGCTGACCCGTTGCAGCTCGCCGCCGGAGAGGTTGGCGTCCTCGCCGACCACGGCGTCGTAGCCCCGCGGCAGGGCCAGAATGCGGTCGTGGATGTTGGCGCGGCGCGCGGCGGCCTCGACCTCCTGGCGGCTGGCGCCGGGGCGGCCGAGGGCGATGTTGTCGTGCAGGCTGGCGTGCACCAGGCGCACCTCTTGCAGCACGAAGCCGATGTGGCGATAGAGCGCGCGGCTTTCGAGATCGCGCAGGTCCACTCCGCCCAGGGTGATGCGCCCCTCGCTCGGGTCGAAGAAGCGCAACAGCAGTCTGGCCAGGGTCGATTTGCCGGCCCCGGAGGCGCCGACGATGGCGGTGACCGTGCCCGGGGTCAGGGTGACGGTCAGCTCGCTGAGCACCGGGGTCTGGTCGTCGTAGCGGTAGCTCACCTGCTCGAGGCGCAGGGTGTTGTCGGCCGGCTGCAAACCGGTGCCGGCGGCGGGCTCCGTCAATACCGGAGTGGCGAGCAGGCCGTGGAGCCGTTCGGCGGCCGCGGTGGCGCTGCCGAGATCGTGCTTGAGGTAGCTCAGCAGCATCAGGGGGGCGCACAGCCCCGGTGCGACCAGCACAAAGGGCAGCACCTCGGCCGGCACCATGGCGCCCGTTCGCACCATCACCACGGCGCCGGCCAGCACCACCCCGAGGACCGAGGCGGGGGCCATGATGGCATTGGCGTTGGCCATGGCCGCGACCAGCGGACGGGTGAAGTCGGTGAAGGCGCGGGCAAAGTCATCGATGGCGTTGCGGTAGCTGGTATGCAGCCGGCCCTGTACGCCGAAGGCCTTGACCACGGGGATGCCGCTCACGAACTCCACCACGGCGTTGTTGATGCGAGCCATGCCGGCGCCGAACTGCTGCATGTTGGCGGCGCTGGCGCGGTGGGCGCGGGCGGAGAACAGGAAGAAGAGCGGGAAGGGAGAGAGGGCGATGAGGGCCATCCGCCAGTCCATGGCGAAGAGGTAGATCAGGGAGATGAGTACAGCGCCGCTGCAGCGGCCCAGGGTGGTGTAGAAGTGGGCCGTCAGGCTGTGCAGGGTGCCGATGTCGTCCTGCATCGCCTGTTTGACCTCTCCCGAGGCGCGGGCAGTGAACCAGCCGAGGGGCACCCGGGCCAGCCGCCGGGTCAGGGCCAGGCGCAGCTGGCCGGTGATGCAGTTGTCGGCCAGGTGGGCCACCAGATCGCCGGCGCTGAGCAGGATCATGCCGGCGAACAGGCTGGCCAGGCTGACCCCGAGCACTGTGGTGATCGTGTCGCCTGGCACGGCGGCATCGGCCAGCATCAAGCCCGCCAGGTGGGCGATCCCGGCCAGCGGGACCAGGGTCAGCATGGCGCCGATGGCCGCCAGCAGGGCGGCGGCGATCAGGTGGCCGCGAATGGGGGCCAGCACGCGGCTGATGGGCCCGCCAGCATTGGCCTCGGGGCACTGCACATCGTCTGCCTTCATGGCTATTTCTCCACGGTGAAGTGATGGTGGCCGCGACGAGCGACCGGATCTCTGTGGTTTTCCGTACGGGGGACAAAAAACCTCAAATGAATCTTTTTCATTTCCCCCATCCTGGTCAGATGCCGCCGCCGGGCCGACTGCGATGGCAGCTTTGCACACCCTGGGCGATATACTTCTCGACCGATGAAACGGACACCTGCAACTGGCTGGCGATGTCCTGATAGCCGAGGCCGCCGAGGCGGGAGAGCAGCAGGGCCTGGCGTATCTTGGGAGACTGGCGTTGCAGGGCCGATGCGACGGCTCCCAGCGCCTCGCGCTGCATGGCGCGCAGCTCTTCCGAGGGGGCTTGAGCGTCGGCTTGGTAGCTCTGCTGCTCTAGGTAGCGTGCCTCCAGCGCGCGCCGGCGATAGAGATCGATCACCTTGCCCTTGGCTATCTGCATCAGGTGGCGACGGCACTCAGCCGCGGAGGGAATATGCCCCTTACGCAGCAGCTGAAGGTAAATGTCGTGTGCCAGATCCGCGGCGTCGCAGCTATTGCCCAACCTGCGTCTTAGCAGCGAGCAGAGCCATCCGTGATGTTCCTGATACAGACGATGCAACTGCGCCTGGAAGGAGCCTGTGCCCATTTCCACGATTTCTCTCCTGAACCTCGTGTTATTTTTATTTGAGAATGAAAATCATTATGGTAATCATTTGCACGGTATCGTGTTCATCGATATATCGCAATGCCTTTCCCGCCAATTAGGGGGGAGGGGCATGCGTCCGTAGTTATTTCAAATAAAACAGACGTTATTCACAGGGTTATATTTCCACAGAGAAGGAGATGGCTTTTGCTGCAATTCCATAATGAGGGGCTGCTTGAGCTGCCTGTCAGTACCCATGAAGAGAGCTGCTGGTTGTTACAACAGCAGCAGCCCGAGCAGATAATTAAACAGGTGATGTGTTGGCCGCTCCCTGACGATATTGATATTTCGCTGTTGATATTGAGTGTCGAGTTATTAATAAAGGAGCAGCCGGAACTCAATGCCCGTTATTTTTTCAGTGCCGATGGCGATCTATTTAAATATCAGATAAATGGCTGGTATCCCTGTCTGGAATTTCATCGTCTGGTGGCTGACGAGGTGGATGAGCTGGTACGGCGAGTGCAGCATGCACCCTGGGACAGTGCCCGCCAACCGCCTTTCAAGGCATTGATTATCAACGAAGAAAGCAGTGTGGTACTGGCCTTGGTGCTGCATCCTGTGCTTGCGGAACATGGCTCGCCACAGACCCTGATGGCGGCGCTGAAGAAGCATTACGATCGGTTGGCTACTGGTCAGGCCGGACAAACGCCGCTGCTGGTAGCATCCCCGACACACCTTGCCGAATCAGCCTCTTGTGCCCCTGCTCATGATGCCGGCAGGAATATTTCACGGATTATTCTTGAGGAATTTCGCCGTGCCTTGTCATCGCCCGATATGGGACCGGATGATGACTTTTTTGATAATGGTGGTCACTCCCTGTTGGCGACCAGAATTATTGGTAAATTACTGAGCGAGCACGGCATAGAGTGCCGCTTCAACGACTTTTTTGAATCGCCGACGGCGGCTGCCCTGGCACGCAAGGCCGTGATATCAGAGCAGGCTTCATTACAGGAAGCCGTTTTGGAAAATAACAGGGCACCGGCTCCGCTCGCTCTGGCGCAGGCCTCTCTGTGGCGGGCCTATGAAGCCCACGACTTTGGCACCATTTTTAATCTGCCGTTTGCCCTCGATTTTATTGACGAGGTGGACGAGCCCCTGTTTGGTCAGGCCTTTGCCGATATTATCGAGCGCCACGCCAGCTTGCGGACCCTGTTCATGACGCAGGATGGCGAGGTGCGGCAACGTATTCTCCCGGTCGATCAGCTGGCTGGCTATCGCTGGTTCTGGGGTAGTGCCGAGTCGAAGGGAATGACTCTGGCCGACGCAGCGGCCCATCGCTTCGATCTGACCCGGGAGCTGCCGCTGCGGATCCGTTTCCTGCGCGATCCGGCCACGGGGCGCCAGCAGCTCTCCTTGCTGGTGCACCACATGGTGGTGGACGAGTGGTCCATCAACCTGATGATGGGGGAGCTGGCCCAGGCTTATCTGGCTCGTGCCGCCGGGGTCGCTCCCCGCTGGGATGCTCCGGCGCCGGCGTTTCATGATTTTGCTCGCCGGCAGGCGGCGGATGGTATCAACGAGACGCATCTTGCTTACTGGACTCGCCTGCTGCACGGCGCCGTGCCGGCATCCCGCCGTCCTCCCTTGCCGGTGATGCCCCTGCAGGGGGAGACCTGGGCCGCCCGCTGGCACGAGTGGCTGCCGGCCGAGGGCACGCTGGCCCGGCTCTATGAGCTGGCCCGTGGCCACGATGCCTCCCTCTTTACCCTGATGTACACGGCCATCGCCCTCTCCTTGCACCAGTTGGGTCAGGCCGAGGAGATCCTGATCGGTACCTCGACCTCGGGGCGCACCGATCCCGCCTTCTTCGACTCGGTGGGCTATTTCACTACCATGGTGGCGCATCGGGTGTCGTTTGCCGCGACCACCCGGTTTGGCGATCTGCTGCGTCAGGTGACCCGCACCATCAACGACTCACTCTGCTACGCGGACGTGCCGCTCGAACAGATCCAGCAGGGATTGGGCATGACGCCGGCCGACGGCTTGCTGTTCGACGTCTACATCCAGATCCACGCCAGCAATGCCCTCAACGGCCGTTTGCCGACCCCGGCGGGCGAGGGGCTGCGCTACCGCCAGATCGATGCGGACAAGACCGAAACCATGTTCGGCCTGCAGTTCGAGATCATGGAGGATGTGCTGGACGATGAACGGCGGCTGCGGCTGGTCATCACCTACCGGGATGGTCGCTACAGCCCGGCCCAGGTACAAACCCTCTGCACCCTGCTTGACCGGTTGCTCGAACGGCTGATGCGGGAGGGGACCGCCAGCCCGCTCGCGGCCCTGGCCCCACAGGTGTGATGGCGTGAGCCCCCGCAAGGGGGCTCACAGTTTGGCTCAGTCGGTCGGCAGACCGTAGTGCTGGAAGGTGGTGCGGGCGGGCAGGTGGTAGTGGGCGCGGCCCAGCAGCTGGTTGAGGATGCGGGCATTGCGGTTGGGCCCGAGCCCCAGATCCGGCGAGCCTACCCCCTGCTGGAAGATGTCGGCGTTGTGGATGAAGATCCGGCCTGTGCCCCGATCGGCGCGGCGGGCAGTGAAGTCCTCCTGCATTATACAGTCCCCCTGCTGGTCCACGGCCAGCACCTCGCCCTTCAGTTGCTCGAACCAGGCGGGCCAGGCATGGGCATAGCCGGTGGCAGCCACCACGGCATCGGCCTCGAGAGTGCAGCGCTGATCGAGCTGGGTGTGGTGACAGGTCAGGCGCAGGGCACCGTCGCTCAGCGCTTCGGCCGCTTCTACGTTGCAACTGGAGAAGAGGGTCAGCCCGGGTGTCTGGCCGCCGATGGAGCGCTCGTAGATGAGATCGAACAGGGCGCCTATGGTCGCGAAGCTGATCCCCTTGTAGAGCATCCCCTGTCCGGCCACGATGGCGCGCCGTTTCTCCCGCGGGATGCGCTGGAAATAGTCCATGTAGCCGGGGGTGAAGCACTCCTGCCCCAGCTTGGAGTACTCCATGGGGTGGAAGCCGGGGGCCCGGGTGATCCACTGGATGGCCGCCCCGGCGGCCACCCGCTCCGGCGTGAGCGTCTGGAACAGAGCCAGCACGCACTCGGCCGCACTCTGCCCCGAGCCGACCACGGTCACCCGGCGGTTGGCGGCCAGGCGCTCCCTGGCGTGCAGGAAGTCGGCGGAGTGCAGCAGATTGGGGTGATCAATGCCCTGCGCCCAGCTCGGTAGGGCCGGACGGGTGCCGATGCCGATGGCCAGATCACGGCTCTGGTAGTGGCGGGCCCGGCCGCCGGCGTCGCGGCTCTCGAGGCAGAAACGCTCCTTGCCCGCATCGTAATGCACCGCCACCACCTCTTCGCCGAAACGGCAGCTGGGGAGCTGCTCGGCGGCCCAGCGGCAGTAGTGGTCATACTCGCGGCGCGGGATCTGGAAGTGGTCGTAGTAGTAGAAGGGATAGAGCCGGTCGTGCCGGTGCAGGTAGTTGAGGTAGCTCAGCGGATGGGTCGGATCGGCCAGGGTGACCAGATCGGCCAGGAAGGGCACCTGCAGCGTGGTGCCCGGCAGCAGGAGCCCCTGGTGCCAGCTGAAGGCCGGTTTGCGGTCCAGAAACACCCCGCTCAGCTCGGGATGCCGGTCCAGCAGGGCCGCCAGCCCCAGGTTGAAGGGGCCGATGCCGACCCCGGCGATATCCACGTGTGTGGTCTCCATAAACACTCCCAAAAGAAAGGTGATGCGCCCCGGCTATGCCGGGGCGCAGGGTCAGGCGTGCAGGCTGGCCAGCAACCCCTCGACGTCGGCCGCCGTGCGGCAGGCCAGCAGCTGGCCCGGCGACAGCTCCACGGCAAAGCGTTCGCGCAGCCGGGCCGAAATGGTCTTCAAGTGTTGGGGCCGCAGCCCCAGCGCGGTAAAGGGCTGCCGGCTATCGGCACTGCCCGGCGCCGCGCCCAGCACCTCCAGATAGATGTCGATCACCCCGTGACGGGGGGCGGGTTGCGCCAGCAGGGTGCGAGCGGCGGGCCTGTCCGGCTTGCCGTTGGCGGTGAGGGGCAACTGCGCGACGGCCAGGGCCCGGGTCGGCACATGGGAGGCCGGCAACCGCGTCCGGGCAAACTCGCGCAGGGCGGCCGGGTCCAGCCGGTGGCCGGTGGCGCAGACGTAGAGCAGCCCGATCCCCAGCTCTCCCTGCCGCTCGTCGCCGTACTCCACCACCAGCACCTGGGCGAGGGCCGGATGGGTGATGAGGGCACTCTCGACGTCGGGCAGCGAGACACGCACCCCGCGCACCTTGATGTAACCGTTGACCCGGCTGTCGAACAGCAGGGTGCCATCGCGGCGGTAGCGGCCCCGGTCGCCGGTGCGAAACGCACGCACCGGTTGGCCCTTGTCATCGGTGAGGGTGACGAAGTCGGTCTGGACGAGCTGCCCCTGTTCGAGGTAGCCGAGGGCCAGGTTGATGCCGCTGGTATGGATGCGGCCCGCCACTCCGAGCGGGCAGTGTTCGCCGCGCTCGTCCAGCAGCCAGTAGGCATTGCCCGGCAGCGGTGTGCCGTAGGGGATGCGCTGCCGGTCGTCCGTGGTTATCTCGTGCCAGATGCTCCAGATGGTGGTTTCGGTCGGCCCGCCGAGGGAGAAGAGGCGGGTGGCAGGCAGGCCGGTGCGCAGGCGTTCTATGATGCCCGGCTTGATGTAATCCCCCCCCTGGGCGACGAGCCGCAGACTCTGCAGCGTGTCGGCCGGGTGGCAGGCGAGCAGCATCTCCAGCATGGCCGGCACCGAACACCAGAGGGTGACGCCGTGCCGCGCGATGAGCCGGCCCCAGTGCACCGCATCCTTGTCTGCACCGGACTCCGGCAGCACCAGGGTGGCGCCGGCGGTCAGGCAGCCAAACACGTCGAAGACCGACATGTCGTGGTGCAGCGGGGTGACGGAGAGAAACCTGTCCTGCTCTGTAATGTCCCAGCGCTGCAGGGTGCTGCCGATCACGTTGGCAGTGGCCTGGTTGCTCAGCACCACGCACTTGGGGCGCCCCGTGGTGCCGGAGGTATAGAGGTAGTAGGCCGGCGTGGTGTGGGCACTGCGCCCAGCCCAGGGCGTGCCGAGGGGGGCGTCGGAGCCGGCCAGCAGGTTGGCCGGGGTCAGCGTGGGGTGGCTCGTCTCTGCACCTGGCTCTGCCACCACCAGGTCGGGGCAGCAGTTGTCGAGCAGATAATGGCGGCGTTCGGCTGGCGAGGCGGCATCGACGGGCACCCAGATGATGCCGCTGAGGGCGCAGGCCAGGGTCACCATGGTGTGCTCGGGACTGCGCGGCAGGCAGATGGCGACGACCTGCCCGGGCCCGATGCCGGCCTCGCTCAGGGCATGCATCACGCGCCCCACGCCGTGGCCGAGCTCCCGGTAGCTGAGCTGTCGCTCCCCCTGGATCAGGGCCACAGCCTCGTGCTGCGAATGGAACAGGCGATCGGCGATGCGCTGCAAGAAGTCCGTGTGGCAGGCGGCGTCCGGCAGGCTGTTGTGACGGGCATGGGTGGGGGTGAGCAGATCCGGGAGGTGAAATCCCTTGCCCTCCGCCAGCCGGGCCACGGCATGTGCCATGGCCGCGAGCAGATCGCTCACCAGCGCGGCCTCCAGGGCCTCGCTGGCATAGTCGATGTCGAGCACCAGAGTGCCGTCAGCCTGCTGGCTGATGCGGATGTCCATGGCGACCTGGGGTGTCTGGGTCAGCCCCCCTTGCCACTGCATGGGACTCTCTGGCGCGGCCACCGGCCAGGCCAGCCCGTTGGTGATCACCACGGGCAGGGCGGGCCCGCCGCCATGGGTTTCCACCAGCTGGCGGGCGATATCGACCCCGGAGAACGCGAGCCGATCCAGCCCCTCCATGACGTCCTGCTGTAGGATGTGGGCCCGCTCCAGCAGGGTGCCCTCCGCGGGCTGCCAGGTGAGGGCGATAAAGCTGGATCGGTTGGTCAGCGGCCCGCCGGGAGGCGGGGCCACCGGCACGGCCACGCAGAGATCCCCCTCGTCGCGCCAATGGGAGAGCACCTCCAGGATGACGGCCATCAGGGTGGTGTTCTTGAACAGGTGCTGGCGGGCGCCCAGCTTGTAGAGCGCGCCTGCCCGGCAGGTATGCGTTGCCGCTGGCGTGCGTAGCGGGCACTGCGCAGACTTTCGAGCGGCTGCGTCCAGGGCAGGCGCGGTGGCCCCTCCAGCCTGGCCAGCTTGCGCCGCCAGTAGTCCCCGGCCTGCTCCCGCTGCGCCGCCGTGGGCTCGTGAGCGGGCGGGGAGGGCAGCTCAGGGGCCACTATCCCTTCGAACAGCTCGCACATCAGGGTAGCGATGGCGTGTCCATCCAGGATCAGGGCATCGATGCGCACGAAGGCGACCAGCTCGTCTCCCGGCAGGTGCAGCAGGGTCAGATCCCAGGGGGATTGCGTCAGGTCGAACAGGGCATGGCTGTATGCCTCCCGGTGGCGAGCGAGCTTGGGTGCCACCTCCTCTTCCGTCAGATGACGCAGGTCCTGCTCGTGCAGATTGAGACGCGCCTCGTCATCGACGATCTGTACCAGACGGTCGGCATCGATGCGGGTACGCAGCGCATCGTGGCGCTGTACCATCTCCCGCAGGCGGGAACGCAGCAGCGCCGGCTCCATCTTGCCGCGGTACTCCCGGTACTCCTGCATGGCCACGCCCCCGAGCGGAAACTGGGTGGTGCGCCCGAGCAGGTAGGCCTGCTGCAGCGGCGTCAGGGGGGCCTCTCGGCGGCGATGCAGCTGGGTGTCGAGCAGGGCGGGATCCCGTGCCAGCTGGCGCAGTTGTGCCACCAGATCGTCGAAGAGTGCGGTGATCCAGGGGCGCGGCAGGGCATCGAGGCGGACGTCCCAGTTGATGAGCAGTTCGCCGCGCAGGCGCACCAGCTGGGCATCCAGCGCCACCTGGGGGCCCTGGGAGATGACCCAGTTCATGGCGCCGAAGATCCTGTGCACCCGTTCGTCAAACAGCGAGCCCCCTTCCAGATCCAGGGCGGCGGTGAAGACGATGGGGGCCAACTGGGCCGAGCCGTGGTGGCGGGAGAGATCGCGCATCACCGCCACGCCGGAATAGGCGCCGTGCCCGAGGCGCTGGTGCCATTGGGCCGCCAGTTGACGACACAGCGCATCCAGCGTGCCGGCCTGGTCAAGATCCACGTCCACCAGGGTGAGGTTGGCGAACTCGCCGACGATCCGCTGCTCGTTGCCGAGCACGGGCTCGCGCCAGAAGAAGGGGACATTGAGGCGAAAACGTCTGTCGCCGGTGGCCTTGCCCAGCGCGTGGGCGAAGATGCCCAGCATCAGGCTGGAGAGGGTCAGGCGCCGCTGCCGTGCCAGGGTGGTGAGGGCCTGGCAGGTGGCGGCATCCAGGGTGGCGCTGAGACGCTCGCTGGCGGGGGGCGCCTGCTGCGGAGTGGTCGGCAGGGCGGGCGCCGGCGCCAACGCTGGCAGTTGTTGTCGCCACCACTGCCGATCCTGTTCCCGGCGCGCGCGCAGGCGTGTCTGCACCGCCTCGTGCCAGGCAAAAAACGAGGGGGCTGGCGGCGGTGTCCACTCCGGCTCTTCGTACCATTGGGCCAGATCGGCGAGCAGGATCCGTACGCTGGAGGGGTCGACGGCCATCATGTCGGTGTCGATGTGCAGCCGCTGGCGCTGGTCTGCCAGTCGGGTGACGGAGAAGCGGGCCGCCTGACCCCGGTTCAGATCGAGTTGCTGGTGGGTCCACTCCTGCCGCTTGTGGGCCAGGGCATCGGCCAGCGGCTGGCCGCTCAGGGAGCGGAAATCATCTATCTCCAGCACGACAGGGGTAGGGTCACCCAGCGTCTGGGCGCCGTCCCGGGTGACGGTCAGGCACAGCATGGGGTGCGCCTGATAGAGACGTTCCAGCGCACCGTGCAGGCGCGCCAGATCGAGGGCCGGGCCGTCAAACTCGGCGTAGAGGTGGGCACTGACGCCCCCCAGATGAGCATGCGCGCTGCGTCCCATCCAGCAAGCCGCCTGCATCGCGGTCAGTTCTTTCATCTCATTCATGGCGTTGACAACTTGTCGTGTTTCGTTGTTTATATATTTAAAGGTGAGAATGATTTTCATTTCAAGATTAATTTAATCCGTCAACCCATATGGTTATATCGATAAGTCGCTTAATTAAATTGGCATCAGTCGTGGCAAGAGATGACCCTGGACGGTATTTAAGAACGGTATAACGGGACCTCTTTTCTGGCAGCCGCCGAGCCAGTTTTCAGCAATTGGGTGGGGGCGTTGATTAAAAAATCACGACTAGAAATAACCATGACAGACAGTGAGGAAATAACATGAGCAGGCCAACATTCATGACCCGTGAGTGGTTGAATGAACGAGTACAGAGTTTGGTGGAGGAGGGGGAGCTGGATCCGGAGGAGAGCCTGGTGCTGTATGGGCTGGATTCCCTCAGCATCATGCGCTTTAGCGCGGAGCTGAAGGCGCAGGGGGTCAATGTCGGCTTTGACGAGCTGGCGCGCAGGCCCACCTTGTCAGCCTGGTGGGCGCTCCTGAGCGGCTCACCAACGGCGGCCTAACAGGCTGTATATATTTAATTAATTTCACGTATTGCTCTTATCATTCAGCAAGGGCGGCGCCAGGTCATGGCGCTCGTCACGGACATCATCATGACGCTGTCAGCAGAAGATCAGCACAGGCTCGAGCAGTTTTGGCAGTTCTGCCTTGCCCATCAGTATTTCAATGTCGGTTATCCGGAGGCTGCCGACTTTGATTATTCCCAGCTACACAAGTTTTTACAGTTTTCTATCAATAACTGTGGCGACTGGGGGGCGCCTGGAAATTATTTGCTCAATACCTTCGAATTTGAGCGAGAGGTCATGAACTATTTCTCATCGCTATTTTCAATCCCGCCAGAGCAGAGCTGGGGTTATGTGACCAATGGCGGCACCGAAGGCAATATGTTTGGCTGTTATCTTGCCAGAGAGTTGTTTCCTGAAGGCACCCTCTATTATTCACAAGAGACACACTATTCGGTTGCCAAAATAATCAGGTTGCTGCGGATCAAGGCCAAGGAAATTCCCACACTGCCCAGCGGGGAAATAGACTGCGATAAGTTGGCAGACCAGATAGTGGGTGATGGCGAGCGTCATCCCATCATATTTGCCAATATCGGTACCACCATGAAGGGGGCGGTCGACGATATCGATGCCATTCAACGGCGGCTGTCGGCCATCGGCATTCCCCGTCAGGACTACTATCTGCACGCGGATGCTGCTTTGAGCGGCATGATCCTACCATTTCTGGACGATGCGCCGGCCTTTTCATTTGCCGACGGCATCGATTCCATCAGTGTCTCGGGCCACAAGATGATGGGGTCGCCGATCCCGTGCGGCATCGTGCTGGTCAGGCGTCATCTGGTAGATCGGATTGCGGTAGAGGTGGACTATATCTCGGCCAGCGATCAGACCATCAGCGGATCGCGCAACGGCTTCACGCCCCTGTTGATGTGGGCCGCCATCAAGGGACGGACGCCGGCCCAGTGGCGCGAGCGGACCAGGCACTGTCTGGCCATGGCCCAGCAGCTGGTGGAGCGGCTGAATCAGCAGGGGGTGCCGGCCTGGCGGCATCCGCACTCCATTACCGTGGTCTTCCCGCGCCCCTCGGAGCGCACCTGGAAGCGCCATTGCCTGGCGACCTCGGGTGAGCATTCCCACCTCATTACTCTGCCTCATCATCACAGCCTTCATCAGCTGGATGCGGTGATCCGCGACATAGCGCGGGATCTCGGCCCGGCGGCCGGGCCCACCGCCTGCGCGCTCCCTGTGCTCGCCTGCTCCGCATAAAAAGAAAAAGCCATTGTCTCCAATGGCTTTTTCACGCTATCGAACCGGTATCATTCGATGTTCTGGATCTGCTCGCGCATCTGCTCGATGAGCACCTTCAGCTCGACGGCGGACTGGGTCACCTCGGCGTTGATCGACTTGGAGCCGAGGGTGTTCGACTCGCGGTTGAACTCCTGCATCATGAAGTCGAGACGACGGCCACAGGCGCCACCCTTCTTCATGATCTTGTTGGTCTCGCTGATGTGCATCTCCAGGCGATCCAGCTCTTCGGCCACGTCGATCTTCTGGGCAAGCAGCACGATCTCCTGCTCGATGCGGGCCGGATCCAGCTCCACCTTGGCTTCGGCCAGACGGTCGGTGAGCTTCTGGCGCTGCCACTCGATGATCTGCGGCAGGTGCACGCGCACCTTCTTCACTTCTACCTGAATGCCGGCCAGACGCTGTTCGATCAGGGCCTTGAGGTTGGCCCCTTCGCTGGCGCGGGAGGCGAGGAAATCTTCCATGGTCAGGTCAAACCCGCCCAGCAGCTCGGTGGCGACCGCATCCATGTCCTGCTCGGCGGCAGCCATCACGCCTGGCCAGCGCAGCACGTCGACCGGGTTGAGCTGGCCCTGGCCCGCCTCTTTCATCACCCAGTTGGCGCTGTCGATTATGAGCCTGGCCAGCTCTTCATTGATGTGCAGCTGGCTGGCAGCGGCTTGGGCGGCCTCAAAGCGCAGGTTGCACTCCACCTTGCCGCGCTGCAGCTTGGCGCGGAAGCGCTCACGCAGAACCGGCTCCAGGCTGCGCAGTTGTTCCGGCAGGCGAATGTAGGTCTCCAGATAGCGCTGGTTGACCGAACGAATTTCCCAAACGGCTGTGCCCCAGTCGCCCTTGAGTTCCTTGCGGGCGTAGGCGGTCATGCTGTGAATCATTGATTGTTCCGAGCTTGATGAAGTGTGGGGCCAGTATACTCAGCCAGGCCTGCTCCGTCAGCCGACAGCGTGGTTTTAGCGGCTGATATTTGGGGCGGGATCACTTATAATCGCCCGCCAATTTGAGCCAGCCCAGAGGTCCGTCCCATGTCACGTCCCAGCGATCGCACTGCCGCGCAGCTTCGTCCGGTCACCATTACCCGCCACTTCACCAAGCATGCTGAAGGGTCCGTGCTGGTGGAATTCGGCAACACCCGCGTGCTCTGCACCGCCAGCGTCGACACCAGCGTGCCGCGCTTCCTGAAAGGGAAGAATCAGGGCTGGGTCACTGCCGAGTACGGCATGCTGCCGCGCTCCACCCACTCCCGGATGAACCGCGAAGCGGCCTCCGGCAAGCAGAGCGGCCGCACTCTGGAGATCTCCCGGCTGATCGCCCGCTCCCTGCGCGCGGCGGTAGACCTGACTGCGCTGGGCGAGCACTCCATTACCGTTGACTGCGACGTACTGCAGGCCGACGGCGGTACCCGCACCGCCGCCATCACAGGTGCCTGCGTGGCGCTGGTGGACGCGCTGAACTGGATGGTCGAGAAGGGCATGCTCAAGCAGAGCCCGCTCAAGCAGATGATCGCTGCCGTCTCCGTCGGTATGTATGAAGGGGAAGCCATCTGCGATCTGGAGTACATCGAAGACTCCGCTGCCGAGACCGACATGAACGTGGTGATGACCGAAGATGGTCGCATCATCGAGGTGCAGGGCACCGCGGAGGCCGAACCCTTCACCCATGAAGAGCTGCTGGAGATGCTGGCGCTCGCCAAGGGCGGCATCGCCGACATCATCGCGCTGCAGAAGCAGTCGCTCTCCTGATTTTAAAAACGCGGCATTGACCGCGTTTTTTTATACCCCCACGCAAGACAACGACAAGCCAAGCAAGGAGCCAGAATGAAAGCCTACCAGCGTCAATTTATCGAGTTCGCCCTGGAGAAGCAGGTCCTCAAATTCGGTGAGTTTACCCTGAAATCCGGTCGTAAAAGCCCCTACTTCTTCAACGCCGGCCTGTTCAACAGCGGCCGCGATCTGGCCCGTCTCGGCCGCTTCTATGCCGCCGCCCTGATGGATGCCGGTATCGAGTTCGATGTGCTGTTTGGCCCGGCCTACAAGGGGATCCCCATCGCTTCCGCCACCGCAGTGCAGCTGGTGGAGCAGCACGACGTGGACGTGCCCTGGTGCTTCAACCGCAAGGAGGCCAAAGATCACGGCGAGGGCGGCAATCTGGTGGGCAGCCCGCTCAAGGGGCGCATCATGCTGGTGGACGATGTCATCACCGCTGGTACCGCCATCCGTGAATCCATGGATCTGATCCAGGCCAACGGCGCCTCGCTGGCCGGCGTACTGATCGCGCTGGACCGTCAGGAGAAGGGCAAGGGCGAGCTCTCTGCCATTCAGGAAGTGGAGCGTGACTACGGCGCCCACATCATCGCCATCATCCAGATGAGCGACCTGATCGCTTATCTGGAAGAGAAGCAGGCTGAGCAGCCGGAGCTGGCGGCACAACTGGCTGCGATGAAGGCTTACCGCGCCCAGTACGGCATCTGAGTCGCAGTTCACACCGCGCAATAGTTGAAGGCGGCGCCCGTTGGCTCTTTGGCAGCAAACGGGCGCCGTTTTTTCATCTGCAAAAAGTGGATGATGTGGCTTGAGCTTACCCTTACAGTAAAGGTTAGGGTTTGTTGGTCGGCGCTCATTCTGGCCGACTGGTTCCGGGGAGGAACAACATGACCACTCATCTTCAATCACCCATTCATCTGCAGTTGCCGCTCAGCGGCATGAGCTGCGCCAACTGTGCCGGCCGCATCACGACCGCCCTCAACAAGCTGGAGGGGGTAGAGGCCACCGTCAACTTCGCCCTGGAGCAAGCCGCCATCGACCTGGCCAGCCCTGACCGCCTGCCTGCGGTGCTGGAGAGCATCAAGGCGCAGGGTTACGACTACGGCAGCGAGACCATACTGTTTCAGATCACCGGCATGACCTGTGCCGGTTGCTCGGCCCGCCTGAACAAGATGCTGGCGGCGCTGCCCGGTGTCATCTCCGCCGACGTCAACTTCTCCATCGAGCAGGCCCGTATTGTGCTGGTACCCGGGATGCAGACGCCCGCCGCCCTGCGCGAGCAGATCGAGGCGCTCGGCTTTGGCGCCCAGCTGGCGCAGGGCTCGACCAGCGGTCGCCGTCAGCAGTTGCTGGAGCGGGAAGCGCAGGAGGTGGCCAGCGCCCGTCAGGCTCAGACCCGGGTCATCGTCTCGGCCCTGCTGACCCTGCCGCTGCTGGCGGGCATGCTGGCCATGGCCGGTCTGCTGCCCTGGCATCTGCCCGCCTGGCTGGAGCTGGTGCTCGCCACCCCGGTGCAGTTCTGGATCGGCGCCCGTTTCTATCGCGGTGCTTGGCTCGCCATCAAGAACCGCTCCGCCAATATGGATGTGTTGGTGGCAACAGGTACCAGTGCGGCCTACTTCTACAGCCTCTATTTACTGCTGACGCTGGGGATGGCCGCGAGCGGCCAGCTCTATTTCGAGGCGAGCGCCATCATCATCACCCTGATCTCCCTCGGCAAGTTGCTGGAGGCACGGGCCAGGCGCAGCACCCAGTCCGCCATTCGCGAACTGATGGCGCTGCGGCCGGAAACCGCCACCGTCTGGCGTGGCGAAACGTGGCAGAGCGTCGCCATCGACGAGGTGCTGCGCGGCGATCGGCTGCGGGTACTGGTGGGTGAGCGGGTGCCGGTGGACGGCAGAATCGTGAGCGGCGCCAGCGAGCTGGACGAGTCGATCCTCACCGGCGAGAGCCTGCCGGTGCCCCGCGGTGAGGGTGACAAGGTGCTGGGCGGTGCCATCAACCGCTCCGGCGTGCTGGAAATTGAAGCCACCACGGTGGGGGAGGACTCCAGCCTCAGCAAGATCATCGCACTGGTAGAGAACGCCCAGATGGGCAAGGCGCCGCTGCAGCAGCTGGTGGACAAGGTCTCCGCCGTGTTCGTGCCGGTGGTGATGGCCATCGCCCTGTTCACCCTGCTGGTGTGGTACGCCATCAGCAACGACTTCGGTCAGGCGCTGCTGGCGGCGGTGGCCGTGCTGGTGATCGCCTGTCCCTGTGCGCTGGGGCTGGCGACACCGGCGGCCATCGTCACCGGTACCGGGGTGGCGGCGCGCCACGGCATTCTGATCAAGGATGTCGATACCCTGCAGAAGGCCCACGCCATCAAGGCGCTGATCTTCGACAAGACCGGTACCCTGACCCAGGGCCGGCCGGTACTGGCCAGCTGGAGCGGCAATGACGAGCAACTGCGCCTCGCCGCCGCCCTGCAGCAGGCGAGTGAACACCCGCTGGCGCTAGCCATGCGCGAGGCGGTCGGCAAGGAGGCTGCGCTGCCCCAGCCGGAGGCGGTGGAGGTGCGGGTCGGTGCCGGTATTATCGGTCAGGTCGCCGGCCACACGGTCGCCATCGGCAATGGATCTTTGCTGGCCCAGCTCGGCATCGACGTACCACAACAGGATGAACAAGCCGCCGACGGCGCGACCCGGGTCTGGGTGGCCATCGACGGCGTGGTGGCCGGCATAGCCGCGCTGGCCGATACCCTGCGCCCCGAGAGCCCGGATGCCATCGCCACCCTGCGCCAGCGCGGCATCGCCAGCTGGCTGGTGAGCGGTGATGCGCCGGCGCCGGTGGCCCATATCGCCGCCAAGCTGGGGCTGGACGGGGCCTTCGACTCAGTCCTGCCGGCCGGCAAGGTGGAAAAAGTGGAGGCGCTGCGGGCGCAAACCAGCGGGCTGGTCGCCATGGTGGGGGATGGGGTGAACGACGCCCCGGCGCTGGCGGCGGCGGATGTGGGGATCGCCATGGGCTCCGGCTCCGACGTGGCGATGGAGACCGCCTCCATCACCCTGATGCGGTCTGACCCGCGGCTGGTGGCCGATGCCATCGACATCTCGGCGGCGACCTGGCGCACCATCCAGCAGAATCTGTTTTGGGCCTTCGTGTTCAACATCATCGGCATTCCGCTGGCGGCGCTGGGTTACCTCAGCCCCGAGCTGGCGGGGGCGGCCATGGCCCTGAGCAGCATCACAGTATTGAGCAATTCCCTGCTATTGAAGCGTTGGCAGCCGCGGGCTCTCGCCCAGGTCAGCCACAATCTCAGCACAGAATCGAACCGTTAAGGAGTCATCCATGAACATCAGCAAGGTAGCCAAGGCGACGGGACTGACCGCCAAGACCATTCGCTACTACGAGAGCATCGGCCTCATCTCGGCGCCGGTCCGCAGCGACAACGGCTACCGCAGTTACACCGAGGGGGCGCTGCGCGAGCTGCGCTTCGTCAAGCGGGCGCGGGAGACCGGCTTCAACCTGGAGGAGTGCCAGGAGCTGCTGGCGCTCTATCGGGACGAGCACAGAACCAGCGCCCAGGTGAAGAAGCTGGCGCAGGAGAAGATCGTCGATCTGCGCGCCCGCATCGCCGGCTTGCAGGCCATGCTCAGCTCCCTCGAGGGGCTGGTCGGCTGTTGCCACGGGGATGAAAACCCCGAGTGCCCGATCCTCGACGAGCTGGAGCGCGGCTGAGCCGTCTCTGCCGGCAGGCCGGGGCCTGGCATCATCGACTGACTAACCGCTTAATAACGGACGTTTTATTGTTGGCTCCGAAGGGGTAGTGGTAGACTGTGCGGCTCTTGTACAGGGAGTACGCAGTTGACCCAGAGTGTGACACGTCAGGTGAAGCAGGCCATCATGGCCCAGCTCTATACCCACGCCTCATTCAGCCTGCCTTGCCTGGGTCTGTTGGCGCTTGGCTGGAGCCTGCTGTTCCACGACTACCTGCCCGCCGCCGAAGCGCTCGGCTGGCTGGCCGGGGTGTTGCTGCTGCTGATCTGCCGAGGCTGGCACCTGCGCTGGCGTCAGCCCAGGCTGGCGCAGATCCCGCTGCCGGTGCTGGAGCGGGAGCTCTTCATCGGGGTGACCATCACCTCCATCATCTGGGCGCTGGGTGTGCTGCTCTACATGGACAAGCTGCCCGACACCTATCGCGCGGCCATGATGATGCTCTCCAGCCTGATCCTCACCGGCAGCGCCATCATGCTGTTCGGCAGCCGCCGCTCGCTTTACGGCGCCGTGCTTCCGCTCGGGCTGGCCATGCTGTTCGAGCTGGGGGCGGGCAACGAGCAGGAGCGGATCGTCTCCTGCATGCTGGCCGGCTACCTGTTCGTCTTCCTGCCGACCCTGCTGCGCCGCTTGCGGCGGGATCAGGTAGCCTCGCTTTACCACCGTTTCTCCAACGCCGATCTGGTGGCCGAGCTGAAGGCGGTCTCCGAGCACCTCAAGCTCACCTCCCGCTTGGACGGGCTGACCGGTATCGCCAACCGGGCCCACCTCGACTACTGCCTCGAGCGCGCCTGGCGTCGCTGTCACCGGGCCCGGGCGCCGCTGTCGCTGGTGCTGGTGGATGTGGACTACTTCAAGCAATTCAACGACCTGTACGGCCATCAGCTGGGGGACGAGTGCCTGCAGCAGGTGGCGGGCCTGCTGGCCGAAGTGCAGCGGCGCGAGGACGATCTCGCCGCCCGTTACGGCGGCGAGGAGTTCGCCCTGCTGTTGCCCTGTACCAGCATGCAGGGGGCGCTGCAGATCGCCGAGAACGTGCGGGTGGCGCTGAAGGATTTGAGCATTCCCCATCAGAAATCCCTGGTTTCCGGCCGGGTCAGTTGCAGCTTCGGGGTGGCGACTTTGGTGCCGGATCAGAGCCTCTCCATCAGCGAGCTGATTCAAAAAGCGGATGCGGCCCTCTACCAGGCCAAGCATAATGGGCGGGATCGTATCGAAGTAGCCTTGATGGGTAAGGTTGCCTGAGTTTCACAAGACAGATTAAAGAGGTCGTCTATGCAATGTCATCGTATCGAAGAGCTGCTGGAGTTGTTGCAGCCTGCCTGGATCAAGGAACAGGATCTCAGCCTGGTACAGTTTGTTGCCAAACTGGCCGAGGAAGCGGGATTTGAAGGTCCTCTGTCCGAGCTGACCGACGACATGCTGATCTATCACCTCAAGATGCGGGAATCCGACAAGCAGGCGATGATCCCCGGCCTGGCCAAGGATCACGTGCCCGACTTCAAGGAAGCCCTGCTCAAGGCCCGCGGCATCAAGTAAAGATTGCTCCAGCTGGAGCCTTTATTGGTGTTCAAAAGAATCTCTCAAAAAGGCGTTTCGTCAACTGGCGATACGTCTTTTTTGTTGCTTGAAATTGCGACACCACTCGAACATTAGATACATTTTACCCACACAATTAGCAGGCTGTTTAAGATATAATCCGCTCCATAACAATTAATGAGTGGAGCGAAGTGTTGCAATGGCCGACCAGGACAAGATCGATATCAAGGATGTCACCGGCGATGTAACGGGGACATACAACCCCAATACCTTCAAAGCGAGCGATGACAGGTTCAATCCCGGCAACCGCATCTACGTGAGGGCCCAGACCGGCTACTGGCAGCGGGTGCGCAAGGCCATGGGCTGGTTCTTCGTGGTGCTCTTCGTCGCCATTCCCTGGTTGCGTTATGACGGTCGTCAGGCCGTGCTGTTCGACATCGGTCACCAGCAGTTCCACATCTTCGGTGCCACCATCTGGCCGCAGGACCTGACCCTGCTGGCCTGGATCTTCATGATCGCCGCCTTCGGGCTCTTCTTCGTGACCACCTTTCTCGGCCGGGTCTGGTGTGGCTATCTCTGCCCGCAGACGGTGTGGACCTTCATGTTCATCTGGTTCGAAGAGAAGCTGGAAGGGGCGGCCAACAAGCGCCGCAAGCTGGATGCCTCGCCCTGGAACGCCGAGAAGCTGGCCCGCAAGGGTGCCAAGCATCTGGCCTGGATCCTGCTGTCGCTGGGTACCGGCCTCACCTTCGTCGCCTACTTCCAGGATGTGTTCCAGCTGGTGCCGGACTTCTTCACCCTGCAGGCCAGCGGCTGGGTCATCTTCTGGGTGGTGCTGTTCGCCGCCTGTACCTACGGCAACGCCGGCTGGATGCGCGCCATCATGTGCATTCACATGTGCCCGTATGCTCGCTTCCAGTCCGCCATGTTCGACAAGGACACCTTCATCGTCGGCTATGACGCCAAGCGCGGGGAAACCCGTGGCGCCCGTGCCCGCAAGGCCGATCCCAAGGCGCTGGGGCTGGGGGACTGCATCGACTGCGACCTCTGCGTGCAGGTCTGCCCGACCGGCATCGACATTCGCGACGGCCTGCAGTACGAGTGCATCAACTGCGGTGCCTGCGTCGATGCCTGCGATCAGACCATGGAGCGGATGGGCTATCCGAAGGGGCTCATCAGCTATACCACCGAGCACAAGCTGGCCAACGACTCCACTCACGTGGCGCGGCCCAAGCTGATTGGTTACGGCCTGGTGATGGCGGTGATGCTGGGGGTGTTCGTCTACAACGCCATGTCCATCATGCCGATGGGGCTCGATATCCTGCGGGATCGCAACCAGCTGTTCCGCGAGAACAGCGAGGGGCTCATCGAGAACACCTACACCCTCAAGATCCTCAACAAGACCCTGCATCCCCAGACCTATCAGCTGGATGTGGAGGGGCTGCCGGAGCACGAATGGTTCGGCCCGCGCGAGGTGACCTTGAAGGCGGGCGAGATCTTCACCCTGCCGGTGAGCGTGGCGGTCGACCCCTTCAATCTGAAGAAGCCGACCCTGGACATCCGCTTCGTGCTCAAACGCGAAGGGGCGGCCGCAGACGACAGCAAAGGGATCCTGCGCCAGCCCAGCAAGTTCATCAGCCGGCTGTGACCGCCGCCATGGCTGGTTTTAGCCGGTCATCGGGCGCGGCAATGATAAGCAGTAGTGATAGAATGGGGCGCAACGGCGCCCCTTTCTCATGGTGGATGACATGCGTTTCAACTATTCCGACCTCAATCCCGATCTCATCATGGATGCGCTGGACCTCAGCGGCCTGCGTATCGACTCCGGTCTCATCGAACTCAACAGCTACGAAAACCGGGTCTACCAGTTTCAGGATGAAGATCGTCGCCGCTACGTGGTGAAGTTCTATCGTCCCGGTCGCTGGAGCCGGGCCCAGATCCTCGAAGAGCACGACTTTGCTGCCCGCCTCAATGAGGCGGAGATCCCGGTTGCCGCCCCTATCGCCTTTGCCGGCGAGACCCTGCTGGAGCATCAGGGCTACCCCTTCGCCATCTGGCAGAGCGTGGGAGGGCGTCAGTTCGAGGTGGACAACCTCGACCAGCTGGAGTGGGTGGGGCGCTACCTCGGCCGCATCCACCAGATAGGTGCCAGCCGTCCCTTCCACCACAGAGTCCGGCTCGATGTGGAGAGCATGCTGCACGAACCGCGTCAGCTGCTGGCGTCCGGCGAGTGGCTGCCGAGCGGGCTGGCCAAGTCCTTCTTCGGGGTACTGGACGAGCTGATCAAGCATGTCAGTGACGCCATGACTCTGGACGTGGCCCAGATCTCCCTGCATGGTGACTGCCACCCGGGCAACATCCTCTGGCGCGACGGCCCCATGTTCGTCGATCTCGATGACTGTCGCAGCGGCCCTGCCATCCAGGATCTCTGGATGATGCTGAGCGGCGAGCGGCACGAGCAGCTGATCCAGCTCGATACCCTGCTGGCGGGCTATGAAGAGTTCATGGAGTTCGACCCGCGCGAGCTGGCGCTGATCGAGCCGCTGCGGGCCATGCGCATCGTCCACTACATGGCCTGGCTGGCCCGGCGCTGGGAAGACCCCGCCTTCCCGCGCCACTTCCCCTGGTTCAACACCGATCACTACTGGCGCCAGCAGATAGCGACCCTGCACGACCAGCTGGAAGCGCTCAAGGCACCGCCCCTGACGCTGACGCCGGGCTGGTGATGAGGGAAAGAGAGCGGGCGGCAGACGGGACTCGCGCACCCAGCTTGACCATTGACTGCGCAGTGGTGACGCAATAGGCTTGGCACTGCTTCGGTTCGCCGGGCGTGCCTCACAGTGATCCCTTAACAGGAAACGTCATGAAAAAAGTACTATTTTTCCTTGCTGCCATGCTGATGATCCCCATGGTTCACGCCGCCCCCGAATTCAAGGAAGGCGTCAACTACGATGTGGTCAAACAGACCGGTAGCGCCCAACCGGAAGTGCTGGAGTTCTTCTCCTACTACTGCCCCCACTGCGCCAAGTTCGAGCCGATTGCCGAGGATCTGAAGAAGAACCTGCCGGAAGGCGTGCCGATGAAGAAAAACCCGGTGGCCTTCCTGGGCCGCGAGATGGGTCCGGAGATGCAGCGTGCCTACGCCGTTGCCAGCCTGCTGAACGTTGAAGGCAAGCTGACCCCGGCCATCTTCGACAAGATCCACACCCAGCGTCAGTACCCGCAGAGCCGTACCGACGTGAAGCAGATCTTCGTGGACAACGGCGTGCCGGCCGAAGAGTTCGACGGTGCCGTCGACAGCTTCGCCGTCTCCGGCATGGTCTCCCAGTTTGACCGCAACACCGAGAGCTACAACATCCGCGGTGTGCCGGCCTTCCTGGTCAACGGCAAGTACATGGTGAAGATCGAATCCATTACTTCCCAGGAGCAGTTCAACCAGCTGGTGAAATTCCTGCTGGCCAAGAAAGACTGATCCCGCCAGACCCGATGAAAAAAGCCCGCCGGTGCAAACCGGCGGGCTTTTTGTTTTTTTTGGGCCTGAGCCTGGCCAGCATGGCGCTGCCTCAGATCTGGCAGTCTCGCTGGGAGGGGGCGGGGCGCGGCAACCGGGTGCGTCTGCTGATGGCCTCCGCCAGCCAGACCAGCAGCAGGATGGCCAGCATCAGGGTGGACGCCTGATCGTAACGGAACAGGCTCAGCGACACATAGAGCTGCTGCCCCAGCCCGCCTGCGCCCACCACCCCGAGGATGGTGGCGGCCCTCAGGTTCATCTCGCCGCGATAGAGGCTGTAGGCCAGCCACTGGCGTGACACCAGCGGGAACAGCCCATACCAGAAACTGGCCGTGGGGCCGGCGCCGTTCAACTGCAGGGCGAGGCGAGGGCTCTGATCCGCGTTTTCCAGCGTCTCCACGAACAACCGGGCCAGCACGCCCGTGGTGTGCAGGGTGAGCGCCAGTATGCCCGCCACCGGCCCCAGCCCGACCGCGATCACCAGCAGGCTGGCGAAGATGAGCTCAGGCACGGATCGCAGCAGGTTGAACAACAGCCGCAGCGGCCAGCAGTGGCGGGCGAGGCAGGCCAGCGGCAGCGCCAGCAGGGCGCTCAACAGGGTACTCAGCAGCGCCATCTGCACCGTATCGAGCAGGCCGGTGCCGACCGTCAGCAGGAAGGGGGGTGACCAGTCCGGTTGCAGAAACTCGCCGATGAACTGGCCCAGTCCGCCGAGGGAGAAGCTCAGCATGCGCCAGTCGAGCTGATGCAACGCCATGGCGCTGGCCAGTCCCAGGCAGGCCAGCAGTTGCAGGCCGGGGGAACGGGTGTGGCGCAGCCAGGCGCTGAGGCCATCCGCCAGGGTCACCAGCAGGATGAAGGCCAGCAGCAGGGTCACCACCTCGCCGCCGGCAAACATGCGCAACGAGAGTTCGAGCTGCTGGCCGAGCCCGCCGGCCCCGACGAAACCCATGATGACGGAGGCGCGCAGGGCACACTCCCAGCGATAGACGGTGTAGGAGAGCAGCTCTTGGCGCACCGCGGGCAACACGCCGTACCAGAGCGCCTGCAGCCGGCCGCTGCCGCCGAGCAGCAGGGCGCGGGCCGGTTGCAGGGCTCCGCTCTCCATGATCTCGTTGTAGACCTTGGCCAGCATGCCGCCGTAGCTGACGGCGATGGCCAGGATGGCGGCCAGCGGTCCGAGCCCGGAGAGGCGCACGAACAGCAGCGCCCAGATGAGCTCGGGCAGGCTGCGCAGCAGGATGGCGATGAGCCGGCTGAAGGCGCGCAAGGCGCCGCGCAGCGGGCTGGGGATGGGGCCCAGCTCGGCCAGCGACAGGGCGCGGGAGCCGAGCAGGGCGAACGGGATGCCGAGCAGCAGGGCGCCGGCCAACCCCAGGGTCGCCACGGCCAGACTCTCCAGGGTGGCGGTCAGGGTCAGGGCGAGAAAGTCCCGATCAAAACGGGGTGGCCAGCTGGTGGCGAGAAAATTGCCCATCTGCCGCCAGCTCTGGCCGTCGAACAGGCCGAGCCAGCCATCGGCTTGTTGCCACAGGCTGTAGCCGATCAGCAGCAACAGCCAGGGCAGGGGATGGCGCCAGCGGCCGATCAGTCGCTGCACGGCAGTGCCTCTTGCTCGCCGGCATAGAGGGCGGCCAGCATGGCCGGGGTGACGGCGGTGGCGGGGCAGTCGAACTGCACTCGCCCCTCGCGCAGGCCTATGATGCGGGGAAAGCGTTCGAGCGCCAGTTCGACCGCGTGCAGGCTGGCGATCAGGGTGCTGCCACGGGCGCGGGCCTGGGCCAGCAGGGCATCCAGGCTGCTCTGGGCGAGCACGGGATCGAGGGCGGAGACGGGTTCATCGGCGAGCATCAGCTCCGGCTGCTGATAGAGTACCCGGGCGATGCCGACCCGCTGCAACTGGCCGCCGGAGAGTTCGCCGCAGCGCTGCTGCCACTTGTCGGCGAGGCCGAGGCGGGCCAGTTCGGTTCGTGCGCCTTCGGGGTCACAGGGACGCAGCAGGGAGAGCAGGGCGCGGCCGAGGGACCACTGGCCGAGACGACCGGCCAGCACGGCGGTCAGCACCGGCTGGGAGGCGGGCAGCGGAGGCTGTTGCCAGACCATGCCGATCCGGCTGCGCAGCCGCTGGCGGGCCCGGGTGGAGAGGAACCAGGGGTCTTCCCCCCACAGGGAGAGGGTCAGCTCACCGCGCAGTTCGGTGCCGATCAGCCGCAGCAGGCTGGTCTTGCCCGCCCCGCTCGGCCCTATGATGGCGACACACTCTCCCGCCTCGATCTGCAGGCAAAGCGGATGCAGGATGCGATTCTCGCCGAGCCGCAGCCCTGCCCCGTCCAGCGCAACGGCGATCACTTCAGCAGACCAGCCTGGGTCGCGGCCGCTTCGATGCCCTGGTAGTTCTCTGGTTTGGTCTCGATGAAACGGCTGGCCCGTTGTAGCTTGAGGATCTCGGCCTGGGCCGGGACGGCAGGATCCAGGCTGAGGAAGGCCTGCTTGATCTTCTCCTGCAGGGCCGGGTCCAGGTCGCCGCGCACCGTCCAGTTGTAGTCAAAGTAGGTCGGCGTGGTCCAGATCACCTTGACCTTGGCGGTGTCGACCTTGCCCTCTTCCACCAGCTTGTCCCACACCGAGGCATTGAGCGCGCCGGCCGGTACCTTGCCGGAGGCAACCCAGGCGACGGTGGCATCGTGGGCGCCGGAGAAGGCGACGTGGGCGAAGTCACGCTCTGGATTGATGCCCTGTTCGGCCAGGAAGTGGCGCGGCATCAGGTGGCCCGAGGTGGAGGAGGGGGAACCGAAGGCGAAGTCCTTGCCTTTGGTGTCGGCCAGGGTCTTGATGCCGCCGTCGGCGTTGGCGATGAACTTGGAGGTGAACTGGGCGTCTTCCTGACGCTGTACCAGCGGCACCACCTTGTCGGCCCGGCGATGGGCCTGCACATAGGTGAAGCCCCCGAGCCAGGCCATGTCGAGCTTGCCGGCCGCCAGCGCCTCGACCACGGCGGCATAGTCATTGACCGGCACGAACACCACCTCGCGTCCGGTCTGTTCGGCCAGATACTCACCCAGCGGGGCAAACTTGCGCTGCAGTTCGGTGGGGGCCTCGTCCGGGATGGCGGAGACCCGCAACGGCTCGGCGGCGGTGGCGCTCAGGCTGGCCAGCAGGGTGGTGAGGGCAAATATCCATTTTGAGGTCATGGGCAGTTCCTTGTGGTCTGTCGTGCGGGCAAGAGAAAGGCCCGACACGAGTCGGACCTTTTCAGTGGGGTCATGGTAGGGGGCCACTGGCGCTCTGCGCAAGATGGGCCCCGCAAAAAGGCGCGTTACACCCCGATGTGGAAGGCCTGCTTGAGGTTGCGGATGAAGTCCGCATCCCGGCACAGGGTCTTGCCGGGGCTGTCGGAGATCTTGGCGACCGGACCGCCGTTGCACTCCATCAGCTTGAACACGATGTTCATCGGGCTCACGCCGGGCAGATCGCAGGTGAGTTTGGTGCCGATGCCGAAGCTGGTGTTGATGCGACCGCGGAAGTGGCGGAACAACTCGACCGCCTTGTCGAGGTTGAGGCCATCGGAGAACACCAGCGTCTTCTCGGTGGGGTCGATGCCGAGCCGCTGATAGTGGCTGATGGCCTTCTCGCCCCACACCACGGGATCGCCGGAGTCGTGGCGCAGCCCCTGATAGCGGCTGGCCAGCTCGAAGTCGAAGTCGCGCAAGAAGGCATCCATGGTGATGCAGTCGGTGAGCGCGATGCCGAGGTGATTGGTGAACTCATCCAGCCAGCTGGTGAGGGCGGCCCGCTGGCTGTGCTCGAGCGGGAAGCCGAGCTGCTGGTGGGCCTGGAACCACTCGTGGGCCTGGGTACCCACCGCCGGCAGGCCGTATTTCTGGGCCAGCAGGTAGTTGCTGGTGCCGCGAAACGCCGGCAGCCGCTCCTTGAGGCGACCCACCACCGCATCCTGCACCGCGAGGGAGAAGCGGCGCCGGGTGCCGAAGTCGATGAGGTTGAACTCGTTCATCTCTTCCCGGCTCAGCTCCCGCTCCAGCTTGTCGATCTTCTGATCGAGCCGCTCCAGCGCCTGAGTGAGGCCGAACTGGGGGTAGCGGAAGCGGTTGCGCATCTCGCTGATGATGGCGAGCACCGGGATCTCCCACAGGATCACGTCCTGCCAGGGGCCCTCGACCCGCACGTTGATGCGACCGTCCTGCTCGAACACCTTGAGCAGGGAGGCATCGAGCGGCTTGCGGCGCAGGTGGTCGAGGTAATCGGCGGTAAAGAAGGGGCGCTCGGCCAGGAAGTTGAGCTCGGGCCTGGTCAGCCGCAGAGAACCAGCGAGGTGCAGCTGCTCCTCGATCTGTCCCATCATGGGCAGCAGATCCTCTTCGTTGCGGCTGTGGAACTCGGCCACCACCTCGGCATCCGGATAGCGATGGAACACCGCCTGCTGCATGTGCAGCTTGTAAGCATCTGTATCGAGCAGGCTGTTGAGTATGGGTGGCATATCAGACTCCCCGCAGGCGGGTGAACGCAAGAGCACTCCCCCGCCGCTTTTGTAGATTGCAGACGCCGGTATCGGGCAGGCTGATGAGAATGAGGGGCATATCAGGCGTCCAGCAGGCGTTGTACATCGATCAGGCTCTGGGCGAGTTCGGCGCCGGCCTCGATCATCTGGGTGTGGGCGCTGGCAACCGTCTCGGGAGCGATGCCACGGCAGGCATCGAGATGGACGATCACCCGGAAACCGGCGCGGCGCAGCTGCAGCACGCTGGTCTTGACGCAGTAGTCGGTGGCGAGGCCGCCGGCCAGTACGGTAGTGACGCCGCGGGCTTGCAGAAACTCGATGAGTCCGGTGCTGCGGCGCTCGGCCAGATCGTGGAAGCAGGTGCCGTAGGGGTGCAGATCCGGCTCGACCCCCTTCCAGACGAAGAAGTCGTAATCGACCGGGGCTGGCAGGCCGTCGAGCAGTTCGAAACCGCGGGTACCCGGCACGCAGTGCACCGGCCAGGTGAGGTCGGCGTTGGGCAAGTCCAGCGGCAGCAACATGCCGGCGGGATCGCTGACGGCCCAGGCGGCGTTGGCGGGATGCGAATCCTTGCTGCCGATCCGCAGGCTGGCGAGGGTGGCCTGAGCGTTGAGCGCAGCCACAATATCATCCCCGCCCGCGACGGGCAGTTCGTTCGGGCAGAGGGGGGTAAAGCCCTTCTGCGCATCAATATCCAGGCTGGCGACGGTTCCCATTGAGTGGCTCCTGCACATACTATTCGTGTGATATTATCTACCAAACATTAATCGAAGGCGAGCAGGGCGATCGGCATGTTGAGAATGAGTCTGGATATGGTGGTGCTGCGGTTGAACGAGGAGCGGCTCGAGCTGCTGCTTGAGACCCGCGATCGCCCACCCTTTGCCCACTGCTGGCAACTGCCGGCGCTGCGCATCGACGAGACTCGGGATCGGGATCTGGACGCGGCTCGCCATCGCCTGCTGACCGAGTGGGGGCTGGGCCACTGCTACAGCGAGCAGGTCTGCACCCTCGGCAATCTGGAGCGGGATCCCCGTGGCTGGTCTACCACCCTGGTCTATCTCTGCCTGGTGGACTCCGAGGTCGAAGCCGTGCACGGCTGCTGGCACCCGCTCTGTGATCTGCCGGGGCTCAGCCTCGCCTTCGACCACACCCAGCTGATCGCCAGGGGGCTGGAGCGGCTGCGGATCAAGAGCCGCTACAGCACCTTGCCGCTGCAACTGCTGGGGGCCGAGTTCACCCTCTCCGAGGTGCAACGGGCTTTCGAAATCATCCTGCAGACGCCGATGAACACGGCGGCATTTCGCAAGCGGATCCACCGCGCCGGCATCCTGCTGGATACCGGTCGCAAGCGCACCGGCAAGCAGCGCCCCGCCATTCTCTACCGGATGGAGAGCCCCTGCTGCGTGATGTTCGATCAGGTGATGAACGGAGCGGAAGCATGAGTGGCGCAGGTGTGCACAAGGTATTGGTAAGCGCTTGCCTGCTGGGCCCATGTTCGTTGCGCTACGATGGCCCAGGTTTTAGCCAGCGGGGGAGCAAAGCATGAGTGAGACCAGCGTGCACAAGGTGCTGGTCAGCGCCTGTTTGCTGGGCCAGCCGGTGCGCTACGACGGCCAGAGCAAGGGGATCGTCAGCGACTGGCTGCGTGAGCTGGGGGCTGAAGGACGAGCGCTGGCGTTTTGCCCCGAGGTGGCGGGCGGCCTGCCGACCCCGCGCCCCCCTGCCGAACGGCAAGGCGAGCGGGTGCTGACCGAGGGTGGACTGGATGTGACGGCCGAGTTCGATCACGGCGCCCGGCTGGCACTGCAACTCTGTCAGGCTCAGGGCATTCGCTTCGCCCTGCTGAAGGAGGGGAGTCCCTCCTGCGGCAGCGACCGCATCTACAACGGCCGCTTCGAGGGTCTTTCTGTGGCGGGCGAGGGCATGACCACGGCCCTGCTGCGCCACCACGGCATCCGGGTATTCAGCGAGGATCAGCTGCCCGAGCTGGCCTCGGCGCTCGCCTTGGCTGCCTGCGGCTCAGCCTGAGCCGCCGCATCGGCTGCCTGCCACTGCGCCAGCACGGCGTCCTTCTCCTGCCAGCGCTGGTTCAGCCACTGCTGGAAGCCGCGTTTGAACTGCTTGTCGTTGAAGTAATCCCCCACCAGCTGCTCATCCACCGGCAGCTCCTCGATCCGTACCCGGATGCGCTTCATCCGCCCCATCAGGAAATCCTTGAAGGGGGTTTCAGGGTTGTCCGGGTAGCTGATGGTGACGTTGATCAGGCTGTCGAACTGCTCTCCCATGGCCGCCAGGGTGAAGGCCAGCCCTGCCGCCTTGGGCGACATCAGGTGCTGGTAACGGGAGCGGGAGGCGTCGCGTTTCGCCTCGGTGAAGCGGGTCCCCTCCACGAAATTGATGACGGTGGTGGGGATGTGGCGAAACTTCTCGCAGGCGTTGCGGGTGGTTTCGATGTCCTTGCCGCGCAGGTGCGGGTTCCTCAGCAAAAATTCCCGTGAGTAGCGACGCATAAAGGGCATGTCGAGCCCCCAGCAGGCCAGCCCCAGCAGCGGGATGTAGATGAGCTCGTGCTTCATGAAGAACTTGGGCACCGGTAGCCGGTCGCGAAACAGATGACCCAGCACCACGATATCGGTCCAGCTCATGTGGTTGCTGACGATCAGATACCAGCCATCCTTGCGCAGCCGGGTGTCATCCTCCACCTGCCAGTCGATGCGGGTGGTGAGGCGGATGACCAGGGCGTTGCAGGCCAGCCACAGGCGCATGAAACGGTTGTTGAGGCGACTGCAGGCACGGCCAAAGGCCGGGATCGGCAGCAGCAGCTTGGCCAGTGACACCAGCAGGATCAGGCTGGCGCACAGGGCGGTAAACAGTATGGTCAGGCCGGCGCTGATGAGCAGCACCAGCGGACCCGGGAGCAGGGTTAGCATGGCGTCGTTGAGGGCGTCTTGTCCGCCAGCAGCTGATCCAGGGTCTGGTCTTTCTCGTGCCAGATCCCGTTCAGCCACTGTTGAAACTCTTGTTGGAACTCGGGGTCATTGAAGTAATCCCCCACCAGATTGCGTTCGATCGGCAAAAAGCGGACTCGAACCTTGATCTCCTTGACCCGACCGCACATGAAGTCCCAGTAACTGGGGATGCCGTCCGGATAGGCAATGGTCACATCCACCAGCTTGTGCAGCTGATCACCCATGGCCGCCAGGGTGAAGGCGATGCCGCCAGCCCGCGGGTGCAGCAGGTGGCGATAGGGTGCTGCCTGTTTGTCGTGTTTGCGGGCGGTGAAGCGGGTGCCCTCCACGAAGTTCATCACACTCACCGGAATATGGCGGAACTTGGCACAGGCCTGGCGCGTGGTCTCTATGTCTTTTCCCTTCAAATGCGGCTTCTTTTCCAGCAACTTGCGCGAATATCGCCGCATGAAGGGGAAATCCAGCGCCCACCAGGCCAGGCCGAGAAAAGGTACCCAAATCAGTTCTTTCTTGAGGAAAAACTTCAGGAAGGGGATTTTTTGATTAAAAATCCGCTGCAGTACCAGTATGTCGACCCAGGATTGATGGTTGGCAATCACCATATACCACTCATTCCGGCGCCCTTTGTCCACTCCGACCACATCGAAAGGGGTTCTGATGATGGTTTTCTGGATCAGGTTGTTGAAACCGATCCAGCAGCCGGCACTGCCATCCAGCAGCGCGTTGCAGAGGGTGCGCCAGCCCTTGAGGGGCAGCAACAGCTTGAGCAGGCCCAGCGTGAGGATGGGGATAAACCAGAACAGGGTGTTGAAAAAATAGAGCAGGGTCGAGAGGCTGCCACGCAGTCGCTCAATCAGCTTGTTGGGCATGGGTCGGGTCCGTCTTGCTGTCGATAAGGGGCCATCAAGTGGTCAGATCTGTGGGCATAATATCAGCCGACGGCCCGCGAGACCATGCGAGGGGCCATCGTGGTCGCTTCCTGCCCCGTATCAGCCGCTGCGCAGCCGTGACAGCAGCCGGTCCATGGCCCGGTAGCCGAGCGCCTCGATCAGGTGCTCCTTGCCGATGGCGGGTTGTCCGGCCAGATCGGCTATGGTGCGCGACACCCGCAGGATGCGGTGCCAGGCCCGGATGCTGAGCCCCAGCTTCTGGATGGCGTTCTCCAGAAACTCGGCATCCTGTGACGACAAGCGGCAAATTCCTTCGATTTCACGGCTATCAAGCAGGTTGTTGAGTTTGCCGTTGCGGCTCAGCATGCGCTCCCGCGCCCCCAGCACCCGTTCTCGGATCTGCTGGCTCGACTCCCCCCGCTCCGCCTTGCCGGTCAGGCTGCCCTTGGGCAGCAGTGGCACCTCTACCGTCAGGTCGAAGCGGTCGAGAAAGGGGCCGGAGAGCTTGCTGAGGTAGCGCAGGATCTGATCCGGGCTGGAGCGGGTCTGGCCATCGCCATAGTGGCCGCAAGGGCTGGGGTTCATGGCGCCGACCAGCTGGAAGCGGGCGGGGAAATCCACCTGGCGGGCGGCCCGGCTGATGGTGATGTGGCCGGTCTCCAGCGGCTCGCGCAGGGAGTCGAGCACCTTGCGCTCGAACTCGGGCAGTTCATCCAGAAACAGCACCCCGTTGTGGGCCAACGAAATTTCACCGGGCCGCGGGTGACTGCCACCTCCCACCAGCGCCACCGCCGAGGCGCTGTGGTGCGGCGTTCGATAGGGCCTGTGATGCCAGTGACCGGCGCGCGGGGTGAGGCCGCCGATGGAGTGAATGGCGGCGGTCTGCTGTGCCTCCTGTTCGCTGAGCGGTGGCAAGATGCCGGGCAAGCGGCTGGCCAGCATGCTCTTGCCGGTGCCTGGCGGGCCGATGAACAGCAGGTTGTGGCTGCCGGCGGCGGCGATCTCCAGCGCCCGCTTGGCCTGGGACTGGCCGATCACGTCCTGCAGGTCCGGCACATCGGGCAGGGCATCCGTGGTCTGGGGATCCGGCAGCGGCAGCTCGTACTGGCCTGCCAGCCAGGCGGTAACGGCCAGCAGCTGATGGGCGGTACGCACCTCGGCATCCTGGATTAGCGAGGCCTCGGGGCCGTTTTCTCGTGGTACCAGCAGGGTGCGACCCGCATCGCGGCAGGCGAGCACGGCGGGCAGCACGCCGAGCACGGGACGGATCTCGCCGGTCAGGGCCAGTTCACCTAAAAATTCGTGATCGAGCAGGTATTTTGCGGGTATTTGCTTGGAAGCTGCGAGAATGCCGATGGCGATGGCCAGATCGAAGCGGCCCCCCTCCTTGGGCAGATCGGCGGGGGCCAGATTGACCGTGATGTGTTTGCTCGGGAACTCGAAATTGCCGTTGAGCAGGGCGCTGCGCACCCGATCCCGCGACTCCTTCACCGAGGTTTCCGGCAGGCCCACCATGTTGAAGGCGGGCAAACCGTTGGAGAGGTGCACCTCCACCGTCACTTGCGGGGCCGCGACACCCAAGCTGGCACGGCTATAAACCACAGCTAATGACATAAATCCCGTCCTTGGTTTGATATATGTGCTGGTTAACCGTTTTTTATTAGTTTTTTGTTCCAATCGACGCGTTCGGACTCAGTCAAAATCAGAGTCTTGTCAGGCAAAAAACGCTTGCCCAATAAAAGTCACCGTGCTAGTTCTAATAGCCATTCGCGGTAAAAACCGCCCAATTTCACAGGATTTCCGGTTGTAACTATGAACATGGCCTCCCGTTTCGTCAGCATTATTGTGGTCCTAGTGGTGATTATTATCTCACCGCTCGGGGCTCGTTTAGCTGCACGGAACAAGGGATAGACCCACCACCGGACAGAACGAAACAAGCGACCCCCGAGCCTCACAGCTCGGGGGTTTTTTTTCGACCACAGGACAGGATTTTCCAGATGAACGGCGCGCAGTTTTTGGTACAGGCTCTCAAGCAACAGGGTGTGACTCAGGTGTTTGGTTACCCGGGCGGGGCCATCATGCCGGTCTACGATGCCCTGTATGACGGTGGCCTAGCCCATCAGCTCTGCCGCCACGAGCAGGGGGCTGCCATGGCGGCGGTGGGTTATGCCCGTGCTTCCGGTCAGGTGGGGGTCTGCATCGCCACCTCCGGCCCCGGCGCCACCAACCTGGTGACAGGCCTCGCGGAGGCGCTGCTCGATTCGGTGCCGCTGGTGGCCATCAGCGGTCAGGTGCCGTGTGCCGCCGTCGGGACCGATGCCTTTCAGGAGGTCGACGTGCTCGGCATGTCCCTCTCCTGCACCAAGCACTCCTTCATGGTGACGGATGTGGCCGATCTGCCGCAGGTGATCGCCGAAGCCTTCGCCATCGCCAGTGAGGGGCGCCCGGGCCCGGTGCTGATCGACCTACCCAAGGATGTGCAACTGGCCAAGGTGCCAACCCAGAGCCCGCTGTTTGCGGTGGCTGAGCCCGAGCATCTGAGCCAGGCCGAACTGATGGCCGCCCGCACCTTGCTGGCCGCCGCCGAGCGCCCGGTGCTCTACGTCGGTGGCGGGGTGGGCATGGCCAATGCAGAGCAGCAGCTGCGCGAGTTTGCCGCCGCAACCGGCATGCCGGCGGTCACCACCCTCAAGGGGATAGGGGCGCTGGATCCCGACAGCCCCGTTTATCTCGGTATGCTCGGCATGCACGGCACCAAGGCTGCCAACTATGCGGTACAGCAGTGCGACCTGCTGCTGGTGGTGGGTGCTCGTTTCGATGATCGGGTGACCGGCAAGCTGGAGGAGTTCGCCCCCGAAGCCAAGGTGATCCACCTTGATGTGGACGCCGCCGAGTTCGGCAAGCGCCGCGCCGCCGAGGTGGGTATCACCCAGGATCTCAAACAGGTGCTGCCGCGCCTCGCCATGTCCCTCTCCATCGACCCCTGGCGTGAGCATTGCGCGAACATGGCCCGCGAGTACGCATTTCGCTACGACCATCCCGGCCAGCCCATCTATGCCCCGGCGCTGCTCAAGCAGCTCTCCGCCAGGTTGCCGGAGAGCAGCGTGGTGGCCTGCGACGTGGGTCAGCACCAGATGTGGGTGGCCCAGCACATGCGCTTCACCAGCCCGCGCAACCACCTCTCCAGCGCCGGTCTCGGCACCATGGGCTTCGGCCTGCCGGCCGCCATCGGCGCCAAGATGTCGCGTCCGGAGGATGAAGTGGTGCTGGTGAGCGGTGACGGCTCCTTCATGATGAACGTGCAGGAGCTCGGCACCATCCGCCGGGCCCAGCTCAAGGTGAAGATGGTGCTGCTGGACAACCAGCGCCTCGGCATGGTGCGTCAGTGGCAGGAGCTGTTCTTCGACGGCCGCTACAGCGAGACCATCCTCTCCGACAACCCCGATTTCATCGCCCTGGCTGCCGCCTTCGGCATCCCCGGCGAAACCATCACATGCAAGGATCAGATAGCCGGCGCCCTCGATCGCCTGCTGGCAAGCGAGAGTGCCTACCTGCTGCATGTGGCCATTTCAGAGGAAGAAAACGTCTGGCCCCTGGTTCCGCCAGGAGTCGCCAACCACCAGATGATGGAGCAACGCCCATGAGTCAGTTCAATACCTTGCAAATCCATGCCCAGCCCAGACCCGAAGTGATGGAGCGGGTGCTGCGGGTGGTTCGTCACCGCGGTTTCAACCTCTGCGCCCTCAACATGGAGCAGGATTGCCAACAGCTGCGGATCACGGTTACTGTCGAGTCGGTGCGTCCCATCCAGCAGTTGTGGAGCCAGCTGGTGAAGCTGGTGGACGTTTCCCGGGTCGATGCACTGGAACAGCAACCCCGGATCAGAGCTTAAGGAGCCAAGCCAATGTCACAGCCTTCCCAATCCGCCACCCACCCGCAATACATCTGGTTCAACGGCACACTGGTGCCCTGGCAGGATGCCCAGGTGCACGTGATGAGCCACGCCCTGCACTATGGCTCCTCGGTGTTCGAAGGGGTGCGCGCCTACGATACCCCCAAGGGCACCTGCATCTTCCGTCTGCAGGAGCATACCCGCCGCCTGTTCGACTCCGCCAAGATCTACTGGATGGACGTCCCCTACAGCGAGGCCGACGTGAATGAAGCCTGCCGCACCGTGGTGCGCGAGAACGGCCTGAAGAGCGGCTATCTGCGCCCGCTGGCCTTTGTCGGCAACGTGGGGCTGGGGCTGCATCCGCCGCTGGATGCCAAGGCCGACCTGATGGTAGCTGCCCTGCCGTGGGGCGCCTATCTGGGGGAAGAGGGGCTGAAAAACGGGGTGGATGTCTGTGTCACCTCCTGGAACCGGCTCGCACCCAACACCATTCCCACCGGCGCCAAGGCCGGCGGCAACTATTTGTCCTCCCAACTGATCAGCCGCGAGGCCAAGCGCAACGGCTTCGCCGAGGGGCTGGCGCTGGATGTGAACGGCTACCTGAGCGAAGGGGCGGGGGAGAACCTGTTCCTGGTGAAGAACGGTGTGCTGTTCACCCCGCCCGCTACCGCCGCCATCCTGCCCGGTATCACCCGCGACACCATCATGACGCTGGCCCGCGACTTGGGTTATGAGGTGCGCGAGCAGGCGCTGCCCCGCGAGGCCCTGTATGTCGCAGACGAAATCTTCATGACCGGCACGGCGGCCGAGGTGACCCCGGTGCGCTCCGTCGATCGGATGAAGGTGGGCGCTGGCTGCCGCGGCCCGGTGACCGAGCAACTGCAAAACGCCTTCTTCGGCCTGTTCAACGGTCAGACCGAAGACAAGTGGGGCTGGCTGACGCCAGTCAACGACTGATGAGAGAGGGGAGGCATCATGCCTCCCCTAGTCGCTTCCGGTCAGGGCACTGCGCTGCGCCCTCACCAGGATCGATTCCCGATCCGAGAGTCACTTTTTCATTTCCAAAGATAATGAGCCCGCTGGGCATTCAGGGAGTAGAGACATGCCGAAGTTGAGATCCGCCACCACCACCCACGGACGTAACATGGCCGGGGCCCGCGCCCTGTGGCGCGCCACCGGAATGACCGATCAGGATTTCGGCAAGCCCATCATCGCCGTGGTCAACTCCTTCACCCAGTTCGTACCGGGCCACGTCCACCTCAAGGATCTGGGCCAGCTGGTGGCCCGCGAAATCGAAGCCGCTGGCGGCGTCGCCAAGGAGTTCAACACCATCGCCGTGGATGACGGCATCGCCATGGGCCACGGCGGCATGCTCTACTCCCTGCCGTCGCGCGAGCTGATCGCCGACTCGGTGGAGTACATGGTCAACGCCCACTGCGCCGACGCCATGGTCTGCATCTCCAACTGCGACAAGATCACCCCGGGGATGCTGATGGCCGCCCTGCGCATCAACATCCCGGTGATCTTCGTCTCCGGCGGCCCGATGGAAGCGGGCAAGACCAAGCTCTCCGACCAGATCATCAAGCTGGATCTGGTGGACGCCATGATCCAGGGCGCCGATCCCAAGGTCTCCGACGCCCAGAGCGAACAGGTGGAGCGCAGTGCCTGCCCCACCTGCGGCTCCTGCTCCGGCATGTTTACCGCCAACTCCATGAACTGCCTGACCGAGGCGCTGGGTCTTTCCCAGCCGGGCAACGGCTCGCTGCTGGCGACCCACAGCGACCGCGAACAGCTGTTCAAGCTGGCGGGCCAGCGCATCGTGACCCTGGCCAAACGCTGGTATGAGCAGGACGATGCCTCGGCACTGCCGCGCAACATCGCCACCAAGGCGGCGTTCGAGAACGCCATGGCGCTCGACATCGCCATGGGCGGCTCCACCAATACCGTGCTGCACCTGCTGGCGGCGGCCCAGGAGGCGGGCGTCGACTTCACCATGGCCGACATCGACCGCATGTCGCGCAAGGTGCCCCAGCTGTGCAAGGTGGCGCCCTCCACCCAGAAATACCACATGGAAGATGTGCACCGTGCCGGCGGCGTGGTCGCCATTCTGGGCCAGCTGGAAAAAGCGGGTCTGGTGCACGGGGATACCCGCAACGTGCTGGGGACCTCGCTGGTGGAGCTGCTGGCCGAATACGACGTCAGCCGCCAGCCCAGTCAGGAGGTGGTGGACTTCTATCGCGCCGGCCCGGCCGGGATCCGCACCACCAAGGCGTTCAGCCAGGATTGCCGCTGGCCGGAGCTGGATCTGGACCGCGCCGAAGGCTGCATTCGCTCGCTGGACAACGCCTACAGCCTAGAAGGGGGCCTGGCCGTGCTCGCCGGCAACCTGGCGCTGAACGGTGCCATCGTCAAGACCGCCGGGGTGGATGAGGAGAACCTCACCTTCCGTGGCCCGGCCCGGGTATTCGAGAGCCAGGACACGGCGGTTGCCGGCATTCTGGACGGCACCGTCAAGGCCGGTGAAGTGGTGGTGATCCGCTACGAAGGCCCGAAAGGGGGCCCAGGCATGCAGGAGATGCTCTACCCCACCACTTATCTCAAGTCCATGGGGCTCGGCAAGGCGTGCGCCCTGATCACCGACGGTCGCTTCTCCGGCGGTACCTCGGGCCTCTCCATCGGCCACGTCTCGCCGGAGGCGGCCTCCGGCGGCACTATCGGTCTGGTGGAGGATGGCGACATCATCAACATCGACATTCCGGCCCGCAGCATGGTGCTGGAGGTGGCCGACAGCGTGCTGGCCGCCCGCCGCGTTGCCGTCGAGGCCCGTGGCTGGAAGCCGCTCGATCGCCAGCGTCAGGTCTCCTTTGCCCTGCGCGCCTACGCCATGTTCGCCACCAGCGCCGATAAAGGTGCGGTGCGCGATCGTTCGATGCTGGGGGAATAAAAATGAATGCCAATATGAAATATGAGCAATCGCCCCGGTTGGTCGGTCTTTGCGCCGACAAAGGGTTGGTGTGGCGCAATCGCTCGATGCTGGGGGAATAAACCATGGTCTCTGCGGCTGATTATCTACGCAAGGTGCTGCTCTCCCCCGTCTACGAGGCGGCACGGGTCACCCCCCTGCAAACCCTGAAGAAACTCTCCGAGCGGCTCGGCAATCACGTCAGCCTGAAGCGGGAGGACCTGCAACCGGTTCACTCCTTCAAGCTGCGCGGCGCCTACCACAAGATTGCCACCCTGACCGAGGAGCAGAAGGAGCGCGGCGTCATCGCCGCCTCCGCCGGCAACCACGCCCAGGGGGTTGCCCTGTCGGCCGCCAAGCTCGGCATCAAGGCGATCATCGTGATGCCCAAGACCACGCCGGACATCAAGATCGACGCGGTGCGCCGGCAGGGCGGCAACGTCATGCTGTTTGGCAACAGCTTCGATGAGGCGTACGGCGAGAGCCGCCGTCTCGCTGAATTGGAAGGCTACACCCTGATCCCGCCGTTTGACGACGTCGAGGTGATCGCCGGGCAGGGCACCATCGGCAAGGAGCTGCTGGAGCAGGATACCCACCTCACCCACGTGTTCGTGCCGGTGGGTGGCGGCGGACTGGCCGCCGGGGTGGCGGTCTACATCAAGCAGCTGCTGCCGGATGTGAAGGTGATCGGGGTGGAGGCGGAGGGCTCCGCCTGCCTCAAGGCCGCGCTGGCAGCGGGCGAGCCGGTCAATCTGGAGCGGGTCTCCCTGTTTGCGGACGGGGTGGCGGTCAAGCGCATTGGCGAGGAGACCTTCCGGCTGTGCAACCAGTATCTGGACGAGGTGGTGACCGTCTCCAATGACCAGATCTGCGCCGCGCTCAAGGACATCTTCGACGACTGCCGCGCCATTGCCGAGCCGTCGGGGGCCCTGTCGCTGGCCGGCCTCAAGTCCTACAGCGAGCGGGAGCAGGTCAAGGGGGGGCGGATGGCGGCCATTTTGTCCGGCGCCAACGTGAACTTCCACAGCCTGCGCTACGTGTCGGAGCGCTGCGAGATTGGCGAGAAGCGCGAGGGCATGCTGGCGGTGACCATCCCCGAGCGCAAGGGGGCCTTCCTCGACTTCTGCCGTCAGCTCGGGCCGCGCATGGTGACCGAGTTCAACTACCGCTATGCGGATGCCGAGCAGGCGTCGCTGTTTGTCTCGGTGCGCCTCACCGGCGGTGACGAGGAGCTGGGCCAGATCATCGATCAGCTCGGCGGCAACGGCTATCCGGTGGTCAACATGACCGAGAGCGAGCTGGCCAAGAACCACGTGCGTTACATGATTGGCGGCCGCCCGGCCCGGCCCCTCGGTGAACGTCTCTACAGCTTCAAGTTTCCGGAGCAGCCTGGCGCCCTGATGCGCTTTCTGGAGACCCTCGGCTGTCGCTGGAACATCAGCCTGTTCCACTACCGCAACCACGGTGCCGACTATGGCCGGGTGCTCTGTGCGTTTGAGCTGCCGGACGAGGACGTGGCGGCTTTTCACGACTACCTGCACGAAATTGGCTACGGCTGGAAAGAGGTGAGCGACGATCCCGCCTACCGGCTGTTTCTGGCCAGTTAGGCGCGCTGCAAGCAGCAAGAGGGGGGCCATCGGCCTCCCTTTTTCATGGCGCTGGCCGGCACATCCGCGGATACCCCCTGCATGGGGCGTTTTCCTGCCGGGAATGCCGGGCGCTTCACACTCTTGAGTCCCAAGTCATTTGAGGCTGGCAACAGATGGGATAACCTGATGGACGGGGCCGGGTTTGCCCCATCAGGGAAGAGAGGCGCAAGAGCGCCCATCACGACTCATTGCAGAGGCTTTCACCATGAACAAATCGATACTTGCCGTGCTGGTCAGCGGCCTGCTCGTCAGCGGGGCCGTGCAGGCTGCCGCTCAGGACAACACCTGGTACGTCGGCGGCAAGGCCGGCTGGTCCAAGTTCTTCGACGTGGATCAGAAGCAGGTCGTCTCCGACACCCTGGGGGCGCTGCAGAACACCAGCACTAGCAAGGATACGCTCGGGCTGGGCGCCTTTGCCGGCTATCAGCTCAACCCCAACCTGGGCTTCGAATTCGGTTATGACTGGTTCGGCAAGTACACCTCGTCCGGCGAATTGAGCGGGGTGAGGGTGGAAGGGGAAGCCAAGAGCCAGATGATCCAGACCACCATGAAGATAGGGTTCCCGGTCAACGATGCGCTGGATCTCTATGGCCGGATCGGCGGCGGCTACGCCTGGACCAACAGCGAACTGTCGGCCCAGACGGCCACCGACTTCATCAAGGATACCGGCAACAAGCATGGCGCCGTGTTCGTCGGGGCGCTGGGGGCTGAATACGCCATCGACCGTGACTGGGCTGCCCGCCTCGAATACCAGTACACCACCCCGCTCGGGGATACCTCCCTCGATCGTGCCGGCATCGAGATGGACAACGGCATGCTGGCGTTTGCCATGCTCTATCGCTTCGGCCAGCAGGGCGGTGAAGTGGCGGCGCCCGCACCGGCCCCTGCTGCGGCGCCTGCTCCCGCCGTGGTGGTGGTGCCCAAGACCTTCAGCCTGAGCTCGGACGTGTTGTTCGAGTTCAACAAGGCGACCCTGAAGCCGGCTGCCAGCCAGGCGCTCGACAACCTGTTCAGCCAGATAGTGGCGGCCAATCCGAAAGACGGGGTGGCGACCGTGATCGGCCACACCGATCGCATCGGCTCCGACGCCTACAACCAGGCGCTCTCCGAGCAGCGCGCCCGCAGCGTCGCCGACTACCTGATCGCCAAGGGATTGTTTGCCGACAAGGTGCGGGTCGAGGGACGCGGCAAGTCCTCCCCGATCACCGGCAACAACTGCAGCAGCGGCTCCAAACCGGCGCTGATTGCCTGTCTGGCACCGGATCGGCGGGTGGAAGTGCGGCTGGAAGGGGTCTCCCAACCGGCGCAATAACTACGGTGACAACATGAACGACAAGGGAGGCTCAGGCCTCCCTTTTCATTGCCGCCAGCGGGAGCGGTTATGTACAGAGGCCGATGCCGCAGCCCCCTGATATAGCCAATCGGTGTTAAGCCCCCCTCGGCAACTGGTCGATAACTGACCAGATGTATGGCGCCGAGGGCGAAGATATGCGCATCGATCACTACGACCTCCAGGGGGAGGTGCAATACCAGCAGCAACAGGCGCAGTCCCGCAAGGTGCGCCGGCTCGGCCCCGTGCCGGCTGCCAGCCAGGCGCAGTCCCCTGCCACGGCGCCTGCGGACTCGACGCCAGCGGCTGGCGGTGGCAGCCAGCTCACCTTCACCCGCAGCAGCCTGCTGACGCTGCAGATGGCCAGCCGCACTGCTGCCGGCCCGGTGCCAGCCGCCCCCACACCGGCACCTGCCAAGCCTGCCGAGACCGGCAAGGGCGAACAGGATGGCATTCCCAACGACGGGCTCGACAACCGCCAGCGGCTCATCAAGCTGATGATCGAGGCGATGTTGGGTCACGAGATAGAGTTGCCGGACCCGATCAAACCGGCCGACCAGAGCGCGGAGGGAGTCCCCGCGCCGACGGGTGAGGGGACCCAGCCCGCCGCCGAGCCGGATCAGCTGGTGGAGGTGACCGACAGCCTGCTGCAAAAAGAGCAGCTCAACGTGGTGGCGGCGGCAAACGTGCAGACCCAGGATGGCCAGACCCTGCAGCTGGATCTGGGTTTTGTGCTGGACTGGCGCCAGCTCGACATCAGCCAGCGCCGCACCACCCTCAATGCCCTCAAGGATCCGCTGGTGCTCAGCCTGGACGGCAAGATAGCCGGCCTGACCGACGCCCGGGTCAATTTCGACATCGATCAGGATGGCAAGGTGGACAGCCTGCCCGGCCTCGGCGAGGGGAGCGGCTTCGTGGCGCTGGATCGCAACGGCAACGGCACCATAGATGACGGCGGCGAGCTGTTCGGGGCCCGCTCCGGCAATGGCTTCGGCGAGCTGGCGACCCTGGATGAGGATGGCAACGGGGTGCTGGACGAGCGGGACAGCCAGTTCTCGGCGCTGCAGTTCTGGCAGCCGGAACAGTCCCCCATCGCCCTGGTGGAGCTGGGGATCGGCGCCATCCTGCTGCATCCCCTCGACACCCCCTTCAACCATCTGGGGGAAAACGGCAATCAGGGGGTGCTGCGCCAGTCCGGTCTCTATGTGACCGAGCAGGGCAAGGGAGGCTGGGTGCAGCAGGTCGATCTGCGAGTCTGAACCCTGCACCCGCATGGCAAACCCGGTCGCTGACGCCGCGCGCCAGCGACCGCTTCACCGTCAGCGACCAGAATCCGACTCAGTTCAGCTCGGTGGGGTCGATATCGAGACTCCAGCGTACCCGCTTGGTCTCGGGCCACCCCTCCAGTTCCTTCACCGCCCAATCCAGCAGTTGGGCCAGTGGCGCCCGGTTCGGCCCCTGCACCAGCAACTGCATGCGGAACTTGCCCGCCTTGCGCTCCATGAAGCCGCTGATGGGCCCCAGTACCTGAACATGGGGATAGCGGGCGCTGCGCAGGGTATCGGCGAGACGGCTGAGGAACAGTTGCACCTCGTCGCGACCGTTGGCCTCGGCCCGAAACAGCCCCTGGTAGCTGAACGGCGGCAGTCCCAGCAGGCGACGCTCTTTCAGCGCCGTGTCGGCGAAGTGGCCATAGCCGTTCTGGGTCAGATCCTGCAGCAGAGCGTGTTCGGGATGGTGGCTCTGCAGCACCACCAGCCCCGGCTTGCTGGCGCGGCCGGCGCGGCCCGCCACCTGGGTGTAGAGCTGTGCCAGCTTCTCGGCGGCGCGAAAATCGGCGCTGAACAGGGCGCCATCCACATCCAGCAGTCCAACTAATGTGACATCCGGGAAGTGGTGGCCCTTGGCCAGCATCTGGGTGCCGATCAGGATCTTGTACTTGCCTGCCTTGATGTCGCCGAGGTGGGTCTCCAGCTCCCCCTTGCGCCGGGTGTTGTCCCGATCGATGCGCACCACCGGATATTGCGGGAACACGGTACTGAGCAGCTGCTCCAGCTGTTCGGTGCCGACCCCGGATCCGATCAGATCAACGCTGCCACACTCGGGGCAGTGGTGGGGCAGCGGACGCACGCTGTCGCAGTGGTGGCAGTGCAGCCGTCGCCCGGCCTGATGCCAGGTGTACCAGGCGTCACAGCGCTCGCAGGCGGCGCTCCAGCCGCACTGGTGGCAAATCAGAGCCGGAGCATAGCCACGGCGGTTGAGAAACAGCATCACCTGGTTGCCCGCCGCCAGATGTTCCGCCATCAGCTGTTCCAGCTGGGGGGAGAGCCCGGCCTGCAGCCGCACGTTCTTGATATCCAGGATCACCTGGCGGGCGGTCTGGGCATTGCCGGCGCGGCGAGTGAGAGTGAGGTGGTGATACTTGCCGCTGCGGGCGTTGTGCAATGTCTCCAGCGACGGGGTGGCCGAGCCAAGCAAAATGGGGATGCCGGCGCGATGGGCCCGCATCACCGCCAGATCCCGCGCATGGTAGCGAAAGCCGTCCTGCTGCTTGAAGGAGCCGTCGTGCTCCTCGTCGATGATGATGATGCCGAGGTTGTGAAACGGGGTGAACACCGCGGAGCGGGTGCCGATCAGGATGGCGGCGCCGCCATCGCGGCAGGCGAGCCAGGCGTCGAGCCGCTCCCGATCGTTCATGGCGGAGTTCATCGCCACCACCGGCACGTTGAAGCGGCGCCGGAAGCGGTTGATGGTCTGCGGAGTGAGGCCGATCTCGGGTACCATCACCAGTGCCTGCTTGCCCGCCTTGAGCAGGGGCTCGAGGATGCTCAGGTAAACCTCGGTCTTGCCGGAGCCGGTGATGCCATCCAGCAGGAAGGCGCCAAACTGGTCGCTCTGGCTGGTGATGGCGGAGACCGCCAGCGCCTGTTCGCCGTTGAGGCGCAGCCCCTCGCCCGGCTCGAAGCGAGCGACCCAGTCGCCGTCATGGCTCGGCTCCAGCGAACGCTTCTCCAGCAGCCCCTTCTTCTCCAGGGCGGTGAGGGCTGCACTCTGGATCTCCTCCTGCTTGAGGGCGGAGGGGGTCTGTGGCCCCTTGCGCAGCAAGGCGAGCGCCTGCTGCTGCTTGGCCGCCCGCTTGAGCTCGTTGAGATCGACCGCCATGCCGGCCTCGGTGGCGAACCAGAACTCCAGCTCGCGATAGGCGGCGGGCTCCCCCTTGCGCACCAGCACCGGCAGGGCGTGGGGCAGCACTTCCCCCAACGGATGCTGGTAGTAGCTGGCGCTCCAGTTCATCAACGCCAGAATGTCGGGCCCCAGCACGGGGGCGCCATCAAGCACGCGTTTGATCGGCTTGAGCTTGTTGCGCGGCACCTGGCTGTCGGCCGGGTGATCCACCACCAGCCCGACCAGGGTTTGCGGGCCGAACGGGATCTCGACCCGGCAGCCGGGGGCAGGCAAAGGCAGGGGGGAGAGATAGTCGAAGTGACGGCGTAACGGCACCGGCACAGCCACACGAACCAGATCCAGCGTTTGGGAAGAATTCACCAGAGATTGCCTATTTTTTCTGCGAAGCCACTTGCCTGAACTCAGGCATTTCCTATATTATTCGCAGCCTTTGAAACTGTGTTCAACAATCGTGTGGTGTCCGACAGAAGATCGGATAGCGACACGGCCTGATAATTGAGGTTGTCCATGAAAGCTGGTATCCATCCTGACTACGTAGCCATCACCGCCAAGTGCTCTTGCGGTAACGTCATCAACACCTTCTCTACCCTGGGTAAAGATCTGAACCTGGACGTGTGCTCCGAGTGCCACCCGTTCTATACCGGCAAGCAGAAAGAAGTTTCTAGCGGCGGCCGCGTAGACAAGTTCAACAAGCGTTTCGGTGCGATGACCACCAAGAAGTAATTCTACTTCTGAAGAATTCTGAAAAAGGCGCCCAATGGGCGCCTTTTTTATTGGTCGGCGTTCTGTAACGGCCCGCTTTGCCCTATGGTGGGACTCTCCTTTCTCCCTTCGTGGGAGCAGGCGTGGGAGCAGGGGCGAAGATGAGGGGCGGTAACATGGGCAAGACAGGGAGTGGGCAGATGCGTGATTGTCTGGTGATGGGGGCGGCGGGCTACATAGGTTCTTACCTGGTGCCCCATCTGCAAGAACTGGGTTATCGGGTGATTGCCGGGGCGCGGCGCCCTTGCCGTCTGCCGCCCGGAGTGGAGTTTCGCCTTGCCGACAGCCTCAAGCCGATCACCCTGCTGCCCGCCCTGGCCGGCATCGATACCGTCTTCTATCTGGTGCACGCCATGGGGGCGGGGGCCGACTTTCACCGGCTGGAGCAGCAGGGGGTGAAGAACTTCGCCGCCGCAGCCCGCGCCGCCGGGGTGCGCCGCATCATCTATCTGGGCGCGATCCAGCCGACGCAGTGCAACAGCCGTCACCTCAACTCCCGCCGTTATTGCGGCGAGCTGTTTCGGGGCGCCGGTGTGCCGACGGTGGAGCTGCGCGCCGGCATCATAGTGGGGCCCGGCTCCGCGGCGTTTGAGGTGATGCGGGATCTGGTGTTCAACCTGCCGATGATGGTGACGCCCAAGTGGGTGCGCTCGCGTACGCCGCCCATTGCGCTCTCCAACCTGCTGCACTATCTGGGCGGACTGGTGGAGGCTGAAGGGGTGGACGGCCAGATCTTCAACGCCGCCGGTCCCGAGCTGCTCAGCTATCAGCAGCAGTTGCAGAAGTTCGCCGCCCACATCGGCAAGCGCTGCCCCATCATCCCGCTGCCGTTTCTCAGCCCGCGCCTCTCCGCCTGGTGGCTGCAGTTTGTCACCTCGGTGCCGCAGCCGGTGGCCAAGGCGCTGGTGGGCGGCCTCAAGCACGACATCCCGGCCGATGACGGCCCACTGCGGGCCCTGCTGCCGCAAACCCTGCTCAGCTTCGACGAGGCGCTGGCCGAGAGCCTCTCTCTGGAGCAGCGGCTGGGGGCCGAGCAGCAGGGGGAGGAGACCCCGCTCGGCCTGCGCTGGCGCCACCCCGAGTACGGCTTCTATGACCGCACTGCCAGCGGCGATGCCATCTGCCTCGCCTCGCCCGAGGTGGTGTGGCAGGTACTGCAACAGCTGGGGGGCGAGCAGCGCTACTTCTACATGAACCAGCTGTGGGTGGTGCGGGAGTGGATGGATCACCTGATCGGCGGCCCGGCGCTGACTCGCGGCCGCACCAACCCGGATCGCTTCGTGAAGGGGGACATGCTGGACTCCTGGCAGATCCTCGGGGTGGACGAGGGGCGCAGGCTGGATCTGCTGTTCAACATGCGGGCCCCCGGCGTTGGCCGGCTGGAGTTCAACATACTGCCGGAGGAGTCGGGGCTGACCCGGCTCAAGGTAACGGCCCACTGGCATCCACAGGGGGCCTGGGGGCTGGCCTACTGGCTCGCCATGCTGCCGTTCCACCTCTTCATCTTCCAGGGCATGACGGAGGCGATCGCCAGACAGGCAGAGGCGAAAGCCGGCATTCCGGTGATGGGGTGAAACCATATCTATAACTAAATGGGTATTCGTGGTTGGCATGACATGCTAATTACTGGCTTGTCAGTGGCTGGGTGACGATACTTTCCTCTGTGAAAGCCCGATGGTTTTCTTTATGATCCCCAGCCCTCGCCCGTGGGCGAGCCAATGCACCACTCAATTCACTACCGTATCGGGGTCCCCCATGTCCGATCAGCGTCACGATCTTCGTCAACAAGCACTCGATTACCACGCCCAGCCCGTGCCGGGCAAAATCGCCATCGCCCTCACCAAGCCCGCCGAGACCGCCCGCGATCTGGCGCTGGCCTACAGCCCGGGCGTTGCCGAGCCGGTGCGCGAGATCGCCGCCAACCCGGCCGATGCCTACCGCTACACCGGCAAGGGCAACCTGGTGGCCGTCATCTCCAACGGCACCGCCATCCTGGGGCTGGGCAATCTGGGGCCGCTGGCCTCCAAGCCGGTGATGGAGGGCAAGGCCCTGCTGTTCAAGCGCTTTGCTGGCATCGACGCCATCGACATCGAAGTGAAGCACGAGACCAGCGCGCAGTTCATCGACACCGTTGCCGCCATCGCCGACACCTTCGGTGGCATCAACCTGGAAGACATCAAGGCCCCCGAGTGCTTCGAGATCGAGCAGGCGCTGATCGAGCGCTGTGACATCCCGGTGTTCCACGATGATCAGCACGGTACCGCCATCGTCACCGCCGCCGGCCTGCTCAACGCGCTGGAAGTGCAGGGCAAGCAGATTGGCGACAGCCGTATCGTCTGCATGGGCGCCGGGGCTGCCGCCACCGCCTGCATGGAGCTGCTGATCAAGTGTGGCGCCAAGCCCCACAACATCTTCATGCTGGATCGTCAGGGCGTCATCCACAGCGGTCGTACCGATCTCAACCAGTACAAGCAGCGCTTCGCCAACGACACCCCCCTGCGCACCCTGATGGAAGTGATCGACGGGGCGGACGTGTTCGTCGGTGTCTCCGGCCCGGATGTGCTGCCCGCCGAGGCGGTGGCGCTGATGGCGCCCAACCCGGTGATCTTCGCCTGCTCCAACCCGGATCCTGAGATCAAGCCCGCCCTGGCTCACGCAGTGCGCGGTGACCTCATCATGGGTACAGGTCGCTCCGACTATCCGAACCAGATCAACAACGTGCTCTGCTTCCCCTTCATCTTCCGCGGCGCCCTCGACGCCCGTGCCAGCCGCATCAACGATGCCATGAAGATCGCCGCAGTCGAGGCGATCCGTGGTCTGGCCAGAGAGCCGGTACCGGCCGAGGTGCTGACCGCCGCCGGCGTCAGCGAGCTGGCCTTCGGCAAGGACTACGTCATTCCCAAGCCGATGGATGCCCGTCTGCTGCCGCGCGTCGCCCGTGCCGTGGCACTGGCAGCGGTGGAGTCCGGGGTGGCCCGCATCGCCCTGCCGGCGGACTACATGCTGGGCTGAGCCAAGGCAAGCGCACAGAAAACAGAAGGGGCCCCATGTCGGGGCCCCTTTTCATTACGGGAAGCTTGTTGGTCGATTACTTGGTCTTGGGAGCAACCTTGACGGCCGGTGCCTTGGCGTGGGCAGCCTTGTGGTGTTTTTTCACGACCTTGGTCTGGGTAGCCTGGGGAGCGGCAGCCTTGGTCGGGGTGGCAGCCATGGTGAAGCCGGAGGTCAGGGCGAAGACAGCAGCCAGGCTCAGGGGGATCAGCTTGTTCATATTCCAGTTCCTCATTCGGGTTGATGACATGGAGCGTTTCTCCATGACTTCATCCTAGGGCTGTTCGACCTGCGGTTCAGTGAGTGACTGGTGACGGTTTGTATCCAAATGTACAGGCAGCATCAGGCAGAAACGGGCACCGCTGCTGCTCGGCAGCAGCTGCACCTCGCCGCCGTGGTGGCGGGCGATGCTGCGCACGATGGTTAGCCCCAGCCCGGCGCCGCCGGTACGTCGGTCGCGGCTCTGATCCAGCCGCACGAAGGGCTCGAAGATCTGCGGTGCCAGTGCGGGATCGATGCCGGCGCCGTCGTCGGCCACCTCCAGCAGATAGTGATCCTGCTGGCGCGCCATGCTGAGGGTCACTCGGCCGGCGGCGTGGCGCAGGGCGTTGCCGATGAGGTTCTCCAGCGCCCGATCCAGCAGGCGAGTATCGCCGCGCCAGGGCAGGGCCATGGCCGGGCGCACGAAGTCGAGCCGCTTGTCCGGCCGCAGCGCCTGCCAGTCGGCAAGGCGGCTGCCGGCCCAGCTGCCGAGCTCCAGCTCGCTGCATTGCAGCGGCAGCTCGGGGCGATCGAGCCTGGCGTAGGTGAGCATCTCCTCGATGAGGGCGTCCAGCGCGCCGAGGTCCCGCTCCAGCCCCTGTTGCTCCTCGGCCGAGGGCGCCGGATCCAGCATGGCGAGCCGGTAGTGCAGCCGCACCAGCGGGGTGCGCAGCTCGTGGGCGATGGCGTCGGTCAGCTGCTTGCGGCTGGCCAGCATGGCCTGCAGCTGCTCGGTCATCTGGTCGAAGGTGCGGCCGACCCGGCCCAGGCTGCTGCCGGGTGGCAAACGGGTGCGGCAGGAGAGATCGCCGTCGCCGACCCGGCGGGCGGTCTGTTCGAGCTGCTGCAGGCCGCGCCAGTGCGGGCGCAGCCAGAGCAGGATCGGCAGTCCCAGCGAGAGGCCGATGACCAGCAGCAGCCCCACGTCGACCCAGTGCAGCTCGTGCAGGTAGGAGAGGTAGGGGACGGGGCCGACGATCAGCACCTGATCGGTGCCCGGGATGCGCTGCAGGAAGGTGTCATCCTCCTCGACGATGACAATGTTGCCGGCCTCCAGGAAGGCCTGATCCTCGTTGGCCAGGGGCTGGTTGGCGAGGGCGCCGATCTGCAGCGGCAGGGTGAGCTGGCGGCTCTGCTCGGCCATGCGGGCGGGCCAGTGCTCCGGCGGCAAGCGGGCCAGCTCGCCGGTGAGCAGGCCGAGGGAGCCCTGCATCATCCGCTCCAGATAGCGATCTCCCGCCCGCTCGGCGGTGACCTGATAGACCATGCCGACCAGCAGGATGGCCAGGGTGAAACAGCCGATCAGCAGCAGATAGAACTGGATAAACAGACGGCGCATGGGGCTCTCCTCTTGCCTGGATTGCGTCTGGGCATTGCCTTGTTGCCCCCTCATCCCCAACCCTTCTCCCGCAAGGGGAGAAGGGAGCAGAGAGCATCAAGGTCATTCGGCGGGGCTTATTCCCAGGCGTGGGGCACCAGCAGATAACCCTTTTGGCGCACCGTCTTGATGCGGGTCGGGTTACTGGTGTCGTCCCCCAGCTTGCGGCGCAGGCGGGAGATGGCCACGTCCATGCTGCGATCCTGGCCGTCGTAGTCGCGACCGCGCAGGCTGCGAAACAGCGCCTCCCGCCCCAGGATCTGGCCGGCGTGGCAGGCCAGCTCCCACAGGAGATCGAAATCGGCGGTGGAGAGCGGAATGCTGTCGCCGTCGAGGCGCACGTCCCGGCCCGGGCCGTCGATCTGCAGCCGGCCGAACTGCAGGCGCTGGGGCGGCGTGCAGGCGACCACGGGCAGCGGGGCCTGTTGCCCCTGCTGGCGGAACTGGACCCGCAGCCGGGCCAGCAGCACGGGGGGCGGTGTGGTTTTGAGGATGTAGTCGTTGGCGCCCAGCTCCAGGCTCAGGATCTGGTTCATGTCGCTGTCCAGCGAGGTAAGCATGACGATGGGGCCGGCGAAGCGCGGACGCAGATCCCGGCACAGGGAGAGACCATCCTGACCCGGCAGCATGATGTCGAGCAGCACCAGGTCAGGCTGCTCGGCCTCGACCCTGGCGAGCGCCAGATCGCCCCTCGGCTCCAGCAGCACTTCCATGTCGTGGCGGGCCAGCCAGCTGCTGATGAGCTGGCCTATCTCGGGATCATCTTCAACAAAAAGAATGCGTTGCATGGTGGCATGACACCCAGACTGTGGCGCGGATGCGCGTGCCGCCAGCATAGCGGCTCCGGCCGCCCCATGCACAGGGTTAAATAATCAAACAGGGCCCGCGGGCCCTGTCTTGCTGGTCGAGCTGGGAATTATGCCCCGGCGGCATCAACCCGCTTTGCGCTTGAGATAGACCCCGGCTTCCATATGGTGAGTCCAGGGGAACTGATCGAACAGGGCGAAGCGGGCGATTTCGTGGGTTTCGCCGAGTACCGCCATGTTGGCCTGCAGGGTCTCGGGGTTGCAGGAGATGTAGAGGATGTTGTCGTAATCCTGCACCAGCTTGACGGTGGCGTCGTCGAGGCCGGCCCGGGGCGGGTCGACGAAGATGGTGTTGCACTGGTAGGCGCCGAGATCCACCCCCTTGAGGCGGTTGAACTCCCGCTCGCCGCGCATCGCCATGGTGAACTCCTCGGCCGACATGCGCAGGATGATCAGGTTGTCGACGCCGTTGGCGGCGATGTTGAACTGGGCGGAGTCCACGCTCGGTTTGGCGATCTCGGTGGCCAGCACCTTGCGGAAGTTCTGCGCCAGGGCGATGGAGAAGTTGCCGTTGCCGCAGTAGAGCTCCAGCAGGTCACCCTCGCTCCCCTTGGTCACGTCCAGCGCCCAGCCCAGCATCTGTTCGTTGATGGCGGCGTTGGGCTGGGTGAAGCTGTTTTCCACCTGCTTGTAGACCAGCTCGCGGCCCTGCACATTCAACCGTTCGATGACGAACTCCTCCCCCAGGCAAATCTTCTGCTTGTGGGCGCGGCCAATCAGCTGCAGCTCGAATCCCTTGGCCCGCAGGTCGGCCTGCAGCGCTTCGGCGGCCTGTTGCCACTCGCTCTCCAGCTTGCGGTGGTAGAGCAGGCTGACGCAGATCTGGCCGGACTGGGTGGAGAGGTAGTCGATCTGGAACAGCTTGCGGCGCAGCACGGGGTGCGGGCGCAGCCCTTCCAGCAGCACTGGCATCAGCTGGTTGATGAGGCGGCTGGCAGTGGGGAACTGATCGACCCGGATGATCTCCTTGGTGGCCGGTGCATACATGCAGTGGTACAGGTCGTCACCGTCGTGCCAGATGCGAAACTCGGCGCGCATCCGGTAGTGTTCGGCGGGGGAGGCGTGCACTTCCAGCGCAGGCAGGGTGAAATCGGCAAACAACCCGCAGAGGCGCTCGCGCTTCTCGTCGAGCTGGGCCTGGTAATCGGCCGGGGTTCGAAGGGGCGCCGGGTCGGCGGAAACCTGCTGGGATTGGGTCATGATTTACCTCACATGCACACCGGTCTGGCCGGGTCGAAATCGGGGGAAGCCTGCAGCCACCCAAAGGGGGCCGATTTTAAAAGGCCGTCGCAGATTGTCCAGTATTTTGTGGTCAAGAAGTGTGCAGTCAGGCCGATAGCTGATCTACAGGCATGGTGGGAGGACACATTATGCAGATCGACGGAGTGGGCGCGGCCCAACCCAAGGGAGTGGGTGTTGCTCCCAAATCGCCCCAGCAGGCGGACTCGAAGCCGGTAAACAACGAGGACGAAGTCTCGTTGCACAAGGCGCCGAAATGGGCGCAGGTACTGGTGCAGCAGGCGCTGCAGTTCGCGCTGGAGATCAATGGCCAGGGCTACAAGGCGCCCAAGGCGCAGGATCAGCCGGAGGCGGTGACCCCGGATACCCTGTTCGACTTCCAGTCGGTGGCCGACAACGTGCTGCAGTTTGTCACCGGCCGGCTGGGGGCTGCCCGGGCCGACGGCAAGTCGGACGACAGCCTGACCGGCATGATGGAGCAGGCCCGCAAGGGGGTGGACAAGGGCTTTGGCGACGCCAGGAAGCTGCTCGGCGACTGGGCGGACAATTCCGACATCAAGACCGGCATGGATCAGAGCTACAAGCTGATCCAGGAGGGGCTCGATCAGTTCGAGAAGGAGTTCTTCGGCAAGGTCTCCACCACCGACATGGGGCAGGCCGAAATGGCCAGTCGCCAGCAGGGTTCGCTGGAGATCCAGACCAAGGATGGCGACAAGGTGGTGCTGCGCTTCAACGACAGCTGGCAGACCAAGTCCCAGAAGGATGACAGCGGCAGCCAGTTCAGCCTCAAGTCGAGCCAGAGCTTCAGCTTCTCGCTGGAGGGCAACCTGAGCAGCGAAGAGATGGACTCCATCGGCAAGCTGGTCAAGGGGATCGACGATCTGGCCGGCAACTTCTTCTCCGGCAATTTCGACGACCTGTTGAAGAAGGCGGGCGAGCTGAAGCTGGATGACAGCCAGCTGGCCTCCTATTCGCTCAAGCTCAAGCAGAGCCTCAAGCTGAGCCAGACCTATCAGGGGGCGCACTCCCTGCAGGAGATGCTCAAGCCGCTGGCGGACTACCTGCCCAAGCTGGATCAGGTGCAGCAGCAGGCGGATTCTCTGCTGCCGGCATCCCAGCAGCAGGCGCTGACGCCGGCGGTGTTGGCGGCCCGTGGCCAGAGCGATCCGGCCCAGGTGGGCAGCTTCACCAGCTTCAACCAGCGGATGCTGGATGCGCTGCGGATGATCGGCCAGTTCCAGCCGGCGACGGATGCCAGCAGCAAGAGCGTCTGAACCGTTTCGAATCGAGGACCATGACCGGCCGTTTGCCAGCTCCTGCGGGGGCTGGCAAACTGGCCTTTTTCCCGATCCGGCCAGCCCATGAACCCGAAAAAGCCCAGAGACAAGCGCGAGCTTTGCTACCCCTTCATCTTCGAAACCCAGTTCCAGTGTGACTACGAGATCGCCACCGATGAGCTCTGCTGCCAGGTGGGCGCCGTGTTGTCACACCTGGCTCCGGATGCCGAGATTGCGCCCATGCAGGCGGATCTTGCGGCGCTGCAGCGGCTTATCTACAACCTCAACGGCTCGGTGCGCGGCAGGCTCGGCATCTTCGAGGAGGATCTGGCATGGCTGAAGGGGCGTTACGATCACTACAACGAGGCGAGCCGCGGCCGGGTCACCGGTTTCGTGCTGCCGCAAGGGCCGCAGCCGATCCCGACCCTGCATCTGTGCCGCTGCGGCAGCAAGAAGGTAGTGCGGCTGCTGGTGCGACTGGAAGAGAGCGGGGTGCGCTTCGACCCCATCCTCTATCGGTTCGCCAACCTGCTGGCCAACTTCTTCTTCGTGCTGACCGTCTACCTCAAGCAGCTGTGGCAGGTGGACGAGGTACCCTACGTCAGCATCAACTACTGAATACGGCCAAAAAAGCTTTTGTTTTTCATGAAGATCAAACACGATCATCCCATTTGTCGGTCGCCGGGATGGTTCCGGTAGCGCAGTGGGGAAGGTCATGACCATGCTTCATCTCAGTGGCAGTTCGTTCTTGATGCCGGGCAACCTCGCCTGGCGACCCCTGGCTGAATATGGCGAAGTGCAGGTGGCCCCCCATGGCCAGTGGTTGCAGACCCTGATGCACCAGAGCGCCGATGCCGCGGCCGGGACCCACATCATCATCTGGCTGTGGGAAGATCTGGTGCCCGCCCGGACCCTGCAGGAGTGGGGCCGTCTGGCGCAGGACGATCAGCAACTGGCGGTTGCCGCCTTCGTCGACGCGCTCTGCCAGCCTCTGTTGCAGCATCTGCTGCGCCGCCCGCAGGATCATCTGCTGGTGGGGGCCTGCAGCCATTCCCCACTCTCTGTCTATGGCCCGGCCCCTGCCGTGCTCGCCGCGCTGGCCAGAGCGTTCGAGCAGCAGATGGCCCGCCTGCGCCAGCAGCAACCCGGCCTGGACGACCTGCACCTGCCGCTCTGGCTGCAACAGCATGGCCGCCAGCACTGCTTCGATCGGCGCAACCTCTATCTGATGTCCTGCCCCTTCTCCATGGCCGGTCTGGCCAGCCTGGCGCAGTGGATTCTTCCCTTGCTGCAGCGGTTGCAGCGACCCGCCCACAAGGTGCTGGTGCTCGACTGCGACAATACCCTGTGGGGCGGCGTGGTCGGCGAAGACGGTGTCGGCGGCGTCCTGCTGGGACAGGACGGGATGGGCCGGCTCTACCAGGCCTTCCAGCAGGCGGCCAGCCACTGGCACGGACAGGGCATAGTGCTGGCGCTCTGCTCCAAGAATCTGGCGGACGATGTGTGGCGGTTGTTTGACGAGCATCCGGGCATGGTGCTGACACGGGCGCAGATCGCCGCCGCCGAAATCGGCTGGGAGCCAAAATCCCTGGGGCTGCGGCGGCTGGCCGCCCGCCTCAATGTCGGGCTGGACAGCCTGGTCTTCTGGGATGACAGCGAGCTTGAGCGAGCCGAGGTGCGGGCCAACTGCCCCGAGGTGATGGTGATGACCCCGCCGGCCGATCTCTGGAGCTGGCCGGATGCCCTGCTGACGCTGCCGGCCCTGTGGAGTCGCCACCAGAGCCGGGATGACGGCCTGCGACAGCACTCCTATCAGGCCCAGGCCGAGGCCGAGGCGGTGCGCCGGCAACTGGGCGACGAGCACGCCTTCCTGCGGCAATTGGCGCTGCAGGCCGACTGGCAGCCGCTCTCCCCGGGCAACCAGTTGCGAGCCGAACAGCTCAGCCAGAAGACCAATCAGTTCAACCTCTCCGGCCGCCGCTATCAGGCGGCGGAGCTGGCCCGGCTGGCCGCCGAGGGCGGTGACGTCTGGCTGACCAGCCTGCGAGACCGATTCGCCGATCACGGCATGACGGCCCTGCTGGTGGTGCGCCCGCTCGATGAGGGCAGGGCGCTGCTGGATACCCTGGCCATCAGCTGCCGGGTGCTGGGGCGCGGCTTTGAATACTGGCTGCTGGCGCAACTGGCAAACCATCTGCGGGCGCAAGGCGTGACCGAGCTGGTCATCAGCCTGGTTGCCACCACCCGCAACCAGCCGGCACGGGATTTTCTGGCGAGCCTGCCAACCCGGCCGATAACCACTCCAGCGGGGTTGCTGCCGCTGGCGGACGAGGTGTTCCTCAGTCTGGATCTCTGCTCTCTTTCTCTCCCGTTTTTGGAGTTCTACGCCCATGAATGACCTTATCGCGCTGGCACACCAGCAGTTCCCCCAGGCCAGCGTCAATGCACAGTCTGCCCTCGGCAGCTTTCCCGAGTGGGATTCTCTGGGTCACTTCAACCTGCTGTTGCTGGTCGAACAGCACTATGCCGTGCGGTTCGAGCCGCACGAGCTGGCCGAGTTGAAGAGCCTGACCGACATCCAGCAAGCCCTGTTGCACAAAGGGGTTGCCGTGTGAAACAGGCACTCGAGCAGGCGCTGACCGAGCTGGGGATCCCCAGAGGCGGCGCCCTGATGGTGCACTCGGATGCCATGGTGGTGGCCCAGTTTGCCGGCATGGGCAACGCCGCAGGCATCGCGGCTTTCTGGACATGCCTCGAGCAGTGGCTGGGCGGGCACCTGCTGGTGCCGACCTTCAGCTACAGCCCGATGGCGGACGAGTGCTTCGATCCGGCGCAGACCCCGAGCAAGGTGGGCTTGATGACGGAGCTGTTTCGCCAGCGGGAAGGGGTGGTGCGCACGTGGGATCCCGTCTTCAGCATGGCGATCAGCGGCCCGCAGGGGCCTGCACTGGTCGCCCGGGAGTGTCACGACTGTTTCGGTCAGGAGAGCCCGTTCGGCTGGCTGGCGGAGCAGGACGGCTGGCTGCTGGGGCTGGGTTGCCACCCCGACCGCATCACCTTCACCCACTATGTGGAGCTGCGGCTGGCCGTCTCTTATCGCTATCACAAGATGTTTGCGGGCCAGGTGCGCGTCGATGGCCGCGTGCGGGAGTGGCAGGCGGATTACTATGTGCGCGACCTGTCGCTGGCCAGCGAAATCGACCTCTCCCGGTTGGTGGCCCTGTTGCAGGAGCGGGGCGCCTGGCGCCAGACGCTGTGCCAGCGGGTGCCGGTCTGGGCGGTGTCGTGCCGCGACTTCATCCTGGCTGCCAGCGAGTTGCTGGCGGCGGCCCCATACGCCCTGATCCGGGCGGGAGGAGAGTCCCATGCAGTTTGATCACATCGGACTGGTGGTGCCGGACCTGGCGAGCGGTGTGGCCTATTGCCGCGACGTGCTGGGGCTGAGCCGCTTCTCGGCGGCGGTGGAAGATCCGCTGCAACGGGTCTGGGTGCAGTTCGCGCATGACGACCATGGTCTCTGCTACGAGCTGGTCGCCCCCGCCGGCGAGGAGAGCCCGGTTGCCCAGGTGCTCAAGACCCGGCGCAACGTCATCAACCACCTTGCCTATCGGGTGAGCAACCTGCAGGAGAGTGCCGAACGGCTGCGCACACAGCGCCATCTGCCCCTCGGGCCCAGCCAGCCTGCCATCGCCTTTGGCGGCGCCCACGTCCAGTTTTTCCTGAGCCCCCTTGGCCACATTGTCGAATTGATCGAGGCATCCACCCCATGAGTTTTTCACCCAAGAGTGGCTATCTGCCCACCGACTGGGACGACCAGGCACAAGTCGGTGAACAGCTGCATCGACTGCTCACCCTGCTGTTTCCGCTCAATCGCAGCCTGACCGGGGACGGGGTTCGGCAGTCGCTGGCCCTGTGGCGCGAGCACTGCCTGCCCGAGCTGCAGATCCATGAAGTGGCCAGCGGTACCGAGTGCTTCGACTGGACCGTGCCTGACGAGTGGAACGTGCGGGAGGCCTACATAGTGGGGCCGGATGGACGCAGGGTGGTGGATTTCCAGGACCACAACCTGCATCTGGTCGGTTACTCGGAGCCGGTGCGCTGCACCCTCTCACTGGCCGAGCTGCAGCCCCATCTTCACTCTCTGCCCGAGCAGCCGGACGCCATTCCCTATGTGACCTCCTACTACAAGCGCCGCTGGGGCTTCTGTCTGCCCCATCGGCTGCGTGAGGCGCTGCCGGAGGGAGAATATCAGGTGGTGATCGATGCCACCCTGGCCCCGGGTTCGCTCACCTATGGTGACTGGGTACTGCCGGGGGAGAGCGAGCAGGAGGTCCTGCTGTCGAGCTACACCTGCCACCCCTCCATGGCCAACAACGAGCTCTCCGGCCCCTGTGTCGGCGTCTTCCTGATGGCCTGGCTGGCGTCACTGCCCACACGTCGTTATAGCTACCGGCTGATGCTGGTGCCCGAAACCCTGGGGGCCATCGTCTATCTTTCTCGCCATCTGGAGCAGCTCAAGCAGCGTACCCTGGCCGGGTTCAATCTGACTTGCCTTGGCGATGACCGCAGCTACTCCTTCCTGCCTTCCCGCCAGGGCAACACGCTGGCGGATCGCATCGGTCGCCATGTGCTGGGTCATCTGGCACCGGGTTACCATGCCTACAGCTTCCTGGAGCGAGGCTCCAACGAGCGGCAGCTGTGCGCGCCCGGCATCGATCTGCCGGTCACCTCGGTGATGCGCAGCCGATACGGCTGTTATGCCGAGTACCACACCTCGCTCGATGACCTCTCACTGGTGACGCCGGCCGGTCTGGCGGGCGGCTTCATGGCGCTGCGCCGTGCTATCGAATGTCTGGAGCTGGACGAGCGCTGCGAGGTCACCGTGCTGGGTGAACCTCAGCTCGGCAAGCGGGGGCTCTACCCGGACTTGTCGACCCGCTATTCGGGCTGGCAGGTACGGGAGATGATGAATCTGCTGGCCTACAGCGACGGCAAGCTGACCCTGTTCGAGATCGCCGAGACCATAGGGGCGCCGTTCTGGCGGGTGGAACCGCTGGCGCGGATGCTGCTGGATGCCGGGCTGCTGCGTCGCCTTAGCCCGCAACCGGACTACTCGATCACCAGATAGGCTGGTCCCGGGTTGTGCGGGGTGCGGCGGATGGCGTAGCGATCCAGCCCCAGCACCTCCTTGAGGGCCAGGGTCTCTCCCGGAAAGGCGGGCCAGTTGAGCTCATCGAATGCCAGCACTGATCCTTTGGTCAGGTGCGGCTTGATGAGCTCGAGGCAGCGGCGGGTCGGCTCGTAGAGATCAAAGTCAAAATAGGCCAGCGCGACCATGGTCTCCGGCTGACGAGCCAGATAGGCCGGCAGCGTCTCGGTCACATCCCCCTTCACCAGTTCATGCTTGACGATATGGTCCAGCGGGCTTTCCGCCTCATGGGCGGCGAGCAGTTGGGCTAGATGCTGCTCATAGCCCGGCGTCACCCCGTAGGCACCGGGCTGGATGGCGGCATCGCTGCCATCTTGCGGAGCGTGGGAGGGGAAGCCGCTGAAGGTATCGAATCCCACCAGCTTGCGGTTGTAGTTGTAGGGCTCATACATGCCGCGAAACGAGGAGAAGAGCGCCAGGTTCTGACCCCAGCGGGTACCGAAATCCATTATGACGCCGTGGACCGGCACGATCTTCTGATACAGCTCGTGCATGAACAGGATGCGGGAGAGCGACTGGCGCTTGAGGTAGAGACCCAGGTTGTTCTGCAGCTCGGCCGCGGGCAGCGGGCTGGCGTGCAGCAACTCGCTGAAGGTCTGGCGACGTGACAGCTCCTGCTCGGAGGCGTTGGAAATGGCCTTGATCATCAATGGTCTCCTGTGGTGTCGCCGGTCGGGGTCGACAGGCAGTGCACCACTTCATATTCGAGGTAGTCGGCCAGCCCCAGCCAGTCCTGGCGCTCCTGGCACTGCAGCAGGGCGGCCACCAGTCCGGGTGGCAGGTTGCCCTGCTCGGTGAGCACCTCTTGCAGCAGATCCGGCAATGCCTGACTGGCGGCGACCGACTGCCCCAGTCGAAACTGGTGCGCCAGGGCGGTGAGGCGGGTGATCTGGCCGTTTTTCATTGCACGTACTCCGGGTGATAGCGGCAGCCAGCGATCTCCGCCCCTTCCCGGCTGCAGTTCCAGAACTGCACCTCGGGGTGGCGCGCTATGTAGCGCTCGAGCTCGGTGCGGTAGGCGGAAAAGTTCGGATTGGTCTTGACCCGCCGGCCATGGCCGTCGAGGGTCCAGCTGAGTGCCAGCGCGGCGCTGGGGCCGAGGGCACCGTCGGCCCAGCCCGAGTGGGTGAGCTCGCCGGGAAAAGCGAAGTCGGTGCCCAGCAGGATGACCTGGCGGCAACCCATCTGCACGGCGAGATCCACGGCGGGATGAATGACGCTGCCGCCCGAGTGCAGCACGCCCTTGGGGAGCGTTTGCCGCAGCTGCTGATACATGGGGCTGCGGGAGTAGGCGGTCTTGCGCGGCCCCTGCCAGGCCAGCAGGGCCGCCGTGGGTACCGTGGGGTAATAGACCAGGGTGGTCTGGGCCGACTGGGCGGCGGGTAGCCGGTTGCCGTGGATGGCGTCATCTATGGTGACGACGATGTCGGGCCGGATGCCGTGGCCAAGCAAAAACGCCAGCGCGGTATCGACGCTGATCAGCAGGTAGTCCTGCCGACGGCTCTGCAACTGGGCCTGCAGGGTGGCCAGGTTGTGCTGCAGGGTCGGGCCGCTCGCCACGATCAGTGCCTGCTTGCCCTGAGCCAGACCAAACAGGGAGGCCACATCGCCGTCGCTGGCCAGCAGATCGCGATTTTCGGCCAGCCTCCTAGTTACGTCGGGGTGCTCGGCGTCGAACCTGGCCCGGGCGAACGGCAAGTCTATTTCACTCACCAGCCGGTCGCGGATGCGGGCGGCGGCATCTTCCACCAGCAGCAGCTCGGGCGGCAGGGCGAAGAAGGGCAGCCGTACCTCCCCTTCGTCGCCGGCCATCATCAGCTCGACCCTGGGATCCGCCAGCCAGTCCTGCTGATCCAGCAGCCGCAGCACCAGGGCAAACAGGGCGCCATTCATGATCTTCACTTCCAGCCGTTTGAGGCTGCTGCGCCCCAGCAGGGCGCGCGGCAGATCGCCGAGCCCGGTGCCGTAGAGGTGCAGCACCGGCTGCTCGGGCAGGCTGGCGGCCTGCTGTTCAGCTTCTTTCACCCGGTCGTGCCGGCTGGTGAGCTGGATGCCGTGGAGGCTGAGGGTGGAGCCGAGCCCTTCGGTCAGCTCGGCCGGCAGGCTTTCCACGTCCTGTGCCAGCAGGCGGGGCCAGAGGGCGGGCCAGCGCTGGCTGATGAGCCTGCCGTGCTGGTTGAAGAGATCATCACTCATCCTTATCTATCCACTCCCAGCTCAGCGGTTGGTTGGCGCTCAGGCTGCGGTTGACCCGCTTGCCGATGAGCCGATCGTAATCGGCCGGGGGCAGGCCGAGGGCGGGGCGCACCGACTTGATGTGCGCTGCGGTGAGCACCTCGCCGGCGGCCATCTCCTTGACCAGATAGAGGGAGCGGCGAAACGCGCGGTTACCCTGTTCACTGGCGGTGAGCTGGTAATCGGCCACCCCGAGGGCGGCATGGGCGGTATTGACCGAGGTTACCAGCTCGGTGAGTTCGGCCGGTTCCATGGAGAAAGCGCAATCCGGCCCGCCGTCGGCGCGGGCCAGGGTGAAGTGCTTCTCGATGAGGGTCGCCCCGAGCGCGGTGGCGGCGATGGCCGTGGCCGACCCCAGGGTGTGATCGGAGAGCCCCACCTCGACCCCGAAGCGCTGGCGCAACATGGGGATGGTGCGCAGGTTGTATTCGGCCGCCGGCGCCGGATAGCCGCTGACGCAGTGCAGCAGGGCCAGCTGGCCGTTGCCGTGCTTGAGCGCCATCTCGACCGCGGCGGCGATCTCGGCCTCGTTCGCCATGCCGGTGGACATGATGAGCGGCTTGCCGGTCTGGGCGGCGTAGCGGATGAGGGGCAAGTCCACCAGCTCGAAGGAGGCGATCTTGTAGGCCGGGCAGTCGAGGGATTCCAGCAGATCCACCGCGCTGAAGTCGAACGGACTGCTGAAGACCGTCAGGCCCAGCTCGCGCCCCTTGGCAAACAGGGCCTGATGCCACTCCCAGGGGGTGTGTGCCCACTCATAGAGGTCATAGAGGTTGTGGCCATCCCACAAACCGCCATGGATCTGGAACTCGGGCCTGTCACTGTTGAGGGTGATGGTGTCGGGCCGGTAGGTCTGCAGCTTGACCGCACTGGCCCCGGCCTCCTTGGCGGCGGTCATGATGGCCAGTGCACGCTCCAGGTTGCCGTTGTGGTTGGCCGACAGTTCGGCGATCACATAGGGAGCCTGCGCCGGGCCGATGGATTGATGGGCGATCTGCATCTGTGTTCAGACTCCTGTGCCAAGTTGCCAGCCTTGCGGCGCCGGCTGCCAGGGGGCAGGGGGCACCATCTGCGGTGGCTCGGCAAGATAGAGGGGAAATTGGGAGAAAATTGTCTGCAAGCGATGTGCCAGCTCTTGCCACTCCGTGGGCTGAAGTGGCTGGGTGGCCTGCCATGTCAGCCGCTGGCCGTTCAGCGTCAGAGTGAGCAGCAGTTGGTCATCATGGCGTAGTTGCCACTGTTGACCATCCGGTAACAGCTGATAATCCGATTGTTGCAGCAATCGGGCGGTGAGGCGATCCAGCCCCAGCCCGTCCACCTGCTGCTGGCCACGGCGGCGGTAGTCGTCTGACTGTTGTTCAAGGCGTTGCAGAGCCTGCAGCAGCCGCTCAGGCTCGGCCAGCTCGCTCAGGGTCAGCCGCTCGGCCAGCTGAAAGCGGGCGATCACCTGGTCGTTGAACTGCTGGTTGTCGACGATGGGCACCGCCAGGGTCGGCAGGCCGAGACAGGCCCGCTCCCAGGTCATGCCGCCGGCGGCGCCGATGGCGAAGTCGTGCCGACTCATCAGGTCGGCCATCTGGTCACTCTGGCGCAGCAGCACCAGGTCGAGGTCGGCCAGTTCGGCCACTCTCTGCTCCAGCTCGGGCCAGAAGGGATTGGCGCCGCCCGCCACCAGGGTCCACTGGATGGTGCGGGCCCAGGGCAGCCGGGCCAGGCTGTTGAGGGTGATGAGGCAGGCGCCAGCCGGGTCGGCGCCGCCAAAGCAGATAAGGCCCCGTCGCCACTGACTGGCGTGTTGCCGCGCCAGCTGGCGATAGGCGGGGCGCAGCAGGGCATAGTCGGTGCCCAGCAGCAGCCGGCAATCGGCTGGGGTGAGCGGCTGGTAATCGGCGGCGCGGCGCAAGGGGCCCTGATCCAGCAGCAGCTGGCAGTGGTGCGGCCGGTCGGCCAGATCATCGATCACCAGCACGCGGTGGCAGTGGGCGGCCAGCTGGGTTTCGAGCCGCTGGTCAATCTGGTAGTGATCGAACACCAGCCAATCGGGCTGCAAGCCAGGCAACGGGCCGGCGTCATCGAACGCGCTCAGGGGATGATGGTGATGGGGCCGCAGCAGTGACAGCAGGTGCGCGGGCAAGTCGTGGCAGAGGAAGTGGCACTCGGCCCCGGCGGCGTGTAGCCGATCGGCGATGGCCAGACAGCGCATCAGGTGGCCCAAGCCGATATCGGCGCCGGCGTCGAGCCGGAAGGCAACCTTAAAGGTCATCTTGGGCCAGCACTTGATAGAGCAGTTCGGCCAGGTGCCAATCTTCCGGCGTGTCTATGTCGACCACCCTGTGCCGCGGCAATATGTGGCCGATCCCTTCTCCTCCCACCGGGCTGATCCCCCCCAGCCAGGCCGCGCGGCTGCCCCAGTAGAACTGGCCAGCATCCTGATAGGCGGGCTCCAGATCCTGGGAGCGTTTCGCCATCTGCTCCGGCCAGAACGGCGTGACCCGGCCCTGCTTGTCCATGCGTACCGCCCGCTGGATCGGGAAGCCGAATTCGGCCACCGTGTAGACGAAGGGAGCCTGGCTGGCGAGCAGGCGGGCGTGGGCGGCGCGCAGGTCAGCCGCCTGGATCAGCGGCACGGTGGCATAGATGCAGCAGTAGTGTTCTGCCTGGATGCCGAACTGGTCGAGCCGCTGGATGGTGTCGATCACCACAGGGGTGGTGCCTGTATGGTCATCGGCCAGCGCGGCGCCCCGCAGGAAGGGCACGTCAGCCCCGAGGCGACGGGCCACCTCGGCGATCTCAGGGTCATCGGTGGAGACCACCACCCGACTGAAACAGCCCGAGTCTCGGGCCGCCTCAATGGCGTAGGCAATCATGGGCAAGCCGCAGAAGGGACGGATGTTCTTGCGGGGAATGCGCTTGCTGCCGCCCCGTGCCGGGATGATGGCGATGGCCATGATGCTCTCTCCCTGAGGAGCCCGACGTGGTCGCCGGGCCGGATAATTGATGACAACTCGTTGATTATTTTTGAGATTATACCGAGTTTTCATCTTATATTATTGAGCTTTGCTACGGAATTGCCCGGCGATGGTCGATAACATGGGCAAGTGATGGGACGTCATTGGTATTGAACATGAGTTATGGTGTCGAATTGCGCCCGCTCCAGCCCTGGGATCTGCCCACTCTGCGACGCTGGCGCAACCAGGACGAGGTGCGGTTGCAGATGGTGGAGCAGGCGCTCATCTCCCCCCGCCAGCAACGGCAGTGGTTCGTCAGCAGCCTGGAACGGCCTGACCAGCAGCACTGGGTGCTCTGGTGCCGCGGCCTGCGGGCCGGCTACGTCAACCTGAAAGGGGAGACGCGGCAATCGTTGCAAGGGCAGCCGGTGGCTGATGCCGGTCTCTATCTGGGCCGCTCCAGCGTGCGTCATCCCATGCTGGCCGTCGCCGCCGCCCTGTCACAGCTCGATCAGGGCTTCGATACCTTCGAGCTCGGCTGCATCCGCACCCTGGTGCGCACCGGCAACGACGCCGCCCTGCGCCTGAACGCGCAGCTCGGCTATCGCCAACAGGGGCAACAGGGCGACTTCATCGCCCTCGAACTGCAGCCCGCCGACTATTATGCCGCCCGAGAACGGCTACGGAGATTTTTCAGATGACTACAGCGTTGGAACAGGTTTTTGCCGATGCCCTCGGCATCGACGTCGGCAGCGTCAGCGACCAGCTGGCCTACAACAGCATTCCCCAGTGGGACTCCGTCGCCCACATGGGCCTGATCGCCCAGCTGGAGGACTGCTACGGCGTGTTGCTCGATACCGATGACATCATCGACATGAGCTCGGTCGCCAAGGCGCGGGAGATCCTCGCCAAGTACGGGGTCGCCCTCTGATGCAGGGGCTGCTGCAAGGCAAGCGGGTGTTGATCACCGGCGCCGGGCGCGGCATCGGGCTCGCCATTGCCCGGCTGTTTGCCGCGCAGGGGGCCGAACTGTGGCTGGCGGGACGCGATGAGGCGGCCATGAGCAGGCTGGCCGATGAGCTCGGCGCCGAGTTCGGCGTGCCTTGTCACTCTCTCTGTGTCGACGTGGCGCAGCCGCAGGCAGTCAAACAGGCCTTTCAGCAGCTGTTTGCCCAGACGCGTCAGCTGGACGTGCTGGTCAACAATGCCGGCATGCTGGAAGAGGGGCTGCTCGGCATGGTCAATCAGGCCCAGCTGGAGCAGACCTTCAGCCACAACACCTTCAGCGTGGTCTATTGCAGCCAGTATGCCGCCCGCCTGATGCAGCGCAGCGGCGGCGGCAGCATCATCAACCTGGCCTCCCTGATGGGGCGGGTGGGTGCCGCCGGCCTTTGCAGCTATGCCGGCAGCAAGGCGGCGGTGATCGGCATCACCCAGTCGCTGGCCAAGGAGCTGGCCGCCAGCCGGATCCGGGTCAATGCCATCGCCCCCGGCTTCATCGACACCGAGATGGCCCACGCCATCCCGGACGACAAGTTTGCCGAGCGACTCGCCAGCATCGCCATGGGGCGCATCGGCACCCCGGACGAGGTGGCCAAGGTGGCGCTGTTTCTCGCCTCCGACCTGGCAAGCTATGTGACCGGTCAGGTCATCGGCGTGGATGGAGGCATGACGGTCTGATGGATCACGCGCACGCACTGCTCGCCCACCTGCGGGCAGACAACCCGGCGCCGGCCTGGCGCGACCCGCAAGAGGGCTGGCTCTCCTACGGCGAGCTGGCACGGCGGGTGGCACGGCTGGCTGCCAGCTATCCGGACGAGCGCAGCCTGGTCTATCTGCCCTTTTGCACCCGCACCGTCCACCTGCTGCACTATCTGGCCGCGCTCAAGCTGGGGCATGTCGTGATGCTGGCAGACCCGGCCCTCCCAGCGAGTCAGCACGATGCCAGCTGCCGGCAGTTTGGCGTGAGCTGGCGGGTCAATGACGCCGGTCAGCTGGAGCGGCTTGCCGCGACGACGCCCACCCTGCACCCGGCGCTGTCAGTAATGCTGCCGACCTCGGGCAGCACCGGCAGCGCCAAGTGGGTGCGGCTGTCAGGGCGCAATCTGGCTGCCAACGCCGCCTCCATCGCCGACTATCTGGCGCTGACGGCGGCCGAGCGGGCCATCACCAGCCTGCCGCTGTACTACTCCTACGGCTTGTCGGTGCTCAACAGCCATCTGTTGGTGGGCGCCTCCCTGGTGCAGCACGAAGGGAGCGTGCTGGAGCGCGACTTCTGGCAGCAGGTCGATCTGCACGGCGTGAGCAGCTTTGCCGGGGTGCCCTTTACCTATCAGATGCTGGCCCGGCTGCGCTTTGACTGGGCCCGCTACCCCTCTTTGCAGACCCTGACCCAGGCGGGCGGGCGTTTAGAACCCGCGCTGGCGCAGCAGTTTGCCGAGCAGGCCTTGCGGCTGGAGCGGCGCTTCTTCGTCATGTACGGCCAGACCGAGGCCACCGCCCGCATGGCCTGGCTGGCGGCGCCCGAGGTGGCCGCTCATCCGGATGCCATCGGCCGCGCCATTCCCGGCGGCCAGTTCGCTTTGCGTGCGCTGGAGGGGGGCAAGCCCGGGGAGGGGGAGCTGGTCTATCGCGGTGACAACGTCATGCTGGGTTACGCCGGTGCGGCCGAGGATCTGGCGCTGGGCGCCCAGCTGCAGGAGCTGGCCACCGGCGATCTGGCCCGTTGCGACGAGGCGGGCCGCTACTACATCTGTGGCCGGCTCAGCCGTTTTCTCAAGCTGTTCGGCAAGCGGGTCAGCCTGGCGGAGGTCGAGAGCCAGCTCCATCGTTGGGGCTGGACAGGGGCCTGCTGCGGGCGTGATGACAGCCTGCTGGTGGTCGTCGAGCCCCGCGGTGACCAGCCGGCCGACGGCTTGCAGCGCGAGCTGGCGCAGTGGCTGCAGGCCCCGCCGCGCGCGGTGCAGGTGGTGCAGGTGACACAACTGCCGCGCACCGCCAATCACAAGATTGACTACGCCGCTCTGGCCAGGCTGGCGGGGGAGGCGTGATGGATCACTTGCTGAGCGCGCCGGTCTTTGCGCTGCCCCAGGCCGCCAAACAGGCGCTGTTGCTGGCGCGGCTCAATGCGCTGACTGCGCACCATCGGGCGCACTGCACGGCCTATGACAATGTGCTGCAAGCCTTCGGCTGGACGGCCGCGGCGACCGACTACGCTGCGCTGCCCTACCTGGCGGCCCGGCTGTTCAAACTGGCCCAATGGCAGAGCGTGCCGCAGAGCGAGGTGTTCAAGGTGCTCACCTCGTCGGGCACCACGGGCTCGCCATCACGGATCGTGCTGGACCGGGAGACCGCCGCCCTGCAGAGCAAGGTGCTGGTGAAGATCCTGCAGGAGTTTGTCGGCAAGCAGCGCCTGCCCATGCTGCTGGTGGAGCAGCCCGCCCTCATCCAGAACCGCAGCGGCTTTTCGGCGCGCGGCGCGGGCGCCCTGGGGCTCTCTTTCCTCGGTCGTGACCACACCTATGCCCTCGACGAGCAGATGCGGCCCAACTGGCCCGTCATCGAGGCCTTTTGTGACAAATATGCCGGCCAGCCGGTGCTGCTGTTCGGCTTCACCTTCATGGTCTGGCAATGCCTGCTGGAACCGCTGCGCGAACGCGGCCTGCAACTGCCGCTGACACAGGGCATGTTGTTTCACAGCGGCGGCTGGAAAAAGCTGCAGCATCTGGCAGTGGACAATCCCGCCTTCAAGGCCCGCTGCCGTGAACAGCTGGGGCTGGGTCGGGTACACAATTTCTATGGCATGGTGGAGCAGGTGGGCTCCATCTTCGTCGAGTGCGAGCAGGGTCACCTGCATGCTCCCGTGTTTGCCGATGTACAGGTGCGCGATCCGCTCACCCATCAGCCGCTCGGGATTGGCAGCCCAGGCTTGCTGCAGGTGCTCTCCGCCATTCCCGGCAGTTATCCCGGCCACAGCCTGCTGAGCGAGGATCTCGGCGTGCTGCTGGGGGAGGATGACTGCCCTTGTGGCCGCCATGGCCGTTATTTTCACGTAGCGGGACGCCAGCACGGCGCCGAGGTGAGGGGATGCAGCGACACCTTTCAATGACCCCATCCGGGGCGCCCACCGGGCTCTGGCAGGAGGGGCCGGCGGTCGGCTTCGTGGCCCCGACGACGGGCTGGCAGACCTTCTGCCCGCAGCCCTTGCCCTGCTTTGCCCCCGTCATCTGCGACTTCGTGGCGGCGCTGTCGACCCGCCTGCAACAGGAGGGTCGGCGTCACCCCGATCTGGCCGCGTTCGGTTTCTGGCTGCGGCCGCGCCAGCTGGCCAGAGAACAGCAGCGTTTGCAGGGACGGGGACCGCTGGGGGTCACTTTTCACCTGGTGCCCTCCAACGTGCCGACGGTGGCCTTCTACTCCTGGCTGGTGCCTCTGTTGATGGGCAATCCCTGCGTGGTGCGGCTGTCGTCACGCCGCGATCCGCAGCAGGAGGCCATGCTGGCGATCCTCAACGAACTGTTCAGCCTCGGTGAATGGCAAGAGATCGCCGCCCGTACCCGCTTCATTCGCTATGACCACGACGAGGGCATCACCGCCTGGCTGTCGGCGCGCTGCCGGCTGCGCATCATCTGGGGTGGCGACGAGACCATTCGCCAGGTGCGGGCCATTCCCCTGGCACCAACGGCGCAGGAAGTGGTGTTTCCGGATCGCCGCTCGATGGCGGTGCTGGACAGCCACTGGCTGGCCGGGCTGGATCCGCAGGAGTGGCAACGGACGCTGGCTGCCTTGCAGCAGGACTGCACCCGTTTCAACCAGCAGGCCTGCGCCTCGCCAACCACCCTCTGCTGGCTGGGTGAACCCGATGAGGGACTGCGCCACCGCTTGCTGGAAGCCCTGTTTGCTCCCTTTTCCGCCGATCCCGCCCTGGCGATGGAACGACTCATCCACAGTCAACAAAATGCCGCCGAGCAGGGGGCAATGAAGGTGACCAGCTTGCCCGGCGTCACCTTATTGACTCCGGCGAGCGCGCTGCGGCTCGCACACGTCGGAGGAGGTACAGTTGCCGAATTTGTGGCCGATACCCTGAATGAGCTGCTGGCACAGCCCTGGGACATGCAGACCTGCGTCTGGGTCGGCGGTGACAGGGCCGGGGTCGAAGCGGCGCTGCCGACTGCCCCCACCTGCCGGATTGACCGGGTGGTGGCGCCGGGACAGGCGCTCGCATTCGAATGGCTCTGGGATGGCATCGACATGCTGCAACTGTGCAGCCGTGGCCTCAGCCGGCGTGAATAATCGGGTGTGGCTCACATAAATCCAGCAGCTTCAATGGATTAGCTTGGTCAGGCATACCTCTTGCAGTAAAACCTGACAGAGAGGGAGAAGGGTTGACAGGGACCGTGCGGTAGCCTTGCCCATTTTCTCCCATCCGCTTCTTTTCTATTCATTTTCCCTTGGATTTCCCTATGAAAGTCAGCGTATTGGTGCCCGTCTACAACCTGGCGCGCTTCATCGAACCCTGCCTGCTCAGCCTGCTCGAGCAGCAGACGGATTTCGAGTTCGAGGTGATCGCCATCGATGACGGCTCGAGTGATGACTCCTGGTCCATCATGCAGCGACTGGCACGGCAGTGGCCGGCCCTGCGGGCCCTGCAAAACGAACGGAACATGGGGCTGGCCAGAACCCAGAAGCGGCTGCTTGGCGAAGCAAAAGGGGCCTACCTTGCCTATGTGGATGGCGACGACCTCGCCTTGCCGGGCAAGCTGCAGCGTCAGGCCGACTATCTGGACACGCACCCAGGCTGCACGCTTTGCTATCACGAGGCGGAGATGTTTGATGATGAGACCGATGCGCGCATCAAGCTCTTCACCCGCGATTATTACAATGCCCCTTACCTCGAACCCGTGATGACGCGGGAGGCGCTGATCCGCTTCGGGGTCTTCGTCAATGCCAGCTCCATCATGTTCCGCCGCTATGACGGCATGGCCGATGCCATCGATGAAGGGTGCAAGATCATTCTCGATTATCCCTGGCACATCCTGAATCTCTCCCGCAACCCGGGTACCCTGGATTTCATCCCCGAGCTGCTGGGGCGTTATCGCTACCATACCCAGAGCTTCGGCGGGCAGACCCGCAAGTCGGCAGAACGCCGTGAACAGTCGCTGCGCGATCTGCTGCGCGCCTGTGACAATGCGGCTGCGTTTGGCGCTGACCCGGTGATCATTGCCCAGGGTCGTGCCCATCACTACTACTCTGCCGCGCTCTATTTTTTGCGGCAGGATGATGTCGCCCGCTTTACTCAGCTCATCGAACAGTCGGCGGCAGAGGTTGCGGAGCTGGCGCCAGGCTGGTTTTTCGACGAGCGGCATCAACTGGCGTGGGCGCAGCGTGCCCATCCCGCCCGGGTCGTGCAACAACTGTTTGGAGAAGCGGCGTGAGCTATCAGGCAATCGTCATTGGCGCCGGGCTTTCCGGTGCCGTCATGGCTGAACGAATGGCCAGCCAGCTTGGCTGGAAGGTGCTGGTGCTGGAACAGCGCGATCACATCGGTGGCAACTGCTTCGACGAGTATGACGAGCACGGCGTGCTGATCCATCGCTATGGGCCGCACCTCTTCCATACCGACAGCAAGGTGGTGTGGGATTACCTGTCGCAGTTTACCGAGTGGTTGCCTTACGAGCACCGGGTGCTGTCACGCATCGATGGGCAGCTGGTGCCTATCCCGTTCAACCTCACCAGCATCGAACGCTGCTTCCCCGCCGACAAGGCTGGCGCCATGATTGAGGCCCTGCGCACCCGGTTCGGGGATGGCGCCAGAGTGCCGATTCTCGAACTGCGCAAGGAGCAGGATCCCCTGCTGGGTGAACTGGCGGATTTCATCTATCAGAAGGCTTTCGTCAACTACACCAGCAAACAGTGGGGGGTTCCGCCCGAGCAGATATCCCCTGAGGTGACGGCGCGGGTACCCGTGGTGGTCAGTCGGGATGACCGCTACTTCACCGACCCCTGGCAGGCGGTGCCGGCTGCAGGCTATACCGCCATGTTTGAGCGCATGCTTGCGCATCCGCTGATTGACGTGAGGCTGTCGACCCCCATGGCACAGCATGTCAGGCTGGATTGGCAGCAGAAGCGGGTGCTGCTGGATGGCGTGCCGTTTGACGGCCCCTTGATCTATACCGGGATGCTGGATCATCTGCTGCCGGCAGAGGAGAATTACCTACCATACCGCTCACTGCGTTTTGAGCATCGCCATCTGGCGCAGGAACAATTTCAACCGGTTACCACCGTCAATTATCCGAATGAAGAAGCCTTCACGCGGATCACCGAGTTCAAGCATTTCAGCGGGCAGGTACATCCCGGTACCAGCATCGTTTATGAATATCCCTGTGACTATCAGCCAGAGCTGGGGTTGGAGCCTTACTACCCGCTATTTACCGATACGGCCAAACAGCATTATCAAGCGTGCCGTGATGAGTTGACCCGCTTTCCGCAGTTGATCGCCTTGGGCCGCCTTGCCGAATATCGCTATTTCGATATGGATGATGCGGTGAACAATGCGTTGAATCATTTTTCCAAGCAAACGACAACTCTTTGAACCTTGGATGGACATGCCGTGACCAAACCACTGTTATCTGTATTAATGCCAGTCTATAACTGTGCAGAATATATCGAAGAAGCTCTTGCTAGTATCCAGGCTCAAACTTTCACAGACTTTGAAGTGCTGGTGATCGATGACGGTTGCAGTGATGAGACACCTGCAATTGTTCGGCGTATAGCTTGTCATGATCAACGGATCAAGATTATTTCCCGGGAAAATAGCGGAATTGTAGATTCTCTTAACGAAGGGGTGGCATTAGCCCAGGGCAGATGGTTGGCCCGCATGGATGGCGATGATATTTGTGAGCCTCATCGTTTCTCTTGTCAGTTGGCTTTTCTCAACGCTCATCCAGAGATAGACATTGTTGGAAGCTGGGTGCAGCTTTTCGGGGTTCGCAGCGAGATCTGGCATCACCGCCGTGAAGATACATTTATTAAATTCATGCTGTTGTTTCGTTCATCTGGGTTCAGCCATAGCTCAATCATGGGCAAAATCGAGTTGTTTCAGAAATTTTCATATGACAAACATTATGAAGATGTTGAGGATACTGAGCTCTGGTCCAGAATGGCGCTTTGTCGTGGAGTTAAATTTGCCAACATTCCGGAAGTATTGGTCCATTACAGAGTTCATGATGCTCAAGTTTCAAAAATAAAACGTGCGCGTCAAATGATCCTGTATCGGCAGATAATGACCAAATACATGCAAACACTCGGCGTTGTGGACATAGATATTGAGGCACATGAATGGTGCTGTGATCTGCGAAGTGATTTAAGTGACACAGAGTTAGAACGCATTTATTTATGGCTAGAAAAACTCAGCAGCAGTATCAGAGCTGACTGGCCGGATGATTTTGGCGTGATATCTGAACGTTGGGCCAGGCTTTGTGCGTTGAATGGGCATGTGAATAAGAAAAATGATCTGTTTGGGTTTCGCCCCGTGACCTGGCTGTACAATATACCATCCGTATTGAACTACAATAAATAGGGTTGACTCATGAATCTCATACTGTTTCCCTTCGAGCGCGTCATCAAGGGAGCAAACATTGCTATCTATGGTGCTGGAGAAATTGGCGAATATTTCCTTCGTCAGTTGGCTGCAGTTCCTTTTTGTCATGTGGCTTGGCTGGTCGATAGAAAATTTAAGTCCTTGGGAAAACAGCAACAACTCATTTCTCTACCACCGGATTTGATGGATTGGCAACAACCTGAGCAAATTATTATTGCTTCTCAATTATTTGAAGAAGAGATAACAGAGTATCTTGTTAGTGAGGGCGTTGATCCTACGAGAATTGTAGGTATCGGAGCTGAGCAGAAAATTGATGTGCTAGACCTGATTCAAACCAGACTGAGTGCTACCCCGGCAGATGATGAATGGGATGCCTACTATAAATTGGCAGAGAATTCAGCCCAAGCCCAATATAATAGATTCATTCAACCTGTATTGAGCCGGCTGGAAGGTGTGTTGGATTATAGCAATGTCCTTGATTTTGCCTGTGGTAAGGGACGTATTGCAGAGATAGTGCATACACGTTGTCAGTATCTGCAGTTGGTTGATGCCAGCTTTGACGCAATAGAGTTCTGCCGCCAGCGCTTTGCTAAATATTCAAATATCAGTATGCAATGCAATGGTACAGATCAGTTACCTCAGCAAACCAGCTCTCTAAGTCTGATATATTCTTGGGATGCGATGGTTCATTTTTCCTATAAAAGCTTGGATTTCTATCTCGGCGAGTTCAATCGTGTACTGGAAGATCAGGGGTATGTTGTAATGCATCACTCTAATCTTGGTGCATTGGTGGATAATATGAGAGTATTCGACCAATGGAATCTGAATCCGGCCGGACGTAGTAGGATTTCAAAAGATGATGTTGCTTTCATTGCCCAGCACCATGATTTCGAGGTGGTGGAGCAAACACTCATCGATTGGGAGTGCAAGGATATGGATTGTATCAGTGTATTGAGAAAAACGGCAGGTGTTCGTGGCTGACCTCTGGTTTTAGAATGCACTTTATATTGGTCTAATGGATGAAAATTGAATGAAAGTTTCTATCATCACAGCAACATATAATAGTGCTGCAACTATCGAAAGATGCTTATGTAGTGTGGCTAAACAAACAGCCATTTCCCAGATAGAGCATATTATTATCGATGGCCGATCTTCAGATCAAACACTTACCCTAGTGTCTACATTTCCACATATAGCGAAAGTGGTGTCAGAAGCAGATAACGGTGTTTATGATGCTTTCAACAAAGGATTAGCTGCTGCAACGGGTGAAATTATTTATTATCTTAGCTCAGATGATCATTTCTGTGACTCAGATGTTATTTATGATATTTTGACCAAATTTGTAAAAGACGATTCTCTCGATTATTTGGCTGCTAGAGTTATTATAAAGGATCCTGCGACCAATGCTGAGTGGATTTTGCATGGAAATGAATTGCGTAATGGTGAACAGGAATTTAGCCATCCTCATCATCAAGGCTTTTTCATGAAACGAGCCCTGCTGCAGGAATATGGTGGTTTTCCCCGATCTTTTAATATAGCAGCTGATTCTTATATTATGTTGAAGACCATTCTTTTTAAGCGTGGGGATTTTTCTGACAGGATAGTGGCCCATTTCTATCTTGGTGGGTTGAGCAGTAATATTGAAAACTATAACCTAATTAATCGGGAAACCAGGATTATTTACGAACTTCTGGATTTGGAAAGGGCAAACCAACAAGATGTAGCTTTGGCATTGGCAAATAAAAATATGACGTTATTGAAGCGGCTTTTTCATAGCTATTTGGAGAAGGAGCAAGATGTTTCAGTATTGAAAGGAAGACGTATTGGTATCTTTGGTACCGGGATTATGGCTAACATAATATACATGCTGCTTGAAAAATCGGGTATTGTGACAGACTTCTTTATTACCTCTCTGGGGAGTGATAGTACCTTTAATGGTAGACAAGTCTGGTCTTTACATGATTTCCCCTCCAATGTGGATATTTTATTTAACTCCGTAGAGGGAGAGCATGGTGATGAAATAGTCTTGAAGTTACAACACAAGGCTCCTGTAGCACGGATCATCAAGTGGCATGAAATTTATGAATAAGAAAGTCGCACTTATCACTGGTGTAACCGGGCAGGATGGCTCCTATTTGGCCGAGCTTCTATTAGAAAAAGGGTATCAGGTGCATGGGATCAAGCGTCGAGCTTCATCGTTCAACACTCAACGTATAGACCATATCTACCAAGACCCTCATATTGAACATCAAAATTTTGTACTGCATTATGGTGATCTGACGGACTCCTCTAACTTGACCCGTATTATTCAAGAGGTTCAACCAGATGAGGTATATAATTTGGGGGCTCAATCTCACGTAGCAGTCAGCTTTGAGTCTCCTGAATATACGGCCGATGTAGATGCTATGGGCACACTGCGCCTACTAGAGGCTATCCGGTTGTTGGGATTGGAGAAAAAAACCCGGTTTTATCAAGCTTCGACGTCAGAGTTGTTTGGCCAGGTCCAAGAGATACCGCAAAGAGAAACCACCCCCTTCTATCCACGCTCTCCTTATGCCGTTGCCAAACTTTATGCATACTGGATCACGGTGAACTATCGTGAGGCTTATGGTTTATATGCATGCAACGGTATTCTTTTCAATCATGAATCTCCCCGTAGGGGAGAAACTTTTGTTACTCGAAAGATTACCAGAGGCTTGGCCAATATTGCCCAAGGTTTGGATAGTTGTCTCTACATGGGGAATATTGATTCTCTACGGGATTGGGGTCATGCAAAGGATTATGTACAACTACAATGGCTCATATTACAGCAAGAAAAGCCTGAAGATTTTGTGATAGCGACTGGCGAGCAGTATTCTGTGCGTCAGTTCATTCTTTGGGCAGCAGAAGATGTTGGTATACAATTACGTTTCGAAGGCAAGGGTGTTGAAGAAGTTGCAGTGGTGGTATCAGCCAAGGAAGAGCTGGCCCCGGCAGTCCGTCCTGGTGATGTGGTTCTTCGTATTGACCCCAGGTATTTCCGTCCTGCAGAAGTTGATTCTTTGTTAGGTGATGCGAGTAAAGCACGAGAAAAACTGGGTTGGAAACCCAGTATTACAGTAAGAGAAATGTGTGCCGAAATGGTTGCTGCTGATGTGAAAGTGGCGCAGTGCCATGCCTTGTTGAAAAAACACGGATTTGAGATTGGTGAGTCCATGGGGAACTGAATATATGGCTAAGAAGAGAGTCTTTGTTGCTGGACATCTCGGCATGGTAGGACAAGCCTTGTGTCGGCAACTTGCGATGCTGGATTCAGTTGAACTGGTGACCGCTACTCGAGGTGAACTAGATCTGACAGATCAACAAACGGTAAAACGTTTTTTGATGCGTCAACAAATAGACGAAATATATGTGGCGGCCGCCAAGGTAGGAGGAATTTCTGCAAACGAAAGTTTCCCAGCAGAATTCATCTACCAAAACTTGATGATTGAAGCTAATTTGATTCACAATGCACACCTTGCTGATGTACAGAAATTGTTATTTCTGGGTTCTAGTTGCATCTATCCAAAGTTAACCCCACAACCCATTTCGGAAGAGGCACTTCTTACTGGCCCACTGGAGCCGACTAATGAACCTTATGCTATTGCCAAAATTGCCGGTATTAAACTGTGTGAAAGTTACAATAGGCAATATGGAAGAGATTATCGCTGTGCTATGCCGACCAATCTCTATGGCCCATATGATAATTTTCACCCTCAGTACAGTCATGTTATCCCTGCCTTAATAGGAAAGTTCTATCGAGCCATTGAACAAGGCGATAAATTTGTAGAGATCTGGGGTAGTGGCAACGCCCGTCGTGAATTCATGTATGTCGATGACTTGGCGGCAGCATGCTTACATATTATGTCTATATCGCAGCAAAACTTACAGTTACTGACTGGTCCTAGATGCTCTCATATTAATATTGGAACTGGTATTGATTGCTCTATTCGTGAAGTGGCAGAGCTTCTTAAATCTATCAGTGGTTTCACCGGAGAGTTTTGTTTTGATGAGAATAAACTTGAGGGTACTCCTGTAAAAAGACTGGATGTAACAAGATTGAATAAATTGGGTTGGCAGGCAACCACTACATTGGAGTTAGGCATGCGAAATGCGTGGGACTGGTATGTTAATAATGTTAATTTAAAAGAATAAGGTTTTTTATGAGTGTTGTGTGGATTGGTGCTTCAAGCTTGGCTGAAAAGCTTTTTAATAAATGGGTTCGTATTTATGGTGATACTGTACCTAAAGTTATTTTGGATAATGATCCAAAGAAAAGTGGTCGCTTGTTTAATGGTATAACTATTGATCTGGTCACTAATATAAATGAATATTTGCAAAGTGATAGTAAGATAATCATTACGTCATCTTATGTGACAGAGCTCCAGTGCCAACTAAGTGAGTTGGGTGTTAAACACACCATCATGGATTATAGTACATATGATAGTATTATTTCTAGCCATGTGTTGAACAAGAATAAGAAACTTAAAGATAAGCGAAAAACTGATCGTTGTTTTATCATTGGCAATGGTCCTTCACTGAAAACTATAAATTTAAGCAAGTTAGCCCAGTTTGACTGTATTGCGGTTAATCATGCCTATAAAAGCCATGAGATTGTTAAATTATTACCTCAATTCTGGATATTGGCAGACCCTCTCTTTTGGTTGAAAAGTGATTTATTACTAGAGCCAATAATGAACGTGTTATCGACTAAACTTCCTGATACCAGATTAGTAGTCAATGCTGATGCTTTACATTATTTTGACAGGCAAAAAGCGGAAATGGAGAACCTCTATTTCTATGATATGTCATCTGGGCTTGCTACAGATGAGATAATAAGTTGTGACTTTAGTGCGAAAATGCAGCATTGTGCTCAGAATGTATTATGTCCTGCGATACTACTGGCCCTTTATATTGGATATGAAGAGATTTGTTTGGTTGGATTTGATCATACTTGGTGGGCTTTTACTAGGGAGGATATATTGTCCGGAAAGGTTATTCCGCATGTTTACCAACATACTTCGGTGGATGATAAAATATCACTCGATGCATATAAGGAATTGGGTTTTCATGGACTGCGAGAAACTATTGAACGACAAAAGTTAGAGTATGGTTATATTCGTCGACTTGCCGAAAGAAGAGGGCAGAAGATATACAATATAACGTCTGGTGAGCTAGATTGTTTTGTTAATAAGAAGGCAGATTTTTTTCTATAAGGAAAGCCTTTATGCTAATGTTACATCGCCTTATGATTGAAGAAAAACTATCTCGTGGTAGAAATTTAATCATCTATGGTACTGGGTCTGCGGCAGAGAATTTTATTAATAAAAATTCTTGGTTGTATTCACAAGTGACTTTTTTTATGACTACACGTCCTGAGAAAGAGTGCTTTCTTGGCAAAGAAGTTGTTACTCCGGATAGTTATTCACAGTCCATTAATGAGGCTTTTATAGTAATTGTTAGTTCGTTTTTTATAGAAATAAGTCAATATTTGCGTGATATTGGCTTAAAGGAGGGGGAGCACTTCATTCAGGTCTTTAAAAATGTAGATATATCGACAACCTCAAAACGTAGCATCAATGGCGTTGAGGTTGGAAAGTATACATACGGCTATGAACGCCATTGTTTCAAAGGTTCATTACTTGAAAGCATTGGTGCTTTCTGTTCCATTAATGAGTCAGTTAAAATCGGCGAGTTCAATCACCCTCTCGATTGTATTACATCCCATCCCCTACTCTATATATCTAAACATGATATTCTAGGTTATGAAGGTGTTCCTGGTATCTGGGAGAATGACGATCTATTGGATTTGTATAACATGTCTTCCAATCAAAAGATTACGATTGGCAATGATGTATGGATTGGTGCTAATGCAATTATATTACCTGGGGTGACAATTGGCGATGGTGCTGTGGTCGGGGCTGGTGCTGTAGTAACTCGTGATGTACCTGACTATGCCATCGTGGTGGGAGTCCCGGCTAAAGTTATTCGTCAACGCTTTAATAAAGAACAAATTTCAATATTGAAAAGAATATGTTGGTGGGATTGGGATGATGAGCAGATTCAAGAAAAAGCAGGGCTCATTAAGAACCCAAGCCTTTTCTTTTCATACTATAGTAACTAGGACAGTGATCAGACTTTGATAAAGGATGGTATATCACAAAAAGATAATTTTTGGATATTTAAATTATGTTTCGCTAGAAACTCATCTACAGCGCTAGTTTCTCCCTCAACAGTGCCGTAATCGTCCATTATAATCAGACCACCTCTCACCATGTGAGGGAACAGAAGGTCTAGCGCAAATTTACTAGGGCTATAAACATCGACGTCAATATGCAGCAATGCAATACGTAAATGTGGATTATCCTTAAGATAAGCAGGTAGGGTTTTAAATATGTCACCAGCCATCAGCTCGATATTATATAGACGTTTATGATCGAGAAACTGTTTGAGCTCATCTTTTCCAATACCTTCTCCAGCCACAGATTCAAATTTTTCGATAAATTGGTTATCAGCATCCGTCCCATGGTCAGGGCGAGGAAAACGTCCAAAAGCGTCAAATCCAAGAATTTTACGTGAATTTGTAGTCTCCAGCATATCCCTGAAAGAGGCAAAACGGATAAGTGATGAACCTTTGAATACGCCTAAAGAATGGAGCCCGGTATTGTTGAGATCATTTTATACAGCTCATAATGAGCTATCAGTTTCTGTAGCCTTTTCTGTTCAGCAGTCAAGTAAAAACCATTTTCATAGGTGAATACCTGTTCAGTGTCAAAGCCAAATGCTTTCATAGCTATCGCCTCATTAAAGCTTAAATTGCTCGAGTCTCTCTAGTGCTATCCAGAATCCTTCGCCGTTATTTTTGTGCCCTTGCCATATTTCAGGAATAAAGGATGCTGTTGGTGCATGTTGCTTCAATAATCCAGAGACCTCGTCAAAGTCTATCTCTCCCTCACCGATTTGCAGCCCTTCGCCATCAACATCCTTAGCATCAACAAGGTGCAAGTGAGCCGTATATGGAGCTATTTGTCGAATAAATCTTGCAAAGGAATCCTTATTCAGGTTACAGGCAAGTTTTGAATGTGATATATCCAAACATACTCTCATCCCCTGTTTTTCACAGAAGTCAGAAATCTCGTCGGCCTCCATGAATAGATTGTGATAGCGTTGCCCACCAAAATGCCATGGATAAGGAGGCATTGTCTGAGGAATAATTTCGACCCCTTGGCTGTCAAGTTTTTTTATAGCTTCCGCGATTAACTTATATTTAACCTCGCGCTCTGAACGTGGCATGAAACTATCTAAAGTGAATCCACCTGCATTAATGATGATTAGAGGTTTAGTCGCGCGATGAAAGTAAGAGGCTATCTGACGAGTTTTATCAATAACCCTTTGCAATTCTTTAAGAGAGTGTTCACGATATATTTTATCTTCTGAACAGAGATCCATTATATGGTCTCCATAAAATAACTCAGGACTATGTACTATTACATCAAGGTCATAGCCTTCAGATGCTAAATAATCTGCAGGATCAAGATCTAGGTCCTTGTAGCTAAGGTGAAACTCAACTAAATCTAGATTAGTCTTCCCAAGCATATCTTTCAGGTCATGGTAGCGAACTGGGATACCAAAAGGACGATTGAATGAATATTGACGAGCCTGTGTGGTCTTTTCATTAAGATCAGATGGATAGAAGAAATCACCAACAGCGATATCTCGTCGAGCAACCATACCTATGAGTTTATTTTTTTCATATGGAGGTAATCCTTTTCCGGGACTACGTATATCTACAGCGTTCGACGTGATAATTTCTCCAATTTTTAGATCCCTGGTACATATTAGACTCTTTCCAAGCACTTCTCGATTCATCATTTCTCCCTGAGTGACTTCTCTAGCTTTGCGATGTCCCATAGCGAGCTCTATTTCACGAATTCCCTGAACCATCATAGTGAATTCATCTGGCAGCAAACTGACTCGATGGTCATTGCCTTCCATGTTTCTGTCCAGAGTGAAGTGTTTTTCAATAATCTTTGCTCCCAAACTAACTGCTGCCATAGCGACCGATGTTCCACGTTCATGACCAGAATAACCAACATGGCCACTTTGAATGAGTTCCTGTAAGCGACTTATGTATTTTAGATTGATGTCTTTGAAGGGTGCAGGGTAAGTCGAGTTGCAATGTAAAATTATGAATTGGGTACCATTTCTCTGAAAGAGAGCAATAGCATTTTTTATTTCTTGCTCACTGGACATCCCAGTAGAACAAATCAGTGGTTTACGTGTAAGGATCAGTTTTTCTAGGAATTCATGATTTGTCAGGTCTGCCGAGGCTACTTTGTACGCCGGCATGCCATAGTTTTCCAATTCATCAAGGCTAGTTGCATCCCAAGGTGTGCAGAGAGGGATAATGCCTTTCTCTTTGCAGTAATCGAATACTTCAATCAGTTCCTTAGTAGTCAGCTGGAAGCGCTCCAGCAACTGAAGCGTATACTCTGATCCGAGATCTTCTCCAGCCGTTTTTTGGGGTGTATTTTGACGATACATGGAAGCTAAATGGCGCATTTGAAACTTGGCACAATTGGCCCCACTTGCAACAGCCAAGTCTACCAGTTTTTTTGCCAATACAATGTCACCGTTATGGTTGTTGCCAATCTCGGCTATTATAAAGGTCGGACTTTCTTCTGCTATTACGAAATTATCTATCTGGATTGGCTGGTTGTGTTGTGTAGCAACTGCCATCAAGCGATGTTGTTTATCGAGTAGAGGGAGATATTTAATTCGACTTGAAAATAGAGCGGAAATACTCTCGTGAGGACTTTCTATGTCTGCACTCGTAAAATTATGGTTGCTAACTATGGCAACTGGTAAGGACAAGTCGAAGTTACTTTCCTCTAGTAACCAGCGTCTTAAGTCACCATCTGTCATGACTCCTTCGAGAACACCATTTTGAGTCAAAACAAAAACGATACCACTCTTGTTCAGACTCATTTTTTGTAATGCATGCATTATGGTTTCATCGCTGAAAACAACATAACGAGTAACGTTTCTATCAATGATCATTAAAGATATTCCCGCATCAGAGTTTCTACAATAGCAAAGTCAGTTAGAGAGTCTATTTCCCAAGACTCATATTCTTGCATAGAGTACATAGCTATTTTACCCCCAAGACGATTTTCCCTCGCTCTTAGCAAGGGGATTTTAGTAAGATATATGGACCCATTTTCACGATACTGACGATCTGCTTCTCGAATATCCTGCCTTCTGGGGCGATTCGCATAATCGTAAAGCGCTCTAGGTGAAGAAGGAGATTTCCAGAAAAAAGCATGACTCTCGCAAACGGATACGAGTGAATCAGCTCGTTCGCGGCAGAACTGATCTATGGCGTTGGCTATGCTTTCCGGCATGCGTAAAGGTGAGGTAGGCTGAAGCAGCACGACAACTTCATCATCATCAGCGTCTAACCAATGTTCCATGGCATGGAGCATGACTTCTTCAGTTGAAGTGTGATCTAGAGCAAGCTCAGAGGGTCTGAGTTCTGGTACTTCAGCTCCCCAACTCTGGGCGACATTGGCGATGTGTACTGAATCAGTAGAAACAATCACTCGACTAATCTGGTTACAAGCCAAGGCTTGACGGATACTCCAACTGATGAGTGGCGCCCCCATGATAGGCCTGATGTTTTTATCAATGACACCTTTTGAGCCTCCCCTTGCAGGGATAATTGCAGTGAATTTCATTTATCTTCTTCCTGAAGCTTAACGACGAGCAATAAACAATAAAGTGTCAGTACAATTTCTTGTGGCATTATAATTACCATAAGCCTCATGCAGTATACGTGCCGATTCATCCATTATCGTATTGCCCATCCCAGAGGGCTTTTTATCAGTCAGCCAATACAGGTGATTCCATACGGGATAACGCTGTACAGCTACTTCCGATTGTACTGTCCAACCACTTTTTTCAAGTAATCGGTGTAACGATGCCCTTGTATGTAAGACAAGATGCTCTGACCAGAAAGTAAATTGACGATATTCTTCAGGGCCATTCAACAACAACCAATCCTTGGCGTGCGGAACCTCAATGATTAGTTGGCAGCCTTTGGATGCTATCGATTTTAGTTCTTCCAATATATGTTGAGGGGACAGCAGATGTTCTAAAACATGAAAGAGACTAATCACTTCAGGCTGAAATTTAGTAACTTGTTCCAAAGATGACTCGATATGGAAGCCATCCTGCCGGAGTTGATCCCTATCTCCTTCGTTTATCTCTATACCTATCGCAGAAGAACAAAGATGAGCATCTTTGCGTAACTGGTAACCAGGGCCACATCCAAAGTCTAGCCAGCGACGTCCAGGTATCAGAGAGGATAAAACTTTCGCTCTTCTTTCTGCATCAAGCAGGTCTACTTCATTGCGATACTTTCCACACCCCATCGAGTTTTTTTGTGTGTAATAATGAGCTGCTTTACCGGCATGTGTGGGGTCTAGATAGATTATGCCAGTTAATGTATCTTTGTATACGGCTACATTCAGGTCTCTGCATGTTGGACTTATAATTATACTTCTGTTTGGTGAAATTAGGTCTTCAGCTAACAAAAAGTCAAAAATATTATTCATGGTCCTTTGCCCTGTCTGAAATCTGATGATAATATAAATTAATGTGAAGCTATGGTCGAAAAGTTTAGAAAGTCATCAACGAAGTCACCAATTACTTAAGACTTGTTGAGGAAATATATTTTTACTCCATATCGATCAGTCGTTTAATAAGCTTCAGGTTGTTATTTACTAATGTTATGGCTTGAGCTTGGGTATTAGCCTCTGCATAACAGCGAAGTTCCGGCGCATTGGCAGAAGCTCGCAAGTGTAAGATATTGTTACCCGTAAGCTGGATTCTTATTCCATCAGTCAGATCTATATCAAGATACGCATCTGTTGCCAGCCCCAGTAACTGAAGAAGCCAAGTGGGCTCATTGCTGGCTTTTTGCATCAAGGCCGTCGGATTAACCTTGATCCGGTCGCTATGAGTAAAGCGGTTTGGTAGCGTGGCCAAGATGGCAGCAAGCCCTTTTTCTCTTGCCTGGATCAATGCAGCCAATGCTGGTAGCAGGGCATCACGAGTGGGGAGGGCCGAAAGATGCCGCCCTTCATGATCAATGCTACTGCCTAACATGAAGCCTCCATTTGCTTCAAAACCGGCTACTTTGCCTGCGAGGGCCCCCATTGCTTCCAATACATAAGGAGATCCAATCCGAGTGCGTATGACTCGTGTGGCTATCCCTGATTGCTCAACGGCACTATTGCAGTTAAGTGGCATGGCCACGCTCTGTATGCCTAGGTATTGGCAACAGAGCAGCCCCAATATGTCTCCTTTTATCCAATGGCCCTGCTCGTCGGCGAGCATGGGCCTGTCACCGTCACCATCGGTTGAAAAAAGAGCATCCAGACCATATTGGAGGGTCCAATCGATGGCTATCTGTTCATCCTCTGTGCTCAAGGCTTCGGTATCGATGGGGATAAAGTCGTCACTCCGCCCCAGTCGTACAACTGTTGCTCCTAATGCTTGGAAAATCGACGGGTAAATATCTCGCCCGGCACTGCTGTGTTCGTAAATGCCGATCCGTTTATGTGCCAGTGCATTCTCGTTGAAAAAATGTAAGTAACGCTCTGTATAGCGTTCTGCTGCCTCTGTGGAGGGCAGAAGCGTGGGTTGTACCATTCTCTTGGAGAACACTATGTCCGCGTCTAGGATCTGTCGTTCTTCAGTTTTGGTGATCTCTCCACCAGGGCTATAGAACTTGAGACCATTTCGGTCATGTGGGATATGACTACCGGTAACCATGATGGCAGGAATGCGGCAATGCATGGCTTGTAATGCCAAGGCTGGTGTTGGTAGTACCCCATAGAAGAGGGGCTCGATGCCAAGTTGTTGCAGGGTGGCGGCGCAGGCGCCTGCCATGCCGAGACTGCTGGGTCTGTTGTCTATGCCCAACGCTACATGCTTAAAGGTGTAGCGATCACGCATGACAGAAATAAAGGCATGCGTAAATGCTTGGCAAACTTCTGCTGTCAACTGGTTGACTAACCCTCTGACACCGCTGGTACCAAAGCCCAAACCACTATGCTGGATAATCGTCTTGGTACTTAGCATGGCTCGCTCCCATCTTTGTGGTAGTGCTCCCCCAGCCTTACAATGTCGTCTTCCCCCAGATAGGAGCCTGATTGAACTTCGATAAGTACCAAGTCGACTTTACCCGGGTTTTCCAACGAGTGAATGGTTGCAATAGGGATATAGACGGACTCATTTTCCGTGATAAAGCGCTCGACACCATTCAGTGTCATCCTGGCTGTTCCGGAGACTACTATCCAGTGTTCTGCCCTGTGGTGATGCAGTTGCAGAGAAAGCTTGGCACCAGGCTTGACGGTGATGCGTTTGACGTGGAAACGCTCTCCGCTGTCGATAGCATCATATTTGCCCCATGGGCGGTAAACCTCGCGATGACGTTCGGTTTCTGTGCGATTCATACTTTTAAGACGTGATGTCAGTGTCTTGACCTCTTGAACCTTGTCGTGCGCGGCAACGAGTATGGCATCCTTGGTTTCCACTATGACTAGCTTGTCCAATCCAATGGTGGTTACTAGCCGGTAGCTGCTTTTGATATAACAATCTGTTGTGTCAAGCGCCAAGATGTCACCTTCTAGGACATTCCCTTGCCCGTCTTTCTCGTTCACCTCCCACAGGGTGGACCAAGAGCCTACATCGCTCCATCCCGCATCCATAGGAACGACGACGGCATCATGCGTTTTTTCCATCACCGCATAATCTACCGACTCACTGGGCGATTCCTCGAAAGCCGCGCTACCAACACGGATAAAATCGAGATCATGTTGTCTGGTGCTGAACGCTTTGTCACACGCGGCCAGGATATCGGGGCGATAAAGTTTAAGTTCCTCAAGATAGCGGCTGGCTTTGAACATAAAGAGGCCGCTATTCCAGAGGTATTTTCCAGAGGAGAGATACTGTTTTGCCGTGTCCAGATCCGGTTTTTCGATGAAGGCGTCGACGCGAGAAACGCCCCCCCCAAGAGATTCCCCTGCTCTGAGGTAGCCATAACCGGTTTCAGGTGTTTGGGGGACGATGCCGAATGTCACCAGTTTGCCATTGGCTGCAAAGGGGTATGCGGCTTCTATGGCTTGTCGGAAGGCGTGCGGATCCTTGATTGCGTGGTCTGCAGCCAGCACCAACAACACGGGGTCATCAGCGATCGTCATACCGTGCAGGGCCGCCACAGCGATAGCCGGGGCTGTATTGCGTGCTGAAGGCTCCAGCAGAATATGGTTCTCAATTCCGGCCTCCCGCAACTGCTCGGCGACAATAAAGCGATGGGCCTCATTGCAAACCACGGTGAACGGGTGAGCGGCAAGTTCTTTGACCCTGCCAATGGTATCCAGCAGCATTGAGGCTTCACCCAACAGCGGCATGAACTGCTTTGGATATAACTCACGAGAAAGAGGCCAAAGCCGACTACCTGACCCCCCCGCCATCACAACTGGCAAGATTGCTGTATCCGTCATTTTATCTCTCTGTATATCGACTATCTGGACCTTTTGAAGGCAAACTCAGAGCCTGTTTGTTCTTTTATGTACTGCTACGCATCGGCAGTTACCAATGTAAATACCTGATGTTGTTCCGCTGTCGTTAAATGAGGGAAAAGCGGGAGAGTGATGGCTCCGTAATAGTGAGCCTCTGCCATCGGTAGGGCTGACTGGTGGCCTTCTTGGTGCCAAGGTTGTTTGTAGATTGGCATATAGTGCACGTTGGCCCCAATCCCATGATCGCGTAGTCGCTGGAACAGGCCATCGCGTTGTTCGGGTACAACATGGTGTACATACAGGTGGAAGGCGCTGCGCCGCTCTTCGCCAAAATAACGGGGCAGACGCTCAGGGGATAAAGCTTCAAAGTAACGACGAGCGATCTCGCTACGCTTGGCGATCCAACCTTCCAGATTCGCCATCTGGCTCAACCCCAGTGCCGCCTGGATGTCGGTCATCCGGTAGTTGAAGCCCAGCATCTGCTGCTCGTAGTACCAGGGGCCATCCGGTTCGTTGATGAAGTCTTCCGGATCCCGGGTGATGCCGTGGCTGCGCAGCATGCTCATGGTTTTGGCAAGCGCAGGGTCATTGGTCATCGCCATGCCACCCTCGCCGGTGGTGATGATCTTCACCGGGTGGAAGCTGAAGACGGTGATATCGCTGTAGCGGCCATTGCCGGTGGGTTCACCCTGATAGCGGGCGCCGAGAGCATGACAGGCATCCTCGATTATCTTAAAACCGTACTCTTGTCCCAGGCGATGGATCTCCTGCATGTCGCAGGGCAGGCCCGCGAAGTGTACCGGGATGACCACCTTGGGCAGGCATCCTTGAGCCTTGGCCGTTGCCAGTTTGCGCTCCAGCTCCATGGCGCACATGTTGCCGGTATCGGGCTCGATGTCGACGAAGTCGACCTGGGCTCCGCAATAGAGAGCGCAGTTGGCCGAGGCGACAAAGCTGATGGGGGAGGTCCAGACCCAGTCACCCGGGCCGACACCCAGCGCCAGACAGGCGATATGCAGGGCAGCCGTACCTGAGTTGACCGCCACCCCGAAGCGGGCACCACAGTAATCCGCCACCGCCTGCTCGAAGCGCGGCACTACAGGCCCCTGGGTCAGAAAATCGGACCTCAATACTTCGACCACGGCTGCGATATCCGCTTCGCTGATCGACTGTCTGCCGTACGGGATCATTCCATTGCCACCTTGCTGTTCAATGCTTTCAGCTGCTCAACCGTCAGGAAATCCTCGTTGTCACGGGAGTTGTACTCGAATCCCTGGGCCACCATGGTTCCCTTTTCACCTGAGGCGGTGACGGAGAAGTCATTGTTGCGATTGTTGAAGTTGATGGTTGGTCCGATGATGAAGAAGTCGTCGAACTCGAAGGTGTGGTAGGAGTCGTCACATGGGCACATCACTTCATGCAGTTTTTCACCCGGGCGGATGCCGATGATCTCCTGGTTCAGCTGAGGGGCCATGGCGGTAGCCAGGTCGGTGATCCGTACCGATGGCAGCTTGGGCACGAAAATCTCCCCCCCCTTCATGCGCGGGAAGTTGTTCATCACGAAGTCCACCCCCTGCTGCAGGGTGATCCAGAAGCGGGTCATCTCGGTGTGGGTGATGGGCAGGGTGGTGGCGCCCTGATCGATCCGTTTCTGGAAGAAGGGCACCACAGAACCGCGCGATCCCACCACGTTGCCGTAGCGCACTACCGCAAAACGGGTTGGATCCTGGCCGGCGATGTTGTTGGCGGCGACAAACAGTTTGTCGGAGGCCAGCTTGGTGGCGCCGTACAGGTTGATGGGGTTGGCAGCCTTGTCGGTGGAGAGGGCGATCACCTTCTTGACCTGATTGAGCAGGGCGGCCTGGATGACGTTCTCGGCCCCGTGGATATTGGTCTTGATGCACTCCATGGGGTTGTATTCGGCAGCCGGCACCTGCTTGAGGGCCGCCGCGTGCACCACATAGTCAACCCCGCGCATCGCCATGGTGAGCCGGTTGGCATCCCGCACGTCGCCGATGAAATAGCGCATGCAGGGGGCGTTGAAGACCTGCTGCATCTCGAACTGTTTCAGCTCGTCGCGGGAGTAGATGATCAGCCGTTTCGGCTTGTAGCGTTCCAGCACTGTCTTGACCAGCATCTTGCCAAACGAGCCAGTGCCGCCGGTAATCAATAGGGTTTTATTGTCGAACATGACGGATTCTCGCTAGTGATGCCAAGTGACAAGCAATTTATGTGCCTTGGGCCAGTTTAGCCGAAAAGGGGCTGATGCGGCCTTGTATGATGCCAGTTTTATTCCACTCTGAGTGAACTAACTAGATGATTCATAGAGAAATCCAACCCAGCTCAAACAACTTTATGCGATCTCGGGGGCTTTAACAAAAAGCGGAACACAGGGTTCCGCTTTTTTGACGCCTAGCTGGAGAGCAGTACTCTGGCCGAGTTGGCGGGGATGGTGAGCTGCACCTCGCCCTGTACCACTTCGAATTTGTCGCCGTTGAAGGCATCGGTGAAGCGGCTGGCCGGGCTGGCGGTCTGCCACAGGGGCAGGCTGATGGTGCGCGGCTCGCTGGGGTGACGGTTGCAGGCCACCACCACCTGATCGCTTTGCAGGGTACGGGCAAACACATAGCTGTGCGGGCCGGCATAGAGGGTCTGGATGTCGCCGCGACGCAGGGCAGGACGCTGCCGGCGGATCTGGATCAACCGGCGGTAGTGGTCGTGCAGCACGTGATCCCAGGCGGTGGTCTCCCACGGGAAGCAGCGGCGGCAGTCCGGATCGTTGCCGCCAGAGAGCCCCACTTCATCGCCGTAGTAGATGGACGGCACGCCGATGTAGGTGAGCAGCAGGGTGGCCGCGAGCCGCATCCGCTGTTTGTCTTCCCCCAGCAGGTGGAGGAAGCGAGCGGTGTCGTGGCTGTCCAGCAGGTTGAACTGGGCCAGCTGGTTTTTGAACGGAATGTGGGCCCGCGCCAGCTTGAGCCAGCGATCCAGCTCTTCGGCGCTGATCTTGATGGGGTGGTAGGCGATGTCCTGCCCCGCCAGGAAGGCGCGGATCGGGTGGGCGAAGCCGTAGTAGTTCATGGCGCCGTCCTCCTGATCCCCCTGCAGCCACTGGCTTGCCTCGAAGAAGTGCTCGCCGAGAACATAGGCGTCCGGGTTCTCTTGCTTCACCGCGCCGCGAATGGCGCGCACGTGGCCGCGGTTGCCTTCGGCTGTGCCGCGCTCCCCCAGCATGTGGATGACGTCGAAGCGCCAGCCGTCGATCTGGTAGGGGGCGCGCATCCAGTAGCGCAGGATGGCGTCGTCGGCGCGATAGACTGCGTCCTGCACCTGTTCGCTGGAGAAGTCGAGCTTGGGCAGGCTGCGGATGCCTTTCCAGCTGACGTAATCCCCCTCGTTGTCAAAGGTGTAGAAGCTGCGCCACGGTGAGTCTGGGTTGCTCTGGGCGCCGAGCGGCGGGCAGAACCAGGGGTGCTCGGTCGAGGTGTGGTTGACCACCGCATCCAGGATGATCTTCATGCCGCGCTGGTGCAGGTTGCGGGTCAGCTCGGCAAACTGGGCGTTGCTGCCGAGGTGCGCATCCACCTTGAAGTAGTCCTGGGTGTCGTACTTGTGGTTGCTCGGCGAATCGAAGATGGGGTTGAGATAGAGCGCCGTTACCCCGAGGGATTGCAGATAGTGCAGCTTGGCATCGATGCCCGCCAGGTCGCCACCGTAGAATTCGCAGGCGCCGTGGCCCTCTTCGTGGCGGCTGACCGGCTCGCCCCACGCCTTGCTGATCACCGCCTTGCCGCGGTACTCGTACTCGTGATGCTTGACGCTGAGCGACGGGTCGCCGTTGCAGAAGCGATCGGGGAAGATCTGGTAGAACACCTGATCCTGCACCCAGGCCGGTGGCTGGTGTAGGCTGTTGAAGCGAAAATGTTGTTCGCGCGGCGGCATGGCGGCGCTGACGCCGGCCCCGTGCAGCCACCACTGCTCCTCATCGGTCAGACACTTGAAGCAGTAGAGGTGAATGTCCTGCCCCTTGATGAGCGGCAGGGTCGCCTGCCATACCTGCAGCCGGTCGCGGGTGGAGACCGCCGTCATCGGGATCAGGTACTCCTCGTTGTCCGGCTCATGGCGCAGCCACACCTCGCGGATCGGGGCATCCAGCTCGCTGAACAGGGTCAGTTGCAGGGCATCGGCGCTCTCTTTGAACCAGGGCGCCACCTGGGGATGAAACAGAAATGGATGGGTCATGATGCTTATTGAGTCAGAAGATCGGCGAGGGCGTTGCCCTGTTCATGCAAGGTTTCGAGCTGGCCGGCGAGCGACTTGGGATCCAGCCCCAGCTGGTCGGCCAGTGGCTTGGGGAAGCGGGCGATGATGGCCTGGGCCGGCACCCCGGCGTTCCAGGCGAAGGAGATGAAGACCGCCAGGCGGATCAGCACCGCCTCCTTGCTGACCGGGTTGTGGGAGAGGGGATCCAGCTGCTGGGAGATGGCATCAACGAAGGCCTCGGAGAGGTTCCAGCGCCGTGCCAGCTCGGCGCCGAGCTGGGCGTAGTCGTAACCCAGCATCTCGCGCTGGGCCTCGACCCGGCTGCTTCCCTTCTGGATCGCCAGACTGATGAGCTCGGCCTCTTCCGGCAAGGTGCTCTGGATCAGCAGCTCGCCGATGTTGTGGATGAGGGCGCAGGTGAAGGCGGTCTCGGGATCGAGCACCTTGGCCTCCTGGGCCAGGGTCTTGGCGATGGTGGCGACCTGGAAGGTCTCGGTCCAGAACTTGTTCTTGTCGAAGCTGGGAGGCGCCTTGAAGCTGCCGATGATGCCGGAGGCGACCACCACAGATCGTAGCCGGTTGAAACCGAGGCGGATCACCGCCTGTTCGATGGAAGTGACTTCGTTGCCGCGGCGCAGGGCGGCCGAGTTGGCCATTCGCAGCACCTTGACGCTGATCACCTGGTCCATGGCGATCTTGGCCGCAATCTCGTCGATGCGGGCATTTTCATCGCTGAAGCTCTGCATCAACTCATGCAGCAGTTGCGGGATAGTGGGGAGTTGTTTGATCTTGTCAAACAGACGGTCCATCGACATGGCTGAGGCAGCCTCCATTGCGAGCACTGCCTCATATTGTGCCACAGGCGGGGCACATGTTCCTGTTTGTGATGCCGGTTTGTGAGCCCTAGAGCACCCAGTCGCGCAGGGTGTATTCCAAACGATGCCGTTTGCCCTGCAGGATCAGGGTCTGGGTGGTGCCGTCCAGGGTGGCCCCTTCGGTGAGGGTGGTCAGCACCGCCTGCTCCACGGCATCGAGCGGGGCCAGACAGGCCATCTCGGTGCTGCCCAGACTGGTCACCCAGAACTTGTTCCCCTCGAGGTGGCCCTGCCCGAAGTAGCGATTGCAACCGGCGATGCCGTTGACGGTGAAGTGTTCACCTATCTCGAAATCGGGCGGGTTGTCTCGCGGCGCTGCAACGGGCTGGCCATCCAGCTTGTCGAGCACCCAGTGGTGGTGCTGCAGGTCTTGCGAGGCGAAGCGGGGAGTACTGCTGCAGGCGCTGAGCAGAAGCAGGGCGAGCAGCAGTAGCAAGAATCTGGGCATGAAAGGGCTCCGGTAGTGGGAGTGACAAGCATACCCTCTGTGCGGGCCCTCAGGCAGGGCGAGGGGGAGTGCCCCCGACTGCTTCTGTCGCCCTGTGGGTGGGGCCTGTGTCGTTAAATGGCAACACAGCCCCCATGCCTGGCTGCAGTTGGGTCAGATCGGGGTGGGTTGACCGCTGCCAAACAGCCGCTCGGCGTAACGGGCCAGACCGGAGGCGACCGAGCCGAAGTCATCGCCCCCTTCCAGCGGCACCTGGGGCAGCTTCTGGCGGATGAAGGCCTGGATCAGCGGGGAGCGGGCGCTGCCGCCGGTGATGAAGACCCGATCCGGCTGCACGCCGGCGGCGGCGATGGCTTCATCCATCAGCTCGCCAATTTTCTCCAGCAGCAGGGCAGAGGCATTGGCCAGCTGTTCGCGGGTCAGCTCCGCCGCCAGCCCTTTTTCCAGCTCGCTCAGCGATTGGTGATTGGACTCCTGCGTCGAGAGGGCGATCTTGCCCTGCTCGGCACGCCACACCAGCTGGTGGCTCAGCTTGTGGGCTCGCAGGCTGGCGAGGCGGCCCAGCTTGCTGCCGGGCTGGCTGTCGAGTTGCAGATCCTGCAGCTGGCGGGCGGTATCCAGGCTGTAGAAGCGGCTCTGGGCGCTGACGTCGTTGATGGCGGCGGCATCCCAGAACAGCGGGTGGGGCAGCGGCTTGCCGGTCTTGAGGGTCTCGTGCATGCCGAGCAGCGGCATCATGCCCTCCACCGTCAGCCGGATGTCGAAGTCGTTGCCGCCGATGCGCTGGCCGCTGTGGCCGAGCAGATCGCCGTCGCGATCGAGCCGGTCGCGGTGGCTCGGGCCCATCCGCAGCACCGAGCAGTCGGTGGTGCCGCCGCCGATGTCCACCACCAGTACCACCGCATCCTCGGTCAGGCGGGCCTCGAATTCGAAGCCGGCCGCCACCGGTTCATAGAGAAACTCCACCTGCTCGAACCCCGCAAGGCGGGCCGCCTCGCTCAGGATGGCGATGGCCTGACGGTTGCTTTCTTCCCCCGCCAGTCCCTGAAAGTTGACCGGGCGGCCGACCACGGCCCGGCGGATCGGCGCGCCGAGCTGCTGCTCCGCCTCGCGCCGCACGTGCAGCATCATGGCGCAGACGATGTCTTCGAACAGGGCGATCTGCGGTGCCTTGAGGCCATAGGCGCCGAGGAAGGATTTCGGCGACTTGAGGTAGTAGCCGTCGTCCGGCTCTTCCAGATAGCGCTCCAGCGCCGCGGCGCCAAAGCTGAGCTCGTCGATCAGCCCCTCTTCGCGCATCTGGCGGCGTACCGCCTGGGCCCGGGTGACCACGGGGCCGCGCAGCTTGAGGTACTCGCTCTGCTGGGCGGGTGCCAGCCCTTCGGCCAGCAGGCCGGCGATGGCATCCCGGTGGGGGGCGTGCAGGGTGGAGGGAAGGTAGTGGGCACCGCTCAGGTTCAGCAGCCTGGGGCTGCCTTGTTCCATCACGGCGACGGCACAGTTGGAGGTACCGTAATCAAATCCGATAAACATGGGCAGCCAGACTCCTGAGCAAAAAAGGGCTGGTAGCCTACCCGAAGGCGCCGGGTCTCACAACCCGGCGCCTCGCTTATTGCGCGGTGGTTTACTCCACCTCGTTGTCGCAGCGCCCCTGACTGTCGATGGCGCGGATGTTGCTGAGGGTGGTGTCGGCGATGGCGTGCAGCGCCTCGCGGGTCAGGAAGGCCTGGTGACCGGTGAACAGCACGTTGTGGCAGGCCGACAGGCGGCGGAACACGTCATCGGTGATCACCTCGTTGGACTTGTCGGCGAAGAAGAGATCTTCTTCTTCCTCGTAGACGTCCAGCCCCAGCGCGCCGATGCGGGCGGTCTTGAGCGCCTCGATGGCGGCGTTGGAGTCGAGCAGGCCGCCCCGGCTGGTGTTGATGATCATCACCCCGTCCTTCATCTTGGCGAACGCCTCCTTGTTCAGCAGGTGGTAGTTCTCCTTGAACAGCGGGCAGTGCAGGCTGATGACGTCGGACTGGCGGAACAGGGTATCGAGATCCACGTACTCGGCGCCGAGATCGATGGCCGCCTGGTTCGGATAGGGATCGCTCACCAGCAGGCGCATGCCGAAGCCCTTGAGGATGCGCAGGGTGGCGATGCCGATCTTGCCGGTGCCGATGATGCCGGCGGTGCGGCCGTGCATGTTGAAGCCGACCAGCCCCTCCAGCGAGAAGTTGGCGTCACGGGTGCGCTGATAGGCTTTGTGGATGCGACGGTTGAGGGTCATCATCAGGCCCACCGCGTGCTCGGCGACCGCTTCCGGGGAGTAGGCGGGCACTCGCACCACTTTCAGTCCCAGCTCCTTGGCGGCGGCCAGATCCACGTTGTTGTAGCCGGCGCAGCGCAGGGCGATCACCTTGGTGCCGTTGGTGGCCAGTTCGGTCAGCACCTCGCGGTCGGCATCGTCGTTGACGAACAGGCACACCACGGGGAAGCCGTGGGCCAGCCGGGCAGTCTTGGCCTCCAGCCGCACGTCGAAGAACTCCAGTTCATAACCGTACTGGCTGTTGGCCTGATTGAAGTGCTCTTTGTCGTAGCTCTTGGTACTGAAAACGGCGACTCTCATGGTGCGCTCTCCGCAGATAATGATGTGGTTAAATTACAACAAATATGGGTCGTCATCACGGGATAAATGGTGGGAATTCAGCCCCACGGCATGATGGGAACGGCGCTGACCGCGCTCTTGTAGGAGCCATCCACCAGCTTGGTGCTGTAAGTCAGATAGACGAGCGCGTTGCGCTTTTGATCGTAAAAGCGCACCACTTTCTGCTCCTTGAACACCAGCGAGGTGCTGACGTCGAACACCTCTTCCCCCGCCTTCAGCTTGGCGGGCAGGGTGATGGGGCCGATCTGGTGGCACGAGAGGGAGGCGTGGGAGGGATCTTCCGCCAGCCCGAGTCCGCCCTTGACGCCGCCGGTCTTGGGACGCGCCAGGTAGCAGGCGACGCCGTCGATGCGGGGATCGTCGAACGCCTCCACTAGGATCTTGTGGTTGGGGCCAAACAGCTTGAAGGCGGTGCTCACCTCGCCGACCGGGTCGGCCTTGTCGGCCAGCGCCGGGCCGGCAATCAGTGCACCCAGCAGCAGCGGCAGGGCGCGAGCAAGGATCTGAGGATGTCTCATGGTCTCTCCTGTTGGCTTCCCTCAGTAGGGAATGCCCAAACGACGATAGAGGCTGGCCAGCACCCAGGCGGGGCCGATCAGCAAAAACTGCAGGTCGGCGAGGAAGGAGGGGCGCTTGCCCTCGATCTGGTGGCCGACGAACTGGGCTATCCAGAGCAGCACGAACCCGGCCAGCGCAGGCCACAGCAAGGGGCCTTGCCAGCTGTGGCAAATGACCAGCCCCAGCGCGGTCAGCACCGTCATGCCCACAAACAGCGCAAATGACAGCCGCAGGTAGAAGGCCAGCACCGGGATGGCGACCAGCGTGGCCCAGTTGAGCGACGGCGGCAGCGGCCCGGCCGGCAGGCACCAGAGCAGGGCCAGGGCGCAGAGATAGATGCCGGGCACCGCCAGCTTGTGGATCGCCACATTGGCGGGGTGCCGGTGGCTCTGGCCGTACAGTTCAAACCACTCCTCGATTCCCTTCATGGCACCTCCCTGGCGCGCTGTGGGTGCCACCCCGGTTGAGGTGGTCGACTCTTATCCCTGCGGGGGATATTCCCAATATTGGGCCGGAATGGATTTTAGCAACGGTGTCATGTCGGGATTGGGCAGGGAGATGGTGACCCGCCGCTCGAGATTGGCGCTGGCCAGGGCCTCGCGGATCTTGGGGTTCTCCCGAAAGAACTTCATGAAGCTGCCGTCGGCATAGGCCCGCTCAAGCCCGGTCTGGATCGCCTTGGCCAGCTTGGGGGATTCCGGGCTGACGAAGAAGAACTCGGCGAAGGGGTAGCGGATCAGCAGGTGCTGATCGATGACCAGGTTGGGATATTGCGCCACCAGCTCGCTGCGCTCGGCGAAAATCTCCACCAGGTTGCGCGGGAAGAAGTCCAGCTTGTCGCCGTCGTTGATCAGTCGAAACAGGTTGCTGTAGCGCCCCGAATAGGTGGGGATGCCGGCGTTCTCGAGGATCTTGTTGTCGGCCCAGCCCACCCCTTGCGCCGCCTTCAGCTGCTTGAGATCGGCCAGCGAGTTGATCTGGTTGAACTTCTCCTGGGCATCGGTGTGGATGAAGGAGAGCCGCAGCCCTTCCAGACCGCGAAACAGCGGGATCGGCACGGCGATGAGCGAGGATTCGAGGGCGCTGGAGGTACCCATCCAGAACACATTGATGGTTTGGCCCTTGCTCAGCTGTTGCTGCAGGTTGTACTGGTTGAGGTTGAGTTCGACCTGCTTGATGCGAAACGGCTGGCCGGCATGGGTCAGCGCCAGTTCCAGCAGCTTGAGCTGGTACTCTTTGTCGAGGTCGTTGATCGGCCGGCTGGGAACCTTGACCGTGAGGGTCTGTGCTTGTGCCAGCAACGGCAGACACAAGCACAGTTTGAGGAACCATTTCACTCTCTGCTCTCCTGTAGATTCCGGGCTTGCCCGGAGTCTAACAGAACTTGTCACGCTCTTGCTGCGTAGCCGTGATCCGCCAGGGTGAGCAGCCTGGTGTCCTCATTGTCACCTGCATGCCCACCCCCCGCTGGCGACGCTCGCCGAGCGAATGTGAGCAGGCAGCGAGGCGTCAGGCGACGCGACGATACACGTGGGTATCGTTGAACTCCTTGGTGCTCTGGCATTCAACGCAGAAGCGGGACTCGGGACGAGCCTGCAGCCGCTTGAGGGAGATCTCGTCACCGCAGGATTCGCAGTAACCGAAATCCCCTTCGCTGATGCGCTTGAGGGCACCACGCAGTTTGCGCAGATGCAGCTTGTCATGCTCGATGCGGTTCAGCTCCAGACGACGGGCTTCCTCGATGCTGGCACGGTCAATTTCATCAGCCATCTCGTTGGTATCGGTGGCGATGGCCTGGCTGGCCTGGGAGTTGAGGCGATCTTCGAGTTCGAGGATCTGGCGCTCGATCTGTCCCTTGTAAAAGGCCAGTTGGTCTTCAGTCATGAAATCACACATACGATTTACTACCAGTCAGTTTACTAACCCAATTATCCCTGTTTATGGGGGCTGTCTGCCTGCAGACCAAGCCCTGTGTCCTGAATTTGCACCAAATCCAAGCAGGAGAGTGCAAATCAGGGCGGGCCTTGTACCAAAAAAATGCAGGCATGCAAAGCAAAGAGGACAAGTATTGTGCGCCCTTGCAAAAAAATGACCCGATTCAGACAGGGTCTGACTGAGAACATGGGGGATCCTGCAAGCTTGTTGGCACCGGGCTTGCAGTGAGTCGTTATCGCGCCAGGGTGTTTAGTATTTGTCCCCGCGATGGTCATTATATGCGCCGTTATTTATAGTTTTTTAAACACCACCGCTTGACATTGCCCCTGATGGCGGGCTTTTATGGTGGTGTTGATTACAATTTGATAACAAGGGTGTTCCATATATTAGACACCCTTGCCAATGGCAACCGTAGAGTCGGGGTTTAACATGGACAGTATCAAGGGCTGGATGGAGAGCAATCGCATCACGGAAGTGGAGTGCCTGTTTCCGGATTTCACCGGCAATGCCCGAGGCAAGATCATTCCAGCCAACAAGTTTCTGCGCGAGGGGGGCATGCGCCTGCCCGAGGTCATCTTCACCCAGACGGTGACCGGCGAGTATCCGGATGACGACAGCATGATCGACCCGCTGGAGCGGGACATGCAGCTCTATCCCGATCCCAACACCATTCGTTTCGTACCCTGGGCGCTGGAGCCGACCGCCCAGGTGATCCACGACTGTTTCGACATCAATGGCAAGCTGATCGACATCGCGCCGCGCTCCGTGCTGCGTCGGGTCCTGTCATTTTACGAGAAGCAGGGCTGGAAGCCGGTGGTGGCGCCAGAGCTCGAATTCTATCTGGTGAAGCGCAACGAAGACCCCGACTACCCCCTGGTGCCGCCGGTGGGGCGCAACGGCCGCCCCGAGACAGCCCGCCAATCGTTCAGCATCGACGCGGTCAACGAATTCGACCCCATCTTTGAAGACATGTACGACTACTGCGAGGCGCAGGAGCTGGAGGTGGACACCCTGATCCACGAGTCTGGTGCTGCCCAGATGGAGATCAACTTCCTGCACGGCGACGCCGTCGATCTGGCGGATCAGGTGTTCCTGTTCAAGCGCACCATGCGGGAAGCGGCCCACCGCCACGGGATTTACGCCACCTTCATGGCCAAGCCGATGAGCGACGAGCCCGGCTCCGCCATGCACATCCACCAGAGTCTGGAAGATGTGAATGGCCGCAACCTGTTTGGCACCGAGAACGGCGGCCACTCCGAGCTGTTCATGCACTTCATCGCCGGCCTGCAGAAATACACGCCGGCGGTGACCGCGCTGCTGGCCCCCAACGTCAACTCCTACCGCCGCCTCACCTTTGGCGAGAGCGCGCCGCGCAACGTGCAGTGGGGGGTGGAGAACCGCACCTGCGGGCTGCGGGTGCCCTTCTCCGAGGCCAGTGCCCGCCGGGTGGAGAACCGCTTCGCCGGCGCCGATGCCAACCCCTATCTGGCGCTGGCCGCCACCCTGGCCTGTGGCTACCTCGGCATGATGGAGAAGCTGGAGCCGCTGCCGGAGATGAAGTCGAGCGCCTATGAGCTGCCCTACAGCCTGCCCCGCTCGCTGGAGGAGGCGTTGAGCCACCTGGAGCAGTGCGACCCCATCAAGGAGATGCTGGGCGAGCGCTTTACCCGCGCCTTCGTGGCGGTCAAACGCAAAGAGTACGAGACCTACTTCGGGGTGATCAGCCGCTGGGAACGGGAGTTCCTGCTGCTGAACGTGTGACCCGGATGCGCGTCGGTCGCGCATCACCCTGCCCGGAGGGGCCGCCGGCCCCTCCCGCGTGAATCGAGACAGTTGGGGAGCAGGCACTGCACGACACCCGGTGCGTCACCGTGACCGGAAGAGCGTCTGCACCTCCTCAACTGACCAACAAACATCGCTTAAATCGAAGGAACCGAGGAGCAAGCAATGCAGCATACCACCCGTGAGTGGCAGCAACTGGAAGCCAGCCATCACCTGCATCCGTTTACCGATTTTCAGGCACTGAACAAGAAAGGCAGCCGCATCATCACCCGGGCCGAGGGCGTCTATCTGGAAGACTCCGAAGGCAAGCGCATTCTGGACGGCATGGCCGGCCTGTGGTGCGTCAACCTGGGCTATGGCCGCCAGGAGCTGGTGGACGCCGCCACCCGCCAGATGCAGCAACTGCCCTACTACAACCTCTTCTTCCAGACCAGCCACCCGCCCGCTGCCGAGCTGGCGACCCTGCTGGCCGAGATCACGCCGCCGCACCTCAACCACGTCTTCTTCACCGGTTCGGGCTCCGAGTGCAACGATACCGTGCTGCGCATGGTGCGCCACTACTGGGCCAGCAAGGGGCAGCCGGACAAGCAGGTGATCATCAGCCGCCACAACGCCTACCACGGCTCCACCGTGGCGGGCGCCAGCCTGGGTGGCATGAAGGGGATGCACGCCCAGGGCGGGTTGCCGATCCCCGGTATCGTGCACATCGACCAGCCCTATCACTTCGGCGAGGGGCGGGGGATGAGCGCCCACGAATTCGGGCTGGCCCGTGCCCGTCAGCTGGAGGAGAAGATTCTGGCGCTGGGAGTGGACCAGGTGGCCGCCTTCATCGGCGAGCCGATCCAGGGCGCCGGCGGCGTCATCATCCCGCCCGACAGCTACTGGCCCGAGATCCAGCGCATCTGCGACAAGTACGGCATCCTGCTGATCGCCGACGAGGTGATCTGCGGCTTTGGTCGCACCGGTCACTGGTTCGCCAGCGAAGGCTTCGGCATCAAGCCGGATCTCATGTGCCTGGCCAAGGGCATCACCTCCGGCTATCTGCCGATGGGGGCCGTGATGGTGGGGGACAGGGTCGCCAAGGTGCTGGTGGAAGAGGGGGGCGAGTTCAACCACGGCTTCACCTACTCCGGTCATCCGGTGGCCTGTGCCGTGGCGATTGCCAACATTACGCTTATGCAAAACGAAAGCATAGTTAAGCGAGTTCATGATACCATCGGCCCCTATTTGCAGCGCCGCTGGGCGGAGCTGGCGGACCATCCGCTGGTGGGCGAAACCCGTGGCAAAGGCCTGGTGGCCGCGCTGGAAATAGTGCAGGACAAGCAGACCAACAGCCGCTTCCCGGCTGGGCTGCAGGCCGGTATGACCTGTCGGGAGTTCTGCTTTAACAATGGCTTGGTGATGAGGGCTGTCGGCGATACCATGATCATATCGCCCCCCTTGGTGATCACCGAGGAACAGGTGGATGAATTGGTCAATCTGGCCAGGCTCAGTCTCGATCTGACGGCGGCAAAGCTGCGGGGATAGGCGGGCGCCGGGCAGGTTGGCTTGCGCATACAATTTGCTTAGGAGACAAGGACGATGTCTTTCAAAACGGGAATGATGGCAGCTTCTGTGGCACTGGTCATGATGAGTACCGGGGCGATGGCCGAGGACAAGGTGTTGCACGTCTACAACTGGAGCGATTATATCGCGCCAAACACGCTGGAAGACTTCCAGAAAGAGACGGGCATCAAGGTGGTCTACGACGTGTTCGACAGCAACGAGGTGCTGGAAGCCAAGTTGCTGGCAGGTAGCTCGGGCTATGACATCGTGGTGCCGTCCAACTCCTTCCTGGCCAAGCAGATCCAGGCGGGCGTGTTCCAGAAGCTGGACAAGTCCAAGCTCTCCAACTGGCAAAACCTGGATACCTCGTTGCTCAAGGCGCTCGAACCGAGCGACCCGGGTAACCAGTACTCGGCGCCTTATCTGTGGGGCACCATCGGCTACGCCTACAACATCGACAAGGTAAAGGCGGTGTTGGGGGACAAGGCGCCGGTGGATTCCTGGGATCTTGTGTTCAAGCCGGAAAACATGGCCAAGTTGAAGGAGTGCGGTGTCTCCTTCCTCGACTCACCGACCGAAATGCTGCCGGCCGCCCTGAAGTATCTGGGCTTCGATCCGAACAGCCAGAAGCCGGACGAGCTGAAGAAGGCGGAGGAGCTGTTCCTCTCCATCCGTCCCTATACCGCCTATTTCCACTCCTCTAAGTACATTTCGGATCTGGCCAACGGCAACATCTGCGTGGCCGTCGGGTACTCCATGGACCTGCAACAGTCCAAGGCCCGGGCGATCGAGGCCAAGAACGGCGTCAATCTGACCTATGTGATCCCGAAAGAGGGGGCTGGCAGCTTCTTCGACATGCTGGCCATCCCGGCCGATGCCAAGAACGTGGAAGAGGCCCATGTGTTCCTGAACTACCTCATGAAGCCTGAGGTGATCGCCAACATCACCAACCAGATTCATGCACCCAATGGCAATAGCGCATCGACCCAGCTGGTCGACAAGGCCATCAGCTCTGACCCCGGTGTTTACCCGTCCGGTGAAACCCTGGCGAAGATCTACACCTTCCCGGCGCTGCCGGCCAAGGTACAGCGCCTGATGACCCGCAGCTGGACCAAGATCAAATCGGGTAAGTAAGTGACGAGTGCCCCTCCCGGTCCGCAGTTCGGCCGGGAGGGAGGTGACCCACCCGACAGGTTGGACGGCGCGTAAGGATGCGCGACTGGCAAATCACACATTAAGAGGACTGAGTAAGTGCACACAACCAAGATAGTGACGATGGCCCTGGCTCTGGGGTTGGCAAATGTGGCTCAGGCAGCCCCTGTAGTCCACTTTTACAACTGGTCCGACTATATCGGCGAGACCACCCTCAGCGACTTTCAGCGGGCGACCGGGATCCAGACCGTCTATGACGTGTTTGATTCCAACGAAACCCTCGAAGGCAAGCTGCTGACCGGACGCACCGGTTACGATCTGGTGGTGCCCTCCAACAATTTCCTGGCCAAACAGATCAAGGCGGGGGCCTTCCAGAAACTGGATCCTGCCCTGCTGCCCAATCTGGCCAACCTGGATCCCGTGCTGCTCAAGCAGCTCGACAAGGTGGATCCGGGTCATCAGTACGCCGTGCCCTATCTGTGGGGCACCAACGGCATCGGTTACAACATCGACAAGGTCAAGGCCGTGCTGGGGGTCGACAAGATTGACTCCTGGGCCGTGATCTTCGAACCGGAAAACATGCAGAAACTGGCCCGTTGCGGGGTCGCCTTCCTCGACTCGGCAGACGAGATGATCCCGGCGGCGCTCAACTATCTGGGGCTCAACCCCAACAGCCAGGATCCGGCGGATCTCAAGCGCGCCGAGGAGCAGCTGCTCAAGGTGCGTCCCTACGTGGCCTATTTCCACTCCTCCAAGTACATCGGCGATCTCGCCAATGGCGACATCTGCGTGGCGGCCGGTTTCTCCGGCGACATCCTGCAGGCGGCGGCCCGTGCCGACGAAGCCGGCAAGGGGATCAAGATCGCCTACAGCATACCGAAGGAGGGGGGCAACCTCTGGTTCGACATGATGGCGATCCCGGCCGATGCCACCAACGTGAAAGAGGCGCACGCCCTCATCAACTACGTGCTGCAGCCCGAGGTGATTGCCCAGATCAGCAATCATGTGGGCTACGCGAACCCCAACGCCAAGGCGGGGGAGTTCATGGAGGAACACGTGCGCAATGACGAGTCCGTCTATCCACCCCAGGCGGTGCTGGAGCGGCTGTATGTGCAGCAGGCACATCCCCGCGCGGTGCAGCGCCTGATCACCCGGAGTTGGACCAAGATCAAGTCCGGAACCTAACCTTGGCGCCCATCCCGGGGCGCCAGACTGTTTTATGGATCGGCCCCGGCCGGTATTACCTTTGGGAGTTTGGTAATGGCGATAGCCTCCAGTGCCTACAAGAAAGCCCTCGAGGGCAGCCAGCAACGCAAAGAAGTGCTGGTCAAGATAGACAGGGTAAGCAAGCAATTCGATGAAACGCTGGCGGTCGACAACGTGTCCCTCAACATCCACAAGGGCGAGATCTTCGCCCTGTTGGGCGGGTCCGGCTCCGGCAAGTCGACCCTGCTGCGGATGCTGGCGGGGTTCGAGCGTCCCACCGAGGGACGCTTGTTTCTCGACGGGGTTGACATCACCGACATGCCGCCCTATGAACGCCCCATCAACATGATGTTCCAGTCCTACGCCCTGTTCCCCCACATGACGGTGGCACAGAACATCGCCTTCGGCCTCAAGCAGGATGGCCTGCCCAAGGCAGAGGTCGATGCCCGGGTGGAGGAGATGCTCAAGCTGGTGCAGATGACCCAGTATGCCCGCCGCAAGCCCCATCAGCTCTCCGGCGGCCAGCGCCAGCGAGTGGCACTGGCGCGCTCGCTGGCCAAGCGACCCAAGCTGTTGTTGCTGGATGAGCCCATGGGGGCGCTGGACAAGAAGCTGCGTTCCCAGATGCAGCTCGAACTGGTCGAGATCATCGAACGGGTCGGGGTAACCTGCGTCATGGTGACCCACGACCAGGAAGAGGCGATGACCATGGCCGAGCGGATCGCCATCATGCACCTTGGCTGCATCGAACAGATCGGCAGTCCGATGGACATCTACGAAACCCCGGCCAGCCGGCTGGTGTGCGAGTTCATCGGCAACGTCAACCTGTTCGACGGTCTGCTGGTGGAGGATGAGCAGGACCACGCCACCATCGCCTGCGCCGATCTGGAGCAGCCCATCTATGTGGGCCACGGCATCAGCTCCCGCGCCGAGAACAAGAAGGTCACCTACGCCCTGCGGCCGGAAAAACTGCTGATGAGCCTGCAAAAGCCGGTGGAGATCGAGCATCCGGACTTCAACTGGACCAAGGGCGAAGTCTATGACATCGCCTATCTGGGCGGTCATTCGGTTTATCACATCCAGTTGCCTTCGGGCAAAATCGTTCAGGCTTTCATCGCCAATGCCGAACGCCACGGCAAGCGGCCGACCTGGGATGACCAGGTGTTCCTCTACTGGGAAGATGACAGCGGCGTGGTGCTGCAATCATGATGGCATTGAGACGACTGAAGGCTCTGGGGGGGCGGCAGCTGGTGATCGGCATCCCGTTCTTCTGGCTGTTCCTCTTCTTCCTGCTGCCCTTCATCATAGTGGTGAAGATCAGCTTCGCCGAAGCGGACGTGGCGATCCCGCCCTACACCGACGTGGTGAGCTGGGCCGACGATCAGCTCACCATCTTGCTGCACATGGGCAACTACCTGCTGCTGCAGGAGGATGAGCTCTACATCGCCGCCTATCTCGGTTCCCTCAAGATGGCCTTCATCAGCACAGTGCTCTGCCTGCTGATCGGCTATCCGATGGCCTACTCCATCGCCCGGGCCAACAAGGAGACCCAGACCGTTCTGCTGCTGCTCATCATGATGCCGACCTGGACCGCGATCCTGATCCGGGTCTACGCCTGGATGGGCATTCTCAGCAACAACGGCCTGCTCAACAGCCTGTTGATGGGCATCGGCCTCATCAACGAGCCGCTGCAGATCCTCAACACCAACCTGGCGGTCTACATCGGCATCGTTTACTCCTACCTGCCGTTCATGGTGCTGCCGCTCTACGCCAACCTGGTCAAGCACGACCAGAGCCTGCTGGAGGCGGCCTCCGACCTCGGCGCCCGCAACCTGACCCGGTTCTGGCAGATCACGGTGCCACTCTCCAAGAACGGCATCATCGCCGGCTGCATGCTGGTGTTCATCCCGGTGGTGGGCGAGTTCGTCATTCCGGAGCTGCTGGGCGGCCCCGAGACCCTGATGATCGGCAAGGTGCTGTGGCAGGAGTTCTTCAACAACCGTGACTGGCCGGTGGCATCCGCCCTGGCGGTGGTGATGCTGGCTGTGCTGATCATTCCGATCATCCTGTTCAACCGCAACCAGGCCAAAGAGCTGGAGGGGAAAGTATGAGGCGCTTTGGTTTTGCCAAGCTGATGCTGTGGCTGGGGCTGCTGTTCATCTACCTGCCGATGATCATCATGGTGATCTACTCCTTCAACGCCTCCAAGCTGGTGACGGTCTGGGGCGGCTGGTCGCTGAAGTGGTATTTTGGCCTGCTCGACAACAAGCAGTTGATAGGTTCGGTACTGCGTTCGCTGGAGATCGCCTTCTATACCGCCATCGCAGCGGTGGCGCTGGGGACGGTGGCGGCCTTCGTGCTGACCCGGATCCCGCACTTCCGCGGCCGGACCCTGTTCGGCGGCATGGTGACGGCGCCCCTGGTGATGCCCGAGGTGATCACCGGTCTCTCCCTGCTGCTGCTGTTCGTGGCCATGGCCCAGCTGGTGGGCTGGCCCGCCGAGCGGGGCATGGTGACCATCTGGATCGCGCACACCACCTTCTGTACCGCCTATGTGGCGATCGTGGTGTCGGCCCGCCTGCGGGAGCTGGATCTCTCCATCGAGGAGGCGGCCATGGATCTGGGGGCCAAACCCTGGAAGGTGTTCTTCCTGATCACCATCCCGATGATCGCCCCCTCGCTGGCGGCGGGCGGCATGATGTCGTTTGCCCTGTCGCTGGATGACCTGGTGCTGGCGAGCTTCGTCTCCGGCCCGGGCTCGACCACCCTGCCGATGGAGGTCTTCTCGGCGGTGCGGCTCGGGGTGAAACCCGAGATCAACGCGGTGGCCAGCCTGATCCTGCTGTCGGTGTCGCTGTTCACCTTCGGCAGCTGGTATCTGATGGCCAAGGCGGAGAAACGTCGCCGCGCCGAGATCGCCATGACCACCCAGATGCAGGCAGTCGCCTGACCTCGTGTTAAGATCCGCATTCTCTCGTCAATCCGGAGGATGAGAATGCGGATCTCCATCTTTAGCGGCCAGGGTACCGAGCTGGTTCCCGGCCTTGTCAGCGCCATCCACAAACAAGCCACCTCCATACCGCTCTGGTGCGGTGCCAATGGTCTGGCTGGCGACGAACAGTGCGACCAGCGCCACCATGGCGGCCCGGATCGGGCGCTGCACTACTATCCCGCCGATCACTACCCCTGGTGGCACAACTGGCAGACGGCGCTGGGCCTGCCGACCCCGCGTACCCCCTGGCAACCGGCCGCCTTCGGCGAGAACCTCTCCGGGGTCGGGCTGACCGAGGAGCAGGCCTGTATCGGCGATGTCTATCGTCTCGGCGAGGCGCTGATCCAGATAAGCCAGCCCAGATCCCCCTGCTTCAAGCTCAACCAGCGTTTCGGCTATGGCCAGATGTCGCAGGTGATGCAGCTCAGCGGCCGCTGCGGCTGGCTGCTGCGGGTGCTGGAGGAGGGAATGGTGATGCCGCAGGAGCGGCTGGAGCTGGTGGACAGGCCTTACCCTGAGCTGACGGTAAAGCGCACCGCCGATATCCTGTTCAACCAGCTGCGCAACGAGGCTGACCTGCTGTTGCTGCTGGAAAATCCGGCTCTCTCGCCCAACTGGCGCAAGCATGCGGCAGACTGGCTGGAGCATGGTGTGGTCGCTGACTGGCGTCGTCGCTTGCTCGGCCCGGCCGAATTCCAGCTCGCTTCGTCATAAGCGTTGCCAGGCCATTTTTTGGCCGTTGACGGCTCAGGACGGATGGAACTGACGAATAGTTGAGCGAACAGCCATTTTTTTGCTTACAAACGTAAAAAAGGCTTGTGTCGAGTCGGGGCTTTCGGTAAATTCCCGTCCCGCAGACATCGGTGTGTAGCGCAGCTTGGTAGCGCACTTCGTTCGGGACGAAGGGGTCGGAGGTTCGAATCCTCTCACACCGACCACATTAGAAAAGGCCGCTCAATAGAGCGGCCTTTTCGCATTTGGCATTCGCGCAAGTGGAGGGAGATATTCAGGCTGGCGGCTTGCTAGGGTAACAGCAATGCTCCTCTGTCTCTCTGTCTCTCTGTCTCTCTGTCTCTCTGTCTCTCTGTCTCTCTGTCTCTCTGTCTCTCTGTCTCTCTGTCTCTCTGTCTCTCTGTCTCTCTGTCTCTCTGCCTAGTTGTCCGGAGCTGGGCAATAAAAGGGCCACCGCTCGGTGGCCCAGGGTGGAGTCTGATCCTGACTCCGGCACTCTAGATTGTGGCAATCTCTGGTTGGGTTCTGTCTATGGTGCCCTCCTTGCGCGCCAGGCGCCTGTTAGATATGCCAGTGCTGATGCCGCAATGCCTTGAAGCCATGCTGAGGTTGCAAGGCCGCGTGCTTGGGGTACTCACTAATGAAATGTTCGATTCCCTCCATCAGTTGTTCACGTAATGAAGACACGGGCTCATGCCAGGCTTGCAGGCATAGATGGCCGGGGATCAGCTGCTCCTGATAATCTTCCAGCAGCTGTTCTGGCCAGGGCTCAATACCGGAATTGCGTTGCAGCAAATAGTGGGCGGCGGGTTCACGGGCATAGATGAACTGAATTTGGGCCAGATCGCGTTGGCTTAGCGTTTGACTGTTGATATGACAAGTCAGGTATTTTCCCGTCTTCAGATCCAAGAAGTGACCGCGTTGCCGACAGGCTATGATGCGATACCAAGGCAGGGGCGAACAGAGAGAGTATCCCTCAAGCTCCTGTTCCAGCCAGTGGCGACACTCGGGTGTCTGCACCTCGTCGAGCATGGACTCGAGCTGCCTCAACAAGGCTCTGGATGGTTTGGTGGCCAGTTTCGCACTCATCGCCTGCAATCCTCCCTCTGCACACAATCCCGACTTTCAGTATGAACCCGGTGGCGGCAGAGGGGGTAAGGTTTCTAATGATTAAAATCAGATTAGCAGCGTGGTTTTTATGCAGTAGGCTGGCTCAGCCCACCAGGTAGGTGCCGGTGCCGAAGGCGATATGAGTCCCTTCTTCGTTGTGCAGTTCCATGCGGGCAACCGCGACCTTGCTACCGGCCCGGATGATGTGGGCGGTGGCGATGAACTCATTGCCGCGCCCCGGTCGCAGGTAGTCCACCCGCAGATCGATGGTGCCGAGGCGGGAGAAGCGCTCCTTGAGATAGCTGGGAGAGAAGTCTTCCAGCTCGTCGATGCAGGAGGCGGCGACTATCATGCCGCCGGCCACATCGAGCAGGCTGGCGGTGACGCCGCCGTGCAGGATGTTGTGGAAGGGGTTGCCGATCAGCTTCTCCTCCATCTTGATGCGCAGCTCCACCTTGTCAAAGTCGTAGTGCGTCACCTGCATGCCGATCAGCTTGTTGAACGGCATCCTCTCGGCGAACAGGTTGGCAATGCCACTGAGCGCCATCTTCTTGAGCATCTGTTTCATTCCTTGAGTCCGATCCCTGGCAGTACGACCGAGTAAAAACTCCAGCCAGTCTGCAACACTTCCTTAACAGTCGCAATGGCAGGTTTATTGTGGGCGGCGGCTGCTTTAGAATGGCGACCCCAAAGGAGAGCCCATGACCGCCATTGCCGAAACCCTGCCTGACCCCCAGCCAGAGAATCCGCTTGCCCTGCTGCAGGCGGTGTTCGGCTATCAGCAATTCCGGCCGGGCCAGCTCGAAATCATCGAGCAGATCGTGGCGGGGCGCGATGCGCTGGTGCTCAAGCCCACCGGTGGCGGCAAGTCGCTCTGCTACCAGATCCCGGCGCTGCTGCGCCCTGGGCTCGGGGTGGTGGTCTCTCCCCTCATTTCGCTGATGAAGGATCAGGTGGACAGCCTGCGCGCCAACGGCGTGGCGGCGGTCTACATCAACTCGGCTCTCAGCCGGGAGGAGATGATCCAGAACTTTGCCGCCATGCGGCGCGGCGAGATAAAAATCGTCTATGTCTCCCCCGAACGCCTGCTGCAGCACGAGTTCATGGATCGGCTGGCGGAGCTGCCGCTCGGTCTGTTCGCCATCGACGAGGCGCACTGCGTCTCCCAGTGGGGCCACGATTTTCGGCCGGAATACGCGGCGCTGGGCCGGCTCAAGCAGTGGTTCCCCCAGGTGCCCGTGGTGGCGCTCACCGCCACCGCCGACGAGGCGACCCGCAGCGACATGCTGCATCGGCTGGAACTCCACGACCCCTTTATCCACACCGCCAGCTTTGACAGACCCAATATCCGCTACAGCCTGGTGGAGAAGTTCAAGGCGGCGGAGCAGCTGCTGCGCTATGTGCAGAGCCAGAAGGGCAACTGCGGCATCGTCTACTGCTCCAGCCGCAATCGGGTGGAAGAGGTGGCCGAGCGGCTCTCCCGCCACGGCTGCAAGGCGGCGCCCTATCATGCCGGCCTGCCGCTCGAGCTGCGCCAGCGCACTCAGGAGTCTTTCCTCAAGGACGACATCGAGATAGTGGTGGCGACGGTGGCGTTCGGCATGGGCATCGACAAGCCCAATGTGCGCTTCGTGGTGCACTACGACATCCCCAAGAACATCGAATCCTACTATCAGGAGACCGGCCGGGCCGGCCGCGACGGCACCCCGGCCGAGGCGCTGCTGCTGTACGATCCCGCCGACATCGGCCGGGTGCGCCGGCTGCTCGACAACATCGAAAACCCCCAGCAGTTGCAGGTGGAGCAGTACAAGCTCAACGTGATGGCGGCCTTCGCCGAGGCTCAGACCTGCCGCCGGCAGGTGCTGCTCAACTACTTCGGCGAGTACAACGACAAGCCGTGCGGCAACTGCGACATCTGCCTCGACCCGCCCCAGAGCTACGACGGCACCGAAGATGCCCAGAAGGCGCTCTCCTGCGTCTGGCGGGTGGGGCAGAATTTCGGGGTGGGTTATGTGGTGGAGGTGCTGCGCGGGTCGCTGAACCAGCGCATCAAGGACCACGGCCACGACAAGCTGTCGACCTACGGCATCGGCAAGGATCAGAGCCACGAGTACTGGATGAGCGTGATCCGCCAGCTGATCCACAAGGGGCTGCTGACCCAGAACATCACCCGCAATCTGGTGCTGCAGTTGACCGAGGCGGCCCGTCCCGTGCTGCGCGGCGAGGTGAAGCTGGATCTGGCGGTGCCGCGCCTGCAGCCCATCTCCAGCCGCAAGGAGAAGCGCAACGGCCTGCTCGACAACGCCAACTACGACAAGCGGCTGTTCAAGGAGCTGCGCGCCCTGCGCAAGCAGATCGCCGAGGATGAAGAGGTGCCGCCCTATGTGGTGTTCAACGATGCCACCCTGGTCGAGATGGCGCAGCTGATGCCGATGACCGAGGCGGAAATGCTGGCGGTCAACGGCGTGGGTCACCGCAAGCTGGAACGCTTCGGCGAAGCCTTTATGGACCTGATCATCGACTACTGCCGTCGGTAGGAGCTTGGTGAAGCTGCACCGGGCGCGCCGGTTATTTGAGGCTGGCGTAATAGGCCGCCAGGTTCTCCATGTCCGCATCGGTGAGTGGCGCCATGAAGGGCACCATCAAGGGCTCCTTGCGGCTGCCATCCTTGAAGGCCTTCAGCTGTTTGACCAGATAGGCGGCGTTTTGTCCCGCCAGATGGGGATAGTTGGGGATCAGAGCCCTGCCTTCGACCCCGTGACAGGCGGCGCAGACGGCGGCCTTGGCCTTGCCTGCCTCGACATCGGCCGCCTGGGCCGGCCCCCACAACAACAGCAACAGGGGCAGGGCGCCCAACCATCTTTGCATCTTCTTCTCCTTGAAATGAAATAGCGCATCGTCCGTTAGCCAGTGCTGGCCGACGGCGGTATAAAGAGTGACACGAGCATACGCAGGGACGAATCGCACCACCATGAAGCTGATCAACACTTTTGCCACCGAACTGCCCTGGGCCTGCGAGCCCGTCGCACCCCAGCCACTGCATGCCCCCGGCTTGTTGCACCTCAACCGTGCGCTGCTCGGCGAGCTGGGACTGGGGGCGGTGAGCGAGGCCGACTGGCTGGCCTGCTGTGGCCATGGGCAGCCCTTGCCCGGCATGCAGCCTGTGGCCCAGGTCTATGCGGGCCACCAGTTCGGCGGCTACAGCCCGCGTCTCGGCGATGGCCGCGCCCTGCTGCTGGGGGAGCAGCAGGCGCCGGATGGCAGCCGCTGGGACCTGCACCTGAAAGGGGCGGGCAAGACCCCCTTTTCCCGTTTCGGCGACGGTCGCGCTGTGCTCCGCTCCAGCATTCGCGAGTATTTGGCCTCCGAGGCACTGCACGCCCTCGGTATTCCCACCACCCGGGCACTGGTGCTGGTGGGCAGCCAGGAGCCGGTCTACCGCGAGCAGGTGGAGACAGGCGCGACCGTGCTGCGTACCGCCCCAAGCCATCTGCGCTTCGGTCACGTCGAGTATTTCGCCTGGAGCGGGCAGGGGGAGCGCATCCCGGCCCTTATCGACTATCTGCTGTGCCACCATTTCCCCGAGCTGGCCGATGGTGCCGAGCTGTTTGCCGAAGTGGTGCGCCGCACCGCGCGGCTCATCGCCAAGTGGCAGGCGGCAGGCTTCTGCCACGGGGTGATGAACACCGACAACATGTCGCTGCTCGGGCTGACGCTGGATTATGGTCCCTATGGTTTCATCGATGCCTATGTGCCGGACTTTGTCTGCAACCACTCGGATCCGGGCGGCCGCTATGCGCTGGATCAGCAGCCGGCGGTCGGTTATTGGAACCTGCAAAAGCTGGCGCAGGCGTTGGCCGGCCACGTGGATGGGGACGCGCTGGCTGCGGCCTTGGCCCAGTATGAACACCAGTTGATGCTCCACTACTCCGAACTGATGCGCGCCAAACTTGGGCTGGCGGTGTGGGAAGACGACGATCCGGCGCTGTTCCGCGAGCTGTTCCGGCTGCTGGCGGCGCACGGGGTGGATTACCACCTGTTCCTGCGTCGTCTCGGTGAGGTGACGCGAGAGGGGGCATGGCCCGCCAGCCTGCTGGCCCTGCTGCCGGATCCTGCCGCCTGGCAAGGGTGGCTTGAGGCCTATCGGGCGCGCCTGGCCCGGGAAGGGAGCGAGGATGGCGTACGCAAGGGGCGGATGGATGCGATCAATCCCAAGTATGTGCTGCGCAACGCGCTGGCCCAGCGGGTGATCGAGGCTGCCGAGCAGGGCGACATGGTACCGTTCGAGCGGCTGTTTGCGGCCTTGCAGCACCCCTATGATGAGCAACCCGAATACGAAGATCTCGCTACTCCGCAACCGGCATGGTATTGCGGTGGCGAGCTCTCTTGCAGCAGTTGAGGAGCCGCAGATGAACTGGCGTATCACGCAGACAGACAGGGACGCCGGGGTGGTGATGTTGGTGAACTCCGCGCTCGACTGGGACAGCTTTCCTACCCTGGCTAACGCCCTGTTGCAGGAGTGGGAGCTGGTGGCGCTCGAGCGGGAGTGTGGCGCCGATCGTCACAGCTGGCTGCTGGAGTTCGAGGGGAGCCGCTTTCGGCTCGAATACGAACACTACAGCGGCTGCTGGCTGGCGGCGGAGCAGCCGGCCGATGCCGAGGTGCTGCTCTGGCTGGTTCGTCAGCATCAGGGCTGAGCAGGGGCGGCAGCCTCAAGCAACCGCATAAAGATTGAACTATCAGTGTGGGGGCGTATAATCTCGCCCCTCAATTATCGCCAATGGTGGCGGTATGGGTTCCCTAACCCCATTAACCAAAAAGGTCACAATATGAATCTGACCCCTGCTCAGCACCAGACGGCGCTGGTGCGCCTCTCGTTGTTCCACATCCTGATCATTGCCAGCAGCAACTATCTGGTGCAGCTGCCGATCACCATCTTCGGCTTCCACACCACCTGGGGTGCCTTCAGCTTCCCGTTCATCTTTCTGGCCACCGACCTGACGGTGCGGATCTTCGGGGCCGGTCTGGCGCGCAAGATCATCCAGACCGTGATGCTGCCGGCGCTGGCCATCTCCTATGCCCTGTCGGTGCTGTTCTTCGAGGGCAGCTTCCAGGGCGTCGGCAACCTGGCTGAATTCAACCTCTTTGTTGCCCGGATTGCGTTGGCCAGTTTTATGGCCTATCTGGTGGGCCAGTTCATGGATGTGGTGGTATTCAACCGGCTGCGGCTGCTGAAAGCCTGGTGGGTGGCACCGGCTGCCTCCACTCTGTTCGGCAACCTGGTGGACACCATCGCTTTCTTCACCATCGCTTTCTGGCGCAGCACGGATCCCTTCATGGCCGAGCACTGGGTCGAGATTGCCACCGTGGACTACGTGTTCAAGCTGCTGATAAGCCTGGGATTGTTTGTGCCGCTCTACGGTGTGCTGCTGCGTTATCTCAGCCGCAAGCTGGTGGGCGAGGCCGGATTGGCCGGCCTGCAAACGGCGACACGGCAAGCCTGACGAGATTGACCACCCCTGGGGGTGGTCAATTTTTTTGCATTTTTGGCAAATAAGGGTTGCCAAGTTAAATGAGAATGATTATTGTTACCTTGTTTTCCGGGAAAGACTTCATTCGTTCCAACGTGATGGACTTCTTGTGAAGGCACGACATTGCTCACATTGCTTCCAGTTAAGGGGCCAGTTTTTACTGGCCCTCTTTTTTTGCATGTTTTCGTTTTGCATGTTTTCGGCCAGCGACGGGCATAAAAAATGGGAGCCTTGGCTCCCATTTTCACTCTGCTCTGCTTACTCTATGTCGAGTGCATCGGGGGAGAGGATCACCCCTGTGGTATCGGCGTAGAGGTGGTCGTCCGGCAGGAAGGTGACACCGCCGAAGTTGACCGGCAGATCGGTCTCGCCCACGTCCTTGCTGTCGGCACCCACCGGAATGGCTGCCAGCGCCTGAATGCCGATATCCAAGTCTTCCAGAATGTCGACCTCGCGTACACAGCCGTAGCAGACGATCCCTTCCCACTCGTTCTCGGCCGCCGTGGTGGCGATCTCGCTGTCGATCAGGGCGCGGCGCATGGAGCCACCGCCATCGATCAGCAACACCCGACCGACGCCGTTCTCTTTGACGAGTTCACGGATCAGGCCGTTTGATTCGAAGCATTTGACTGTGGTGATGACGCCGCCGAAAGAGGCGCGGCCGCCGAAGGAGCAGAGCATGGGTTCGAGCACATCCACCATGTCCTGATAGATGTCGCACAGTTCTGAAGTGTTGTATTCCATTGTGTCAAATCCACCGCTGGAAACAGGTGGGATCCAGTATAAGGAGTGGGACCGGCATTTCAATGAATATTCCTTGAACAACAACGGGGATAACGTTTTCCGCATAAGCTCAATGCAATCCATCCCGTGCTTGTGAGAGGTTCATCGTGCTGATCCGTCATAAATTGATCCTGAATACCGCGCTGGTCGCCGTTGCCATGTTGGTATTGAGCGGCCTGTTTCTCTACTCCAACCAGGTGAGTCGTGATCTGACCGAAGCCCAGCGCAATGTGGACGGGCTCGAGATCGCCATGCTCAACCTGCGACGGGCCGAGAAGGATTTTCTGATCCGCAAGGATCCGGCCTTCGTGACCCGCTTCAACGAGGTGCTGACCAATTTTCACCAACTCAACCAGACCCTGGGTCAGGATGACAACCTCACTGCCGTGCAGGGGGATCTGGCCCGGCTGGATCAGCAAATGGGGGCCTACGGCAAGGCCTTCAACGATCTGGTAGCCCAGCAGCAGCTCATCGGGCTGGGGCCGGAGGACGGCCTCTACGGTCGCTTGAGAACGGCGGTACATCAGGTGGAAGAGGGGCTCAAGCAGCTCGATGAGCAGGGGCTGCTCATCACCATGTTGCAGCTGCGGCGGGCGGAGAAAGACTTCATGCTGCGCTCCGACATCCAGTATCTGGAACGCTTCCAGACCCTGCACAAGGATTTCCAGCAGCGACTGGCAACCCTGCCGGAGGCTGATCGCGGCAAGCTGGAGCAGGCCAGCGAGCAGTACCGGCAGGACTTTGTCGCGCTGGTGCAGGGCATGCAAGTGCTGGGGCTGAGTGAAGATGAGGGGCTGCGCAATGAGATGCGGGGACTGGTGCATCAGACCGAGCAGGGCTTTACCGCCGTCGGCAAGCACATCGCCGATGAGCTGGTACGGCAGACCTCGCGTCTCAATACCCTGATGCTGGTCTGCGGGGGCATCATCATAGTGCTGATCGGCATCATGAGCATGCTGCTGGGCCGCAGCATCGACCGCCCCATCTCGCGGGTGAACGACACCGTCAACCGCATCCGGCAAGACAACGACCTGCGCCTCAAGATAGAGCTGCAGGGGGCGGACGAGATGGCCCAGCTGGCAGGCAATCTGGACGTGATGCTGGGGGGCTTTCGCCACCTCATCGGCGATGTGAAACAGAGCGTGCACACCCTGACCGAGGCGGCAGATCACCTCTCCGGCAACGTGCGCCGCACCAGCGAGGGGGCCGCTCGCCAGTTGCAGGAGACCGACATGGTGGCGACCGCCTCCACCGAGATGGGCTCCACCATAGAGGAGATTGCCCGCAACACAGAGCAGGCCGCCAACAATGCCCAGACCACCAACAACAAGGCGATGGAGGGGCGCAGTGCGGTGGAGAACACCGTCAGCCAGATCCGCTCCCTGGCCGACAATCTGGAGAACTCCTCCCGCGAAGTGGCCCAGCTGCAGCAGGAGAGCGAAACCATCGGCTCTGTGCTGGATGTGATCCGCGGCATCGCCGAGCAGACCAACCTGCTGGCGCTCAACGCGGCCATCGAGGCTGCGCGGGCGGGGGATCAGGGGCGCGGCTTTGCGGTGGTGGCGGACGAGGTGCGCAGCCTCGCCATTCGCACCCAGAAGTCGACCCAGGAGATCGCCGGCATCATCAGCTCGCTGCAGAAGCAGACCGGCAACATAGTGGGCATGATGGCAACCTGCCGCGAGCAGGGCAACAGCAGCTCGGAGCAGGCTAGCATGGCGGGTGAACTGCTGGAGCAGATCACCCAGGACGTCACCCACATCATGGACATGAGCACCCAGATTGCCGCCGCCATCGAACAGCAGAGCCTGGTGGCCAACGAGGTGAACCGCAACGTCAACAACATCCGCGACATCGCCCAGGAGTCGAGCCTGATGGCGGAGGAGAACGCCAAATCGAGTCACGGCCTGACCGAGCAGGCCAAGCTGCTCAACCAGGCGGTGGCCAAATACCGGGTGTAGCGGCCGCGCCGAATGAACAAGGGAGCCATAAAGGCTCCCTTTTTATTGCCAAGCGGATCAAAGCAGGAACAGGGTGGCCAGCCCCAGGAAGATGAAGAAACCGCCGGTGTCGGTGATGGCGGTGATCATCACGCTGGCCCCCACCGCCGGGTCGCGGCCCAGCCGGCTCATGGTCATGGGGATGATGACCCCCATCAGCGCCGCCACCAGCAGGTTGAGCATCATGGCGAGCGTCATCACCGCGCCGAGCGCCGCATCCTGATAGAGGATGTAGGTGGCCACCCCCATGGTGCCGCCCCACACCAGGCCGTTGATCAGGGCTACCCCCAGCTCGCGCCACAGCAGGAAGGAGACGTTGCCGGTCTGGATATGCTGCAGCGCCAGGGCCCGCACTATCATGGTGATGGTCTGGTTGCCGGTGTTGCCGCCGATGCCGGCGACGATGGGCATCAGCGCCGCCAGCGCTACCAGTTGGGAGATGGTGTGTTCGAACAGACCGATCACCCGCGATGCCACGAAGGCGGTGCAGAGGTTGATGGCGAGCCAGGCCCAGCGGGTCTTGACCGCCTTGGAGACGGGCGCGAACACGTCCTCCTCTTCACTGATCCCCCCCATCCGGCGCAGGTCGGTGTCGCTCTCCTCATAGACCAGATCCACCACCTCGGCGACGGTGAGCCGGCCCATCAGCTTGCCGCGGCCGTCGATGACGGCGGCGGAGACCAGGTCATCCCGCTCGAAGGTACGGGCGGCGGCTTCATCATTGTCTTCCGGATCGAAGGTGACCGGATCCTTCTCCATCACGTCGCGCACCAGGGTTTCGGGTTTGTGCAGCAACACGGTCGTGAGTGGCAGCTCCCCCTGCAGCCGGTTGCGCCGGTCGGTGACGAACAGCTTGTCGGTGTTGGCGGGGATCTTGCCGCGCAGGCGCAGGTAGCGCTGCACCGTGGCCAGGCTCACCTCGGCCCGCACCGTGATGAGCTCGAAGTCCATCATGGCGCCGACCGTGTGCTTGCCGTAGCGGATCACCTCCCGCACCCGGTCGCGCTGGGCCGGGGCCATGGAGGTGAGCAGTCGGCCCATCAGGTTGCGGGGCAGGTACTGGCCCAGATAGATCTGATCGTCGATGTCGAGGGTGCGCAGGGCGTGCAGCAGCTCCTTGTCGCTCATGCCGCTGATCAGGCTGTCCCACACCGTCTCCGACGCCTCCACCAGGATCTGGCCGTGCTTCTCCTCGTCCACCTGCTGCCACAGCACGTGACGCTCGTCCGGCGGCAGGGATTCCAGCGCATCGGCGATATCGGCGGCGGGCAGGCTGTTGACCAGCCGGGTGAGCTCGCTGGTCTGATCCCGCAGGGCGGCATCCTGCACCCCTTGCGGGTCGAGCAGGCTGTCGGTGAGGGCATCATCGGCCAGCAGCAGGGTGAGAATGCGCGATCTGTCTTGTTCACGCTGTTTGGCGCTGTTCTTGGCGGGGAGGGACATGAAGCAGAATTCCTGAATTCGGTGGTCCGGCTGACACACCCCATAGGATACCAGACTCAAAACAAGAGGTTATGACAGTAAATGCAGAAAAAGAAACGCCACCCGAGGGTGGCGTTGACATAGATGCAGCGATCAGGCCGAGGCCAGGGCCGCATCTGCGGCGCATCCTTGCCCGAACCAGGCAAGCTGGTCCGCCAGGGTCACCACAGATCCCACCATGATGAGGGCAGGGCTCTCGACCCCCACCGCCAGTTCGGGCAACTGATCGAGGGTACCGCGAATCACCCGCTGGCTTGGCTGGGTGCCGCGCTCGATCAGCGCCACCGGGGTGTCGCCCGCCTTGCCGTGGGTCAGCAGCTGCTCGCGGATGGTAGCGCAGGAGGAGAGCCCCATGTAGAACACCAGGGTCTGTTTGTCTTTGGCCAGCAGCGGCCAGTCGAGATCCTGGGCGCCACCCTTGCCGTGGGCGGTGACGAAGCGCACGCTCTGGGCGTGGTCGCGGTGGGTCAGCGGAATGCCGGCGTAGGCGGCGCAGCCGCTGGCCGCGGTGATCCCCGGCACCACCTGAAAGCCGATGCCGCTGCCCACCAGCGTCTCCAGCTCCTCGCCGCCACGGCCGAAGATGAAGGGGTCACCCCCCTTCAGCCGCACCACCCGCTGGCCCTTCTTCGCCTCCTCCAGCAACAGCTGGTTGATCCCCTCCTGCGGCACGCAGTGGTTGCCCGCCTGTTTGCCGACGAAGATACACTTGGCATCCCGGCGCACCAGCGCCATCACCTCATCGGATACCAGCCGGTCATAGACCACCACGTCCGCCTGTTGCATCTGGCGCAGGGCGTGCAGGGTGAGCAGACCCGGATCGCCGGGGCCTGCCCCCACCAGCACCACCTCGCCACCGCTCTGGCTCTCGTCGGCAAACAGGATGTCGGCCAGCTGATTGGCAGAGGCGCTATCGCCCCGTGCCAGCGCCTGCCCGAGCCGGTCCGCCCCGAGCAGCCGTTCCCAGAAGCGGCGCCGCTCGCCCATGCTGGCGAAGCGGGCCTTGACCCGCTCCCGCAGGCTGCCGGCGAAGGCCGCCACGGCGCCCAGATGCTGTGGCAGCAGGGCTTCGAGTTTTTCCCGCAGCAAGCGGGCCAGCACAGGAGCCTTGCCGCCGGAGGAGATGGCCACCATCAGCGGCGAGCGGTCGATGATCGATGGCATGATGAAGCTGGAGCGTTTCGGGTCATCCACCACGTTGGCAAAGATCCGCGCCTGATTGGCACTCTGGTAGACCAGGGCGTTCACCTCGCGCCTGTCGGTGGCAGCCACCACCAGCCACTTGCCCGTCAGTTGCGCCGGCGCGAATTCACCGGCCAGCCACTCGATGCTGCCGTTGGCAGCCAGTTCCGCCAGCTCGGGGTCGAGCTCGGGCGCGACCACGGTGATCTGGGCACCGGCATCCAGCAGCAGGCGCGCCTTGCGCTCCGCTACCTCGCCGCCGCCGACCAGCAGCACGGGTTTGTTGTCGAGTCGGCAAAAGATGGGCAAGTAGTCCATGGGGCCTCCTGATCAGGCGGTTTGGGTCTGGCTGGCGGAGCTGGTGGTCTCGCTCATCGCGACCGGGCGCTCAGCCTTGGGGGTGGCATACCAGTAGCCGAGGCCCATGAAGAGGGCGCCGGAGACGGTGTTGCCGAGGGTCACCCACAGCAGGTTGTGGCCGATACCGCCCAGGGTGTAGGCCTCGGAATGGGCACCGAACCAGGAGAGGGCGAACAGGGTCATGTTGGCGACCGAGTGCTCATAGCCGGAGGCGATAAAGGCCAGCAGGCACCACCAGATGGCGATGAACTTGGCGGCACCCTCGGTGCGCAGCGCCATCCAGATGGCGAGGCAGACCAGCCAGTTGCACAGCCCGCCCTTCATGAACAGGGTCAGCGCCGGTGCCTGGGTCTTGGCCAGCGCCACCTTGTGCGCCAGGCTGCCCGCGTCCGGCAGCAGGCTGCCGCCGTAGGAGTAGATCAGCGCCACCGCGATGGAGCCGAGCAGGTTGCCAGCCCAGGTCTGCGGCAGGATGCGCAGCAGATCCCCCATGGAAATCTTGCCGGTCTTCACCCCGAAGGTGAGGAACATGGTGTGGCCGGTGAACAGCTCGGAGCCGGCGATGATGACCAGGGTCAGGGCGATGCCGAAGGTGGCCCCCATCACCAGCGGACGGATGCTCGGATCCACCAGGTTGCCCAGGGTGAAGATGAGGATGATGCCAAGGCCCACATAGGCCCCCGCCATGGCGGAGCTGAGCCAGAAGCCGAGCTTGTCGCTGCGCTCGAAGCGGTTGATGCGGGCCGCGTTGGCGGCGCACTTGTTGATGGTTTCGGTATACATCTTTGGTTCCTTCAAGAGGGCCGCCCGCAGGCAGCCCGAAAGAGAGTGAAATCGGCTTTAGACGGCGACCCAGACCTGCTGGTCGCGTACTTCAACGGGATAGCTTTGTACCGACATGGCGGCGTTCTCGAGGCAGTGGCCGTCGCGCAGACGGAAGTGCTGCTTCTTGAGCGGGCTGGCGACCCAGAGATCACCCTCGTGTTCACCTACGATGCCGCGCGACAGCACGTTGGCGGCGAAGAAGGGATCCCGGTTGTCGATGGCGAACACCTCGGCCGCCGCGCTTGGGCGGAACAGGGCAATCTGGCGACCCTCAATGAGTGCGCAGACACCGGTTCCCGGCAAGATGTCGTTGAGTTGGCAGGCTAATTTCATGATTGAACCTCCACATCGAGCGAAACAGGCATATTCTGACGCCCCTCGAGCAGAGCGCACACGCCGGTGCCAGGCAGGATGTCGTTGAGTTGGCAGGCTAATTTCATCATTTGGTCTCCACCTCGATCTGGTAGACGGGGATGCGCTCGGCCGGGGTGGCCGGTCGGTGCTGGTCGCGTTCGCTGACGAACTGCACGTCCGGGTCGCGCTTGTCGCTGTTGATGAAGTGGCTGAAGCGCTTGAGTGCCTCCTCTTCGTTGAGGGTGCGCGACCATTCGCACTCGTAGCTGTCGATAAGGGTCTGGATATCGCGCTCCAGCGTCTCGGCCAGCCCCAACTTGTCGTCGACGATCACTTCGCGCAGGTAGTCGATGCCCCCTTCCAGGTTGCCGAGCCAGACCGAGGTGCGCTGCAGTTTGTCGGCGCTGGTGACGTAGAACATCATAAAGCGGTCGATCAGCTTGATCAGGGTCTCGCGGTCGAGGTCAGAAGCCAGCAGGTCGGCGTGGCGCGGTTTCATGCCGCCGTTGCCGCCCACATAGAGGTTCCAGCCCGCATCGGTGGCGATGATGCCGACGTCCTTGCCCTGGGCTTCCGCACACTCGCGGGTACAGCCGGAGACACCGAACTTCATCTTGTGGGGGGTGCGAATGCCCTTGTAGCGGTTCTCGAGGAAGACCCCGAGGCCGACGCTGTCCTGCACGCCGAAGCGGCACCAGGTGCTGCCGACGCAGGTCTTGGCCATGCGCAGCGCCTTGGCGTAGGCCTGACCGGTCTCGAAGCCCGCCGCCAGCAGCTTGCGCCAGATGGCGGGCAGATCGTCCTTCTGGGCCCCGAACAGACCGATGCGCTGGGCGCCGGTGATCTTGGTGTAGAGCTGGTAGTCGCGGGCCACTTCGGCCACCGCCAGCAGCCCCTCCGGGGTCACTTCACCGCCGGCCATGCGCGGGATGACGGAGTAGCTGCCGTCCTTTTGCATGTTGCCGAGGAAGATGTCGTTGGTGTCTTGCAGCGGCGTATTGAGCGGGCTCAGCACGTACTCATTCCAGCAGGAGGCGAGGATGGAGCCGACGGTCGGTTTGCACACCTCGCAGCCATGGCCCTGACCGTGCTTGGCCAGCAGCTCGTCGAAGCTCTTGATCCCCTCCACCTTGACCAGGTGGAACAGCTCCTGGCGGGAGTGGGGGAAGTGGCCGCAGAGGTGGTTGTTGACCTCGATGCCCTGCTTCACCAATTCTGCGTTGAGCACCTGGCTGATGAGCGGTACGCAGCCGCCGCAGCCGGTACCGGCCTTGGTGTGCTGCTTGATGGCGGCCAGCGTGGTGTGACCCTCGGCCACCGCCTTGGCGATGTCGCCCTTGGAGACGTCGAAGCAGGAGCAGATCTGGGCGCTCTCAGGCAGGGCATCCACCCCCAGGGTCGGCTTGGCACCGGCGTAGGCAGGTAAGATCAGGGTATCCGGGTGGCTCGGCAGCGGCAGGGCGTTGAGCATCATCTGCAGCAGGTTGCCGTAATCGTCCACGTCACCCACCAGCACGGCGCCGAGCAGGCGGCTGTTGTCTTCGCTCACCACGATCTTCTTGTAGACGCCGGCCTGGTCATCCTGGAACACATAGCTGTGGCTGCCAGGGGTGCGGCCGTGGGCATCACCGATGGAGCCGACGGAGACGCCGAGCAGCTTGAGCTTGGCGCTCATGTCCGCCCCTTCGAAACGGCTGTCGCCGCCGAGCAGGTGGTCGACGGTGATCTGGGCCATCTTGTAGCCCGGTGCCACCAGCCCGAAGAAGCGGCCCTGCCAGGCGGCGCACTCGCCGATGGCGTAGATGTCGGGGTCGGAGGTGAGGCAGTGATCGTCGACAGCGATGCCGCCACGGTCGGCGATGGCCAGTTCACAGTAACGGCCCAGGGTATCCTGCGGGCGGATACCGGTGGAGAAGACCACCACGTCCACTTCAAGCTGGCTGCCGTCGGCGAAGGCGAGGCGGTGCTGGGCGTCGCGGCCGCCGTGCATCAGGATCTCGCTGGTGCTCTTGCTGGTGTGCACCTGCACGCCCATGGATTCAATCTTGCGGCGCAGCAACTGGCCGCCCTGACCGTCGAGCTGCTCGGCCATCAGCACCGGAGCAAACTCCACCACGTGGGTCTCGAGACCCAGCGCCTTGAGGGCGCCGGCGGCTTCGAGGCCAAGCAGACCGCCGCCTATCACCACCCCGCTCTTGCCGCTCTTGGCGGCGCTGCGAATGGCTTTCAGATCCTCGATGGTGCGGTAGACGAAGCACTCGTGGTGCTGACTGCCCTGGATGGGCGGTACCCAGGGGTAGGAGCCGGTGGCCAGCACCAGCTTGTCGTACTCGACCACAGTGCCCTTGTTGGAGTGCACTTCGCGGTTGACCCTGTCGATTTTTTTCACCGCTTCGCCGAGCAGCAGGCGGATGCCGTGCTTGTCGTAGAAGCCGGGTTTGACGAGGGAGAGATCTTCGCTGGTGTGATGGGAGAAGTAGGAGGAGAGATGGACGCGATCGTAGGCGGGACGGGGTTCTGCACCGAAGACGGTGATCTCGTAGCGGCCCGGGTCGGCCCGCTCGATCAGCTCTTCGATGAAGCGGTGCCCCACCATGCCGTTGCCCACAACGACCAGTCTGACTTTGCTCATAGTTGCCTCAAGTTTGGAGTAATAAAACATCATTCTGAGGCTAGGCTACCCAGTCGGCAGGGGCAGACGATTGATGCAAATCAAGTGTCTATTTATATATCCCCTCAGGGGTAATTCCTGATAATTCAAAGCTATACACAAATAGGTATACCAGTGGTGCAATTGGTGGCGGAATGCGGATCGGGAGCGCAGCAGCAGGGGCGGCCTGATTGACCACGCAAAACAACGCCCGTACCGTCAAAAGGCATGAAAGATTCCTTCATTGGCAGTTTGGTGAGGGGAGAGCCCTACGGCAGGGGGCGGTAGGGGCTTTGGGCGCAGGTGTCGCGAATGAGGGTGCGCAGCCAGCGGTGGGCCGGATCCGCGTCCAGCCGGGGATGCCAGAGCAGGGCAACCCGGATCCCGGGCAGGGTGAAGGGCAGGGGGCGTGCAACCAGATCGCCCAGCAGGGCGGCGCAGTGATGCTCCGGCACCGTGGCCACCAGATCGCTGCCGCGCACCAGCGCCAGCGCGGTGGCAAAGCCGGGGACCAGGGTGGTGACGGTGCGGGTCAACCCCAGCTTGGCCAGCGCCTCATCGACCGGGCTGTGGGGCTGGCCGCGGCGGGACACCAGCACGTGGCGCGCCTCGGCGTAGCGGCTGGCGGTCAGCGGGCCGTCGCACAGTGGATGGCCCGGGCGCAGCACGGCGACGAAGTGGTCCTGAAACAGCGCCTGGGTACGCAGCTCGGGCGCCGTGGTGGCGCTGATGACCCCGGTCTCGAAATCCAGCTCACCGCTGCGCAGGGGGCGGCTCTCCTTGTCGGGTTTGGCCAGAAAGTGCAGCCGCACCCCCGGCGCCTCGGCGGCGAGCCGGCTCAGCAGGGCGGCGCCGAACAGTTCCACCAGCCCCTCGCTGGCGCGCAGGGTGAAGGTGCGCTCCAGCCGCGCCGGGTCGACCTCCAGCCGGGGGCGCAGCACCTCCTCGGCCTCCTGCACCAGCCGGCCGACCTGCTCGCGCAGCAGCAACGCCCTGGGGGTGGGTACCAGGCCGCGGCCGGCCCGCACCAGCAGCGGGTCGCCGGTGGTCTCCCGCAGCCTGGCCAGGGCCCGGCTCATGGCGGAGGGGCTCAAGCCCAGTCGTCTGGCCGCCCCCGCCACGCTGCCTTCGTCCAGCAGGGCATCCAGGGTGATCAGCAGGTTGAGGTCGGGAGTGCTCATGTGCATGCCTTCATCGAGGTGGGAGCAAGGTGCCAGCTTCATCATACCCGAGAACGGGCCCCCTCATATGGCGTCCGCTGCATTGATAAGCTGCAACTGGTGCGTCTTCCGCCTGTTCACCGGTCCCACTAGCCTTGTCGTCATCACCCCCTTGTGGAGCCCGGATCATGTCACCCTTCACCCGTGTTTTACCCCCCGCTGCGCGTCGCCTCGGTCTGCTGGCGCTTGGCCTCGCCACCCTGTTGCCCATGCTGGCGGGGAGCATGGCCAGCATGCTGCTACCGGCACTGGGTGCGGACTTTGCCGTTCCCTTCGCCAGTCTGCAGTGGGTGCTGGTGGCCTATCTGCTTGGGCTCACCTGCCTGACGGTGGTGGCGGGCCGGCTGGGGGACAGGTTCGGCCGGCGCCGCCTGCTGCTCTGGGGCATGGGACTGTTTGTGCTGGCCAGCCTGCTCTGCGCGTTGGCACCGACCATCGGCTGGCTGCTCGCCGCCCGGGTGCTGCAGGGGGCGGGAGCGGCCTCCATGCTGGTGCTGTCGCTGGCCATGGTGGGCCAGCTGGTGTCGCCTACCCGGCGTGGCCGGGGCATGGGGTTGCTCGGTACCCTATCGGCCTGCGGCACGGCGCTCGGCCCCTCGTTTGGCGGTCTGTTGCTGGATGTTGCCGGCTGGCAGCCGGCCTTTCTCGCGCTGCTGCCGATCGGCCTGCTGGCGCTGGTCTGCGGCCTGTTCGGCCTGCCTCGGGATGAGGCGTGTACAGAGGGGGAGGGGCTCAATCTGGCGAGTCTGTCGCTCTTGCTGGTGGCGCTGCTCTGCTACGGGCTGGCCCTTACCTCGACGGGGGCGTTGGCCCTCTGGCTGGGGGGCGGGGCGCTGCTGGCCACCGTCTGGCTGGTGCGCAGCGAGCTGGGTGCTGCCGCCCCCCTGTTGCCGCTGGCGCTGCTGGGTACCCGTCGGCTGCGCGGTGGTCTGGCGGCCAGTGCACTGGTGGCCGGCATCATGGTGCTGACCCTGCTGATCGGCCCCTTCTATCTGCAGGGGGCATTCGGGCTCGACCCGCTCACCAGCGGGTTGCTCATCTCGGGCGGGCCCCTGCTGGCGGCACTGACCGGGCTGCCCGCCGGCTGGCTGGTGGACAGGGTCGGCGCCATCACAGTACTGCGGCTGGGCTTGCTGCTGATGAGCGGCGCCGCGGCCTTGCTGGCGATGCTCAGCCCAGCCCTTGGCCCGCTCGGCTATCTGCTGCCGATCCTGTTGCTGACCGCCGGCTACGCCCTGTTTCAGACCGCCAACAACAGCGCCGTGATCGGTGGCCGCGGCGGACAGGCGCGGGGTGCCGTGGCCGGGCTGCTGACCCTGGCGCGCAATCTGGGTCAGCTGACGGGGGCGGCCGGGCTCGGCGCCCTGTTTGCCAGCCTGGCGGGAGGGGGCGATCCGGCCGTCGCCAGTGCCAGCGAGCTGCACTTTGCCATGCAGGCCAGCTTCGCCCTGAGCGGCGTGTTGCTGCTGGCCGCGCTCTGGCTGGCGGGAAGAGACCTGTGCAATGCGCCGGGCGAAGCGACCCGGGCAGGCTGCGAGTCGTGAGGGGGCTGAAAACAAAGACGCCTCCACAGGGGAGGCGTCTTGTTATGAGATTGAGCGGTTCGCTTACAGGATATTCAACCGCTCAGCACCTCGTTCTCGATTTACAGGATAAAGCGGCTCAGATCCTCGTCTTCAATCAGCTTGCCGAGGTGGGCGTTGACGTAGTCGGTGTCGATGACGAAGGTCTCGCCGGACTTCTCGGAGGCGTCGTAGGAGATGTCTTCCATCAGGCGCTCCATCACTGTGTGCAGGCGGCGGGCGCCGATGTTCTCGGTGCGCTCGTTGACCTGCCAGGCCGCTTCGGCCAGACGGCGGATGCCATCCTTGGTGAACTCGATCTTGACCCCTTCGGTAGCCATCAGCGCCTGGTACTGATCGGTCAGCGAGGCGTTCGGCTCGGTCAGGATCCGCTCGAAGTCATCGGTGGTCAGCGCGGTCAGCTCGACCCGGATCGGCAGGCGGCCCTGCAGCTCGGGGATGAGGTCAGACGGCTTGGCGATCTGGAAGGCGCCGGAGGCGACGAACAGGATGTGGTCGGTCTTGACCATGCCGTGCTTGGTGTTGACGGTGCAGCCCTCGACCAGCGGCAGCAGGTCGCGCTGTACCCCTTCACGGGAGACGTCGGGGCCTGAGCTCTCGCCACGTTTGCAGATCTTGTCGATCTCGTCGAGGAAGACGATGCCGTTGTTCTCGACCGCAGCGATCGCTTTCTGCTTCAGCTCTTCCGGATTGACCAGACGAGCCGCTTCCTCTTCGATCAGCGCCTTCATGGCCTCTTTGACCTTGATCTTGCGCTTCTTCTTCTGGTTCTGGCCCAGGTTCTGGAACAGCCCCTGCAACTGGTTGGCCATCTCTTCCATGCCCGGCGGGGTCATGATTTCGACGCCCATCGGGGAGGCGGCGAGTTCCAGCTCGATCTCCTTGTCATCCAGCTGACCTTCCCGCAGTTTCTTGCGGAAGATCTGGCGGGTGTTGGAGTTGTCGGCTTTCTCTTCCTCGCCCCAGCTGTTGCGCGGGTTGGGCAGCAGGGCATCGAGGATGCGCTCTTCGGCGGCTTCCTCGGCGCGGTATTTCATCTTCTCCATCTCGGTTTCGCGCACCAGCTTGATGGCGGCATCGGTCAGATCGCGGATGATGCTGTCCACTTCCTTGCCGACATAGCCCACTTCGGTGAACTTGGTCGCTTCCACCTTGATGAAGGGGGCGTTGGCCAGCTTGGCCAGACGACGGGCAATCTCGGTCTTGCCGACACCGGTCGGGCCGATCATCAGGATGTTTTTCGGGGTCACTTCATGGCGCATCTCTTCATCGAGTTGCATCCGGCGCCAGCGGTTGCGCAGGGCGACGGCGACCGCGCGCTTGGCGTCGGCCTGGCCGATGATGTGACGATCCAGCTCGTGGACGATTTCTCTCGGGGTCATCTCGGACATGATGGCGTTCCTGTATCCGGGGCGGGCAGGGCCCACCCCTTGGAAAATGGGGTTTGGCTGGCGGCCTTATTTGGCGGCCCTATTTCGCCGACTTATTTAGCTGAATAATCCAGCACTTCGATGGTGTGGTTGCCGTTGGTGAACACACAGATGTCGCCCGCAATCTTGAGGGACTTCTCGACAATGCTCTTGGCGTCGAGCTCGGTGTTCTCCAGCAGGGCGATGGCGGCGGACTGGGCAAAGTTGCCGCCGCTGCCGATGGCGATGAGATCGTGCTCCGGCTGCACCACGTCACCGTTGCCGGTGATGATGAAGGATTTGTGCTCGTCGGCGACGGCCAGCAGGGCCTCGAGGCGGCGCAGGGCGCGATCGGTGCGCCAGTCCTTGGCCAGCGCCACGGCGGCGCGCTCCAGGTTGCCCTGATGGGCCTGCAGTTTGGCTTCGAAGCGCTCGAGCAGGGTGAAGGCGTCGGCGGTGCCGCCGGCGAAACCAGCCAGTACCTTGCCGTTGTAGAGGCGATGAACCTTGCGGGCGTTGCCCTTCATGACGGTGTTGCCAAGGGAAACCTGGCCATCGCCACCGATGACGACCTGACCGTTGCGGCGAACTGAAACTATGGTAGTCACTTTACTTACCTCGCTTGAGCCGAATGACGGCCTGACTGTGCATGGCAAGAAAGATGGGGATGGTAAACCGGCTTTTCAAGCCTGTGGTGTGGAGCGACAAACGGGGCGGGAGAGGAGCGGTGACAACTGGCACCAAAAGAAACAGGGCCGGGTGTTGCCACCCGGCCCTGTGGTATGGACGCGGCGATCAGCCCTTCTTGGGGATGCAGCCACTGATGCCGGAGCCCTGCAGCTTGCGGTTGGCCGCATCGGCCGCCGCCTTGCCGCTGAAGGGACCGACCATCACCTTGTAGACGGCGCCACCAGCCCCGTTGACCACCTGCAGGCTGGAAGAGAGCCCGGCGGTGAAGGCGATGCGCGCCTTGAGCGATTCGGCGGAATCCTGCGAGCGCAGGGCGGCGCACTGCATCATGTAGCGTTCGTTATCGGCCGTCGCGGGCGGGGTCGCCGCTTTGGCCTTGGCGGCCTCGGCCCGTTCCCGCTCCAGTTCGGCACGCAGCTCCCGCTCCATCCGATCCCGTTCGGCCTTGCGGTCGATCACCTGCTCCTGGGCACTGGCCACCGGTGCGCCGGTCGCCGGCTTGGCCGGTTGTACCGGTTGCGGCTTGTAGGGCTGCACCTGACCGATAGGGGTACCCGGCTGAGGAATGTCGGTCGGCACCGGTTGCGGCAGCTTCTCCGGCTGCAGGGTCATGGTTTCCGCCGGCGGTGGTGGCAGCACGCCCGGCTGGGGCGGCGGCTCGGTGATATCGACCTGCTTGTTCTCCAGCCGTTCGATATAGCTCCACTTCTCCTGCGGCAGACCGTTGTTCTGTGCCTTGGGCTTGTTGGCTTTCACCTGCTCTTCGATGGTCGGGGCATCATGACCCTTGCCACTGATGGTGTAGAGGAAGCCGCCGAACCCAGCCAGCAGCGCCCCGGCCAGCAGGGCCGGGATAACAGGAAAGCGGCGAGGTGCCGCTTTCTTGGTGTTGCGGCCACCCGCCCGACGTCGCGGGCGGCTGCCGACATAATCCCGGGTCGCCATCTATTACATGCGCTCCAGGGTGTGGATGCCCAGTACGCCCAGACCCAGCTTGAGCACCTTGGCGGTGGCAGCGCACAGCAGCAGGCGGCTCTGACGGGTCGCTTCATCGACGCCATCCTTGTTGATCGGACAGGCTTCGTAGAAGGTCATAAAGTTGCCGGACAGCTCGTACAGATAGGTACAGAGCAGGTGCGGCATCCCCTTGTCCGCCACGCCGTTGACCGCGTCGGAGAACTGGATCAGCTTCTGGGCCAGGGTCTCTTCCGCCTCTTCGGCCAGGATCACCTTGCCGCTCAGGCTGCCTTCATCGACGCCGGCCTTGCGGAAGATGGACTGGATCCGGGTGTAGGCGTACTGCAGATACGGTGCCGTGTTGCCCTCGAAGGAGAGCATCAGATCCCAGTCGAAGATGTAGTCGGTGGTGCGGTTCTTGGAGAGATCCGCATACTTGACCGCCCCCATGGCGATGGCGTGCACCACCTGGGCCTTCTCCTCGGCACAGAGGTCGCTGTTGCGGCTCTCCAGCAGGGCGCTCGCGCGCTCTTCCGCCTCGTTCAGCAGGTCGACCAGCTTGACGGTGCCGCCGGAGCGGGTCTTGTAGGGACGGCCGTCCTTGCCCAGCATCATGCCGAAGGCGTGGTGCTCGAGGGGCACGGATGCCGGCACATAGCCTGCCTTGCGGGTGATGGTCCAGGCCTGCATCAGGTGCTGGTGCTGACGGGAGTCGATGAAGTACATCACCCGGTCGGCGCCCAGGGTCTCGTAACGGTACTTGGCACAGGCGATGTCGGTGGTGGTGTAGAGGAAGCCGCCATCGCTCTTCTGGATGATGACCCCCATGGGCTCGCCATCCTTGTTCTTGAACTCGTCCAGGAAGACCACGGTGGCGCCTTCGCTCTCGACCGCGAGGCCCTTGGTCTTCAGGTCGGCGACGATCTCGGGCAGCATGTCGTTGTACATGGACTCGCCCATGATGTCCTTGTTGGTCAGGGAGACATTCAGGCGGTCGTAGTTGCGCTGGTTCTGCTCCATGGTCATGTCGACCAGCTTCTTCCACATGGCGCGGCAGTACTCATCGCCGCCCTGCAGCTTGACCACGTAGTTGCGCGCGCGCTCGGCGAAGGCTTCGTCTTCGTCGTAGTGGCGCTTGGCCTGGGTGTAGAAGGCTTCCAGATCGCGCAGCTCCATGTCGGAGGCGTGCTCGTTGGCCATCTTCTCCAGATAGGCGATCAGCATGCCGAACTGGGTACCCCAGTCACCGATGTGGTTGGCACGCACCACCTTGTGGCCAAGGAACTCCAGCGCGCGGGCGGCCACGTCACCGAGGACGGTGGAACGAATGTGGTGCACCGCCATCTCCTTGGCCACGTTGGGGGCGGAGTAGTCCACCACCACGGTCTGCGGCACCGGCAGCTTCACGTTGGCGTTGGCAGAGGCGACCATGGCCTCCACCTGACCGGCCAGCCAGCTCGGGTCGAAGAAGAAGTTGATGAAGCCGGGGCCGGCGATCTCGACCTTGGCGATCAGATCGGAGGCGGGCAGGTGCTCGATGATGGCAGCGGCCAGCTCACGGGGATTCTTGCGGGCCGGTTTGGCCAGCAGCATGGCCAGGTTGGTGGCCAGGTCGCCGTGAGCCTTCTCCTTGCATCGGTCTACTTGCACGCGGGCTTCCAGGTCCGCCGGCAGGACGCCCGCTGACTTCAGATTGGCTACCGTTTGTTCAAGTAGATGATGAATATGCTCTTTCATAACTGACCACCAAGGTTGCGCGTCGAAAAATGACTGATATATAAGGGCGTGAATTTTACCCGCATCGGCCCGAGAAAACTATAGGGACGGCCCGCCGGAGTTGGACGGGCGGATATTTCACTGCATTTGGCACCGTAATCCAGAATATTGGACGGAAATTGTGGTGCTTATCCATTTCTACTGCATATCGAAGCGGCTTGTCCAGGCTATTTTCCCCTGATTGTTAAGGGGTTTTTTATTCCAACTCGTTCTGAATGATCTGCCCCGTCGGCACGGTCGTATCAACAGGGACCTTTTACCGAGGAATCTGTCGATGAAACTGGCGCTGTTTCCCCTCTCGGCCCATCTGTTGCCCGGCGGCATCATGCAGCTGCGCATCTTCGAGCCCAGATACCAGCGCATGATAGCCCAGGCGGGGGATGAGGGCTTCGCCCTCTGCATGCTGGATCCCCGCCAGCCGGATGCGCTGCGCAACATGTATCCCATCGCCACCCGGGTGCGGATCGTCGACTTCGATCAACTGCCGGACGGTCTGCTCGGCATCACTGTGCTTGGCATGGAGCGGGTCAGGATCACCGATCTGTGGCAGGAGGCAGACGGCTTGCGGCTTGGGGAGGTGGAGCCATTGCCCCCCTGGCGCACCGGCCGGCTCAATGCCGACCAGCACTCGCTGGCCAGGGCGCTGCAGGAGGTGTTCGAGGACTACCCGGAATACGCGGCCCTCTATCGCAACCCCGACTGGGGCGATGCCAGCTGGGTGGCCCAGCGCTGGCTGGAGGTGCTGCCGATTCCGGTGGAGCAGAAGCAGTGGCTGGTGGCGGCGGAAGACAACCAGCCGGCGCTCTCCCTGCTGAGCGGGTTGCTGGTCGCCAGCCACTGAGCCCTCTTTGATACTGCACCGGTGATCCTTTTGCCGCGGCGCACGTATTGGCACTCATCACCCTCTTCAAGGTACGGCGCCATGGCATATACTGGCCAATCACAATCGACTCCGCACAGGATATCGCCCCCCATGGATGACCCCGCCGGCGATCTGAAATCCCTGCTGGTGCGGGTGGCCGAGCATGGCGACAAGGCCGCCTTCGCCACCCTGTTCCAGCACTTTGCCCCGCGCATCCGCAGCTACGGGCTGCGCCACCTCGGCAGCGAGGCCAACGCCATGGAGCTGGTACAGGAGACCATGCTGCTGGTGTGGCAGAAGGCCCGGCTCTATCACCCCGACAAGGGGGCTGCCACCACCTGGATCTACACCGTCATGCGCAATCAGGGCTTCGACATGCTGCGCCGACGCCGCGCCAGCAAGGAAGAACTCTGTGCCGAGGAGCTGTGGCCCATGCTGGAGTTCAGGGCGGAAGAGGAGCACCTGAGCGGCGGCGAAGACGCCGTGCTGACCCGCCAGATGGCCCATTACGTGGGCACCCTGCCGGAACCGCAGCAGCAGGTGGTGCGCGGCATCTATCTGCAGGAGCTCTCCCAGCAGGAGCTGGCAGACCGGCTCGGCGTGCCGCTCGGCACCATCAAATCCCGCCTCAGACTGGCATTACAAAAATTGAAGGAACAAGTGGAGCAAGGCCATGATTAAAGCCCATCCCGTTCAGGCCATGTTGCGCGCCTTTGCCGCCGACGAACTGCCCCTGCCGCTGGCCGTCGGCGTTTCCGCTCACTGCGAGCTCTGCCCCGATTGCGCGGCCCGCCTGCGGGCCTGCGAAGAGGAGCTGGCCCGGCAATACCTGGCGCCCACCGAAGAGTGCGAGCCCTTGCCGGCGGCGTTCGATGCCATGCTGGCCGGCATCCTGCAGCAGCCGGTGGCCAGTGCGGCCGCGTTGAGTCAGTCGGCGGCGGTCCAGCCCGAGCTGCAGGTGGCGGGCCAGTCGTACCGGTTGCCGCGGGTGCTGGCCCGTCATCACGCCCCCAGCTGGCGCCACATCGGCGCCATCCGGCAGGTGAGCCTGCCGCTCGACGAGCAGGGGGCCCGCGCCAGCCTGCTGCACATAGAGGCGGGTGGCCGCATCCCGGAGCACACCCACAAGGGTTACGAGCTGACGCTGCTGCTGGCGGGCACCATCGAAGATGGCGACACCCGCTATCAGGCCGGGGATTTCATCTGGCGCGATGCCAGCCACGCCCACAGTCCGCACACCCCGGACGGCTGCCTCTGCTACACGGTGCAGGATGCGCCGGTCCAGTTCACCAAGGGGTTGTCGCGGCTGCTCAACGGCATCAGCCATCGTCTCTACTGAGCCATGGCGGCAATAAAAAAGGGACCCTCGTGGTCCCTTTTTGCATGGTGTCGCGGCCGGATCAGGCGACGAACACCAGATAGACGGCGAAGGCCACCACGAAGCGGTAGATGGCGAACGGGATGAAGTCGAGGCGACGGATCAGCGCCAGGAAGGTCTTGATGGCGATCATGGCCACCACGAAGGCGGTGATGAAGCCCACCGCGAACATGGGGAAGTCGGCCATGGAGAGCAGATCCCGGCTCTTGTAGAGATCCAGTCCGCTGGCCGCCACCATCATGGGCACCGCCAGGATGAAGGAGAACTCGGCCGCCGCCTGGCGGCTGATCCCCATCAGCATGCCACCGCTGATGGTGGCACCGGAGCGGGAGAAACCGGGCCAGAGCGCCAGACACTGGAACAGACCGATACCGAGCGCCTGCTTGTAGCTGATGTCGTCCAGGGTTTCGGAGCGCACTGCCGGGCGGAACTTCTCGGCGATGATCAGCAGGATACCGCCGGCCACCAGAGCGTACATCACGGTTTGCGGGCCGAACAGATGGGCCTTGATCCAGCTGTGGATGGCGAGGCCGATGATCACGGCGGGCAGCATGCCGAGGATGATGTGCACCAGCGAGAGGGTGGCGTGTCCCTGCGCCGGTTTCTGGCCGAAGTGGATACCGATCAGGCCGAACAGGCGGCGCCAGAATACGGCGACCACCGCCAGGATGGAGCCCATCTGGATCACCACTTCGAAGGTGGCAGCCTTGGGGCCGTCGAAGCCAAGCAGGTGGCCGACGATGATCATGTGGCCGGTGGAGGAAACGGGGAGGAACTCGGTCAGGCCCTCCACTATGCCCAGCACGAAGGCGACAAACAGGGCGTAAGACTCTGTCATGTTTCAGATCTCTTGGTTATTGGTCTGGATGAAGTCGCCCCGAGCCAGGGGCGACCAATGATGGAGGAAAATCGGGCGGGCAACCAGTGAATATTGTGTCGGCGCCAGGCCCCGCCGGCGGGAGCGACGGCGGGGCGATGGTTTTCGTTTGGGTCAGATATGTTCGCTGTCGGCCTTGGCCTCGATCAGGCGGTGCCCTGGCTGGCCAGGATCCCCTCGATTTGCTGCAGCAGCGCCGCATCCAGCGGGGGTTGGGCCTGGGCTTCCACCGCGCTGACAATCTGCTGCGGGCTGCTGGCACCGATCAGGGCGCAGCTCACTACAGAGTCGCGCAGCACCCACTGCAGCGCCAGTTGCGACAGTGGTTGGTCCCGCTGCTGCGCCAGCGCGTGCAGGGCACGGATGGTGGCCAGCTTGCCGGCGGTGATCTGTTCGGGCTTGAGGAAGGGGCTGGCACTGGCGGCGCGCGAATCCGCTGGAATGCCCGCCAGGTAGCGATCGCTCAGCAGCCCGCCGGCCAGCGGGGAGAAGGCGACCGCCCCCATGCCGTGCTCGCGGCAGACCGGCAGGGTTTCGGCTTCAATATCGCGCTGGAACAGGGAGTATTTGAGCTGATTGACCAGACAGGGGGTGCCCAGTTCCGCCAGCCGGGCGGCGGCCTGTGCGGCGAGCGGGGCCGGGTAGTTGGAGAGGCCGACGTAGAGCGCCTTGCCCTGACGAACCATCAGGGCCAGCGCCTGACAGGTCTCCTCCAGTGGGGTGCGCGGATCCGGCCTGTGGTGATAGAAGATGTCCACGTAGTCGAGGCCGAGCCGGCGCAGGCTCTGGTGCAGGCTGGCAAACAGGTATTTGGCGCTGCCGCCATCGCCGTAGGGGCCATCCCACATGATGTACCCCGCCTTGCTGGCGATGATGAGCTCGTCCCGATAGGGAGCCAGGCTCCCCTTGAGCAGCTTGCCGAAGGTGATCTCGGCCGACCCCGGCGGCGGCCCGTAGTTGTTGGCCAGATCGAAGTGGGTGATACCCAGGTCGAACGCCTGGTGCACCATGGCTTTCGCGGTGGCGGGATCGCACTCGGCGCCGAAGTTGTGCCAGAGCCCGAGACCGATGCCAGGCAGACGCAGGCCGTGGCGACCGGCGGGTCGATAGGGCTGGCGCTGATAGCGGTCGGGGGCGGCGAGGTAGTGATCATCCATAACGACTCCTTGCGTGAACTTGTGTGCGAGCGGATGTGACGGGTGACCCCGCGCCCTCTTCATCCGCCATGTGGGCGTGGAGAAGAGCGCGCGGGGCCAGCGTGTAGCCAGAGTGCCGCGAAACGGTGACGCCGCCCCGGCCTCGCCTGTGGTGGTCAGCGCAGGCTTGGCGGAGGGCGCTAGGGTCAGCTGGCGGCGATAAAGCGATAACGGGTCTGGTGACGATAAGTCTGTCCCGGCAACAGCCAGGGATCCCCCAGCTCTGGCCGGTTGGGGCTGTCCGGCAGCTGCTGGGCCTCCAGACAGAAGCCGGCGTGATCCTGATGGAGTCGGCCATCGCGTGCTGGCGTATTGGCCAGCCAGTTGCCGGTGTAGAACTGCAGCGAGGGTTGGTTGGTATAGACCTCCATCGCCAGCTGGCGATCCCCCGAGACCACCCGCGCCGCGCACTCGGCGGTCGGCCCGTTGAGCACAAAGGCGTGGTCATACCCCTTGGCCTGTTGCTGCTGAGGGTGGCTCAGCCAATCTTGTCCAATAAGGCGTTCGTGGCGCAGATCGAACGGCCCCTCCACCGGTGCGATCGCGAGCGGGAGCCCGCTTTGGTCGGTCGGCAGGAAACGGTCGGCATTGAGGCGGATGAGGTGGCCGCGCACATCGCCATCGGCGGCTTGTCCATCGAGATTGAAGTAGGTGTGGCTGGTGAGGCTGACCGGGGTCGCGGCATCCGTGCTGGCGACGAAATCCACCACCAGATCGCACTGCTCCAGCCGGTACTCCAGCGTGACCCGCAGGTTGCCGGGAAAGCCCTGATCCCCCGCTCGGGAGAGCAGGGTCAGCCTGACCCGGTCCGCCTCCCACTCCTTGATCTGCCACTGCTGGCGATGAAACCCCGCCCGTCCGCCGTGCAGGCAGTGGGGTGACTGGTTGGCATCCAGCGGCCAGCGCTGGCCGTCGCGCAGCAGCTCGGCGCCGCCGATGCGGTTGGCAAAGCGGCCCGCCACCGCCCCCAGCCACACCTGCTGAGCGGGGTAGGCCTCATCGGTGCAGCCCAGCAGCACTTCACGGCGCCCGCCCGCCACTGGCAGGGTGAGGGAGGTGAGGGTGGCGCCGAAATCGAGGCCGTGCAGGCGCAGCCCCTCCTCATTTTCCAGCTCGAACGGGATCATGGCATCGCTCATAGTGTGCCTGCACCTGTGTTGCCGATCCGGCAGACGTCGCCGTCGGCCTGCATCATCAATGAGCTCATAGTTTTCCCGCCCCTGCGCTGGCGCGGCAGACGTAGCTGTCGGCCTTGAGGCCGAAGCGGGCCGGGTACTCGGCATCGACCGCGGCGATCACCTCGGCCACCTTGTCGGGGTGCAGCAGGGCGACCACGCAGCCACCGAAGCCGCCGCCGGTCATCCGCACGCCGCCCTCGGTGCCGATCCTGGCCTTGATGATCTCCACCAGACCGTCGATGGCGGGCACGGTAATTTCGAAGTCATCGCGCATGGCGGCGTGGGAGTCGGCCATCAGCTCGCCGAGGCGCACCAGATCCCCTTGCGCCAGCGCATCGGCGGCGGCCAGAGTGCGGCTGTTGTCGCCCACCACGTGACGGGCACGGCGGTAACAGACCTCATCCAGCCCGGCCTTGCCCGCTTCCAGCGCCGCCAGATCCAGATCGCGCAGCGCCTTGACCCCGTAGTGACGGGCGGCGGCTTCGCACTGCTGGCGGCGGGTGTTGTATTCGCTGTCCACCAGGCCGCGGCGCACGTTGGAGTTGACGATCAGCACCGCCAGATCGGTGGGCATGGGGATGAGCCGGGTTTCCAGCGAGCGGCAGTCGAGCAGCAGGGCATGATCCTGTTTGCCGCTGGCGGAGATCATCTGGTCCATGATGCCGCAGTTGCAGCCGACGAACTGGTTCTCCGCCTGCTGGCCGTTGAGGGCAATCTCGGCCTGGCTGATGGCGAGCCCCAGTGCCTCCTTGAAAGCCTGGCCGATGGCCACCTCCAGCGAGGCGGAAGAGGAGAGGCCGGCCCCCTGCGGCACGTTGCCGGAGACCACCAGATTGAGGCCGCGCAGCGGATAGCCCCGCTCCTGCAGGTACTTCACTACCCCGCGGATGTAGTCGCTCCAGCGCTGGTCGGCATGGTGGCCGATGGGCTGGTCGAGATCGAACAGGTCGCGCTGGTTGCCGTAGTCGGCGGCGATCACGTGCACCAGGCTGTCATCGCGCAGGCCGATGGCGACGCAGGTCTCGTAGTCGATGGCGCAGGGCAGCACGAAGCCGTCGTTGTAGTCGGTGTGCTCGCCGATGAGGTTGACGCGGCCGGGGGCCCGCACCAGCAGGTCGGGTTGTTGCTCAAACTGCTCGGCAAACACGGCGCTGACGCGCTGGCTCGGGGTCATAGGGCCTCCTCGTTGGCCTGATTGGTCTGGTTGTAATGAATGGGTGACAGGGCGCGCAGTCGTTCCGCCGCTTGTTCCGGGGTCGGAACACATTGACTGGGTTTCATCGCTTCTCCCCGTCAGCCTGGTTGTAATGAATGGGGGACAGGGCGCGCAGCCGTTCCGCGGCTTGTTCCGGGGTAAGGTCACGCTGGGTCTCGGCCAGCATCTCGAAGCCCACCATAAATTTGCGCACCGTGGCGGAGCGCAGCAGCGGCGGATAGAAGTGGGCGTGCAGTTGCCACGCCTCTGGGCAGTCGGAGCGGGGCGGGGCAAAGTGCCAGCCCATGGAGTAGGGGAAGCTGCACTCGAACAGGTTGTCGTAGCGGCTGGTGAGCTCCTTGAGCGCGATGGCCAGATCCTGCTGCAGCTCGGGAGTGAGGTCGAGCAGGGAGGGAACGTGGCGCTTGGGCAGCAGCAGGGTCTCGAACGGCCAGGCCGCCCAGAAGGGAACTACCGCCAGCCAGTGGGCGGTCTCCACCACGATGCGGGAGCGATCTTGCAGCTCCCGCTCCACGTAGTCGACCAGCAGCGGGCGGCCGTGCTCCGCCAGCCAGTCGCGCTGGTGCTGCTCTTCGCGGGCAATTTCATTGGGCAGGAAGTCGCTGCCCCACAGCTGACCGTGGGGATGAGGGTTGGAGCAGCCCATGACGGCGCCCTTGTTTTCAAACACCTGCACCCACTCCCACTGGGCCGACAGCTCGGCCACCTGCTCCATCCAGGTGGTGATCACCTGCTCGATGGCAGGCAGGGGCAGTTCGGGCAGGGTCTTGCCGTGATCCGGCGAGAAGCAGATGACCCGGCTGGTGCCACGGGCGGCTTCCAGCTTGATCAGGGGATCCTGCGGGCCACTGGCGGCCGGGGTGTCCTGCATCAGGGCGGCGAAGTCGTTGGTAAAGACGAAGGTGTCCCGATAGTCGGGATTCTGGTCGCCTGTGACGCGCTTGTTGCCGGCACAGAGGAAGCAGTCGGGGTCATGGGCCTGGCTCGGCGCCTGGCTCACCTTCTCTACCTGGCCCTGCCAGGGGCGCTTGGCCCTGTGAGGGGAGACCAGCACGTATTGGCCGGTCAGCGGGTTGAAACGACGGTGGGGGTGATCAACCGGGTTGAACATCATCACTCCTCAAGCTCAATAAAAGGAATTGCGGGCAGTGATGAGGGCAGGTGCGCCGCTCATCTGTGGCCCCTCTCCCGCGACGGGAGAAGGGAGCAAAACGGACATCACGCCTCGTACCCCTGGGGGTTGGCGGATTGCCAGCGCCAGCTGTCGGCGCACATGGCGGCCAGATCCCGCCGGGCACGCCAGCCCAGCTCGCGCTCGGCCTTGGCGGGATCGGCCCAGCATTCGGCGATGTCGCCGGGGCGTCTTGGTTCGATGCGATAGGGCAAGGGGCGGCCGCAGGCCGTCTCGAACGCCGTGACCATCTGCAACACGCTCTGGCCCTGGCCCGTGCCCAGGTTGTAGACGTGTACGCCACCCTTGCTGGCGCAGTGCTGCAACGCCTTGACGTGCCCCTCGGCGAGATCCATCACGTGGATGTAGTCGCGCACGCCGGTGCCGTCGACGGTGGGGTAATCGTTACCAAAGATGGAAAGGCAGTCGCGTCGGCCGATGGCGACCTGGGTCAAAAACGGCATGAGGTTGTTGGGGATCCCCTGGGGATCTTCCCCCATGGTGCCCGACTCGTGGGCGCCGACCGGGTTGAAGTAGCGCAGCAGGGTCATGCTCCAGTGCGGCTCGGCCCGCTGCAGATCCTCTAGGATCTCTTCGATGATTAGCTTGGATCGGCCGTAGGGGTTGGTGGCGCTGCGTGGGAAATCTTCCCGGATGGGTGTGCTGGCCGGGTCGCCGTAGACGGTGGCCGACGAGCTGAACACCAGGTTATGGACGCCGGCCCGCTGCATCGCCTGCAGCAATATCAGGGTGCCGCTCAGGTTGTTCTCGTAGTATGCGAGGGGGAGGCGGGTGGACTCGCCGACCGCCTTGAGGGCGGCGAAGTGGATCACGGCGTCGATCCGTTGCTCGCTGAAGATGCAATCCAGCAGGGCCGGGTCACGGATGTCCCCCTGATAGAAGCGGGGCTCGCGCCCGCTAATGGCGGCGATGCGAGCCAGTACGCCCGCCTTGCTGTTGCAGAGGTTGTCCACCACCACGGGCTCCATGCCAGCCGCTTGCAGTGCCAGGCAGGTGTGGCTGCCGATGTAGCCGCAGCCGCCGGTGACCAGTACTTTCATCCTCATCTCCACGCTGAAAAAAGCCTGTGAAGGAGTCTAGCCGAGGGGCCGGCGGGCAAACTGTGAACTGGCTAACAAATATGTGTAAACGATTACACTTGTTTTGGTGGTCATCATTTCAGCAATATGGTTTTCCCCCCTGTTATCAGTGACATTGCTCGGTATAATGGCGCCATCCCGAGCCGTGAAATAAGTGAAAACAGCATGAGTACCATCAAGGATGTCGCCCGTTTGGCCAACGTATCGGTGGCAACGGTTTCACGGGTGATGAACAACTCACCCAAGGCCAGCGCCGCCTCCCGCGAGGTGGTGCAGAAGGCCATGGCCGAACTGGGCTACACCCCCAATGCCAACGCGCGGGCACTGGTCAGCCAGACCTGTGACACCATGGGGGTGCTGGTGGGCGACGTGGCGGATCCCTTCTTCGGTGCCCTGGTCAAGGGGGTGGCCGCAGTGGCGGTGGAACAGGGCCTGCACCTGTTGATGGGTAATGGTTTTCACAAGGCACGGCAGGAGCGCGAATCCATCGAACTGCTGATCGGCAAGCGCTGCGAGGCGCTGGTGGTGCACAGCAAGGCGCTGAGCGACGAGGAGTTGATCGACTACGCGCTGCGGGTGCCCGGCATGGTGCTGATCAACCGCGACATCCCGGCACTCAAGGGGCGTTGCATCGCCCTCAACAACCGGCAGGGGGCCGCCACGGCGACCCGCCATCTGCTGGAGCTGGGCCACCGCCACATCGCCTTCCTCAGTTCGGATCACGCCATCGAGGATGCCATCCTGCGGCTGCAGGGCTATCAGGATGCGCTGGCCGAGGCAGGGCTGCGCGCCGATCCCGAGCTGGTGGAGAGCGGCATGCCCAACGAGGAGGGCGGCGAGCGCGCCATGCTCAACTTGCTGGCCAAGGGGCTGCCTATCACGGCCGTGGTGGCCTACAACGATGCCATGGCGGCGGGGGCCATCTCGGTGCTGGCGGACAACGGCCTCAAGGTGCCGGAGGAGGTGTCGGTGGTGGGCTTCGATGACATCATCTATGCCAGATACCTGCGCCCCAAGCTCTCCACCATGCGCTATCCGGTTGAACTGATGGCAGCCCAGGCGGCCAAGCTGGCTCTGCAGCTGGCGGCGGGCGAAAGCGAGGCGGTGCAGAGCCGCATTTACACCCCGACCCTGATCAACCGCCACTCGGTGGCGCCCGTTCGAAGCTGATCCCTTTCATTTACCTCCGTTTATCGCTCCGGATCGCCGTTTTTGCGGCGCCTGATCCGGAGCCTTCGCCTTTTACCTGCATTTAGCACATTTTTACCCTGTTTTACTTAACAAATTTAGTGTAATCGTTTACATCTGTGTGAGCGAGATCGCCGATCACCGGGCAAAACTCCCCTACACTGCATACGTTTTCGGCGTTCATGCAGGGAGAGAGAAGAATGCTCAGGGAGATAGTGGCCCGTCAGGACTGGCAGACCCAGGCGATTACCGCGGTGAATCGGTTGCCTGCCCATACCCCCTTGTTCAGCTGGCGCAGCGAAACCGCGGCGCGGGATGATCTCGCCTCGCCATCGCGCACCCTGCTGGATGGGGAGTGGCGTTTCTCCTTCTTCGCGGCGCCCGAGCTGGTGCCGGAGCAGTGGCTGGCGCAGGATCTGCCGGATGTCTGTCCCATCAAGGTGCCTGGCAACTGGCAGCTGGCTGCGGCCTACCCAGGGTTGCGGCCTGCGACGGATGTGCCCATCTACACCAACATCAAGTATCCCTTCCCGTGCGATCCACCGCGGGTGCCGACCGAGAATCCCACCGGCTGCTACTCCCGCGAGTTCAGCGTGCCGGCCGACTGGCTCGCCAGCGGCCAGACCCGGATCATCTTCGACGGGGTGGACAGCGCCTTTCACCTCTTCTGCAACGGTCGCTGGGTCGGTTACTCCCAGGACAGCCGGCTGCCTGCCGAATTTGACCTGACCTCTTTCCTCTGCGGCGGTGACAACCGGCTGGCAGTGCTGGTGCTGCGCTGGTCCGACGGCTCCTATCTGGAAGATCAGGACATGTGGCGCATGAGCGGCATCTTCCGCTCCGTCAGCCTGCTGCACAAACCGGTCCGTCATCTGATGGACATCCGGGTCACCCCAGAGCTGGACGCCTGCTATCGCGATGGCCGCCTCAAGATCGCGCTGCAGGCGGCCAATGGGGCCGGTTTGTCGGTGGCGGCCTGCCTCTATGACGGCGGTGAGCGGGTGGCGACTCTGCGCCAGCCGATCGGCACGCAAGCCATTGACGAGAAAGGGGCGTATGACGATCGTGCCGAGTGCTGGCTCGAGGTGGCGGCCCCGCGCAAGTGGAGTGCCGAGACCCCCCACCTCTATCGCCTTACCCTGACTCTGCTGGACGAGCAGGGGGAGCCCATCGAGAGCGAAGCCTATGACGTGGGCTTTCGGGCGGTGGAGATCCGTGGCGGCCTGCTGCGGGTCAACGGCCAGCCGCTGCTCATTCGCGGCGCCAACCGTCACGAACACGATGCGGCCAGCGGTCATGTGGTGACCCCCGCCGCCATCGAGCAGGATCTGCTGTTGATGAAACGGCACAACTTCAACGCGGTGCGCTGCTCTCATTACCCCAATCACCCCGAGCTTTATCGGCTGTGCGACCGGCTCGGCCTCTACGTGGTGGACGAGGCGAACCTGGAGACCCACGGCATGACCCCCATGGGGCGGCTGGCGCGGGATCCCGCCTGGAGCAACGCCTTCCTAGAGCGGGTGACCCGCATGGTGGCTCGCGACTTCAACCACCCCAGCATCATCATCTGGTCCCTTGGCAACGAGTCGGGTTACGGCCCGGCCCATGATGCCATGTATGGCTGGGTCAAGCGGGCGGATCCGAGCCGTCCGGTGCAATACGAAGGGGGGGGGGCCGATACGCCGGCCACCGACATCATCTGCCCCATGTATGCCCGCACCCATCAGGATCAGCCCTTCCCGGCGGTGCCCAAGTGGGCGCTGGCCAAGTGGATTGGCCTGCCGGGCGAGACCCGCCCGCTGATCCTGTGTGAATACGCCCACGCCATGGGCAACAGCCTGGGGGGCTATGCCCACTACTGGCAGGCATTTCGCGATCATCCGCGGCTGCAGGGTGGTTTCGTCTGGGACTGGGTCGATCAGGGACTGGACAAGCTGACCGATGACGGCCGCCATTTCTGGGCCTATGGCGGTGATTTCGGCGATACCCCGAATGATCGCCAGTTCTGCTGCAACGGTTTGGTGTTCCCTGACCGCACCCCCCATCCCGCCCTGTTTGAGGCAAAACGTGCCCAGCAGCCGTTCGAGTTGAGGCTGCTCGAGCGGCAACCGCTGACGGTCGAGATCCGCAGCGAGTACCTGTTTCGCGAGACGGACAACGAGCGGTTGCAGTGGCGGCTGTGCGAAGGCGGCATGGTGGTGAGCCAGGGTGAATGCCCACTCACCCTGGCACCGCAGGGCAGCATGACGCTGACTCTGCTGGAGCGGTTGCCGGCCTTTGCGCCGGGGGCGCTCGCCTGGCTGGATCTCGCCATCGTGCAGCCTGCCGCCACGCCCTGGTCTGCGGCCGGTCACGAGGTGGCGCGCCAGCAATACATGTTGCCTGCGCCGCTGGCACTGCCTGTCGCCCGCACGCCGGCCACCTTCATCGAGCTGGCGGATGGCTGGCAGATCCGGGCGGCCGCCAGCGAGTGGCGGTTGGACAAGGCCAGCGGCCGCGTCCACAGCTGGTGCAAGCTGGGGCGCGAGCAGCTGAAGGAGGCGATCGCCGATCACTTCTATCGGGCACCGCTCGACAACGACATCGGTACCAGCGAAGCGGACCACGCCGATCCCAACGCCTGGATCGCTCGCTGGCAGGAGGCCGGGCTCAATGAGTTGCAGCATCGCTGCCTCGATCTGGTAGTGAGCCCTGACCAAGGGGTTGTGACGGTGTGTCACGGCTACTTCGTCGGCGAGGCGCTCAAGCTGCTGACCCGCTGGCGCCACGAGTTCGATCAGGATGGGGCCATGCGCCTCGCCATCGAAGTGGAGGTAGCGGCCGAGATGCCCTCTCTGCCGCGCATCGGCGCCCGGCTCTGGCTGGCCGACGAAGTGCTGGCGGCAGGAGAGGTGAGCTGGCTGGGGCGCGGTCCGCACGAGAACTATCCGGATCGCCTACTGGCTGCCGACCTCGGTCGCTGGCAGTCGTCGCTCGATGCGCTACACACCGCGTATGTGTTCCCGACCGACAACGGACTGCGCTGTGACACCCGCCAGCTGCAACTGGGTAGTGTCGAGGTCGAGGGGCTGTTCCATTTCAGCTTGAGCCGCTTCAGTCAGCAGCAGCTGGCACAGGCCCGCCACCAGACCGATCTGGTGGCCGAGGGAGGGCTGCACCTCTGTCTCGATGGCTTTCATATGGGGATTGGGGGCGATGACTCCTGGAGCCAGAGCGTGCGGCCGGAATATTGGTTGCAGCCGGGCGGCTACTATTGGAACTGTGTTCTACGCTGAATCTGAGCGATTGCTTAACAAGAAAGAGTCTCGTTCAGAGCTTTAGTCTCAGCAATCAAATGTAACTGCATGATTTTTAATTGATTTATTGCTATGTAACAGAGTGTAAACGTTTTCATTTTGTTGTCATGATCACAGATTGTCATACAACAAACTGATTACATTAGGCTGGCGCCAGTTCACTTGGTGTACAGCATTCCCTACAAAAACAGATAGAGAGATCGGAGCATAACAATGAAAAAGATCACGACCATTGCCGCCGTACTGATGAGCCTGATGGCTGGGGCTACTGCTCATGCCGAAACCCGCATCGGGGTGACCGTCTACAAATACGACGACAACTTCATGGCGGTAGTGCGCAAGGCAATCGAGAAGGAAGCGGCGGCCAACCCGGGGGTGGAGCTGCTGATGAATGACTCCCAGAATGACCAGTCCAAGCAGAACGATCAGGTCGACGTACTGCTGGCCAAAGGCGTGAAGGTGCTGGCCATCAACCTGGTTGACCCGGCGGCGGCCCCGGTCGTGATCGAGAAGGCCCGTGGCGAGGATGTGCCCGTGGTGTTCTACAACAAGGAGCCGAGCGCTGCCGATCTCGCCAGCTATGACAAGGCCTACTACGTGGGTACCGACTCCAAGGAGTCAGGCATCATCCAGGGTCAGCTGATCGCCAAGCACTGGAAAGCCAACCCGGCCTGGGATCTGAACAAGGACGGCGTCATCCAGTTCGTGCTGCTCAAGGGCGAGCCGGGTCACCCCGATGCCGAAGCCCGCACCACCTACGTCATCAAGACCCTGAACGATGGCGGCATCAAGACCGAGCAGCTGCACATGGATACCGGTATGTGGGATACCGCCATGGCCAAGGACAAGATGGACGCCTGGATCTCCGGCCCCAATGCCAACAAGATCGAAGTGGTCATCGCCAACAACGATGGCATGGCGATGGGTGCCGTCGAGTCGCTGAAGGCCCAGGGCAAGACCGCCATCCCGGTATTCGGGGTTGATGCCCTGCCGGAAGCGCTGGCTCTGGTCAAGAGCGGCGCCATGGCCGGTACCGTGCTGAACGATGCCGCCAACCAGGCCAAGGCGACCTACGAGCTGACCAAGAACCTGGCGGAAGGCAAAGCGGCCGGTGAAGGCACCAAGTGGAACATCGTCAACATGGTTGTGCGCGTTCCCTACGTTGGTGTCGATGCTGACAACCTGTCCAAATTCGAATAATTCCCTCCTCCCGGGCAAGGGGTCTCCCCTTGCCCTCAGTTTCAACCAGATGTGATGGCTGATATGACAACACAGCAACAATCAGAATGGCTGTTGGAGATGATTGACGTCAGTAAAAGCTTTCCCGGCGTCAAGGCACTCGATAATGTCAATTTACGGGTCCGTCCTCATTCTGTGCATGCGTTGATGGGCGAGAACGGGGCAGGAAAATCCACGTTGCTCAAGTGCCTGTTCGGCATTTACGAGAAGGATCAGGGCAAGATCTTCTTCAAGGGGCAGGAGATCAACTTCACCTCCTCCAAAGAGGCGCTGGAGAATGGCGTCTCCATGGTGCATCAGGAGTTGAACCTGGTGCTGCAACGCTCGGTGATGGACAACATGTGGCTTGGCCGCTATCCCACCAAGGGGCTGTTCGTCGACCACGGCAAGATGTATCAGGACACCAAGCATATCTTCGACGAGCTGGACATCGACATCGACCCGCGGGTCAAGGTCGGTACCCTCTCCGTCTCCCAGATGCAGATGATCGAGATCGCCAAGGCGTTCTCCTATGACGCCAAGATCGTCATCATGGACGAGCCCACCTCCTCGCTGACCGAGAAAGAGGTGAGCCACCTCTTCAAGATCATCAACAAGCTCAAGGAGAAGGGCTGCGGCATCGTCTACATCTCCCACAAGATGGAAGAGATCTTCCAGCTGTGTGACGAGATCACCATATTGCGGGATGGCCAGTGGGTGGCAACCCAGCCGCTCAAGGGCATGACCATGGATCAGATCATCGGCATGATGGTCGGCCGTGAGTTGACCCAGCGCTTCCCGGAGAAGACCAACCAGCCGAAAGAGGTGATCCTCGAAGTCGAGCACCTGACGGCGAAGAACCAACCCTCCATTCAGGACATCACTTTCAACCTGCACAAGGGGGAGATCCTCGGCATCGCCGGACTGGTGGGGGCCAAGCGTACCGACATCGTCGAGACCCTGTTCGGCATCCGTGATCGCAGTGAAGGGATCATCAAGCTGCACGGTCAGCCGGTGGCGAACCACAATGCCCACGAGGCGATCCGCAACGGCTTTGCACTGGTGACCGAAGAGCGGCGCTCCACCGGCATCTACTCGCGTCTCGACATCGCCTTCAACTCCCTGATCGCCAACATGGACAACTACAAGGGTTCCATGGGGCTGCTCAGCGACAACAAGATGAAGAGCGATACCCAGTGGGTCATCGACTCCATGCGGGTCAAGACCCCGACCCAGCAGACCCAGATCGGTTCCCTCTCGGGGGGCAACCAGCAGAAGGTGATCATCGGCCGCTGGCTGCTAACCCAGCCGGAGATCCTGATGCTGGACGAACCGACTCGCGGCATCGACGTGGGGGCCAAGTTCGAGATCTATCAGCTCATCCTGGAGCTGGCGAAGAAGGACAAGGGCATCATCATCATCTCGTCGGAAATGCCCGAACTGCTCGGCATCACGGATCGCATCATGGTCATGAGCAATGGCCGGGTCGCCGGGATCGTCAATACCAAAGAAACTGACCAGAGCGAGATACTGCGCCTGGCATCTCTGTACCTCTAGAGACAGGAAGACATTTATGGAGTCGGCTAAAAATTTCAATCTGATGCGGGCGCTCAAGGAGAACGGCATCTACGTGGTGCTGCTGGTGCTGCTCATGATCATCGTGATCAAGGAACCCTCCTTCCTGAGTCTCACCAACTTCAGCAACATCCTGACCCAGTCTTCGGTACGGGTCATCATAGCGCTGGGGGTGGCTGGCATCATCATCACCCAGGGTACGGATCTGTCGGCCGGTCGTCAGGTCGGCCTAGCGGCACTCATCGCGGCGACCATGCTGCAGGCGCTGACCAACGTCAACAAGGTGTTTCCCAGCCTGGGCGAAGTGCCCATTCCTGCGGTGATCCTGCTGGTGTGCGTGGTGGGGGCCCTGATTGGTCTGGTCAACGGTCTCATCGTGGCTTATCTGAACGTCACCCCGTTCATTACCACCCTGGGGACCATGATCATCGTCTACGGCATCAACTCCCTCTACTTTGACTCGGTGGGCGCCTCGCCGGTAGCCGGTTTTGACCCCCGTTTCTCCAGCTTCGCGCAGGGGTTCATCAAGCTGGGTGGCTTCAAGCTATCCTATCTGACCTTCTACGCCGCCATCGCCAGCGTGTTCGTCTGGGTGCTGTGGAACAAGACCCGCTTTGGCAAGAACATCTTCGCCATCGGCGGCAACCCGGAAGCCGCCAAGGTTTCGGGCGTCAACGTGGCAGTCAACCTAGTGATGATCTATGCGCTGGCTGGGGTGTTCTACGCCTTCGGCGGTATGCTGGAAGCAGGCCGGATCGGCAGTGCCACCAACAACCTTGGCTTCATGTATGAACTCGATGCCATCGCCGCCTGCGTGGTGGGCGGGGTGTCGTTTGCCGGTGGGGTGGGCACGGTTGCCGGGGTGATCACCGGGGTACTCATCTTTACATTGATCAACTATGGTTTGACCTATATCGGGGTCAGCCCTTACTGGCAGTTCATCATCAAGGGCGGCATCATCATTCTGGCGGTAGCGCTGGACTCCATGAAGTACGCCAAGAAGAAATAACGATTGGCAGAGAGGGTTGGCAGTGCCAGCCCTCTCTTCTGGAGGGATCCCATGCCATTCAAGGTCAAGATTTACGTCTTGCTGCTGCTGGCCATTCTGGTCACCATCGGCACTGCCTGGTTCAGCGTCAATCACTTCATCAGCGCCTACATCCGCACCCAGGCCACCCAGAACATCAACGAGCAGATCTCCCTGGTCAAAGAGAAGCTGGCCAGCGACATCAATCAAAAAATCCTGCTGGCTGCCAACCTCAACTTCGGGGTGACCAACGTCAAGAAGACGCTGGAAGAGACCGGCTTTCACAATATCGTCAAGGTTATTGGCGACATGGCGTTCGACGTGAGCGGGGTCATCAACGATACGGCCAAGGTCGATGCGCTGCGCAAGCTGATCCCCGCCGCCAACAACCAGATCACCGTCAGCCCGCTGCAGCAGGTAGATGGCAAGCCCGTCATCTCCATTCTGGTGCCGCGAGGGGCCGACTCTGCCTACCTTTATTACCTCGACATGAGCGAGTTCAAGAACCTGCTGGAGAAGGTGAGCGGCGAGGGGCGTTACTTCTCGCTGGCCGATGGCCAGGGCAATGTGCTCTACAGCAGCAAGCCGCAGGGGGAGAACGAGGCTCGTCCCAATCCGCTGGATATCCGTGGCAGCAGCTGGACGCTGACTGGCTACATCGATCTCGACTACATCCGTACCATGACCCAGGCGCTCAACGGCCAGATCATCATGGCGTTGCTCGGGGTGGCGGTGGTGGTGATGGTGCTCGCCGTACTGGCGCTCAATCTCGCCTACCGTCCCATCCTTTCGCTGCGGGATCTGGTGCTGGAGCTCTCCCGTGGCAGCGGCGACCTGACCCGTCGGCTGGCGGTAACCAGTACCGATGATCTGGGCCAGATTTCGGCCGGCATCAACCGCTTCATCGAGCGGCTGCAGGAGATGATGAACGAGGTGCGGCAGGCCAGTGGCCAGCTCAACAGCGGTATCGAGGGGCTGGCCAGCCAGACCGGCGCCGCCCAGTCCCTGCTGGCGGATCATGTGCGGGAGACCGAGCAGGTGGTGACCGCCATCAACGAGATGAGTCGCACCGCCGTCTCGGTGTCGGAGAGTGCAGCCAGCACGGCCCAGTTGACCGGCCAGAGCCAGCAGCTGGCGAGCCAGTCCCGCCAGGTGGTGGATCAGGCCATGGCCAGCGTGATGGCGCTGGTGGACGAAGTGGAGGCCACTGCCCGCTCCATCGAAGCCATGCAGCAGGATGTGCAGCAGATTGGCTCCGTGTTGGGGGTTATCGGCAGCATAGCCGAGCAGACCAACCTGCTGGCCCTCAACGCCGCCATTGAGGCGGCCCGGGCCGGCGAGCAGGGGCGCGGTTTTGCGGTGGTGGCCGACGAGGTGCGTTCCCTCGCCGCTCGCACCCAGCAGAGCACGGCGGAGATCCAGACCATGCTGGCCAGCCTGCAGCGGGGTACCCAGACGGTAGTGGATGCCATGAGCAACACCAAGCAGAGTTGCCAGGGCGCCGCCGAGAACACCACCCGGGTCAATGAATCGCTGGATCTGATGGCGGGAGAGGTGGTGGAGATCAACGATCTTATCAGCCACATCGCCACGGCGGCGGAACAACAGAGCGCGGTAGCCGAAGAGATCAATCGCAACATGAGTGCGATTGCAGAGGTGATCCGCCAGCTGACTCACAACGGGGAGGAGACGGTAGCCAGCTCCGCCGCGATGCAGCAGACCTACGACAGGCTGCGGGAGATTGTGGGCCACTTCCGGCTGGAGTAAGGTCGGTCGGACTGGTCGTGGGCACCCTGGCCGTTGGCGCCGGGGTGACAGATCTGTAGAAAAACGTGAAAAATGCCCAAAAAAGATGGGGGCGACTTGCGTCGCCCCCGATAGTCTTATCGCTCATGTCCTTGAACGAAGTTGCTCCCTGCAATCCCTGACTATACCTCTTCCTTTAGGTTTCCCCTTCCCAATCCTTTGGGGTGTCCTTTAGCCATCATGGCCTGACGAGTCATCCATTCCCGTCGCACTTTCTCCGTCCTGGGAGGTGTCCTTTACCACATCCTGTGGTGAGTCCATTTGCCCAACCCTGGCAGCCAGTCTTCCTGACCGACTTCATTGCGTCCGTGCAGGAGTAACTATAAGGATTTCACGGGGCACGACAACGGCAGATTGAAAAACGTTTTTACGCATCTCGTTACGAAGGAAACTTGTTTCGATATATTTCACTTTAAATCAATGCCTTGTTTTGTTTATGTTCAGGTTTTTTGATCCTATCTTCCGACTATCGCGAGAGCTTTTTTGGCGCTTTGCTCACGAGGTGAGTGGCGAATGTCTCACACGCCGTTTAACCGGGGTTCAGAAAGGGATAGGGGGAGCAGATCGCGGTGAGCTGGGGGCGATAATACGTGTCACTAGCGTCGTGTCAGTTGTGTTCCTGAAGCCGTTCATAGATGGTTTGGCGCTCTTCCGGACTCAAGGAGGAAAAGTAATGGGTAAACAGACGCAGCAACAGGGATTTGTTCATGCCATCCTGCTGGGTCAGGCTGCCAAGCTCATCGATGGCCGTGGTACTCAGGGAAAAGGTCGCTTTTTTGTAGCTGGGTTTCAGGTGTTCACCGTTTTCGATGAAGGCGAGTGCAGTGAGGGCTTCCTCCCGATGTAGAGTCAGCTCCAGGCTGACAACCTTGGGTTTGCCCTTGGCGTAGAAGTCAGCATCTTCGATGAACTCGTCAATGGTGAACTTCTTCTGATGATGCAGATTGTGTTTCTTCTTCAGGTCGGCAAGGCCCATCTCACACCCCCAGCTCCAGAAACTCCTTGGCGATGGCCCGGATCTCTTCCGCCGATTTGCCATCCGGTTCTATTTCCATCACCGACAACCCCTTCTCCTCGCTGTCGTCGTAGACATTGCGGCCATAGGTAATGGAGTTGAGTACGTCGACACCGAAGGAAGAGCACACCTCCTTGGCCTCCAGGATCCGCTTCACCTGGTTGGGGAGGGCAGGGCACTGGGTCAGCACCACGGCTGCCCGCAGGCTGGGGTTGACCATCTTGCAGGTGGTGATGAGGTCTTCCATGTGTGGCAAGGTCTTGAGGTCGCGGCGTTTGGGGCGCAGCGGGATCAGGGCGTGGGTGGCAACTGCCATGGTGGAACGCAGAGCCCGGTTGTCCTGGCCGCCGCAATCGACGATGAGATAGTCATAGCGGTTCTTCAGGCTGAGCAGGTCGTTGCGGATGTTGCCGTAGAGCTGAACACAATTTATCTGGGGCAGGTCCGGATTGTCATTGCGCTCCTGGATCCAGTCCGAGGTGGTGCGCTGTGGATCGCAATCGACCAGCAACACCTCGCCATGAAACTGGGTCCTGAGGTAAACCGCCAGATTCTGGGCCAGGCAACTCTTGCCGCTCCCCCCTTTTTCGCCACCGACCAGCAGGATCATGACCGTCTCCTATCCCTATGAAAAACAGCTGCATTGAGTATAGGAGGGGGTTGGGCCATGACAAGCCAAGAGGAGGTGGCCTCCTCTTGGGCTCTCACTCTCAGTAGTGCTGGCTGCCGCCATACCACTGACAGACATAGGCCGGCACCAGCATCTGGGGAGCCTTATCGACCTGGCATACCACCAGCGGCATGGCCGGCGCCCCTTCTGCACTGACCAGTGCAGGGGTCATGGGCAGCAGCAGGCTTGCAAACAACAGCAGTGACTTGATCTTCATGGTTAGCTCCTTGGTGATAAAACGGGTGTGATCCTGATCACTTTCTGAGTTAAGCCGAGGTGGTTGGTGACGCAAGGTGCTGAAATAAATTCAACTAATGAAAGAAGTTTGAAAAGAGCTGATGGCAGGCGTCCTGAAAAATTAACGGTCGAGATGCGGACTGGGTGCATATCCATATAAATGATGAGCCGGCAGGTGCGCCGCAGCGGGCCTGCGCGAGCGGGTTGGACGAGATGCCATGATCTGGAACAACAAACAGATTATTCAGTGAGCAGGCAGGCAATGACTATTTATTTCTCCGTATCACCGCTTTTAAATCTCATAAAATTCAATTTTTTGCATATTAAATTCAATGAATGTTGACTTTGTTTTTATCTGTATGAAATTAAAGGTTTTTTGTTTTTATACATATCCCTTAGTAGATATAGAGAATGAATGAAATAAGAAGAAATATGAAAAATTCACGATGAAAAGTGCGTATTTAAACGAGGGTGATGAATGGGAGATTGTCAGTTCTGTTACCCCTATCAAAGAATAAACCGTGATTTTATTCAGTTATGAGTGAATGTGATCAATGTCTAAGTTTGGTGTGATTCGCAGGTCTAACCTCGGTCTCGAAAGGCAAGGGCAGGATAGAACACAAGCCGATTACCCTACATAAAGAATATCCCGCCTTAGCCACGAGCATGAATAGAAGGAATCTATTCAATCACTCGCAGGGACCACTGCTAGACGGAATATAATCATGAGCAAATTTTATGTAGGTTCTGAAGTTGGCCAATTGCGCCGTGTTATGTTGCACCGCCCCAACCTCAGTCTGAAGCGTCTGACTCCTTCCAACTGCCAGGATCTGCTGTTTGATGATGTCCTGTCAGTTGAACGTGCCGGTCAGGAGCACGACAAATTCGCTCAGGTACTGCGCGATCAGAATGTCGAAGTTTTCCTGCTGACCAATCTGCTGGCCGAAACCCTGGACGTGCCGGAAGCCAAAACCTGGCTGCTGCAACATCAGGTCTCCGACTATCGCCTCGGCACCTCCTTTGCCAACGACGTGCGCTGCTTCCTGGCAGACATGCCGCATCGTGAACTGGCCCGCATTCTCTCCGGTGGCCTGACCTACTCCGAGATGCCTTACAGCGGCGTCAACATGGTCGTCGGCATGCACGCCCCGACCGACTTCATCATCGAGCCGCTGCCCAACCACCTCTTTACCCGTGACACCTCCTGCTGGGTTTACGGTGGCGTTTCCATCAACCCCATGGCCAAGGCCGCTCGTCGTCGCGAGACCAACCACGTGAAGGCCATCTACCGCTGGCACCCGCAGTTCGCCGGTCAGGACTTCATCAAATACTTCGGTGATGAAGATCGCGACTATGACAACTCCACCATCGAGGGGGGCGACGTACTGGTCATCGGCCGCGGCTCCGTGCTCATCGGCATGTCCGAGCGCACCACACCGCAAGGGGTCGAACACCTGGCTCGCGGCCTGTTCAAACACGGCCAGGCCAAACAGGTCATCGCCATGCAACTGCCGAAACACCGCAGCTGCATGCACCTCGATACCGTCATGACCCACATGGACATAGACACCTTCTCCGTTTATCCGGAAGTCATCCGCAAGGATGTGAACTGCTGGAGCCTGACTCCGGGCGGTGCCACCGGCATGAACATCAAGGAAGAGGGTTACTTCGTCACCGCCATCGAGAAGGCGCTGGGTGTCGATCAGCTCAAGCTCATCACCACAGGTGGTGACACCTTCGAGGCCGAGCGCGAGCAGTGGAACGATGCCAACAACGTGCTGACCGTACGCCCCGGCGTGGTGGTGGGTTACGAGCGCAATACCTACACCAACGAGAAGTACGACAAGGCAGGCATCACAGTGCTGCCCATCCCGGGTGAAGAGCTGGGACGTGGTCGCGGCGGCGCCCGCTGCATGAGCTGCCCGATGGAACGCGACGGCATCTAACAAGACGGCGTGGCGCCGGCAAGAGGCCGGCGCCACAGATACCAAGACTCGAGAGTAACACTCATGAAAAAACCAACTGTCGTCGTCGCCCTGGGTGGCAATGCTCTGCTCCGTCGTGGCGAGCCGCTCGAAGCTGACATCCAGCGCAAGAACATCGCCACCGCCGCTAAGACCATCGCCCTGATCGCTCAGGAGTACAACGTGGTGCTGGTGCATGGCAACGGCCCGCAAGTCGGTCTACTGGCCCTGCAAAACAGTGCCTACACCAAGGTATCCCCCTATCCGCTGGATGTGCTGGGCGCCGAGTCTCAGGGCATGATCGGCTACATGCTGATCCAGGAGCTGAAAAACCTGATGCCGAGCCGCAACGTCACCGCGCTGCTGACCCAGGTGCAGGTCGATCCCAAGGATCCGGCGTTTGCCAATCCGACCAAATTTATCGGCCCCGTCTACGAAGAAGCGGAAGCCCGCACCCTGGCAGAAGAGAAGCACTGGGTGGTCAAGGCTGACGGCAAGTTCTTCCGCCGTGTGGTGCCGTCCCCGCTGCCCCAGCGCATCGTCGAAGGCGACGCCATCGAAACCCTGATCGCCCAGGGTCACCTCATCATCTGTACCGGTGGTGGTGGCATCCCGGTGACCTGGGATGGCCAGAGCCTGACCGGCATCGAAGCCGTCATCGACAAGGACATGTCTGCCGCCTACCTGGCCAAGCAGATCAAGGCCGACGCCCTGCTGATCCTGACCGATGCCGATGCCGTCTATCTGGACTGGGGCAAACCGACCCAGCGTCCGCTGCGGATCACCAGCTCGGACGAGCTGGCTGGGGTCAAGTTCGATGCTGGCTCCATGGGGCCGAAAGTCGAAGCCTCCTGTGAATTTGTCAAAGCGACCGGCGGCATGGTCGGCATCGGTTCGCTGGAAGATGGCCTCGCCATCCTCAAGGGCGAAGCCGGTACCAATATCGTCGCCACCCGTACCGTGAATGCGTAGTTACAAATCTGTACTGAAGAATGCGTAGTCAGTGCTACTGCCCTACGTGGCCTGAACAAATCTGTACTGAAGAATGCGTAGTCAACACTACTGCCTAAATTGGTCTGAACAAATATAGAGAGAACTCATCATGGCTTTTAATCTGCGTAACCGTAACTTCCTGAAACTGCTGGACTTCACCCCGCGCGAAATCCAATACATGATCGATCTGGCCATCGACCTGAAGAAAGCCAAATACGGTGGCTATGAGCGTAAACACCTGACCGGCAAAAACATTGCCCTGATCTTCGAGAAGACCTCTACCCGTACCCGCTGTGCGTTTGAAGTGGCAGCCTTCGACCAGGGCGCGCAAGTCTCCTACCTCGGCCCAAGCGGTTCCCAGATCGGTCACAAGGAGTCCATGAAGGACACCGCCCGGGTACTGGGTCGCATGTATGACGGCATCGAATACCGTGGCTACGGTCAGGAGATCGTGGAAGAGCTGGGTGCCTACGCCGGTGTACCGGTCTGGAACGGCCTGACCAACGAATTCCACCCGACCCAGATCCTGGCCGACTTCATGACCATGCTGGAGCACGGCAAGGGCAAACGTCTGGATCAAATCAAGTTCGCCTACCTGGGTGATGCCCGCAACAACATGGGCAACTCCCTGATGGTCGGTGCCGCCAAGATGGGCATGGACATCCGCCTGGTTGCGCCGAAAGCCTTCTGGCCGGAAGAAGAGCTGGTTGCCAAGTGCCGCCTGATCGCCGAAGAGACCGGCGCACGCATCACCCTGACCGAAGATGTCAAAGAGGGTGTGCTGGGTACCGACTTCCTCTACACCGACGTCTGGGTTTCCATGGGTGAAGCGAAAGAAGCCTGGGATCAGCGCGTCAAACTGATGACCCCGTATCAGGTCAACATGGATGTCATCAACGCCACCAAGAACCCGGATGTGAAGTTCATGCACTGCCTGCCGGCGTTCCACAACGATGAGACCACCATGGGCAAGGAAGTGGCTGACAAATATGGCATGAAAGGCCTGGAAGTAACCGAGGACGTGTTCGAATCCGAGCACAGCATCGTGTTCGACGAGGCCGAAAACCGGATGCACACCATCAAGGCAGTGATGGTTGCTACGCTGGGCGACTAAGGTCGCAGTAGTGGTGCCGGGGGGTGACCCCCGGCTTTTCGACCATGTGACAGCGGCATAATACCTCTAACCCTACGACCCGCAGCCTGCATGGATACCACACCCACAGAAGGAAGCTGGACCATGACCAAATTCAAGTTCCCGTCAGCCTACACGATACTGTTCGTGCTGATCGCCCTGGTGGCCGCCCTGAGCTGGATAGTGCCGGCCGGCAAATATGAAATGACCATGAACGAAGCCCTCGGCAAGGAAGTGCCGGTGGCTGGTACCTACAAACTGGTGGAGGGCAATCCCCAGGGGATCGTCGACGTGCTGCTGGCACCTATCGACGGTCTTTATAACCATGACACTTATCAGGCAGGTGCCATCGACGTCTCCCTGTTCATCCTGATCATCGGTGGTTTTCTTGGCATTGTGACCAAGACCGGCGCCATCGATGCCGGTATCGAGCGTGTAACCGACCGTCTGCGCGGCCGGGAAGAGTGGATGATCCCGATCCTGATGGCGCTGTTCGCCGCGGGCGGCACCATCTACGGCATGGCCGAAGAGTCGCTGCCGTTCTACACCCTGCTGGTACCGGTGATGATGGCCGCCCGTTTCGACCCGGTCGTGGCTGCCGCAACCGTATTGCTGGGGGCCGGTATCGGTACCCTGGGTTCCACCATCAACCCGTTCGCCACCGTGATTGCCGCCAACGCGGCCGGTATCTCCTTCACCGACGGTATCTGGTTGCGCGTCGCCATGCTGGTTGCCGGCTGGCTGCTGTGCGTGGCCTATGTGATGCGTTACGCCAAGATGGTGCGCAACGACCCGAGCAAATCCCTGGTGGCTGACAAGTGGGAAGAGAACCGTGCCCACTTCCTTGGCAACAAGAGCGACCAGATGCTGGAGTTCACCCTGACCCGTAAAATCGTGCTGGGTATCTTCGTCGCCGCCTTCGCCGTGATGATCTACGGGGTGGCCGTGCTGGGCTGGTGGATGGCGCAGATCTCCGGCGTGTTCCTGGCTGCCGCCATCATCGTCGGTGTCATCTCCCGCATGAGCGAAGAGGAGCTGACCTCCAACTTCATCGACGGTGCTCGTGACCTGCTCGGCGTCGCCCTCATCATCGGTATCGCCCGCGGTATCGTGGTGGTGATGGACAACGGCATGATCACTCACACCATACTGCACAGTGCAGAAGGGATCGTGACCGGCCTCTCCACCGTGGTGTTCATCAACGTGATGTTCGTGCTGGAAGTGGTGCTCTCCTTCCTGGTGCCGTCCTCCTCCGGCCTGGCCGTGCTGACCATGCCGATCATGGCGCCGCTGGCCGACTTCGCCAACGTGGGTCGCGAGCTGGTGGTCACCGCCTATCAGTCCGCCTCCGGCCTGGTGAACCTGGTGACCCCGACCTCCGCCGTGGTCATGGGTGGCCTGGCGATTGCCAAGGTGCCTTATGTGCGCTGGCTGAAATGGGTGGCCCCGCTGCTCGGCCTGCTGACCGTGCTGATCGTGGTCTGCCTGAGCCTGGGTGCTGTGCTCTGATCCACCACGAAGAGAAAGCTGAAAACGGGAGCCACTGGCTCCCGTTTTTTTTATGGCTATGTCCCAATTACGTGTTGCATGGGGCGCCCCAGCGCCTCATGCAAGCAGCGTGAGATATTCACTTCCCGCCCATAGCGCTCCAACATCCTGCGCCAACCCAGATAATTCCTCAGATAGTGGGTCGCTACCCCATGGAACCGCTCCATCCACTCCTTCAATCGCCTGTGGTACCCGTTCACATGTTGGATGTGATATGCACCCACCACCCGCTCTCCCGCTCGATTGCGCACCACTTGGTGTGTTATCCCTTGCCCCTTGCTGAAACTCGCATACACCCCGGCACCATCGCTGCACAGGACGGCATCCGGGGCGATAAGCGGCTGAAGCACTGCCTTCACCGCCCTGGCATTCAACTGTTCCAACTGGAAGTCAGCCAGGTGGCCTGCCCGGTCTTGCACCACCATCACCGGGATGTAATCCGGTCCTGTGCCTCGGGTACGGCCTTTACCTCCACGATGGCGGGCCGGGCGGGGCAATCCGCGCTGTCCTTTGAACGACTCCAGGAAGAAGGTCTCATCGACCTCGACAATACCCTCTTCCCGTACCGCCTGGTGGCTGGCCATGGCCTTCAGGAAGCGGTGACGCCACAAAAAGGCGGTGTTTTTACCGACCCCACAGCGGAGCGCCGCCTGCCGGACGGTCAGACCGTCGATGAGGGCCTGAGCATAGTCTTCCCAGCATTGTGGCTTGCGAAGTCGGGCGAGAGGCGTGTTGGTGAGCACGGAACTGGTGCGCAGACACTGCTTGCAGCGATAACGACGCAGCCCGCGAGACCAGCCCCAGGGAGCCAGCTGTGTGGCCTCGGCCTGGCAGTGAGGGCAGCATTGGCATGCGGGAAGTTGAGTGGCCAACGAGGTGATGGGGTGAGGGGTGGTGAGTTCCTGTTGCGCGAGACGACGCTGACGCAAAGTGAGCAATGGGAAGAGGGACAGTAGATGTTGAAAGGCTTGGGTATCCATGATGGCGGCCCTCAAGGTGATGACCTACTTCAAGGTTAGCCTTTCAACACATAACTGGGACAGAGCCTTTTTTATGGCTGATTCATGACGATTCAAGCCGTGGGGAGGTGACGGTGGATATGGATGAACCACCTTGGCGCATATCAGCGGCAACAAAAAGGCGACCTTCTGGTCGCCTCGATCTCTTCGGGAGAGGGGATTAGCGGGCTTGGGCCAGGGTGCGTACCACGGCGGCGTGGGCCTGACGGGTGCGGCTGATGTGGCGCGGGGCGACCAGCACCACGTCGTTGCCGGCGACAGCGCCCATGATCTCGGGATTGGCGTTGCGATCCAGCAGGCGTGCCACCACGGTGGCGGCACCCGGGGTGGTGTGGATCAGCACCATCTGCTGGTTGTGCACCACTTCGCGCACCATGTCGTGGATGGAGCGGGTGCTGCCGGCGGGCTCCAGCTGCTCGTCCACCAGGGTGTAGACCTTCTTGCCGTTGGCGTTCTGGGCCTTGGCCACGCCGAGCCGGCGCAGCAGACGGGAGATGGTGGACTGGCTGATGTCGGCGAAACCGCGCTCCGACAGCTCGCGCCGGATCTCCTCCTGGGTGCTGTAGCAGTGCTGGCCGATGATCTGGCGACAGGCATCCAGCTGGGCCAGATCGGGCTCTTGTTCCACGGGACGACTGAGGGTTTTGACCACGGCGAATTCCTTTGATGATGACCGACGGTAAACGCTCGATATCTGCCGCATTCGCTGAATATCAGCAAAAAATACTGGCAATCAATGCACTGGCAGGAAATGAGCGGGAATAGCTCTGTTTGGATGGCAAATTATAACCAACTGGTTATTTGGTGATGTGACAGGGGTCAAAAATGGGCCCCTTGGGGCCCACCTGGATATCTTTTGAGTCTGGCTATCAGTAGCGTTCGCTGACGATGTCCTGGGTGAAGGACTTCTCGCAGTATTTGCACTTCATCCGCACCACGCCTTTCACCTCGCGCACCCGGAAGTAGCTGTCCACCGGCTCGTTGTGGGAGATGCAGTTGGAGTTGGGGCAGTGGAACACCCCGGCGATGAACTCCGGCAGCTCCAGCTGGTGTTTCTTCACCACGGCGAAGTCTTCGATGATGTTGACGGTCGCCTTGGGGGCGAACAGCGCCAGCTGGTTGGCCTGCTGTTCGGTCAGGCGAGTGTTCTCGATCTTGATGAGATCCTTCTTGCCCAGTGCGCCGGATTTCAGGTTGAAACCGACGGTGATGCGCTCCTGGGTTTCGATCAGCTGGAACAGCTTGAGGATCTTGATGCCCTGGCCGGCGGGGACGTGGTCGATGACGGAGCCGTGACGGATGGCTTCGACTTGCAGTTGGTTCTTCTCGGACATGATATACCCCTTTCCCTTAGACGGTTTCGTTCAGTACCAGAGCCAGCAGCGCCTGGCGTGCATAAACCCCGTTTTCCGCCTGCTGGAAGTAGTAGGCGTGGGGAGTCTTGTCGACCGCGACGTCGATCTCGTCGACGCGGGGCAGGGGGTGCAGGATCTTCATGGTGGGCTTGGCGCCTTCCAGGGTGGCCACTTCCAGCACGAACTTGGCGGCCATGTGCTTGTATTCGGTCTCGTCGAAGCGCTCTTTCTGAACCCGGGTCATGTAGAGGATGTCGAGCTCCGGCATCACCTCTTCCATGGTCTCGTGCACGCTGAACTGGATGCCTTTCTCTTCCAGCTCCTCACAGATGTAGTCCGGCATCGCCAGCGCTTCCGGCGAGATGAAGAAGAAGCGGCAGTTGAACAGGCTGAGAGCCTGGGCCAGCGAGTGCACGGTGCGGCCGTACTTGAGGTCGCCGACGAAGGCGACGTTGAGGCCGTCCAGCTTGCCTTGCGTCTCGTGGATGGAGAAGAGGTCGAGCAGGGTCTGGGTCGGATGCTGGTTGGAACCGTCACCGCCGTTGATGACGGGTACCCGGGAGAACTCGGAAGCGAGGCGGGCAGCGCCCTCTTTCGGGTGACGCATCACCACCGCATCGGTGTAGGAGCCGATGATCTTGATGGAGTCGGCCAGGGTCTCGCCCTTCTTGGCGCTGGTGTTGCCACCGTCGGCGAAGCCGATGATGTTGCCGCCCAGACGCTGGACCGCGGTCTCGAACGACAGGCGGGTACGGGTGGAGGCTTCGAAGAAGCAGCTGGCAACCAGCTTGTCTTTCAGCAAGCGGGTGTCGGGCTCGGCCTTCAACCGCTGTGCGGTTGCGACCACCAGTTCCATGTCGGGCCGGGTCAGGTCCGAAATGGAGATGACATGTTTCTTATAGAGTGGATTGGTCATCGTCTGCATTCCCTTTGACATCAATGAAGGTTTTTCGGGCACAAAAAAAAGCCCCTGAAACAGGGGCTTTTTTTAAAAACAATTGGGGATCTGTGGGTCGGGAACCGGAAACAACGGGGCCGCTCTGGTGCGCTCCACCCGTCTGCAAGGCTGTTTTTTTCAGCAAAAACTGCATCGTCCTGTCCTGACCTTTTTTCAAACCGGACAGATTATAGAGTCGCATTTTGAATTGTCAAAAATTTATTTCAAAGGCAAGATTTGTGTAGAAAAACGTTTAACTGTCGTGAACTGGCCGGCAAACCCACACCTGGTGTTCGGCCTGTAAGGGCTGCGCATCTTCGGCCATGCTGCGCAGATAGGCGAGTCTGTGGTGCCCCTCCAGCAGACAATAGGGTTGTGGCAGCGGGTGACCGTCCGGGTAGCTGCTGCCCGCCGCCGATGCCAGCACTATGATGGGTTCGGACCAGGTACCCTGGCTCAGTATGTACTCCCCGAGCCAGGATCGACGGACGTAACGGTTGTGCCTCAGCATCTCGCCCCAGCGTTCGACCACCTCCATATGGCGGGAGCCGGTCTGCTCGATGATCCTGGCGGTGGGCCAGCTTTCACACTCGAACTGGTGGCGGGCGAGATCGATAAAGCTCCAGTTGGATTCAAAACCGCGCCAATGGCGGTAAATCCACTGGGAGAGCACATTGTCGGGAATGAAGGGCACCAGCGGGGCGACCCGTGCCAGATAGTCCGGCAGGGCCTCGGTTTTGCTCTCATCCCGGAAGTTGAGCGGTGCAAGTTGTTGAAGTAACCGATAATTGAGCATGAGCAGCCTCCTCATTGCCTGGCCACCTCTTCACCCTACCCCCATTGCCGCTGCTTTCCTACCCAAACAAGGCTGTAAATACAGCGAGTTACCCCCTTTGGCTGTAAAAAGTGACCAGATCTGCTCGTCCTTTGTGCAATCGCACCGAAAGTGAGAAAAAAGCCTTTACCTTTGATCCCGGCTTTGTATAATTCGCCTCGTTTGTTGCAGGGGCGTAGTTCCAATTGGTAGAACAGCGGTCTCCAAAACCGATGGTTGCGGGTTCGAGTCCTGCCGCCCCTGCCATTTTTCAGAGAAGCCAGCTCATTGAGCTGGCTTTTCGCTTTTCCGGGCCTCCCGTTTTTTCTCGTCGTCCCTTGTCCCGCCTGTCGTTGCAAGGCGCTTCCTCCCGTTGTACTCGTTCATCCCGACCGCTAGTCGCTGTTGCGCCGGTTTGCCCTGTCGTTTCTGGCAATCGTCCCGCCGCGCTCCCTGTGCTACATAACAGGGTCGGTGCCCTGGCATGCCGTTGGCAGGCCGGCACTCAATGCTCAAGCCGTGGATTGTGGGCGTGAACATCAGCTGAGGAGAGCGAACCATGAACAAGGCAGTTGAAACCCGATTGAACAAGTCCCGTCCCGGTGGCTGGATCCCCCAGGATGGCGCCCATATCGAGCGCTGGATCCGGCGGATCAAGCACTACGTGACCCAGCAGCCGCGGGCGCTGGTGCCCCCCATCGCCGAGCTGCGGGATCTGGTCCATGCCGACCCTGCGCTGCATGCCCAGGCCGAAGCCATGTTCAAGGAAGCCTGGCGCCACAAGCACCTGACCCCGCTCGGTCAGCCGGAGGTACGCTCGTTCGAGGAGTTCCTGGGGCTGCTCAACGGCATCATGACCACGGCGCCCGAGGCGTATCAGGACATCCCCAGCCACGAGCCATCCGGTCTCATCGGCTTTCCCATCAATGCCCTGCTCGACTGGCCCATGGCCACCCAGTCCGGCTATCACTTCTTTGCCAACGCCCTGATCAACCAGCAGTTCAAGAAGATCCTCGACTACTGGGCCCAGTTCCTGCAAAGCCCGGCGTCCCGCTATGTGTTGAATGAACCGGTCAGCCGGCTGGATCAGGAGACCCTGGTGGTGCCCTGGCTTGGCAAGGTGGCCAAGACCGAGATGGTCAAGGTGGCGAACGAAGCGGTCGGGGAGGGACCCAACCCCACGCCGGGCAGTTTCGAGCAGATCTTCGAGTGCGAGCCGGCGGCCGAATACCACGGGTTCAACTGCTGGGACGACTTCTTCACCCGACGTTTTCGGGCCGGGGTGCGGCCGGTATCTGCGCCGGCGGATGACAGCGTCATCGTCAACGCCTGCGAATCGGCGCCGCTGCAGGTGCGCAAGGAGGTGAGCCGCAGCGATCAGTTCTGGCTCAAGGGGCAGCCCTATTCGCTGGACAACATGCTCGATTTTGACGATCTGGCGCCCCGTTTCGAAGGCGGCACCGTCTACCAGGCCTTCCTCAGCGCGCTCAGCTACCACCGCTGGCACAGCCCGGTGAGCGGCACCATCCGCAAGGTGCGCATCGTCAACGGCACCTACTATCTGGAAAACCAGTTCGAAGGCTTTGCCGACCCGCAGGGGGCGGATCCCAGCGCCCCCAACAATTCCCAGCCGTTCCTCACCTCGGTGGCGACCCGGGCACTCATCTTCATCGAGGCCGACAACCCCAAAATTGGCCTGATGTGCGTGGTGCCGGTGGGGATGGCCGAGGTGTCGAGCTGCGAGATCACGGTGCAGGCGGGGGATCGGGTGCAGAAGGGGGATCCGCTCGGCATGTTCCACTTCGGCGGCTCTACCCACTGTCTGCTGTTCCGCCCCGGCGTCAGGCTGGAGTTCGACTTCCATGGCCAGACCCCGGGGCTGGATGCGACCAATATGCGGCTCAATACCGCCATCGCCCGGGTCAAGTAGCCTTGCCGGGCAGAGAATGAGAGGCCGCCTGCGGGCGGCCTTGTTGCATTCAGGCCTGCTGCCGGAGAAGCAGATCCAGATAGGCGCCTTCTATCAGCTGGGAGGGCTCTATTCCAAGCTGTGTCATGATGTCGTTGGCTTCCTGCATCCCTGTCTCAAGCGGCTCGTCCTCCTCCAGCACCACCTCCAGTTCGAGGAAGTGGCCAAGCCCCTGCACCCGATCGAGGTGGATCCGGGTTCTGCCGACTAGCAACAGGGTGCGCTTCTTCTGCACCCTGCCGATCTGGCCCCAGGCCAGGCTGAGGGTCTCCCGCAGGCGATCCGGTTCATGTGTCGGGGTCAGCTGATAGAAGCTCTCTTTGGGGCCTTGTTGATCGGCGCGGCGGTAGAAGATGAGCTCGCCGGCCGAGGGGGAAAAGGTTCGCAGCTTCAGACGACCGGCGTCGCAGCGAAAGAAGGTGTCATCCTGCTCGATCTCGACGGGGTCCTGATCGGCGATGGCTGTTGCCTTGGGAAGCAGGAGATCGATGCTCTCTATCTTGGCTTTTATCTCGATATTTCGGGGCATGGCAGGGTTATCCATCAGGGTTTGAAGGAGTCCAACCTAGCACGGGTTGCGTCCCTGCATAGCCATTTGTCGAGACAGATATCGGACGAAGACTGGGTAGTTTTTCGTGAGCTGTGGCACAACCTGTTGCCGAGTCATGATAAATCGACAGGATTCACTAAAGTCTGTTCAGCATGTGGCCGATAGCCTTGATTAAATAAGGGTCTCTCCCTGGCCCGTCACAACAACAAGGATCCGTAGTCATGACACTTTCGTTGCGCGGCAAGCTGCTGGCCACCAGTCTGGGGGTGGTGCTGCTGATGGCCTCACTGCTCGGCATCGTTGCCTTTCACACCCTCAAATCCCGCACCATGAGCGCCATCCAGAGCGAGGCGGTCAACTATGGTCACGCCTACTCGGTCGCCATCGGCGACTGGATGGCGGATCGCAAGAACACGGTGCACGCGCTGGTGAACCTGATCGCCGACAACCCGCAGGCCGAGCTGGTGCCCCACCTGAAGCAGGCCTACACCTCGGGCGGCTTCGGGCTCACCTACTTTGGCTCCACCCAGGGGGTGATGACCCGCCAGGATCCCTCCCTCAACACCGGCAACTATGACCCGCGCGAGCGCCCCTGGTATCAGGACGCGGTGAAGGCGGGGCAGCTCATCGTCACCGCGCCCTATGTCAGCGTCACCATGCAGAAGCTGGTGGTCACCCTCTCCGAGCCGGTGCGCCATCAGGGCGAGCTGGTCGGCGCCGTGGGGGCCAACCTGGCGCTCGACAAGCTGATCGACGAGGTGCTGGCGATGCAGGTGCAGGGCGAGGGGTACGCCATGCTGCTCGACAGCAGCGGCCTCATCGTCGGCCACCCCAACAAGGAGCTGGCGCTCAAGCAGATTGGCGAGCTCTCCCCCGACCTGTCGGCGGCCACCTTCCAGCAGTGGGGCCGTGAGAACAACGAGCTGCACGCCGCCATCCTGGACGGGCGTGACGTGCTGCTGGCGGTACAGCCGGTGGCAGGCACCGACTGGCTGCTGGCCATGGTGATGTATCGCGATGTGCTGGAGGCGCCGCTCGCCTCCCTGCTGTGGCAACTGGTGGGGCTGACCCTGGTGCTGATGCTGGTGTTCAGCGCCCTGCTCACCGCCATGTTCAAGTATCTGTTTGCCGATCTGGGCCGGGTCGCCGGTGCGCTGCACGACATCGCTCACGGCGAGGGGGACCTCACGGTGCACATCAACACTCGCAGCAAGGATGAGGTGGGTCAGCTGGCGGAGAGCTTCAACCAGTTTGTGGCGCGGCTGCATGGCATCGTCAGCCGGCTGCGCGACGTCACCGTCGAGCTGGCGGCCCAGTCCCGCGCCCAGGCGGCCGGGGCCCAGTCCCGCAGCCAGCGGGTACGCCAGCAGCAGGACGAGATCGTGATGGTGGCGACCGCGGTGACCGAGATGGCCTCCGCCACTCAGGAGATCGCCGGCAACGCCGAGTTTGCCGCCACCACCTCGGGCGATGCGGTCAAGCTGGCGGTCGCCGGCCAGTCGCAGGTCGGCCAGAGCCAGCGCAGCATCACCGGGCTCGCGGACGAAGTAGCCGACGCCAGCCAGATCATTGTGGAGCTGGATGCCCACGCCCAGAAGATCAGCGGCATTCTGGCCACCATCAGCGGTATCGCCGAGCAGACCAACCTGCTGGCGCTCAACGCCGCCATCGAGGCGGCGCGGGCCGGCGAGCAGGGCCGCGGCTTTGCGGTGGTGGCGGACGAGGTGCGGGTGCTGTCGCGCCGCACCCACGACTCCACCGACGAGATCCAGCAGATGATCGAGACCCTGCAGCAGACTACCCGCCGGGCGGTGAGCGGCATGGAGACCAGCCGCCAGCTGGCGGGTACCAGCGTGGAGGACGCGGAGTCCGCCAACCTGAGCCTGGGGCAGATCAACGAGGCAATCGGCGCCATCAGCGACATGGCTACCCAGATTGCGGCGGCGGCCGAAGAGCAGACCTCGGTCACCAGTGAGATCAGCCGCAACACCGAGAACATCCGTCACGTCTCGCAGGAGCTGGCCGAGCAGGCCAATCAGGAGGCTGCGCAGGCGGCCGAGCTGAAGGGGCTGACCGAGCGGCTGGAGCAGGAGATCGGCCGCTTCAGGCTCTGATCATCACTCGAACGTTCATGAAAAAGGGCAGCCCGCGGGCTGCCCTTTCTTGTTTCACGACAGGCTCAAGGGGTCTGTTTGACCCAGATCAGCTGATCGGTGGCAAAGCCTAGAGATTTAGCCTTGGCGATCAGCGCGTCCACCTTCTCCTTGGGCAGATTGGGTGAGCGGGCGAGGATCCAGAGGTAGTCGTGGTTGTAGCTGGTCACCAGCGAGAGCTGGTAATCGGGGTCCAGCTCGATGACGTTGTAGCCGCCGTAGAAGGGGCCGAAGAAGCTCACCTTGAGCCGTGCTTCATCCGGTTTGTCGACGAAGTAGGCCTTGCCCTCGGCTTCGCGCCAGCTGCCGTCACTCTGCTTGCCGCGGTTGAGCACCTTGACCCCGCCGTCGTCGCGCAGGCTGTAGGTGGCGCTCACCTGCTCCAGTCCGCGCTCGAAACCGTGGTCGAGGCGGGCGATCTCGTACCAGGTGCCGAGGTAGCGGTCGAGCTGGAAGCCGGTAACGGGGCGGATGCCGTCGGCGAGGCCGGTACAGGCCGTCAGCAGGCAGGCGGTGAGCAGGCAAAGCAGTGCACGCATGAACAATTCCTCTCAGGTTATCCCTCTATGATGCGCAGCTGGCCTTCCCGAAAGCGGGAGGCCTGATCCGTCGGCGTGCTGCCGAAGAAGCGCTTGTACTCCCGGCTGAACTGGGAGTTGCTCTCGTAGCCGACCCTGGTCGCCGCGGTCCCCGCCTTGATGCCGTCGTGCAGCATCATCATCCGTGCCTTGTGGAGGCGAAACGACTTGATGTACTGCAGCGGCGAGGTGGCGGTGACCGCCTTGAAGTGGTGGTGGAAGGCGGAGACGCTCATGTTCACCTCCCGCGCCAGCTCCTCCATGGTCAGGTTGTCGGCGTAACGCGACTCTATCATACGCAGCACCCGGGCAATCTGGCCCACATGGTTGTGGCGATTGGCGAGTGCCTGCAACGCCGGGCCGCCCCCCTCGTGCAGGGCGTAGAACAGCATCTCCCGCACCGTCTGCGGCCCCAGCACCCGGGCGTGGTGGGGTTTGTCCATCAGATCGATCAGCCGCTCGGCGGCGCAGAACATGGCCTCCGACAGGGGCACCGAGTGCACGCCGCTCTTTTGCGGGGCGGGGGCGGGCAGGGCATCTCCCAGCTCCAGCAGCAACTCCTGCAGGGTCACCAGGTTGATCTCGAGGGAGAAGCCGATGAGGGGTTGCTCGGGGGAAGCGAAGCACTCGCACTCGCAGGGCAGCGGCAGGGTCATCAGCAGGTAGTGGTTGGGGTCGTAGCGAAACACCTGATCCGCCAGATAGCCCACCTTGTGCCCCTGCAGGATCACTATCATCCGCGGCTGATAGAGCACCGGGGTGCGGCCGTGGTATTCGGTGGTGTAGATGAGGCTCACCTGATCCACCGGCGAGGGGGTGATGCCGGGGGCGGTGACGTGGCGGGCCAGCTTGGCGGCGAGATCGGTGTAGCGGGTCTGCATGGGATACTCTTGGGTTCTGTTTTGGCTGCTTTGTAGGAATAGGCAAAAATAAAGCAGGATGTTGCCTTGATGGTATTGGTTGTCTGGAGAAAAATGCAATCACATTTTTGCGGCCTGGCCGCCAGATACTCACAAAGGCAATGTCGATGAACAACTTTACCCTGCATACCCCGACCAAGATCCTGTTCGGCAAGGGCCAGGTCGCCCAGCTGCGTGAACAGCTGCCGCGCGATGCCCGCATCCTCATCACCTACGGTGGCGGCAGCGTGGTGCGCAGCGGCCTGCTGGCCCAGATCCGCAGCGAGCTGGCCGGCATGACCCTGTTTGAATTCGGTGGCATCGAGCCCAACCCCACCTATGAAACCCTGATGGGAGCGGTCGAGCTGGCCCGCGCCGAACGGGTCGACTTCCTGCTGGCCGTCGGCGGCGGCTCCGTGCTCGACGGCACCAAGTTCATCGCCGCGGCCGCCCACTATGATCCAGCCCGGGATCCCTGGCACATCCTCGAGACCGTGGGCAACGAAGTGCGCTCCGCCATCCCGCTCGGTGCCGTGCTGACCCTGCCGGCCACCGGCTCCGAGATGAACATGGGCGCCGTGGTGACCCGTCGCAGCAGCGGCGACAAGGTGCACTTCTTCTCGCCCTTCGTGATGCCGCGCTTCGCCGTGCTCGATCCTGTGTTGACCTACACCCTGCCGGCCCGTCAGGTGGCCAACGGGGTGGTGGATGCCTTCATCCACATCCTGGAGCAGTACCTCACCTATCCGGTCAACGCCAAGGTGCAGGATCGCTTCGCCGAAGGTCTGCTGCTGACCCTGCTGGAAGAGGGCCCCAAGGCGCTGGTAGAACCGGAAAACTACGAGGTGCGCGCCAACATCATGTGGAGCGCCACCCTGGCGCTGAACGGCCTGATCGGGGCCGGCGTACCGCAGGACTGGGCGACCCACATGCTGGGCCACGAGATCACCGCTCTGCACGGCCTCGACCACGCTCAGACCCTGGCAGTGGTGCTGCCGGCCCTGCTGCAGGCCAAGCGCCAGCAGAAACACGCCAAGCTGCTGCAATACGCCGAGCGGGTGTGGGATCTGCGCAGCGGCAGTGAAGCGGAGCGCATCGATGGCGCCATCGCCGCCACCCGCGACTTCTTCGAGCGGATGGGGGTCAAGACCCGGTTGCGGGATTACGGTGTGGCGGACGCAGGAATTGATACCCTGCTCGGCAAGCTGGCGGAACACGGCATGACCGCCATCGGCGAGCACGGCGATATCGACCTGGTGCAGAGCCAGCATATTTATGAGGCGGCCTGGTAAACGGGGCGCACTGGCCCGTCACCATCGAAACGATTAAATAGCAGGGGCCGGATCCGCTCATTTGGCGGGTAGCCGGCCCCTTGTCTGTTACAAAACAGTTACTTTTTTCGTTTTCGGCCCGATATCTGTGATCCGTGCGGATTTCGTAAGAACAAAAAGCGCTAAGATAGAGGGCCGGTAAAACATTTTTTTTGACTGGTTGGATCACTTTTTCCAGCGCTTTTTACTGGTATAAGTCGCTAATTTGGTTTGTTTTTTTAAATCATGGTCCGGGACGGGCTGAATTCTGTACGCGCCCCGCCGGGACTGCGGTTGTAATAAAACTCCAAAATTTGATACTAATCACCTTCGCGCCTGAAAAGCGGGGGCCTGGCCATGACAGGAGGTTGAGGTAAAGCCTACTGATTTTCATAACAAAGGGCCCGTGACCTGCACTTTGGTCATGTCTTGTTTCGCCAGAAATGCGACACTGGGCAGCGATTGTTTATTAACCATCAGGGAATAGTCATGCAGATTGGAATACCGAGAGAGAGTCTCGCCGGTGAGACCCGGGTCGCAGCGACCCCGGCCACCGTTGAGCAGCTGAAAAAGCTCGGCTTCGAGGTCGCCATCGAGGCCGGTGCCGGCCTGCTGGCCAGCTTCGATGATGCCGCCTTCGAGGCTGCCGGTGCCAGCGTGGTGCCGAGCGTCTGGCAAGCCGACCTCATCTTCAAGGTCAATGCGCCGACCGATGCCGAGATCGCACAAATTAAAGATGGTGCCACCCTGGTGAGCTTCATCTGGCCTGCCCAGAACCCTGAGCTGGTCAAGAAGCTGTCCGCGCGCAACATCAATGTGATGGCGATGGACATGGTGCCGCGGATCTCCCGTGCCCAGTCCCTCGATGCCCTCTCCTCCATGGCCAACATCGGTGGCTATCGTGCCGTGGTGGAAGCCGCGCACCAGTTTGGTCGCTTCTTCACCGGCCAAATCACCGCAGCCGGCAAGGTGCCGCCCGCCAAGGTACTGGTGATCGGTGCCGGCGTCGCCGGTCTGGCCGCCATCGGTACTGCCGGTTCCCTCGGTGCCATCGTGCGTGCGTTCGATACCCGTCTGGAAGTGGCCGAGCAGATCGAGTCCATGGGTGGCGAGTTCCTCAAGCTGGACTTCGGTGGCGAGGATGGCTCCTCCTCCGACGGTTACGCCAAGGTGATGAGCGAAGAGTTCATCGCGGCCGAGATGGCGCTGTTTGCCCAGCAAGCCAAGGAAGTGGACATCATCATCACTACCGCCCTGATCCCGGGCAAGCCGGCACCCAAGCTGATCACCAAAGAGATGGTGGACAGCATGAAGCCGGGTTCGGTGATCGTGGACATGGCCGCTCAGGCTGGCGGCAACTGCGAATACACTGTGCCGGGTGAACTGCATGTCACCGGCAACGGCGTCAAGGTGATCGGTTACACCGATCTGCCGGGCCGCCTGCCTGCCCAATCCTCCCAGCTCTACGGTACCAACCTGGTCAACCTGATGAAGCTGATGTGCAAGGAGAAGGACGGCAACGTCGCCATCAACTTCGAAGACGTGGTGCAGCGCAACATGACGGTGATCCAGGCCGGTGAAGTGACCTTCCCGCCGCCCGCCATCTCGGTCTCCGCCGCCCCGCAAAAACCGGCTGCCGCCAAACCGGCCGCCAAGAAGGAAGCGGCCAAGCCCTCCAACAAGAAGTTTGTGTTCGGTGCCCTCGGCATCGCCGCCTTCGGTTGGGTTGCTGCCGTGGCGCCTGCGGCGTTCCTCTCCCACTTCACCGTATTCATCCTGGCCTGCGTGGTCGGTTACTACGTGGTGTGGAACGTCTCTCACGCCCTGCACACGCCGCTGATGTCGGTCACCAATGCCATCTCCGGCATTATCGTGGTCGGTGCCCTGCTGCAGATTGGGCAAGGGTCGACCCTGGTCACCGCATTGGCCTTCGTCGCCGTGCTGATTGCCAGTATCAACATCTTCGGTGGCTTCACCGTCACTCAGCGCATGCTGAAGATGTTCCGTAAGGATTAAGGGGGTTTAACGTGTCTCAAGGACTGGTAACAGCATCCTATATCGTTGCCGCCGTGCTCTTCATCCTCAGTCTCGCGGGACTGTCGAAGCAAGAGACGGCCAAGCATGGCAACCTGTTCGGTATCGCGGGGATGGCCATCGCCCTGCTCGCGACCGTGTTCAACCCGGAGACCAGTGGTGTGCACTGGATCATTTTGGCCATGGTGATCGGCGGTGCCATCGGCGTGCGTCTGGCGCTCAAGGTCGAGATGACCGAGATGCCCGAGCTGGTGGCCGTGCTGCACAGCTTCGTGGGTATGGCGGCAGTGCTGGTGGGCTTCAACAGCTTCATCGACCTGCACCCCTCCGCACCTGCTGAAGTGGTCGTGTCTGTCGGCTCCAACCTGGATGCCACCCTGGCAGCCGCCCGTGCGGCGTTCGAGCAGGCGGCCAGCGTCGCCCAGGTCGAGCACCTCTCCGGCGCCATGCTGAACATCCACCTGGTCGAGATCTTCCTCGGCGTCTTCATCGGTGCGGTGACCTTCACCGGTTCCGTGGTGGCGTTCGGCAAGCTGCGTGGCCTCATCTCCTCCAAGCCGCTGATGCTGCCGCACCGCCACAAGCTGAACCTGCTGGCCGTGGTCGCCTCTCTGGCGTTGATGGTCTATTTCGTCAACGCGGGCGGTTCTACCTTCGCCCTGCTGGTGATGACCCTGATCGCCTTCGCCTTCGGCTGGCACCTGGTGGCCTCCATCGGTGGCGCCGACATGCCGGTGGTGGTCTCCATGCTGAACTCCTACTCCGGTTGGGCGGCGGCGGCGGCGGGCTTCATGCTCTCCAATGACCTGCTGATCGTTGTGGGTGCGCTGGTGGGTTCCTCCGGTGCGATCCTCTCTTACATCATGTGCAAGGCGATGAACCGCTCCTTCATCTCGGTGATCGCCGGTGGCTTCGGCTCCGACGGCGTGGCCTCCACGGCCGACCAGGAGATGGGCGAATACCGCGAAACCAGCGCCGAAGACGTGGCTGACCTGCTGAAGAACTCCAGCTCCGTCATCATCACCCCGGGCTACGGCATGGCGGTGGCACAGGCCCAGTATCCGGTGGCTGAAATCACCCAGAAGCTGCGTGATCGCGGCGTCAAGGTGCGCTTCGGTATCCACCCGGTGGCAGGTCGTCTGCCAGGCCACATGAACGTGCTGCTGGCGGAAGCGAAAGTCCCGTATGACATAGTGCTGGAAATGGACGAGATCAACGAAGACTTCAGCGATACCGACACCGTGCTGGTGATCGGTGCCAACGACACCGTCAACCCGGCCGCCATGGAAGATCCGGGCAGCCCCATCGCCGGCATGCCGGTGCTGGAAGTGTGGAAGGCGCAGAACGTCATCGGCTTCAAACGCTCCATGAACACAGGTTACGCCGGTGTGCAGAACCCGCTGTTCTTCAAGGAGAACACCCAGATGCTGTTTGGCGATGCCAAGGCCAGTGTCGAAGCTATCCTGAAAGCGCTGTAAGCGCCGGAGAGGAAAGCAAAAAAGGAGGCTCCGGCCTCCTTTTTTATTACTCACTTTTTGGTATATCCTCAGCCAATACACAGAGGAGATCACTGCATGGTGTGGCGTAAAGGATGGATCCTGCTTTGCCTCTGGTGGGGGTGGGCGGCACAGGCGAGCGAGCCACCGACCCTGACCCTGCTGACCGAGCTGTGGCCGCCCTATGTGATGCGGCTCGATGACGGCAGCCTGGGTGGTGCCGATCTGGAGCTGGCCCGCACCGTGCTCAAACGAATGGGTTATCGGACCACGGTCAAGGTACTGCCCTGGAAGCGGGTGCTGCAGGAGGCCAGGTTCCAGCGTGGCGATGCCATCGTCGATGCCTTCTTCGAAGAGCGCCGGCTGGAGTGGTTGCACTATCCGGATGAACCCCTCTCCCAGAGCGGAGAAGTGCTCTTCTTCCCGCTCGCCCGTCCCGTCGACTTCCAGGGGCTGACCAGCCTCAAGGGGCTGCGTATCGGTACCCAGGCCGACTACGCCTACGGCGAGGAGTTCCTCACCTCGTCCCTGTTTACCCGGGTGGCCATGACCGGAGAGAGCAACATGATCAAGCAGTTGCACCTGATGATGGCGGGGCGGCTCGATGCCGTCGTGATGAACCAGATGGTGGGCCGTTACCTGCTCAAGGGGCAGGGGCTGCAGGATCAGGTCGGCCACAGCGAACAATTGGTGAGCGAGAGCAACCGCAATTTTCTCGCCTTCACCCACAGGCCTGGCAATGAACGGCTGGCCTATCAGTTCTCCCTCGCCCTCAAGGCCTTCAAACAGCCCCCCGAATATCAATCCCTGCTGACCCGTTACGGGCTCTGACGCCTTCCGTTGCCGGCTGAGGCAGGTCGGCAGCGACCTGCCGTGCGCCTGTTCACATTTTGTGGCACTTCACCGCCAGTTGGGCATAATGCCTGCGCAAAAAGCGAAGCGGCTCAAATTTATTTGAGTCCTATTGCTTTAGAGTTACCAAAAGTTGATCGGATTGCCCAGCGACTCAGGCGGCCCCGATCATCGGCTCGGCCCTCGACCGGCTGCAGCCGACCCGGCATCTCCCGCCATACTGGTTATATGTCGCTCCGCCACTGCGCGGTGGACAGCACAATGACAAGCCCGCATCGGGCACCGTGAACATGAGACACATCGCAATGAAAGCACAATGGACCGACTTTATTACCCTGCTCAAGCGTGAAGTGGTGCCGGCCCTTGGCTGCACCGAGCCCATGTCGGTGGCGCTGGCGGCGGCCAACTGCCGCAAGCTGCTGGGGCAGGTGCCGACCCGCGTCAGCGTCTGGGTCAGCGGCAACCTGTTCAAGAACGGCATGGGGGTTGGCGTGCCGGGTACCGGCATGATAGGTCTGCCGGTGGCGGCGGCCGTCGGCATCACCGGTGGCAACCCGGATGCCGGGCTGGAGGTGCTCAAGACTCTCACGCCGGATCAGGTGGAAGCAGCCAAGGCCCTGCTGCCCGTCATCAAGGTGGACGTGAAGGACGTGCCGGACGTGCTCTACGCCGAGGTGCTGGCAGAGGTGGAGGGGCACAGTGCCCGGGTGGTGATCTGCACCGATCACACCCGCATCATCCTGATGGAGCGTGACGGCGAGGTGCTGATGGCGCAGGACAGCGCCCCCGGCGTGCAGATCCAGGCCGCCCCTTCCAGCAAGCCAGCCATGACCCTGCGCGAGATCGTCGAGTTCGCCCTGCAGGTGCCGCTGGCCGAGATCGACTTCATCCGCGAGGCGGCCACCATGAACCAGGCGCTGGCGGATGAAGGGCTGCAGGGGTATGGCCTGCGCATCGGCAAGATCCTCACCGAGCAGGTGGAGCGCAAGCTGCTCTCCGATGATCTGATGACCCTGGCCATGCGTTTGTCGTCCGCCGCCTCCGATGCGCGGATGGATGGCGCCATGCTGCCCGCCATGTCCAATTCGGGCTCCGGCAACCAGGGCATTGCCGCCACCATGCCGGTGGTGGCGGCCGCCAGCTTCCTCCAGGCGAGCGATGAGCAGCTGACCCGGGCGCTGGTGATGAGCCACCTGGTGGCCATCTACATCAAGACTTACCAGAACAAGCTGTCGGCCCTCTGTGCCGCCAGCACTGCCGCCATGGGGGCGGGGGCCGCCATCACCTGGCTGCTGGGCGGCCAGTTCGAGCAAATTAGTCACTGCATCAACAACATGATCGGCGACGTTTCCGGTATCATCTGCGACGGCGCGGGCAGCGCCTGTTCCATGAAGGTCTCTACCTCCACCTCAGCGGCGGTCAAATCGTCGCTGATGGCCATCAACAACCTGCACGTGCCCCAGAGCGAAGGCATCGTCTCCGACGACGTAGATCAGACCATCGCCAACCTGGGCCGCCTCTCCAAACAGGGGATGCTGGATACCGATATCGAGATCATCAACATCATGCGGGCCAAGCAACAAGGCAAGGCCGAGTGATGCAAGAGGGTGGCGCAGGCCACCCTCCGTTTTTCTGCCTGTTGACGCCACCCCGGCCACACCGGGGGGCGGGCCGCCACGATGCGGCACGTTTCAGGGGAGAGTGCGCACTGGACACTCGCCCGTACACCTCGGGCCCGGCCCGATCATTTGGGGAATATCGTCATGACTCTTAGCGTTATAGGTAATCTGGCCATCCTGGTCATGTTGCTGCTGTTTCTCTATCGGTTGCAGCAAACCCACGTCAGCTTCACCCGCCGGGTCTTCTCGGGGCTGGGGCTGGGCATCCTGTTCGGTGCCGCCCTGCAGCTGCTCTACGGCGCCGGTTCCGACGTACTGGTACAGACCGGCGACTACCTGGACATCGTCGGCAGCGGCTACGTGAAGCTGCTGCAGATGATCATCACGCCGCTCATCATGGTCTCCATCATCGGGGCCATCCTCAAGCTCAACGGCGGCACCGCGCTCGGCAAGATCAGCGCCATGACCATAGGCGTGCTGATCTTCACCACCATGATTGCCGCCGGGGCGGGCATCCTGATGTCCAACCTGTTCGGTCTGACCGCCGAGGGGCTCACCGCCGGCGCCGCCGAGACCGCCCGTGGCGCGGCCTTGCAGACCACCCTCGGCAGCGTCGAGAGCATGTCCTTTGCCAAGATGGTGCTGGAGTTCATCCCGGCCAACCCCTTCCTCGACATGACGGGCGCGCGCAAGACCTCCACCATCGCCGTGGTGATCTTCTCCATCTTCATCGGCCTCTCCGCCACCGGCATTGCCCGCAAGAAGCCGGAGATCTTCGCGAGCTTCGGCCACTTCATGCAGGTCGCCCACGTCATCGTGATGCGGATGGTGACCCTGGTGCTGCGCCTCACCCCCTACGGCGTGCTGGCGCTGATGACCAAGGTGGTGTCCGGCTCCAACTATGCCGATATCCTCAATCTGCTCAGCTTCGTCATGGCTTCCTACGGCGCCATCGCCATCATGTTTGCGGTGCACCTGCTGCTGGTGAGCCTGGTGGGCATCAACCCGGCTCGCTATCTGAAGAAGATCATGCCGGTGCTGGCCTTTGCCTTCACCTCCCGCACCAGTGCGGGCTCCATCCCGATGAACGTGCAGACCCAGACCAAGGCGCTCGGCATTCCGGAGGGGATCGCCAACTTCGCCGCCTCGTTCGGTTCGACCATTGGCCAGAACGGCTGCGCCGGCATCTATCCGGCCATGCTGGCGGTGATGATTGCGCCGACTGTGGGGGTCAACCCCATGGATCCGGGCTTCATCATGACCCTGATCGCCATCATCACCGTCAGCTCCTTCGGGGTTGCCGGGATTGGCGGCGGTGCCACCTTCGCCGCCTTGATCGTGCTCTCCGCGCTGGACTTCCCGGTGGCGCTGGCCGGTCTGCTCATCTCCATCGAGCCGCTGATCGACATGGGCCGTACCGCCCTCAACGTCTCCGGCTCCATCACCGCCGGTACCGTCACCAGCCGTCTGCTGGGGGAGACCGACATGGCGGTGTTCAACAGCGAGCACGAGGTGTGTCTGGACGGCGAAGAGTCCACCATCTGATCCGTCTGTCCGGGGGAGCCGATCCTGCCCCGGCGAGCAAACAAGAGAGAGCGGGGAGGGCATGCCCTCCCCGTTGCATGGAAAGGAGCGAGTATGAGAATCGTGATCATCGGTGGCGAAGCCGCCGGCATGAGTGCGGCCGCCAAGGCGCGCCGGCTGGCCAAAGAGGCCGAGATAGTGGTGTATGAGGCATCCGAGGTGATCTCCTTCGGCGCCTGTGGTCTGCCCTATTTCGTTGGCGACGAGTTTCAGGAGCCCGGCTACATGGCCGAGTTCACCCCGGCGCAGTTCGCCGCCAAGGGGATCGAGGTCAAGACCGGCCACCGGGTGCTGGGCCTGGATGCTGCCGCGCAGACGCTGACCGTGGAGCACAAGGGCGATACCTTCACCGATCGTTACGATCGGCTGATGATCGCCACCGGCGCCCGCGAAGTGATGCCCCCCATCCCTGGTCTGCAGCAGGAGGGGGTATTCGGTCTGCGCCGGATGGCTGACGGACTGGCGCTCAAAGCTGCGGTACAAGACAAGAACAATCGCCGCGCCGTGGTGATCGGTTCCGGCTTTATCGGGCTGGAAGTGGTCGAGGCGCTGGTGCATCAGGGCAAAGAGGTGCGTCTCATCGAGCTGGCGGATCGGGTTATTCCCGATGCGTTTGATGGCGAGATCACCCAGCACATCGAAACCGAGCTGTGCGAGCAGGGAGTCTCTCTCCATCTTGGTGAGCAGGTCGAAGCGCTGCTGGGGGAGGGCCGGGTGACCGGCGTGCGAACCAGCCATGGCGAGTACGAGGCCGATATCGTGGTGGTCTGCACCGGGGTCAAACCCAATACCGAGTTTCTGGCTGATACCGGCATCGAGCGGCTCGGCAATGGCGCCATCAAGGTGGACCGTCAGGGGTGCAGCTCGCTGGCCAACATCTGGTCGGCCGGTGACTGTGCCAGCGTCTGGCACGGCGTGAAGCAGCAGCAGGTCTATGTGCCGCTCGCCACCATCGCCAACAAGCTGGGGCGCATGGTGGGCGAGAACCTGGCCGGTGCCGAGCAAGAATTCCCGGGCACCCTCGGCTCTGCGGCGCTCAAGGTGCTGGGGCTGGAGGCGGGCCGTACCGGCCTCTCCGAGCAGGAGGCCAAGGCGATGGGCATCGACTACCGCACCGTGGTGATCAAGGACAAGTGCCACACCAACTACTGCCCGGGTCAGTCCGACATTCACGTTAAGTTGGTCTACGAGGCAGGCAGCAAGCGGCTGCTGGGGGGCCAGATCCTCGGTCGCAAGGGGGCGGTCCACCGCATCGATGCGCTGGCGGTGGCCATCACCATGGGGGTGACCACCGAGCAGCTCGGCATGCTGGACTTTGCCTACGCGCCGCCCTTCTCCCGCACCTGGGATGTGCTCAACGTGGCGGGCAACGTCGCCAAGTAACGCACGGCATGACGGCGTGGCTGATGTACGCCGTCTCTCCCCATGCCGCCGGCACGGGGGTGGTAAAGGGGAATGTCGTTCATGAACGGCGCCCATAAAAAAACCGGAGCCAGTGGCTCCGGTTTTTCATTGCGTTGCTGCGAGTCAGCCGCGGCCGAGACGATTGTCCGGGTAGTTCTTGGCCAGCACTTCGCGGGCATGCTGGGCCAGGGTCGGCATCTTCAGGCTGTCGTAGGAGTTGATCATGATCTCCAGCGCCTTCTCGGTCTCGGCCGTGTCGGGATAGGTCTCGACGATCAGCTTGGCGCGGTTGGCGGCGGCGATCAGCGCATCACGCTTCACGTAGTACTCGGCCACGCTCAGGTCGTAACGGGCAAGCCGGTTCTTCAGACCTATCATGCGGGCACGGGCATCGGCGGCATAGACGCTGTTGGGATAGTTCTGCAACAGGGTCTTGAAGTCCTGGAAGGCCTGACGGGCATAGGAGGGGTCTTTGTCGTCCCGATTGATGCCCAGGAAGTCCTGGAAGAAGTTGTAATCGCCGGCCATGTTGGTCAGACCGCGCATGTAGAATACGTAGTCGATATTTTTATGCGCCGGATTGAGGCGGATAAACCGGTCGATATTGGCGATCGCCTGGGCAGTATCATCCTGCTTGTAGTAGGCGTAAATGAGGTCGAGCTGAACCTGGTTGGAGTAGGCGCCGAAAGGATAGCGCGAGTCCAAAGCTTCCAGTAACTCGATAGCATTCAGGTAGTTACCGGCATCCAGCTTGAGGCGTGCTTTCTGGTACAGGGTCTCCGGCGGTTCGTCCGGTACCTTGGGTTTGGTGCTGGAACAGCCTGTGATCAAGGTAGCGACCAAGGCGAGCGACATCAGCAGGTGAGACTTCTTTCCCATCAACAACATCCGGTCCATTTCCACGAAATTGGCAAAGTATCCGTTATGCTTGGCTAAAAGAAAAGCTAGAATACCCGGATTATTTCGAATTGATACCCCCCGCTCAAGAGACCATACATGAGCCAGCATATTGAACTGACAGGCGAATTCCAGGATCACCAATTCGGGCAGCGACTCGACCAGGCCCTGGCCGAATTGTTTCCAGACTACTCCCGCACCCGCATCAAGGAGTGGATTTTACAGGACAGAGTGACCCTGGATGGTCAGGTTGCCAATACCCCGCGCGAGAAAGTGCTGGCCGGGCAGAAGGTACATGTGGATGTCGAGCTGGCGGATGATACCCGTTGGGATGCCCAGAACATCGAGCTCAACATCGTCTATGAAGATGAACACATTCTGGTGATCGACAAGCCGGCCGGTCTGGTGGTCCACCCGGGTGCCGGCACGCCGGATGGCACCATTCTCAACGCCCTGCTGCACCGTTACCCCGCCATCGCCGAGGTGCCTCGCGCCGGTATCGTGCACCGTCTGGATAAAGACACCACGGGTCTGATGGTGGTCGCCAAGACCATTCCGGCCCAGACCCACTTGGTGGAAGCGCTGCAGGCGCGCCAGATCACCCGTGAGTACGAAGCCATCGCCATCGGTCACATGACCGCCGGCGGCACCGTCGATGCCCCCATCGGCCGTCACCCGACCCAGCGTACCCACATGGCCGTGGTGCCCAATGGGCGCGAGTCCGTCACCCACTACCGGGTGCACGAGAAGTTCCGTGGCCACACCCGTCTGCGGCTGCGACTGGAAACCGGTCGTACCCACCAGATCCGTGTCCACATGGCCCACATCAAGCACCCGCTGGTGGGGGATCCCGCTTACGGTGGCCGTCTGCGTCTGCTGCGCAACGCCACCCCCGAGCTGACCGAGGCCCTGCGTGGCTTCCATCGTCAGGCACTGCATGCCACCATGCTGAAGCTGGCACATCCCATCACGGGTGAAGTGATGGAATGGCACTCCCCTACGCCGCAGGACATGCTGGACCTGATGGAAGTGCTGCGGGCTGATACTCTGGCCAATCCGGACGATTTAGTCTGGAATTGATGAGCTGATGGAAGTGCTGCACACCAAGATCACCCTGACCAATCCGGATGATTTAGTCTGGAATTGATGAGCTGATGGCAGTGCTGCATACCAAGATCACCCTGGCCAATCCGGACGATCTGGTCTGGAACTGATGAAGAGGGCGGCTCTGCGACGATTCCTGCCGTATCCCGCCCTGCATGACCTGATATGGGGCCCCTTGACTGGTTGCAGCCAAGGGGCCCCGCTTTATATGAAGGAGAGGAGCCACAGATGAAATGGATCGAACCCGACTGGCCGGCACCGGCCAAGGTCAGCGCCCTGTCGACCACCCGTGACGGCGGTATCAGCGAGGGGGTCTTTGCCGGCCTCAACCTGGGGGCCCACGTGGGGGACGAGCCGGCACGGGTCGAGGCCAACCGGACCCGGCTGCAGCAGGCGGCGGGGATCCCCGGCACTCTCAACTGGCTCAATCAGGTGCACGGCACCGCGGTGCATCCCGTCAGCCGCGACTACGGCTGTGCGCCGGATGCGGATGCCGCCTGCGCCCGTGAGGCGGGTCAGGCCTGCATCGTGATGACCGCCGACTGCCTGCCGGTGCTGTTCTGCGATCGGGCCGGTTCTGTGGTGGCTGCCGCTCACGCCGGCTGGCGCGGGCTGCAGGGTGGCGTGCTGGAGGCGAGTATCGCCGCCATGGGCTGCGAGCCGGGTGAGATCCTGGCCTGGCTGGGTCCGGCCATCGGCCCCACTGCGTTTGAAGTGGGTGGCGAGGTGCGCGAGGCCTTTATGGCCGAGCAGGCCGAGGCGGCGGCTGCGTTCGTCCCTTCGCCCAACGAAGGGAAATGGCTGGCGGATATCTACCAGCTGGCCCGGCTGCGCCTAGCACGCGCCGGTGTCACCGCCGTCTATGGTGGCGAGTACTGCACCTTCAGCGACAGCGAGCAGTTTTACTCTTATCGTCGCAACGGCCAGACCGGCCGCATGGCCTCGATTATCTGGCTGGCTGAGTAAGTGTCTGGGGGCGTCCCCCCATACAGCGAGCAGTGCTACTGCCCATGTCGTCGCAACGGCCAGACCGGTCGTATGGCCTCGATTATCTGGCTGGCTGAGTAAGTGTCTGGGGGCGTCCCCCCATACAGCGAGCAGTGCTACTGCCCATGTCGTCGCAACGGCCAGACCGGTCGTATGGCTTCGATAATCTGGCTGGCGCCCTGACAATGCTTCCCGCCCTGCATCTTGCCGGGCGGGGATCCTGCCTGCTTCCCGCTTTGCAGAAAAAATAACCAGCCTCGCCCCTTGAAATAGTCCGTACGGGCCTCATCTTTCATCTCAGAAAGTTATGTTGTTTGCCGCGCAAGCGGCGTCTGTCTTGAAAGGGGGGAGTGCAATGCGCCTCGATCGCCTGACCAGCAAATTCCAGATTGCTATTTCCGATGCCCAGTCTTTGGCACTGGGTCGTGACCACCAATTCATCGAACCCGTTCACCTGATGACCGCCCTGGTCAATCAGGATGGCGGCTCCATCCGTCCGCTGCTCACCCTGACCGGGATGGACATCAATTCTCTGCGCTCGCGCCTCGGCGAGGAGCTGGATCGTCTGCCGCGTGTCAGCGGCGTGGAAGGGGACGTGCAGCTCTCCAACGGCCTCGGCCGGCTGCTCAACGTCTGCGACAAGCTGGCTCAGCAGCGCAAGGATCAGTTCATCTCATCCGAACTGTTCGTGCTGGCGGCCCTCGACGAGAAGGGGACGCTGGGCGAGCTGCTGCGTGCCCAGGGGCTGACCAAGGAGAAACTCGAAGCGGCCATCGACAAGGTGCGTGGCGGCAAGAAGGTGGAAGATGCCAACGCCGAGGAGAATCGCCAGGCGCTGGAGAAGTACACCATCGATCTGACCGAGCGGGCCGAGATCGGCAAGCTCGACCCGGTGATCGGCCGTGATGACGAGATCCGCCGCACCATCCAGGTGCTGCAACGCCGTACCAAGAACAACCCGGTGCTGATCGGTGCCCCCGGTGTCGGCAAGACCGCCATCGTCGAAGGGCTGGCCCAGCGCATCATCAATGGCGAGGTGCCGGAGGGGCTGAAGAACAAGCGGGTGCTCTCCCTCGACATGGGGGCGCTGGTGGCCGGTGCCAAGTATCGCGGCGAGTTCGAGGAGCGGCTCAAGGCCGTACTGAACGATCTGGCCAAGGAGGAGGGCAACGTCATCCTCTTCATCGACGAGCTGCACACCATGGTCGGCGCCGGCAAGGGTGAGGGCGCCATGGATGCGGGCAACATGCTCAAACCGGCGCTGGCCCGTGGCGACCTGCACTGCGTCGGCGCCACCACGCTGGATGAGTACCGCCAGTACATCGAGAAGGATGCCGCGCTGGAGCGCCGCTTCCAGAAGGTGTTGGTGGAGGAGCCGAGCGTGGAGGACACCATCGCCATCCTGCGCGGCCTGAAGGAGCGTTATGAACTGCACCACCACGTGCAGATCACCGACCCCGCCATAGTCGCGGCGGCCCAGCTGTCGCACCGCTACATCGCGGATCGCCAGCTGCCGGACAAGGCCATCGACCTCATCGACGAGGCGGCGGCCAGCATCCGGCTGCAGATCGACTCCAAGCCCGAGTCCCTCGACCGGCTCGAGCGGCGCATCATCCAGCTCAAGCTGGAGCAGCAGGCGCTGATGAAGGAGGACGACGATGCCAGTCGCAAGCGGCTCGAGCTGATCAATCAGGAAATCAGCGAAAAAGATCGCGAATACAACGAGCTGGATGAAGTGTGGAAGGCCGAGAAGGCCGCCCTCGCCGGCACCCAGCACATCAAGGCGGCCCTCGAGCAGGCCCGCCAGGATCTCGATGTGGCGCGCCGCGCAGGCGACCTGGGCCGGATGTCCGAGCTGCAGTACGGCCGCATTCCGGAGCTGGAGAAACAGCTGGATCTCGCCACCCAGGCCGAGATGCAGGAGACCAGCCTGCTGCGCAACCGGGTCACCGATGTGGAGATTGCCGATGTCTTGGCCCGCTGGACCGGCATTCCGGTGGCCCGCATGCTGGAAGGGGAGCGCGACAAGCTGCTGCGGATGGAAGATCAGCTGCACAGCCGGGTGATCGGCCAGGAAGAGGCGGTCGAGGCGGTTTCCAACGCCATTCGCCGCTCCCGTGCCGGACTGTCCGACCCGAACCGCCCCATCGGCTCCTTCCTGTTCCTGGGGCCCACCGGGGTGGGCAAGACCGAGCTGTGCAAGGCGCTGGCCGAGTTCCTGTTCGATACCCAGGACGCCATGGTGCGGATCGACATGTCGGAGTTCATGGAGAAACACAGCGTGGCCCGTCTGGTGGGGGCGCCTCCGGGATACGTGGGTTACGAGGAGGGCGGTTATCTGACCGAGGCGGTACGCCGTCGCCCCTACTCGGTGATCCTGCTGGATGAAGTGGAGAAGGCACACCCGGATGTGTTCAACATCCTGTTGCAGGTGCTGGACGATGGCCGCCTGACCGATGGTCAGGGTCGTACCGTCGATTTTCGCAACTCGGTGGTGATCATGACCTCCAACCTGGGGTCGGATCTCATTCAGGAGCACCACTCCGAGAAGGATTACGACGAGATGAAGGGCATGCTGATGGAGGTGCTGACCCGCAGCTTCCGGCCGGAGTTCATCAACCGGATCGACGAGACCGTGGTGTTCCACCCGCTCGGCGAGGAGCACATCAAGTCCATCGCCCGCATCCAGCTCAAGAGCCTGATGGGTCGACTGGAGGCCCAGGGTTACGAGGTGGAGGTGAGCGAGGCGCTGCTCGAGAAGCTGGTGCACGCCGGGTTCGATCCCGTCTACGGGGCGCGTCCCCTCAAGCGGGCGATCCAGCACAAGGTGGAGAACCCGCTGGCGCAGGCGCTGCTTTCCGGCCGTATCGTGCCGGGCAAAAAGCTGGTGCTGGGGGCCGACAGCAATGGCCTCACCATGACCCAGTAATGGGATTGTCGATGAAAAACGCAGGCCTCGTGCCTGCGTTTTGTTTTCAGGGGGAGCGAGATGCTGAAGTTTTCCGTGCTGGTGGACGACGACGTTCATCTGCCTGGCTGTCTGCCCGAGCGAGGGTTGGCGCTGCTGCTGGAGTGTGACGGCCTCAGGGTGCTGTTCGACAGTGGTCGTGGCCGGGCGCTGCGCCACAACGCCGCCGTGATGGGGATCGATCTCGCCTCGCTCACCCATGTGGTGCTCTCTCACGGGCATTACGACCATGTGGGCGGGGTCGGCTCGCTACCTGCCTATCCAAGACCCATCCCGCTCATCGCCTGTCCGGATGTGTTCTGCGAGCGGGGCTACTTCCTGTCGCTGCCCTTCTGGCGGCGCAACCTCTATCGCCTGTCGGGGGAGCTGGCTCGGGAGGATCTGCCGGCCAGAGGCTTGCTCCCCCACTGCTCGGCCGAGCCGGTGTGGCTCTCGGATCGTCTGGTGTTCCTTGGCAGCATTGTGCGGCGCGACCGGGCTGCGCCTTCGCTGCTCGGCTACATAGTGCGGGGCGGGCGGGTGGAGAAAGACCTTATCAGTGACGACTCGGCGCTTGCCTACCAGAGCGAGCAGGGGCTCATCGTCTTTATCGGCTGCGGTCACGCCGGGGTCGAGAACATCATAGCGCGGGCCAAGGAGGTGTGTGGTGACGAGCGGATCCATGCCGTCATCGGCGGCCTGCACCTGAAGTTTTCCGGCCCACAGCGGGCGGTGGCGCTCGGTGCCTATCTGCAGGCAGAGGCGGTGGATCAGTTGTTTGCCTGCCACTGCACCGGCAGCAGAAAGGCGGAGTTGCCGCGCCAGCGCCAGATCGGGGCCGGGTTCGAGCACAGTTTTTCGGCGTAAAAAAAGCGGCAATCCGAAGATTGCCGGGAGGAATGTAGTGAAGCGACCTGACGTGGGTTGAGCGGGTCGCAGGGGCAAGCCCCCGATTGCGAAGCGCGGCCACTGCTGGCCTCGCTTCTTACAGCCTGCCGGGGATGCGCTCGCTCAACCCCGACGGCCACCTGCCTGTTGCCATGCCAGCGCGATGACGCCGGCATGGCCTTCATTCGTTACAGCATGCCTTGCACGGCAGCTTTCATCTCGGCCGGCCAGACGCCGACCTGGACCTGGCCGATGTGCTCTTTTTGCAGCAGCAGCATGGCCAGACGGGATTGGCCGATGCCGCCGCCGATGGTTTGCGGCATCCGTGCGGCCAGCAGATCCTGGTGCCAGTCGTACTGCAGGCGATCCTCGTCACCGGTGATGGCCAGCTGACGGCGCAGCGCCTCGGCGTCGACCCGGATCCCCATGGAGGAGATCTCGAAACTGTCCTGCAGCACCGGGTTCCACACCAGGATGTCACCGTTCAGACCGGCCAGTCCCAGCTCGCTGTGGCTGCTCCAGTCGTCGTAGTCCGGGGCACGCACGTCGTGGCGCTCGCCGTGGGAGAGGGCACCGCCGATACCGATCAGGAACACGGCCCCCAGCTCCTTGGCAATGGCACGCTCACGCCCCTTGGCATCGAGGTCCGGGTAGCGGGTCAGCAGCTCTTCGCTGTGCAGGAACTGGATCTCGGCCGGCAGGAAGGGGGTCAGATCGTGCTCGGCGCAGACCGCGCGCTCGGTGGCCTTGATGGCAGCCCAGATGCCGCGCACGGTTTCCTGCAGGTAGGCCAGATCGCGGCGCTCGCTCGGCATCACCTTCTCCCAGTCCCACTGATCCACGTAGACGGAGTGGATGGGGGTGAGGCGATCCTCGTCGGGACGCAGCGCCTTCATGTGGGTGTAGATGCCTTCGCCCGGGCCGAAACCGAAGCGACCGAGAGTCTGACGCTTCCATTTGGCCAGTGAGTGCACCACTTCGTAGCTGTGCTCAGGCAGGGTCTTCACCTTGACCTGCACCGCATTCTCGTGGCCAGAGAGGTTGTCTTGAGTGCCATCACCGACCCGGCTCAGGATGGGGGCTTGCACCTCCATCAGACCCAGTTGCTGGGCGAGTTGGCGGGAGAACATCTCTTTGACGAAGCTGATCTGTTGCTGGCTGCGAATGTAGTGCTGTTTCATGCTGAATACCTGTCTTGAACCCGTTGGATGTGAGGATTCTTCAACAGATTGCCAACTAAATTCAATATTCGATAATAGAAATAGGCTTTGTGTATTTTTTTCTTCAAAATACACCGGTAATTAATGATGAATCATCAAAGGGAGTGCAAAAAAGTGCCGGAAAATTATCGGATCGATAATCTCGATCAGGCCATCCTCACCGCCCTGATGGAGAATGCGCGCATTCCCTATGCCGAGCTTGCCAAACAACTGCTGGTCAGCCCGGGCACCATCCATGTGCGGGTGGAGAAGATGAAGCAGGCGGGCATCATCGAGGGAACGCGGGTGCAGGTGAACCCCAAGAAGCTGGGTTACGACGTCTGCTGCTTCATCGGCATCAATTTGAAGAGCGCCAAGGATTACCCCTCGGCGCTGGCCAAGCTGCAGGCGCTGGACGAGGTGGTGGAGGCCTACTACACCACCGGCCACTACAGCATCTTCATGAAGGTGATGACCCGCTCCATCGACGAGTTGCAGACGGTGCTGATCCACAAGATCCAGACCATCGACGAGATCCAGTCCACCGAGACGTTAATCTCGCTGCAAAACCCGATCTTGCGGGATGTGAAGCCTTAAGGACTGAGGGACGCGGGAGTTCCATTTCACATGCGAAACCCGGATTTCACTGCATAGCCCGATCTTGCGAGGCGTGCAGCCCTGACGGTCGGGATCAGGGCTCGATATAGGGGATGCCGTAGTGGTCGTAGATGGCCTTGAGCCGGCCGTCACGCTTCATGCGCAGCAATTCGGCATCGTAAGCCGCCATCAGGGCCGGGGTGGTGGCATCGGCCCTGGCCTTGGTCCAGACGGTGTAGTAAGGGCTGGCCTTGAGCGGCTTGGGCAGGTAATCGAGTTTGCCCTCCAGCCCCTCCTCCTTGATCTGGGCAAAGGCGGTGACCAGCGGCATGGGCACCACGTCGATGCGCCCGGCGATCAGCTTGCGCAACTGCAGCTGGTTGATGGGGATCTCCTGGAAGTGATAGGCCGGGTCGGCGAGGGCGGCGGTCAGCTCCGGGGTATAGGAGAAATCCTTGGTGATGCCGATGCGCCAGGGCTTGAGGTCCGCCAGCGTGTCGTAGCGGATCTTCAGCAGGTCGGCCTTGCGCACGAAGAAGTGCCAGCTGTGGCGCAGATGGGCTTGCTGCGGGTAGAGCAGATAGCGCTCCCGCTCCGGCTTGTAGGAGTGGGTCATCACCAGATCGTACACCCCGGTTTCGGCGTTGCGGGTCAGCCGGGCGCCGGAGTCGGTCAGCTCGATGCGGATGGGAATGCGCAGCTTGCCGAAGATGGTGCTGACCACGTCCACGTCCAGACCATGGGGAACGCCCTGCGCATCCAGAAACTTCAGCGGCGGCTCCAGGGTGCCACCGATGATCAACTCTTTGGCCTGCAGCCAGAGGGGGAACAACAGGCAGAGCAGAATGAATCTTCGCAAACCACATCTCCTGCACGGAATAGGGAATCGCTCGCGGGCATAATTCAAGTATATTGGCCCCTACCTGCAACAGAGGCGACCGCCGATGGCAAACCCTGAAATAGAAAGCGAGCTGGACGGCATCGACAGAGTGTCGGTCTGCCTCTATCGCCTTGGCTTGAGTCTGGCAGCCTTGCTGCTGCTGTGTCGAGGGGCAAGCCTGCTGCTCGGGCAGGATTTTTTGGCGCCGGCGAGCTGGCTGGTGGCGCTGGCCGTGGCCAGCGGGGTATGCGGGTTATGCCTGCATGTCTATGACAAGCGCATTCGCTTTGTGCTGCAGGGGCTGGGCTGGGGCGCCCTGCTGCTCAGTGCGAGCGGGGCACCGGATGTGCTGGTGCTGGGGGCGGCGTTGGCCACGCTGGCGGGGCTGGCCTTCAAGGAGCAGTTCTGCTTCGCCATTCCGGGGATCAGGGCGGTCCCCTTGCTGCTGCCCCTGTTGTGGCTGCTGGAGCTGGCCGGTATCGGCTGGGCCGCCGCCCTGGTGGCGCTGGTGTGCGGGTTGCTGCTCTGTCTGCTCTCCCTGGCCAAGTGGCGCATGCCGCTGCACTTCGATATCGGCGACAAGGGGCGCTACCAGATTTAGGTGGGCAGGCAACCCTTCATCTGGGCGTTGAGAGCCTGCATGACCTGTCGGCGGCTGATGATGCCGACTACCCGGTTCCCCTCCAGCACCGGATAGACCTTGGGTCTGGCCTCGGTCATCTGGCGAGCCAGGTCAAGTATGCTGTCATCCGGGCTGACCGAGAGCGGTGTCCGGCTCATCAGATCCTCAACCCGGGTGCGGGTATCGCAGTGATAGCTGCCGGTGAGCAGGCTCGGAATGCAATCCTGCTCGGAGAGAAAACCGATCAGCCGCTGCTGCGGGTCCAGCACCGGCAGGCCGCTCAGGCCTGAGTCATGCAGCCGGTCCAGCGCCTCGGCCAGGCCGAGTTGCGGGGTGAGGGAGTGGGTCGAACGGCTCATGTGATCGCGGATCTGTAACATGGAAGTGGCTCCGTTAAGGTGGCAATGGCGCCACTATGCCCGCCGAGTGGCGGCCACGGCCAATGGCTTGTGCCGTGGGGATCGATAGGTATCCCCCGGCCGGACAATCAAGGAGAAGGTATGCGTGCATTGGTGACGGGGTGTGGCCGCCGGCTTGGTTTCTATCTGTGCGAACAGCTGGTGGCGGCAGGTTGGCAGGTGACGGGCAGCTATCGCAGCGAGCGACCCGAGCTGGCGCGGCTGCGGGCGCTGGGGGTCGAGCTGGTGCAGGTGGATTTCGCGCGTGAGGAGGAGGTCGGCAAGTTGATCGAGGCGCTGGCCGTCCATCAGGATCTGGCGCTGGTGATCCACAACGCCTCGGCGTTTGAGCCGCAGGCGGTGGATCCGGCGGCGCAGCTGGCCCAGTTTGAGCAGTTCTACCGGGTGCACATGGCTGCCCCCTTCCAGCTCAACCGGGCGCTGGCGCTCCAGCTGGCGCGCAACGCCAATGCCGGCATCATCCACATCACCGATATCTACATCCACGCTCCGGCGCCCCAGTTTGCCAGCTATGTGGCCACCAAGGCGGGGGCCCATTCGCTGGCCATGAGCTTTGCCCGCGAGCTGGCGCCGGCCGTTCGGGTCAATACTATAGAGCCGGGCCCCATTCTGTTTCTCGACGAACATGGCGAGGCGTGGCGCCAGCAGGTGCTGGCGAAGACGCCGCTGGCGCGGGAAGGGGGGCTGGCGCCCATCTGGCAGGCGGTTCAGCTGTTGATGCAGAACGACTACATGACCGGGGCCAGCATCCGGGTGGATGGTGGCCGCGGTCTGGCCGTCATCTAGGGGTCAGCGCAGGAGCGCGGCGGGGGTCGCCATCTCCTGTTGCAGGGCGATGGGGGCGAGGCCGACCTGGCGTTCCTCGATCACCTTGCCCGCCATCAAGCGGGTGTGCAGCGGCAGGGTCACCTTGCGATCATGCACCTGGCCACGGCCATAGAGCTCCGCCAGCAGTTCGTCGAGATAGGCGTCGACCCGGGCGGTGGAGAAGTCATCGCTCTGGCTGCTGGCCAGGATGTCGATGTCCAGCGGCCGGTCCAGCACCTTGCAGCGCGGATCGCTGCGATCCCGGCCGTGGGCCAGCTCCATGGCGACGAAATGTGCCTTGAGCTGGTGCGGTGCCAGCTCACTTTCGGTGACGAACAGGCAGTTGAGGAAATCATGGCTGGAGTGCATCCCGACCGGCTTGGTCTGGATCACCGAACTCAGCTGCAGGCGGCCAAAGTGAACGAGCAGCTCGCCGACCGCCTGACTGACGTGCTGATGGGGGTCAAGATTCGATCCAATGCTACACAGATAGAACATGTCGCCGGTCCTTGGATGGGGCTCATCTGAAATTCATACACAGCTCACGGTTATCGGGTTAACTATGCATTAACATCGGTTTGTCTGTTGTGATCAGGCTCTATCATCTTGGCAAGAAAGGAGGTTTGCATGAGCGTGGAACTGAAATGGGCACTGCTGACCGCATCTGGCGCGTTGGCCATGATCCTGATTATCTGTGTGGCATCCGTCGGTCTGGCGTAATGCCCAAGCTGCAGCATGAACCGGCCCTTTGGCCGGTTTTGCTTTTTGGGGGAGTGCAGATATGCTGACCCACCCCTGCTGAATTGAGATAGTCCAAGATGACCAAGGTACGCCCACGCTCCCTGCTGCAAGTGGTATTGATGGGGTTCGTTCTGGTGTTGATGCCTCTGGGCGGCATGATCTGGCACGACAGCCAGTCCCTCGAACACCTCAGCCAGTTGACCAGCGACGAGCTGGAACGGGCGGTGCGCGACACCCGTCGAGCGACGCTGCTGACTACTCAAGCCATTGATCTTGAACGTACTCTTCGTCGCTATGCGGTGCTGGGGGATGAGCGCATCCTGGCCAGTTATCAGCTGCAGCTGGCGAGTTATCGCAGCCTGCTGGCCGCTCACCAGAGTTCCATCCCGGATGCCGAGGCTTACACGGGGCTCGAGCAGGCGCTCGCCTGGCTCGACAGCCTGCAGGATCTCGCCCGTGCCAAGGCCGAGTCAAACAGCCCCAAATTTGATGAATTTAATCAGGTTAATCAGCAGCTTGAGATTATCACCCGCAGCCAGGTAGACGAGCATGTCAGCCGGGTGCGGGCGACCATCGCCGCCTTGATGACGGAGATCTGGTGGGTCAGCGGTTTTGTGGCGGTGCTCAGCCTGCTGCTGGTGCTGCTGTTTACCTATCTGATCATCCACCCGGTGCGTCAGATTGAGTCGCGGATCTTGAGTCTGGGTGCCGGTGTGGAACCGGACAAACGCCCGGTGGACGGGCCGGCCGAACTGGTATTGCTGGGGGAGCGGATCGTCTGGCTGCACGATAAATTGAAGGAGCTGGAGCAGCAGAAATACCAGTTCCTGCGCCACGTCTCCCACGAGCTGAAGACCCCGCTGGCGGTGCTGCGGGAAGGGGCGGATCTGCTCTCCGAGCAGCTTGTAGGGCCGCTCACCCCGGATCAGCAGGAGATCTGCCAGATGCTGGAGGAGAACAGCCGCCGGTTGCAGACCCTGATCGAACGGCTGCTCGACTTCAACCGACTCAGCCAGCAGGAAGTGTTCACCCTGACCCCGGTGGCGCTGGCGCCCCTGCTGTCAGAATTGTCTGCAGAGTACCGGCTGGCGCTGGAATCCAAACAAATCAGTGTACACTTGCCGACCGATCCGATCACCCTGCAGGCCGAGCCATATCGCTTGCGGCTGATCCTCGATAATCTGTTCTCCAATGCGGTCAGCTACGGTGCCAGCGGCGGGCAGATCTGGATCCGCGCCGGGCAGGATGGCAACGGCAGCTGGCTGGAGGTGGCCAACGAAGGGCCCGCGATTCCGCTGGCCGAGCGGGAACGGATCTTCGAGCCCTTCGAGCAGGGCAGTATTGTGCGCCAAGGGCTGCTGAAAGGCTCCGGAATGGGGCTCTCCATCGCCCGGGAATCGGCGATGAGCCTTGGCGGCGAGTTGGTATTGGTTGAAGATGAACAGGCGGATGTCTGTTTCCGGTTGACGTTGAAGTGAAGCCCAAGATGAAACAATGTGTTGTTCCGGTATTGATGATGAGCCTGCTCACAGGCTGTTCCCTGCTGCCAGCGCGTGACCCGGCGGCGTCGCCGGATCTCGCCCTCGCCAAACGGATGGAGTTTGCCAACAAGGAGATGCAGGTGCGCCTGCAATACTCGGACTGGCTGCTGGCCAGCCATGCCCAGCAGCGGGCCCAGGAGCGCCAGCGCCTCAAGGGGGCGACCGATATCGAGAGCCGGGTCAGCCTGGCCATGGTCAACACCCACCCCTCCGAGTCGGTGGCCAGCCGGCGGGCCGGTTTGGACAAGCTCAAGAGCCTGCTGCCGGAGCTCGGGCTGGATGCCCAGGCTTTCCTGCGCAGCTGGATAGCCCTCGGCGAGGAGCTGCTGGCCCGCGACAGCCGGCGCGACGATCAGAGTCAGGAGGTGCAGCGTCTGCGCCGCCAGATCGAGCAACTCTCCGCCATCGATGATCAACTCAATCAGCGCAAGCTGAACGGCAATGGCGAGGCGCTGAAATGAGTCGCATCCTGCTGGTCGATGACGATGCCAGCTTGCTCAAGCTGATGAGCATGCGCCTGCGCAGCCAGGGCTATGAGGTGGATACCGCTGACAGTGCCGAAGGGGCGCTGGACCGGCTGCGCCAGCAACGGGCCGATCTGGTGCTGAGCGATCTGCGCATGGCCGGCATGGACGGACTGGCGCTGTTCGAGCGGATCCAGTCCCAGTGGCTGGGGCTGCCGGTCATCATCATGACCGCCCACGGCACCATTCCTGATGCCATTCAGGCCACCCGCTCCGGGGTGTTCAGCTTTCTCACCAAGCCCATCGACAAGGATGAGCTGTTCGCCACCATAGAGCACGCGTTGAGCCTGACGCGCCCAAAGCAGCGACAGGATTGGCAGTCGCTGATCCTGACTCGCAACCCGCAGATGGAGCAGCTGCTGATCCAGGCTGGCAGCATCGCCGCCATGGAAGTGCCCGTGCTGATCATGGGCCCTTCCGGTTCCGGCAAGGGCGTCATGACCCAGGCGCTGCACCAGGCCAGCAGCCGGCGTGACAAGCCGCTGCATGTCATCAACTGTGCCGCCCTGCCCTGGGCGGCGCTGGATCTGCAGCTGTTCGGCGAGGATGGCCAGTCCGGCCTGTTTGAACAGGCCAAGGGAGCGACCCTGTTTCTCGACGAGATAGGGGACCTGTCGGAGTCACTGCAGGCCAAGCTGCTGCAGGTGCTGCAAGAGTACGGCCAGGGCACGCCCGAGGTGCGGGTCATCAGCTCCAGCCATCAGGATCTGGTGGCGGCGATGGAGGAGGGACGCTTTCGGGAAGATCTCTTCTATCGGCTCAACGTGGCCAACATCACCTTGCCCCCCTTGAGCGCCCGCAGCGAAGACATTCCGCTGCTGGCCAGGCAGGCGCTGGATGATTATCGCAGCCGCCATGGCGACTGCGCCGCCCTCGGCTTCTCACCGGAGGCGCTGGCCCTGCTGGCGGCGGCGGGTTGGCCCGGCAACGTGCGCCAGCTCTGCAGCGTGGTGGAGCAGCTGGCCAGCCTCTGCTGCAGCCCGGTGATCGGTGCCGCCATGGTGGAGTCGGCGCTGAGCGGCGGCAGTGGCGGCATCCCTTCGTTCAACGAGGCGCGGGCCGAGTTCGAGAAGGAGTATCTGATCCGGCTGCTGCGTACCACCGAGGGCAATGTGACCCTGGCAGCCAACATGGCGGGTAGAAACCGCACCGATTTCTACAAGCTGTTGAATCGGCACGGCATCGAAGCCGCAAACTTCAAGTCGAAGGGATAGAAGGGATAAATGACAGAGGGGCGGCCCGTCGATGACGGACCGCCCCTCTTGTTTCAGACCGGATCGGTCACATCGCCAGGATCAGGCCGGGTCGGTGACGCCAGCGGTGGCCTGGGTTTTCTGGGTTTTGTGGGAGAGCCAGAGGCCGCTCGCCTTCATCAGGTAGCCGAACAGCGCCCCAATCACCAGCGACGGCAGGATCAGCCGCCACTCTCCCGCCGCGCCGAAGGTGGCGCAGCAACCGGCGAAGGTGCCGGGAATGTAGCCGAGCCACTGCTGCTTGGCCTGCACGCACATCAGGGTGGCCACCACCCCGGTCATCAGGTAGCCCGCCACGCCGGCGCCCCACCAGGCGTCGCCATGGATCAGCAGCAGGGCCCACAGCATGCCGCTGGCATTGCACAGCAGGGTCTGCAGCAGCGCCTTGTAGCCGCCGCTGGAGGCAAAATAGCTGGTGCAGCCGAGGAAGCCGACCCAGGAGATGAGGCCGAGGGTAACGGCGACCCAGCCCCAGACGGCGGAGAGGATCCCGGTCGTGATGGCGATGGCGATCAATGGGCTCATGGCGTGACTCTTCAGTAGTGAAATTCGGAAAAAAGGGAGCCTACCCCGCGCAAGAGGGGCGGCAAGCAGGGGCGGGATTGTGTGTGATCCGCATCACTCATTTCAACTCAGGAATACGCTTGCGCTCGCGAAAATATTTCATGGTGAGGCGCTGGCCCCTGCTCCATAGTTAGAGGCCCTGTCCTGCTCATGGAGTGAGTCTGATGGTGCCAAATGTGATCGTTCCCCTGCTGGTGTTCGTAGTGCTGTTTCTGGTCGGAACCATGGCCAAGGCACTGCCCCTCTATCAATTCATGTAATTTTCCGTGAAATAAAACTCGGCCGGGGCGGGTCTTATGATTGTTACCCTCATCGCCCCGGGAGTTTTTCCATGTTGCTCAAGCGCCGCTCTGCCCACCACCTCACCGAACAGGGCGTCACGCCGGAAGCCGTCTATCAGGATCGCCGCCTGATCCTGAAAGGGCTGGGGCTCGGCGCCGCCACCCTGGCGTTTCCGACCCAGGCTGGGGTGCTCGATCTCTTCTCTGGCGACAAGCCGGCGCCGGTCGCGACCCGGGCGCTCAACATCCACGCCGCCGCACGGCCGGAGGGGCTGATCCTCACGCCGGAGGAGAAGGCCACCACCCACAACAATTTCTACGAGCTCGGCACCGACAAGGGGGATCCGGCCCGCAACAGCCACTACCTCAAGCCCGAGCCCTGGACCCTGAAGGTGGAAGGGGAGGTGGCCAAGCCGTTTACCCTGGACGTGTGGGATCTCATCAACAAGAGCACGTTCGAGGAGCGCATCTACCGGCTGCGCTGCGTGGAGGCCTGGTCCATGGTGCTGCCCTGGAGCGGCATCACGCTGGCGGATCTGATCCGCCGGGCCGAGCCCACCAGCCGCGCCAAGTTCGTGGCCTTCGAAACTCTCTATGATCCGGAGCAGTTGCCGGGACAGGCGTCGCGCTCCCTCGGTGGCGGCATCGACTACCCCTATGTCGAGGGGCTGCGCATCGACGAGGCTATGCACCCGCTCTCCTTCCTGGCGATGGGGCTCTACGGCAAGGCGCTGCCGGCCCAGAACGGCGCGCCGATCCGGCTGGTGGTGCCCTGGAAGTACGGCTTCAAGAGCATCAAGAGCATCGTCTCCATCCGGCTGGTGGAGGAGATGCCGCCCACCACCTGGAACCTGCTGGCCCCCAACGAATACGGCTTCTACGCCAACGTCAATCCGGCGGTGGATCACCCGCGCTGGAGTCAGGCCAGCGAGCGCTTCATCGGCGAGGGGGGCATCTTCGGGGCCAAGCGCCAGCCGACCCTGCCATTCAATGGCTATGCTGACGAGGTGGCGTCCCTCTATCAGGGCATGGATCTGCGCAAGTGGTATTGAGACGAGAGGAGCTGACACCATGACTCTGCGACTGACGGCGCGTCACATCACCCTGCTGCGGGCGCTGGTACACCTCGCCTCGCTGGGGTTTCTGCTCTGGCTGCTGGTGGCCGTGCCCGGCGGCCTGCTGGGAGGGGATCCGGTGCAGGGGCTGACCCACTATCTGGGCAAGGGGGCGCTCAACCTGCTGCTGCTCACCCTGCTGGTGTCGCCGCTGGCCAAACGCTGGCGGCAGGGGCAGCTCATCAAGCTGCGTCGCCCGCTCGGGCTTTGGTGCGCGGCCTGGGCCGGTCTGCACTTTATGGTCTGGCTGGGGCTGGATCTGCAGTTCGACTGGGGGCTGATTGGCGGCGAGCTGGTCAAGCGCAGCTACATAGTGGTGGGGATGGTGGCGCTGCTGTTGCTGCTGGCGCTCAGCCTCACCTCGATCCCGGCCCTGCTGCGGCGCATGGGGCCGGTCTGGCAGAAGCTGCACAACTGGATCTACGCGGTGGCCCTGCTGGTGCCGGTGCACTACTGGTGGTCGCTCAAGAGCGGCTGGCAGGAGCCGCTCATCTACCTGCTGCTGGCCTGCGCCCTGCTGGTGCCGCGCCGCGACAAGCTGCTGCGCCCCTGGCGCCGGCTTCGGCCGCAGAAACTGAGGGAGGCATGAGGCAGGCAGGGTGCCGCCCCGACAACCCGCCATAAAAAAGAGGCCTAGTCGGCCTCTTTTTTGATGTCACCAGTATGGGCGTCCACCAGGAGTCGTACCCGCTGCCCCTGGGCATCCAGAGTTTCCACCTCGAATTTGTCCCCTTCCAGCTCCACTTCCCGAATGTCGTGATACCCTTGGGCCACCAGCAGTTTGACCAGCCCGGCCATGTCGAGACGGCTCTCGGCCGCCCAGCCGAGGGTGGAGAAGAGGCAAAGGATCAGCAGGAAACTGCGTCGGATCATATTCATTCCGGATTCATGGCTGGCAGACTATAAACGGCATTATGTTAGGTTTTGGGAGATGAATCATCCATGAATAGAGCCCTGTCTCTGCTTGGGTTGCTGCTGCCGGCACTGGCACAGGCGGCCACGCCGAACGAGGCCTTGCTGCAGCAGGCGGTCAGCGAGGGACGGGTGCGCCCCTTTCATGAGGTGATGGCGGTGGCTTCCCGCCTGCCGGTTCGGGTGCTGCGGGTCGATCTGGGGGAAGAGGACGGCATCTGGCTGTACGAACTCAAGCTGATCGACAGCGAGAACAGCGTCATCAAGGTGGGCTATCGGGCCGACAACCTGGAGATGGTGTGGCTCAAGGGCCATCATCTGGAGCGGCTGTTCGAACCGCGTCCGCCCCCGGAAGAGGAGTGATGGAGTGAGTCCGCGAACGCGCCGCCATCCGGTTCGTTCCCCAACCGCCGCCGGTACCGGCACAACCCTGCTTTGGATACCCATTTATGCGAATTCTGATTGTTGAAGATGAGAAGACCCTGGCGGGCCAGCTGGCGGAACAGCTGCGCCTGTCCGGTTTCGTGACCGACCTCTGCCACGACGGCAACGAGGCCGGCTTTCTCGGCGAGACCGAGCCCTACGACGCCATCATTCTGGATCTCGGTCTGCCGGGCCGCGACGGCCTGAGCGTACTGAAGGAGTGGCGCAGCAAGGGGATCGACACCCCGGTACTGGTGCTGACCGCCCGTGGCCAGCTGCACGAGAAGATCGAGGGGCTCAACGCCGGGGCCGACGACTACCTCACCAAGCCGTTCCAGGTGGCCGAGCTGGTGGCCCGGGTCCATGCCTTGGTGCGGCGGGCGGCGGGCAACGCCAGCTCGATCCTGGAGATCGGCGGGGTGCGGCTCGACATGGCGGCGTCCCAGGTGTGGTACGAAGGCACCCCCATCAAGCTGACCGCCCACGAGTTCCGGGTGCTCGGCTATCTGATGCAGCACAGGGGCAAGGTGGTGTCGCGCAGCGAGCTGATCGATCACATCTACGCTCAGGATTTCGACCGCGACTCCAATACGGTGGAAGTGTTCATCGGCCGGATCCGCAAGAAGACCCACTCCGATCTCATCGAGACGGTGCGCGGCCTTGGCTATCGGATCAACGAATGAGCCGGATCTTGATGCCCTCTTTGGTCGGAGCGGCTGAATGAGGCTGGTGCGCACCCTGCGGGGGCGACTGGTGGTCATCGCCATGGTCTGGTGCGGCCTGTTCCTGTTCGCCACCGGCTTCAGCCTGCAGACCATGATGCGCAACTACTGGCAGGAGGCGGAGGCCGACGGCCTGCGCCTGCAGCTCTACGATCTGCTCTCCCGCCTCGAGATCCAGCCGGATGGCCTGCCGGTGGTCACCGAACCCATGGCCGACCCCCGCTTTCGCCAGCCCTACTCCGGTTACTACTGGCAGCTGGAGCTGGGGGAGAGTGTGGTCAGCCGCTCCCGCTCCCTGTGGGATGTGCACCTCGACGTGCACGGCCTGAAGTCGGCCTTTGGCGATCCGGATCTCTTCGTCGGCAAGGGGCCCAACAAGGAGCCGCTGCTGATCATGACCCGTACCGTGCTGCTGCCCGGTTCGGATCGGGTGTTCACCCTGGTGATGGCCAAGGACAGCAGCGCCCTGACCCAGACCCTGAAGAAGACCCGCATCAGCCTGTTCCTCGGCCTCGGCTTTGCCGCGACCGGGCTGGTGCTCGGCTTCATGTTCCAGATCGTCTACGGCCTGCGGCCGCTGCACCTGTTGCGGCGCGAATTGAGCCGGGTCCATCAGGGCCATCAGGAGGGGTTCCGGCTGCGCTATCCGCTGGAGATCCAGCCGCTGGTGGAGGACATCAACCGGCTGCTGCACCACTACGGTGAGCTGCTGCAGCGGGCCCGCTCCCACACCGGCAACCTGGCCCACGCCCTCAAGACGCCGCTCAGCATCATGCGCAATCAGGTGGCCCAGCTGCCACCGGAGGATCAGGCCGCCCTCGGCGAGCAGCTCGATCAGATCCAGCGCCACATCGATTACCACCTCGGCAAGGCGCGGGTGACCGGCGCCGCCAAGATCCTCGGGGTGTCGACCCCGGTGCGGGCGCGGGTGGAGTACATCTGCCGCGCCTTCTCCCGCCTCTATCCGGGCCGGGAAGTGGACCTGCAGGTGCCGCCCACCCTGGCGGTCGGGGTGGAGGAGCAGGACTTCGACGAGATGGTGGGCAACCTGCTGGAGAACGCCTTCAAGTGGTCGGCCGGCCGGCTGCGCATCTCCAGCGCCGAGCTGGGGGGCTGGATCACCCTGCGCATCGAGGATGACGGTCCCGGCATGAGCGAGGATCAGATCGCCAAGGCGGTGCTGCGCGGGGTGCGCCTCGACGAGAAGGTGCCGGGCTCGGGCCTGGGTCTCAACATCGTCTCCGATCTGGCGGAAGCCTACCGCGGCAGCCTCATCATGGGGCGCGCCGAGCTCGGCGGGCTGGCGGCTTCTCTCTCGTTGCCCAAGGTGGCAAGAGTGGAGAGCTAGGCATAAGATATGGCACCTGTTTTAGCCTGAGGAAGAGAACCATGACCGATGATCCATGGGCACTGTGTCACCTCGACGATTCGTTCGATGCCTCCGTGCTGGGCACCAAGGGGGCCCAGATCCAGTGGTTTGAGGATCGCGACAGCCTGATTGCCTTCCTGCTGGAAGATTTCGTCGACCTGCTGGCCGATGTGGGCGAGCTGGATGAGGATCAGACCGAGCGGGCGCGTGAGCGCTTCACCCTGCTGGTGGAGCAGAGCTTCGACGATCGCGGCCTGATGGACGCCATCAACGATCTCGCCTCCGGCCTGCGCCGCATCGCCTGGCTGGGGCCGCTCTCCGAGCTGGCCGAGCTGAGCGATGACTTCGCCTCCGGCCTGCGCCGCTACTTCTGGAGCCAGTACGACGGGGATGAAGATGACCCGGATGCCTGGGTGCCGGAAGAACTCTGGCCCCAGCTGGTGGAGTGTGCGGAAGAGTATATGGTTGAGGGTGACTTCTGATTCTGAGTCACACCACAAATCGCGATAAGAAAACGGCGCCTTGATGGCGCCGTTTTTGTTGCTCAGTCCTCTGCTCAGGCGTTGGCCGGCACCGCGTGAGCGGTGTTGACCGGGGCCGGGCCCTGGTACTTCTCGATCTGCAGCTGGGCCATGTGACCGCAGTTGCCCTGCGCCAGGCTGGAGGTGCCTTCGTCGAAGGTGAGGCAGTTGACGTTGCCGTTCTTGCACAGGCTCCCCGTCTCGCCCGGTTTGGCCGGATCGAACCAGGCCCCTTCGCACACCCGCACCACCCCGGGGCGGATGTCGGTCGAGAGCAGGGCCCCCACCAGGATCTGGCCGCGGTCGTTGAAGGCCCGCACCAGATCGCCATCCTGGATGCCGCGCGCCTTGGCGTCGTCCGGGTGGATCAGGATCGCCTCGCGATCGGCGATGGCGAACTTGTCCCGCAGCGGGGTGTTGTCGAGCTGGGAGTGCAGCCGCTGGGTCGGGTGGGAGGTGTTGAGCGACAACGGATAGCGGGCCGCCTCTTTGCTCTTGATCCACTCCTTGGGCTCATACCACTTGGGATGGCCAGCGCAGTCGGCATAACCCATGCCGGCCACCGTGCTGGAGAAGATCTCGATCTTGCCGGACGGGGTACCGAGCGGGTTGAGCAGCGGGTTCTCGCGAAAATCGGCGTGACGGATCCACTGGCGGTTCGCCTCGGGCACCGGGAAGCGGATGTAGTTGTTGGACTCCCAGAACATGTTGAACGGCGGCAGCGCCACCCGCGCACCACGGGCCTGGGCGGCCATGCCGTCGTACATCTGCTTGAGCCACAGCATCTCGTCCTTGCCTTCGGTGTACTGCTCCTGCAGGCCCAGCTTGGCGGCGACATCGCGGAAGATGTCGAAGTCGTTGCGCGCCTCGAACTGGGGCGGCACGCACTGGTGCATCGGGAAGACGTAGCGCTGGGAGTAGTCGCCGCCCATCTCCAGATCGTTGCGCTCGTAGCTGGTGGTGGCCGGCAGGACGATGTCGGCGTGCTTGGCGGTGGCGGTCCAGTAGGGCTCGTGCACGATCACGGTCTGCGGTTTGCGCCAGGCCTTGACCAGGTTGTTGGTGTCCTGGTGGTGGTGGAAGGGGTTGCCGCCCGCTACGTAGACCAGCTTGATGTCCGGGTAGGTCACCTTGCGGCCGTTGAAGTCGATGGTCTTGCCGGGGTTGGCCAGACAGTCGGCGATGCGGGCCACCGGGATCGGCGCCGGCCCGTTCTTCGGCGCATTGCCGGCGGAGATGCCCGCCAGGATGCCGCCCTTGGCGGTGGGGCTGCCACCGGAAGAGTAGTGGTAGCTGAAGCCGTAACCGCCACCCGGCAGGCCAATCTGGCCCAGCATGGCGGCCAGGGTGACCAGCATCCAGTTGGGCTGTTCGCCGTGCTGCTGCCGCTGCATGCCCCAGCCCGCCATGATCATGGTGCGCTTGGACGCCATGTCGAGGGCCAGCTGGCGGATCACCTTGGCATCGACGCCGCAGATGGTGCTCGCCCACTCGGCGCTCTTCGGCTGGCCGTCTTCCTGGCCGAGCAGATAGGCGAGGAACTTGTCGAAGCCGGTGGTGTAGCGGTCGAGGAAGGCCTGATCGTGCTTCTGCTCGCTGTAGAGGGTGTGGGCTACCCCCAGCATCATGGCCACGTCGGTGTAGGCGTTCGGCGCAATCCACTCGGCCCCGGCCAGCTTGGCGGTTTCGTTGTAGACAGGGTCGATGCTGATGATGCGGGTACCCTTCTCCTTGAGCGCCTTGAAACCGGCCTGACCTTCGTGATCCGGCATGTTCCAGCTGTTCTTCAGGGTGACCTGGGCGTTGACCCCCCACAGCACCACCAGTTCGGCGTGCTCGATGACGTTGGGCCAGGCGGTCTGCTGCTCATACACCTCGATGGAGCCCATCACGTGGGACATGATCACCTGGGCGGCGCCGGCGGAGTAGTCGCCGGCATAGCCGGTGAAGCCGCCCGCCAGGTTCATCAGGCGGTGCAGCAGGGTACGGCTGTTGTGGAACATGCCGACGCTCTTCCAGCCGTAGGAACCGGCGTGGATCGCCTGCGGGCCGAAGTCGCTCTGTACCCGGCCTATCTCGCCGGCCACCAGGGCAATGGCCTTCTCCCAGCTCACTCGCACCCACTCGTCGGCGCCGCGCAGTTCGGGCTTGGCCCCCGGGCCCTGCTCCAGCCAGCTCTTGCGCACCATGGGGTACTTGATGCGGTTCTTGGCGTGGACCTGGAACGGCGCCATGTCGATGAGATCGTTGGGGGCCGGATCATCGGCCACCGGCTGGACCCGTACCATGCGGCCCTCTTCGACGATGGCCTCGAAAGCCCCCCAGTGGGCGCCGGTCAGGATGCCCTTCTGGGCGGGCACCAGGGTCGGGAACTGTTCAAGCGCCGTGCTGATGGCCTGGGCCAGCGCGCTCTTCGGGAAGACGCCGGCCAGCAGCGGCAGGGCGGCGCAGGCGCCCAGCCCCTTGAGCAGGTTGCGGCGGGAGAGATTGGTTTGCTTATCGGTAAAAAAAGTCATGACGATTTCCTCTGTGCCAGCCTTAGTGCGCCGCGTTCATGTCACTGGCATGTTTCTGGACGTATTGGGTCAACATGCGTGCCTGTTCCGGGGTCAGGGAGGTGCGTGATTCCATCCCCTTGATGACGCCGATCCACTGGTTGGCGTTGAAGTGATCCAGTGCGGTGAGGCCGTGGCAGCCGGTACAGTTGTTGGACATCAGGGTGGAGGCGTACTGCCACAGCTTGCCCTGATCGCCGATGAGCTGGCTCTGATCCACCCAGGCGGTCAGGCTGACCTGATGCCAGGTGAGGTTGGTGGCGCTGTCGGTTTCGCTCTTGCCGGTGGTGAGCTGCGCCTTGGCCTTGTCGCCGAGCAGGGTGCTCAGGATGCGCTTGCCGGGAGCGGCGTAGAACACCTCGCTCACGCCATCCTGCTGCCAGCCGTCGATGCGCACCTGGGCGCGGCCGTTGTCGTTGGCCAGCACTTCCACCTGGGTGGAGGGCATCAGGGTGCCTTCGTCAGTCTTGGCGCCGGCATCCAGATAGAGCGGGGTGGTGGCGATGGCGTAACGGGTGGTGACGCTGACCGGGGTCTGGGCGGCGGCTTGCGCCAGCTCGCTGGCACCGGCGGCGGCCAGGCCGCTCATGTCGGGCATGATGTGGGCGACGCCGCGATGGCAGTCGATGCAGGTCTGGCCCTCCTTGATGGCGACCGGGTGCTCGGCACGGGCGTTGGGGCGCTGGGCCAGGATGTCCATCGCCGTGTAGCTGTGGCAGCTGCGGCAGGTGGCGGAGTCGTTGGCCTTCAGCTCGTCCCACACCGACTGCGCCATGCGCAGCTTGTGAGCCTCGTATTTCTCAGGGGTGTCGAGGGTGCCGATCGCCTCGTGATAGATGTCCTTCACGGCGCGGATCTTGGTCCACAGATAGGAGGTGGGATCACCCGGAATGTGGCAGTCGGCGCACTCGGCGCGGATGCCCTTCACGTTCTGGAAGTGGACGCTGCCCTGATACTCTGCCAGCGGGGTCTGCATGGAGTGACAGGAGACGCAGAACTCGGTGGAGCTGGTCTTGTGCATGACGGTCACCGTGACCCCCAGCGCTGCAACGCCCAAGAGGGCTCCAAGCAGCAGTAGCCAGAACCAGGTTTTTCTCAACAATTTTCCAAGCATGACGGCGTTTTCCTACGATCAAATATTACCAATATAGTAGTATCCATGGAGAGGTAGTTGATTGACCTCTATCATGATTTATATTTTGTATTGTTATTTTAAATGCAGTTATTATTTTGTAATTTATCATTTAATTGAATTTAATTTAACTTCCTGCGATTTTACCGTCTTTTTTGTCCTCGTTTGAAGCATGGTCAGCCTGGGCCTGCCATCCACGCCCTGGCGGTGTTGTGCACCCGCCTGCCACCCCCTCTCAGTCGCTCCTGCCTCGGCAAGGGTCTGTCGCCTCGCGCCCGCGGAGGGCTTGGGCTTTGCCCGGGCCCCGTTATATACTGTTCGCATATACAGTGTTCAGGTGTTTGCCATGCGACTCTTCATCGCCGAGAAGCCCAGTCTGGGACGTGCCATTGCCGACGTGCTGCCCAAGCCCCACAAGAAGGGGGACGGTTTTATCGAAACCGCGCAGGGGGATGTGGTGACCTGGTGCATCGGCCATTTGCTGGAGCAGGCCGAGCCCGATGCCTATGACGCCGCCTACAAGCAGTGGCGCATGGAGTCGCTGCCCATAGTCCCGGCCCAGTGGCAGCTGGTGGCCAAGCCGAAGACCAAGACCCAGCTCACCGTCATCAAGCGGCTGCTCAAGCAGGCCGACTGCGTGGTCAACGCCGGTGACCCGGACCGGGAGGGGCAGCTGCTGGTGGACGAGGTGATCGATTTTCTCGGCTACGGCAAAACCAGGCCGGTGCTGCGCTGTCTCATCAGCGATCTCAACCCGCCGGCGGTGCGGCGTGCCCTCGACAAGCTCAGAGACAACAAGGAGTTCGTGCCGCTGGCGGTGTCGGCGCTGGCCCGCAGCCGGGCCGACTGGCTCTACGGCATCAACATGACCCGCGCCTATACCCTGCTTGGCCGCAAGGGGGGTTGCAGCGAGCTGCTGTCGGTCGGCCGGGTACAGACGCCGCTGCTGGGGCTGGTGGTACGGCGGGATCTCGAGATAGAAGCCTTCGTGCCCAAACCCTTCTTCGAGGTGCTGGCCCATCTACAGACCGAAGGCAACGAGCGTTTCAGCGCCAAGTGGTTGCCCTCCGAGGCCTGTCTGCCCTGGCAGGACGAGGAGGGGCGAGTGCTCAACCGGGCGCTGGCCGCCAAGGTGGTGGAGCGGATCCAGGGCCAACCCGCACTGGTGGAAGAGGTGGAGGAGCAGGCCCGCAAGCAGGCGGCGCCGCTGCCCTACAACCTCTCCAGCCTGCAGATCGATGCCGCCAAGCGGTTCGGCATGGACGCCAAGCGGGTGCTGGACGTCTGCCAGGGGCTCTACGAGCGCCACAAGCTGATTACCTACCCGCGATCCGACAGCCGTCATCTGCCGAGCGATCACTTCAACCGGGCCGGCCAGGTGCGGGAGGCCATCGCCAGCACGGCGCCGGCGCTGGCCAAGGCGGTGAGCGAGGCGGACGGCAAGATCCGCAGCAAGGCGTGGAACGACAGCAAGGTGGATGCCCACCACGCCATCATCCCCACCGAAAAGCAGGGCAACCCGGCCACGCTGGGGGCTGACGAGGCGAAGCTTTACGGCCTGATTGCCCGTCAGTACCTGCTGCAGTTCTACCCGCCGTTCGAGTACAACGACAGCAAGGTACTGCTGCGCATCGCCGGCGGCCTGTTTCAGGCCAAGGCGCGGCGGATCCTCAAGGCGGGCTGGAAGGCGCTGCTCGGGGTGGAGGAAGATGATGAAGAGGAGGCGGGGACCCTGCCGGCCCTGCGCAAGGGTGAGCAACTGCTGTGCGAGCGGGGGGAGCTGCAGGAGAAGATGACCCAGCCGCCCAAGTCGTTCACCGATGCCACCCTGCTGGCGGCCATGACCGGCATCGCCCGCTATGTGCAGGATCCCGAGATCCGCAAGACCCTGCGCGAGACCGACGGCCTCGGCACCGAGGCGACCCGGGCGGGCATCATCGATCTGCTGTTCAAGCGCCGTTTTCTGGTGCGCCAGGGCAAGAGCATCAAGGCGACCCCGACCGGGCGGGCTCTCATTCAGGCGCTGCCTGCCACGGCGACCACCCCTGACATGACGGCACTGTGGGAACAGCATCTCGGCCGGATTGCCGAGCGGCAGACGAGCTATCAGCACTTCATGGGGCCGCTGACCGAGCAGTTGAACGGCCTGATCGACGGCGCCAGACAGGATTCGGGGGCCAGCTTCAGCGCCCTACCCAAGGCGGCGCCCGGAGCCGACAAGCGCCGCTTCACCCGTCGCAAGAGTGGTTCTGCATCAGCTAAAAAGAACAATAAAAAAATGTCATCAACTCCAGCCAAGCCAATAGGACGTGAGCTGGTAGCAAGATGGGAGAAAATGGCGAAGTAATTGCTTATGAGATTGTGATAAGTGAAAAGAGCGGTCATTAGCCGCCCTTTTCACTGCGTGTTATTAACCCGTATAAACCCCTTCTTCCGGATACTTGATGCGGGTCTCGCTCGGGCGGGCCAGCATAAAGGCCAGGGTCAGCGGGCCGAGACGGCCGCAGATCATCACCAGCACCAGGATCAGCTTGCCCGGTTCACTCAGACCGGCGGTGATGCCGGTGGAGAGCCCCACGGTGGCAAACGCCGAGATGGTCTCGAACATGATCTTGTCGAAGGATTGCTGCTCGGTGAGCATCAGCAGGAACATGGCCAGCATCAGCACCATGGTGCTGACGATGATGATGGCCAGCGAGCGGGTCACTATCTGGGGTGACAGGGTGCGGCCGAAGGCGGTGACATGGGGGCGCTTGGTCAGAAACGCCTTGGTCGCCAGCAGCACCACCGCGAAGGTGGTCACCTTGATACCGCCCCCGGTGGAGGTGGCGCCGGCCCCGACAAACATCAGCATCATCATGAACAGCAGGGAGGCGGGCACCATCTGGCCGATGTCGATGGAGTTGAAGCCGGCGGTACGGGCGCTGGTGGACTGGAAGAAGGCCGCCAGCCACTGACCGCCGAAGGAGGCCTTGCCGAGGGTGCCCGGGTTGTTGTGCTCCAGCAGCCAGAACATCAGGGTACCCAGCAGCAGCAGGCCCGGGGTCATGATCAGCATCAGCTTGCTGTGCAGCTTGAGCCTGCGCCAGCGGCGGTTGCGCACCAGGTCGACGATGACGGTGAAGCCGATCCCCCCCAGAATGATCAGCGCGGCTATGGTCAGGCTGATGATGGGGTCATCCCGGTAGTCCATCAAGTTGTTGGCGAACAGCGAGAAGCCGGCGTTGTTGAAGGCCGAGACCGCGTGGAAGAAGCTGACGTAGAGGCCGCGCTCCCAGCCCATTTCGGGCACCCAGCGTATCGCCATCAGGCCGGTGCCGATCAGCTGGGCGATGAAGGCGAACAGCACGATCCGCTTCACCAGCTGGATGATGTTGACCGACCCCTCCTGGCCCAGCGCCTCCTTGGCCAGCACCTGCTGGCGCAGACCGACCCGCTTGCTGAACATGGCGATCAGCAGCAGGGTCATGGTCATCTGACCGAGGCCGCCAATCTCCATCAGCATCAGCAAAAAGATCTGCCCCTGCAGGGTGAAGGCGGTGCCGGTATCCACCACCCCGAGCCCGGTCACGCTGATGGCCGAGGTGGCGGTGAACAGGGCGTTGATGAAGCTCACTTCGCCGTTATGGCTGGAGGGCTGCACCAGAAACAGAGTGCCGACCAGCAGAATGATCAGGAAGCTGCCGAGGATCAGCTTGGCTTCGCTCCAGCGCGACTCGTCGTCCCGGTGCAGGGCGAAGGCGTAGTTGCTACGCCAGCGGGTCATAGGGTTTCCAGCCAGTGGTCGATGGCGTGCTTGTTGCCTGCCAGGATCAGGATGTCACCCAGTTGCAGCTCCATCTTGCCGGTCAGCACGTTGTGCAGCACCTGGCCGCGCTTGATGGCCAGCAGTTGCAGTTCGGTCTGCTGCAGCAGATGCAGGTCGGCGAGGGTGCGGCCATTTTGCGGCAAACCGATGACGAACTCGGTCAGCACCATATCGTGGCCCAGCTCCAGATAGTCGAACAACCGGTTGTCCAGCATGCTCTGGGCGACCCGGCGGCCCATGTCCCACTCCGGGTTGATCACCTTGTCGGCACCCACCTTCTGCAGGATCTTGGCGTGGAACTTGTCGCGCGCCTTGACCCACACCTTCTTCACGCCGGCTTCCTTGAGGACGAGGGTGGTGAGGATGCTGGTCTCGAGGTTGTCACCGATGGCAACGAAGACGATGTCGAAGTCGGCCAGCCCCAGCTCGGCCACCGTGGCCTCGTCGGTGGCATCGGCGACGATGACGTGGTTGCAGAGGGTGGCTATCTGACGGGTCTTGCTCTCGTCGATGTCTATCGCCAGCACCTCGGCATCCTGCCGTTGCAGCTCTTCACACAGGGCGCTGCCAAACAGTCCCAGGCCGATGACGGCAAATTGGTTGTTCATGAGTACTTCCTCAAGCGTCGGAGCCGGATACTCTACTCCTGCGGCATGAGTCCGAAAAGGGGGGCGGATTTTTCGTCCGGCGGCAATATAAGGTAGACTGCCCGCTTGCCATTGTCGGGACACGCAGATGAAACTCACCCCTTACGCCTCCTTGTTGACGCTCAACACCCTCGCCCTCGATGCCCATTGCCGCTGGCTGGCCGAAGTGGAACGGATCGACGATCTGCCGCAACTGGTGGCCAACCCCGAGCTGGCCGGCCTGCCGCGGCTGGTGCTGGGCGGTGGCAGCAACGTGCTGTTTTGCGATGACTTCGCCGGTGTCGTAGTGCTCAACCGGCTCAAGGGGATAACGCTGCACGACGAGGGGGATCACTGGTTGCTGCACGTGGCGGCCGGCGAGAACTGGCATGAACTGGTGTGCCATAGCCTGCAGCAGGGCTGGTTCGGGCTCGAGAACCTGGCGCTGATCCCGGGCACGGTCGGGGCCGCCCCGGTGCAGAATATCGGTGCCTACGGGGTCGAGCTGGCCAGCGTCTGCGCCTATGTGGAGGCGTTCAACTGGCAGAGCGGCCAACTGGAGCGCATCGAGGCGGCCGACTGCGGCTTCGGCTATCGCGACAGCATCTTCAAGCACGCCTGTCAGGACAGCCACTTCATCACCGCCGTCGGGCTGCGCCTCGCCAAGGCCTGGCAGCCGGTGGCGGGTTATGGCCCGCTGGCCGCGCTCGGTGAGCAGCCCACGGCGCAGGCAATCTTCGATACCGTCTGCGCCACCCGCATGGCCAAGCTGCCGGATCCGGCCGTGCTCGGCAATGCCGGCAGCTTCTTCAAGAACCCCGTGGTGACGGCGGTGCAGGCCGACCAGCTCAAGCAGCAATATCCGCACATGCCCTGTTACCCGACCGCTGACGGGCAGGCCAAACTGGCCGCGGGCTGGCTCATCGATCAGTGCGGCCTCAAGGGGTTTGCCATCGGCCGCGCCGCCGTGCATCAGGAGCAGGCCCTGGTGCTGGTCAACCTGGGCGGTGCCAGCGCCATGGAGCTGATCGCCCTGGCGGCTCACGTACGCGACAGCGTGGAGCAGAAGTTCGGCGTGCTGCTGGAACACGAGGTGCGTTTCATGGGGCGCAGCGGTGAAACCTGGCTCGACGAGGTGCTCTCATGACCCTGACCCCCATCAGACAGACCCTGATCACCCTGCTCAGCGACGGCCAGTTTCACTCCGGTGAACAGCTGGGTGAGCAGCTCGGCATCAGTCGGGCGGCGGTCAGCAAGCACATGGCTGCGCTCAAGGAGCTGGGGCTGGACTTGTTCAGCCTGACCGGCAAGGGTTATCGGCTGGCGGTGCCGATGGCGCTCTATGACGAGGCACAGCTGCAGGGGTTGGCACCCATGGCGCCGGTACACTGCTTTCCGGTCATCGACTCCACCAACCAGTACCTGCTGGAGCGGGTCAATCAGCTGAGCTCCGGCGAGAGCTGCCTGGCCGAGTGCCAGACCGCCGGTCGTGGCCGCCGCGGCAAGCCCTGGGTCTCCCCCTTCGGTTGCCAGTTGATCCTCAGCATGTACTGGCGGCTCGAGCAGGGCATGGCGGCCGCCATGGGACTGAGCCTGGCGGTCGGCGTGGCTGTGGTGCAGGCGCTGGAATCCCTCGGCTATCCGGGGGTGGAGCTGAAATGGCCCAACGACCTCTATTATCAGGGCCGCAAACTGGCGGGCATTCTGGTGGAGATGAGCGGCAGTGCCGGTGCCAGCTGTCATCTGGTGATCGGGGTTGGCCTCAATCTGGCGATGCCGAGCCGGGAGGGGGAGCGGATCGATCAGGCCTGGTCCGAACTGCGCCACATCCAGCCGGAACTGGTGGATCGCAATCTGCTGGCCGGCCGGGTGCTCGACCACCTGCAGCAGGCCATGCTCACCTTCGAACAGAGTGGTCTCGCCAGCTTCGTGGCGGACTGGAACCGGCTCGACCACTTCGCCGGCCGGCCGGTGCGGCTGCTGATGGGCGAGCAGGAGATCCGCGGCGTGGCGCGCGGCATCGATGATCGCGGCGCCCTGCGGCTGGAGACCGCAGAGGGGATCAAGTTCTACCTGGGTGGCGAGATCTCCCTGCGCCGGGGCGACTGAAGGCGGTGGCGATCGTCATGAATAGAAGAGGGGGCCTGCGGGCCCCCTCTTCATTGTGATTCGTGTTGGTAGCCGCTACTTGCGCAGCTTGATCTGCTCGATGGCATGCTCGTTGCCCTTGGTCAGGATCAGGTTGGCCCGTTCCCTGGTCGGCAGGATGTTCTCTTTCAAATTCAGATAGTTGATATCTTGCCAGATGTTGTTGGCAATCTTGGTCGCTTCACTCTCCGCCAGCTTGGCGTAGTGGTGGAAGTAGGAGTCGGGATCCGAGAAGGCGCCGCTGCGGAACTTGAGGAAGCGCTCGATATACCAGGTGCGCAGCAGCTCGGCCTCGGCATCCACATAGATGGAGAAGTCGACGAAATCGGAGACGAAGACCCGGTGAGGCTCCTGCGGATAATCCATGCCGCTCTGCAGTACATTGAGCCCTTCGAGGATCAGGATGTCCGGCTGCTCCACCACCTTCTTCTCGTCAGGGATGATGTCGTAGATAAGGTGGGAGTAGACCGGCGCCTCGACTTTTTCGTGGCCGGCGCGGATGTTGGCGACAAATTCCACCAGATGACGGATGTCGTAGGATTCCGGGAAGCCCTTGCGGCGCATCAGGCCGCGCTCTTCCAGCACCTTGTTGGGATAGAGAAAGCCGTCGGTGGTGACCAGCTCCACCCGCGGGTGCTCCGGCCAGCGTTCCAGCAACGCCTGCATGATGCGCGCCGTGGTGCTCTTGCCGCCCGCCACGCTGCCGGCGATGCTGATGATGTAGGTACCCTTGCCGCGGGACTGACCGAGAAACTGTTCCAGTACCCGGCTGCGGCGCTGCTTGGCCTTGACGTAGAGGTTGAGCAGGCGGGAGAGGGGCAGGTAGATCTCTTCCACCTCCTGCAATGACACCTTTTCATTGATCCCGCGCAGGGTCTGCAGATCGTGCTCGGTCAGGGTCAAAGGGACCGAGTCGCGCAATAACGCCCATTGTTCGCGGGTGAATTGCAGATAGGGGTTATGCTCTGTCGTCATGGTGTCATCACTGTTTCTTGGGCAGGGCGACCATACACCAAGGGGTGGGGAGCGACAAGAGAAGCGACGGTTTCGAGCGGAGAGTGAGTCCTTTTTTGCCTGGTTCCCGGCAATAATGCACATTTTGCAAGGCGCAATGGTTGCATCCCCAAAATGCTTACCATAAAATGCGCGACGCTTAGATGTCTGTCGTCTATTTGCTCGGCAAAAGCGATAAAACAACGGGTGCAAGCAGAATTACCGTTGTGGCATTTATGTAGCGGAGGGGTTCCCGAGCGGCCAAAGGGATCAGACTGTAAATCTGACGGCTCTGCCTTCGAAGGTTCGAATCCTTCTCCCTCCACCATATTTCTCTGCGGTTTGAGTTCTTTGGGTTAGAGAAATGCGGGCATCGTATAATGGCTATTACCTCAGCCTTCCAAGCTGATGATGCGGGTTCGATTCCCGCTGCCCGCTCCAAGATGCTGATACGGCTCAGGCGATAGCAGAGCCACACCTTAGGGTGAGTTCGGCAATCGAACCTGCCTGTCAGCACCAGCCTCTCTTCCCCACCAGATTCAAATCCATCATATAAACTGTTCTGTGGTTAGCTTGCCACCGCGTACTCAGCGTTAGTTTAGAGGGACGATCATGTCTAAAGAAAAATTTGAGCGTAATAAACCGCACGTTAACGTGGGTACCATCGGCCACGTTGACCACGGTAAAACCACCCTGACTGCCGCTATCACCAACGTGCTGGCCAAGCACTTCGGTGGTAAGGCTTTCGCCTTCGACCAGATCGACAAGGCACCGGAAGAGCGTGAGCGTGGTATCACCATCAACACCTCCCACGTAGAATACGACACCGCTACCCGTCACTACGCGCACGTAGACTGCCCGGGTCACGCCGACTACGTTAAAAACATGATCACCGGTGCTGCCCAGATGGACGGCGCGATCCTGGTAGTAGCAGCGACTGACGGCCCGATGCCGCAGACTCGTGAGCACATCCTGCTGGGTCGTCAGGTAGGCGTTCCGTACATCATCGTGTTCATGAACAAGTGTGACATGGTAGATGACGAAGAGCTGCTGGAACTGGTCGAGATGGAAGTTCGCGAACTGCTGTCCGAGTACGACTTCCCGGGTGATGACCTGCCGGTAGTCCGTGGTTCCGCACTGAAAGCGCTGGAAGGCGAAGCTCAGTGGGAAGAGAAGATCCTGGAACTGGCTGGCCACCTGGACACCTACATTCCGGAGCCGGAGCGTGCTATCGACCTGCCGTTCCTGATGCCTATCGAAGACGTATTCTCTATCGCTGGCCGTGGTACCGTAGTTACCGGTCGTGTAGAGCGCGGTATCGTCAAAGTTGGTGAAGAAGTGGAAATCGTTGGTATCAAAGATACCACCAAGACCACCTGTACCGGTGTTGAAATGTTCCGCAAGCTGCTGGACGAAGGTCGTGCAGGCGAGAACATCGGTGCACTGCTGCGTGGCGTGAAGCGTGAAGACGTAGAGCGTGGTCAGGTACTGGCCAAGCCGGGCACCATCAAGCCGCACACCAAGTTTGAATCTGAAGTGTACGTGCTGTCCAAAGAAGAAGGTGGTCGTCATACCCCGTTCTTCAAAGGCTACCGTCCGCAGTTCTACTTCCGTACTACCGACGTGACCGGTACCATCGAACTGCCGGAAGGCGTAGAGATGGTAATGCCGGGTGACAACATCAAGATGGTTGTTACCCTGATTGCGCCGATCGCGATGGACGACGGCCTGCGTTTCGCCATCCGTGAAGGTGGCCGTACCGTAGGTGCTGGTGTTGTAGCTAAAGTTATCGCTTAATCTTTGGCTTACATAAATAAAGCAAAGCCCCTATAATAGGGGCTTTCTTATGCAGGGGCGTAGTTCGAATTGGTAGAACAGCGGTCTCCAAAACCGATGGTTGCGGGTTCGAGTCCTGCCGCCCCTGCCATATACCTCGTCTCGTACGGGGCTTTTGTGTCTTTGGTTACGTCAGATACAGGTGGGTTGTATGAGTGTTAGTTCTGAGAGCCAGGGCGGAAGCAAGGATACCCTGCTTTGGGGCCTGGTTTTCATTATCCTGGCGGCCGCTGTAGTGGGTAATTACCTGCTCAACGATGTCGTCGCTGCCGTCCGCGCCCTGGGTGTGGTCGTTGTCATTGCTGCTGCCGGTGCAGTAGCCCTGCAAACCACCAAGGGAAAGGCGACACTGGCATTTGCCCGTGAGTCTCGCCTGGAAGTCCGCAAGGTCGTATGGCCGACCCGCCAGGAAGCCATTCAGACAACCCTGATTGTGCTGGCGGTGACTGCCGTGATGGGGCTGTTGCTGTTCATTCTGGACGGTGCCTTGGTCTGGTTGGTCAACCTGATTACCGGTGTGTAAGGATAAGCCATGACTGAACAACGTGAACAACGTATGAGATGGTATGTGGTGCAGGCGTTTTCCGGCTATGAAGGCCGTGTTGCCAAATCCCTGCGTGAACATATCAAGATGCATGGCATGGAAGACATGTTCGGTGAAGTGCTGGTCCCGACCGAAGAAGTGGTCGAGATGCGCGCTGGCCAGAAGCGCAAGAGTGAGCGCAAGTTTTTCCCGGGCTACGTCCTGGTTCAGATGATCATGGATGAGACCACATGGCACCTGGTACGCAACGTACCGCGCGTCATGGGCTTCATTGGTGGCACCTCTGATCGTCCTGCTCCTATCTCTGATAAAGAAGCGGATGCCATCCTCAATCGTCTGCAAGATGCCCACGACAAGCCGCGTCCGAAAACCCTGTTTGAACCGGGCGAAATGGTGCGGGTTGCCGATGGTCCGTTCGCCGACTTCAACGGTACCGTTGAAGAGGTGGACTACGAAAAGAGCCGCGTGAAGGTCTCCGTTTTGATCTTCGGTCGTTCTACACCGGTAGAGCTGGATTTTGGTCAGGTCGAAAAGGGCTGATTAAACTCTGTTCGTTAACGGTTGTCAGGGGCAGCGAATGTCATTATAATTCGCTGCCCCTTTATTAGTTGGGGAGCCGTTTGCAGGAGCATGTCTCCGAGGCGTTAGAACCCATTTCTGAGGTATTTTTGTAATGGCTAAGAAAGTCACAGCTTATATCAAGCTGCAAGTTAAGGCTGGCAGTGCTAACCCCAGCCCTCCCGTTGGTCCTGCTCTGGGTCAGCACGGTGTGAACATCATGGAATTCTGTAAGGCGTTCAACGCCCGTACAGAAAAGCTGGAAAAAGGTTCACCGACTCCGGTCGTGATCACCGTTTACAGCGACCGTTCCTTCACCTTCGAAACCAAGACTCCGCCCGCTGCCTTCCTGCTGAAGAAAGCTGCTGGTATCCAGTCTGGTTCTGCCAAGCCGAACAAAGACAAGGTTGGTAAGGTGACTGTGGCTCAGCTGCAAGAAATCGCCAAGACCAAAGAGCCGGATATGACCGGTGCCGATCTGGATGCAAAAGTACGTTGCATCGCCGGCTCCGCTCGTTCCATGGGCCTGGTAGTGGAGGATTAAGACAATGGCAAAACTTTCCAAGCGTATGCGCGTTATTCGCGAAAAAGTTGACGGAACCAAAGAGTACTCCATCAACGAAGCCATTGCCCTGCTGAAAGAACTGGCTACTGCCAAGTTCGTTGAAAGCGTTGACGTTGCCGTTAACCTGGGTATCGATGCTCGTAAATCCGACCAAAACGTACGTGGTGCAACTGTACTGCCGCACGGTACCGGTCGTGAAGTACGCGTAGCCGTATTCACCCAAGGTGCCAACGCCGAAGCTGCCAAAGCTGCCGGTGCTGAACTGGTTGGTATGGACGAGCTGGCCGATCTGGTCAAGAAAGGCGAGATGAACTTCGACGTAGTTATCGCATCCCCGGATGCCATGCGCGTTGTTGGTCAGCTGGGTCAAATCCTGGGCCCGCGCGGCCTGATGCCGAACCCGAAAGTTGGTACTGTAACTCCTAACGTTGCCGAAGCCGTCAAGAACGCCAAGGCTGGTCAGGTCCGTTACCGTAACGACAAGAACGGTATCATTCATACCACTCTGGGCAAGGTTTCTTTCAACGAAGTTCAGCTGAAAGAAAACTTGGAAGCTCTGCTGGTTGCCCTGAAAAAGGCCAAGCCGTCTTCCGCCAAGGGTGTATTCATCAAGAAAGTCAGCATCTCCACCACCATGGGTGCCGGTGTTGCCGTAGACCAAGCTTCTCTGGAAGCTCAGGCCTAATTGATGGATTTTACAAGGCGCAAAATTTAATCTATAATTTTGCGCCTTGATTGGTTGGGGGTTTCGACCTCCGTCCAAGACCGCAGGTGGCTGCAAGGCCTTAATCCTTCCTGCGTAGACGGTGCCGGAAACCCAGCGAGAAAGATTTCTTTCTCTTCTGGAATCCTGCTACCGCATCGTTCCCCTCTGTTGTAAAGGTAGGGGGGATGTGTCAGTACTGGGTCAAACTAGACCCGGATTCAATCCAGGAGTTAAGCCAATGGCATTGGGACTCGAAGACAAAAAGGCAATTGTTGCTGAAGTCAACGAAGCTGCCAAAGGCGCTCTTTCTGCAGTTGTAGCCGACTCTCGCGGTGTGACTGTAGAGAAGATGACCAGCCTGCGTAAATCTGCTCGCGAAGCCGGTGTGTACATGCGCGTTGTGCGTAACACCCTGCTGCGTCGCGCAGTTGAAGGTACCGAATTCGGTTGCCTGAACGACGTATTGTCTGGTCCTACCTTGATTGCTTTCTCTAACGAACACCCGGGCGCTGCCGCTCGTCTGTTCAAAGAGTTTGCCAAAGCGAACCAAAAGTTCGAAATCAAGGCTGGCGCTTTTAACGGTGAGTTTATCGCCGCAGCACAAATTGATCGTCTGGCCACGCTGCCGACCTACGACGAAGCAATTGCGAAGTTGATGGCTACCATGAAGGAAGCCTCTGCTGGCAAGCTGGTTCGTACCATCGCTGCTGTGCGTGATCAGAAGCAAGCTGCTGCTTGATTCTCGCCTATTTAGGCTGTTTGAGTTTATTCAACATCAGGAATTTTTGTCATGTCTATCACTAAAGACCAAATTATCGAAGCCGTTGCTTCCATGTCCGTAATGGAAGTTGTTGAGCTGATCGAAGCTATGGAAGAGAAGTTCGGTGTTTCTGCCGCTGTTGCTGTTGCTGCCGGTCCGGCCGCTGAAGCAGTAGAAGAGAAGACCGAGTTCGACGTAGTTCTGACTGCTGCCGGTGCCAACAAAGTTGCCGTCATCAAAGCCGTTCGTGGCGCCACCGGTCTGGGCCTGAAAGAAGCCAAAGACCTGGTAGAAGCTGCTCCGGCTAACCTGAAAGAAGCCGTCTCCAAAGACGAAGCTGAAGCTCTGAAGAAAGAGCTGGAAGCTGCCGGTGCTTCTGTTGAGATCAAATAATCTGCATTTATGTAGATTAGCCTGATAAAACAGGCTAGGGCTGGTGAATTTTTGTTCACCAGCCTTTTTGCGCTGTAGACTGAGAGCATTTCACACCGTTTACGACTCTCGGTGCACCAGCAATCCGGACTGTTTTCATTCGTCCGGGCCAACACAAAACGGTGTTGAGACAGAGCTGTCCCGTGGGACAGAGTGGGTCACTTATCAGCGAGCTGAGGAACCCTATGGTTTACTCTTATACCGAAAAAAAACGCATTCGTAAGGACTTCGGTAAGCGAGACCAGGTACTGGACACGCCTTATCTGTTGTCCATTCAGCTGGACTCCTTCAAGCAGTTCATCGAGGCTGACCCGGAAGGTGAATATGGCCTAGAGGCCGCTTTCCGTAGCGTTTTCCCGATCACCAGTTACTCCGGTAGTGCTGAGCTTCAGTATGTCAGCTATCGCCTGGGTGAGCCGGTATTTGACGTAAAAGAATGCCAGATCCGTGGAGTGACCTACTCCGCGCCGCTGCGTGTCAAGCTTCGTATGGTTCTGTACGACCGTGAAGCAGCTGCCGGCACCGTCAAAGACATCAAGGAACAAGAAGTATACATGGGCGAAATTCCGCTCATGACCGAGAACGGCACCTTTGTTATCAATGGTACCGAGCGGGTAATCGTCTCCCAGCTGCATCGTAGCCCGGGCGTCTTCTTCGACCACGATAAAGGCAAAACACATTCATCCGGTAAGGTGCTGTATAACGCTCGCGTTATTCCCTACCGTGGCTCCTGGCTGGACTTCGAGTTCGATGCGAAAGACAACCTGTTTGTCCGTATCGACCGTCGTCGTAAACTGCCGGCATCCATTATTCTGCGTGCCCTGGATTTCAGTTCCGAACAGATTCTGGCCACCTTCTTCGAGACCATCGGTTTCGAAGTCAAAGATGGCAAGTTGATGATGGATCTGGTGCCGGAGCGCCTGCGTGGTGAAACTGCGACCTTTGACATCGTGGTCAATGGCGCCGTGGTGGTTGAGACCGGTCGTCGAGTGACTGCGCGTCACATCCGTCAGTTGGAAAAAGATTCCGTTACCCAGATTGAGGTGCCGGTTGAGTATGTTGTTGGCAAAGTTGCTGCCAAGGACTACGCACATCCGCAAACTGGCGAGATGGTAGTGACTGCCAACCAGGCGCTGAGCCTGGAAGCGGTAGCCAACCTCTCCCAAGCCGGCTTCAAGCACTTCGAGGTTCTGTTCACCAATGAACTGGATCACGGTGCCTACATGTCCGAGACCCTGCGTATCGACTCCAGCTCCAGCCGCCTGGAAGCGCTGGTCGAAATCTATCGCATGATGCGTCCGGGTGAGCCGCCGACTCGCGAAGCCGCAGAACAGCTGTTCGAGAACCTGTTCTTCTCTTCCGAGCGTTACGACCTGTCTACCGTAGGTCGGATGAAGTTCAACCGCCGTCTGGCTCGTGAAGACGAGACCGGCGTGGGTACGCTGACCAAAGACGACATCGTCGATGTGATGAAGCGCCTGATCGACATCCGTAACGGTAACGACGAAGTGGACGATATCGACCACCTGGGCAACCGTCGTATCCGTTCTGTCGGTGAAATGGCTGAAAACCAGTTCCGCGTCGGTCTGGTGCGTGTCGAGCGTGCGGTCAAGGAGCGTCTCTCCCTGGGCGACCTGGACACCCTGATGCCGCAGGATCTGATCAACGCCAAGCCGATCTCCGCCGCAGTCAAAGAGTTCTTTGGTTCCAGCCAGCTGTCCCAGTTCATGGACCAGAACAACCCGCTGTCCGAAGTGACCCACAAGCGTCGTATTTCCGCGCTGGGCCCGGGCGGTTTGACTCGTGAGCGTGCCGGCTTTGAAGTTCGAGACGTACACCCGACCCACTACGGTCGTCTGTGCCCCATCGAAACGCCTGAAGGTCCGAACATCGGTCTGATCAACTCTCTGTCCGTGTACTCTCGTACCAACGAGTACGGTTTCCTCGAGACCCCGTACCGCAAGGTCATTGACGGTGTGATCACCGACGAAGTGGACTATCTGTCTGCTATTGAAGAAGGCAAGTACGTGATCGCACAGGCTAACGCCGCGACTACCGAAGATGGCCGTCTGAAAGATGAATTGATCCCGTGCCGTCACAAAGGTGAATCCACCTTTATGAACGCCGACCAGATCCAGTATATGGACGTGAGCCCGCAGCAGATCGTATCTGTGGCAGCGGCCCTGATCCCGTTCCTGGAACACGATGACGCGAACCGCGCATTGATGGGTTCAAACATGCAACGTCAGGCTGTACCGACCCTGCGCGCCGACAAGCCGCTGGTTGGTACCGGTATGGAACGCGCTGTGGCCGTTGACTCCGGTGTTACCGTAGTGGCCAAGCGTGGCGGCATGATCGACTACGTCGATGCCTCCCGTATCGTTATCAAGGTCAACGAAGATGAGCTGCTGCCTGGCGAAGCCGGCATCGACATCTACAGCCTGACCAAATACACCCGTTCCAACCAGAACACCTGTATCAACCAGCGTCCGTGCGTGATGTTGGGCGAGCCGGTGATGGCGGGCGACGTGCTGGCTGACGGCCCGTCCACCGACCTGGGTGAACTGGCGCTGGGTCAGAACCTGCGCGTCGCGTTCATGCCGTGGAACGGTTACAACTTCGAAGACTCGATCCTGGTGAACGAGCGTGTTGTTCAGGAAGATCGCCTGACCACCATTCACATCCAGGAACTGGCCTGTATCTCCCGTGACACCAAGCTGGGTCCGGAAGAGATCACTGCTGACATCCCGAACGTGGGTGAAGCCGCTCTGTCCAAGCTGGACGAGTCTGGTATCGTCTACGTGGGTGCTGAAGTGAAGGGCGGCGACATTCTGGTCGGTAAGGTAACGCCGAAAGGTGAAACCCAGCTGACGCCGGAAGAGAAGCTGCTGCGCGCCATCTTCGGTGAGAAGGCGTCCGATGTGAAGGACTCCTCCCTGCGTGTGCCGAACGGTGTGTACGGTACCGTGGTTGACGTGCAGGTCTTTACCCGCGATGGCGTGGAAAAAGACAAGCGCGCCAAAGAAATCGAAGAGATGCAGCTGAAGGAAGCGAAGAAGGACTTGACCGAAGAGTTCAAGATCCTGGAAGACGGCATTTTCGGCCGCTCCCGCAACCTGCTGCTGGCCGCCGGTTACAGCGAAGACCGTCTGAACAAGCTCGATCGCTCCAAGTGGTTTGAACTGGCCATCGAAGATGAAGCCAAGCAAATCGAGCTGGAACAGATCGCTGAACAGCACGTTGAGCTGAAGGCCGAGTTCGACAAGAAATTCGAGAACAAGCGTCGCAAGATCATCCAGGGCGATGACCTGGCGCCGGGCGTACTGAAGATCGTCAAGGTCTATCTGGCCGTCAAGCGTCGCATCCAGCCGGGTGACAAGATGGCGGGTCGTCACGGTAACAAGGGTGTTATCTCCAAGATCTGTCCGGTCGAGGATATGCCCCATGACGAGTACGGCCGTCCGGTCGACATCGTTCTGAACCCGTTGGGCGTACCGTCCCGTATGAACATCGGTCAGATCCTCGAAGTGCACTTGGGCCTCGCGGCCAAGGGCATCGGCGAGAAGATCGACCGCATGGTCAAGGAACAGCGCGAACTGCACGAGATGCGTGACTTCCTGCAACAGGTCTATGACCTGGGCGAGAAAGACACCCAGCAAGTGAACGTGGCCGAGCTGTCCGACGACGACGTACGTACCCTGGTCGGTAACCTGCGCAAGGGTCTGCCGGTAGCAACGCCGGTCTTTGATGGCGCCAAAGAGCGTGAAATCAAGGCCCTGCTGAAGCTGGCCGACCTGCCGGAATCCGGTCAGATCGCCCTGTTCGACGGTCGTACCGGTAACGCCTTCGAGCGTAAGGTCACCGTGGGTTACATGTACATGCTGAAGCTGAACCACCTGGTAGACGACAAGATGCACGCGCGTTCTACCGGTTCTTACAGCCTGGTTACTCAGCAGCCGCTGGGTGGTAAGGCACAGTTCGGTGGTCAGCGTTTCGGTGAGATGGAAGTGTGGGCCCTGGAGGCTTACGGTGCGGCATATACCCTGCAGGAGATGCTGACCGTCAAGTCTGACGATGTGAACGGCCGTACCAAGATGTACAAGAACATCGTGGATGGCGACCACCGTATGGAGCCGGGCATGCCCGAATCCTTCAACGTATTGCTGAAGGAAATCCGCTCTCTGGGTATCAACATCGAGCTGGACGAAGAGTAAGAGCTCGCTCTTATTGTTCGAGAATTGACGTGGGCGCCCCGCTGTTTCGGCAGTAGGGGCGCCGAGGTTAGACTCCTGACAGGGGAAACACGTGAAAGACTTACTCAAGTTTTTGAAGGCTCAGACCAAGACCGAAGAGTTTGACAGTATCAAGATCGGTCTGGCCTCTCCTGACATGATCCGCTCCTGGTCATTCGGTGAGGTCAAAAAGCCTGAGACCATCAACTACCGGACTTTCAAGCCGGAACGTGATGGTCTGTTCTGCGCCCGTATCTTCGGACCGGTGAAGGACTACGAGTGTCTGTGCGGCAAGTACAAGCGCCTGAAACACCGTGGTGTGATCTGTGAGAAGTGCGGCGTAGAAGTGACCCAGACCAAGGTCCGTCGTGAGCGTATGGGCCACATCGAGCTGGCCAGCCCGACTGCCCACATCTGGTTCCTGAAGTCCCTGCCGTCCCGTATCGGTCTGCTGCTGGACATGACCCTGCGTGACATCGAGCGCGTGCTGTATTTCGAATCCTATGTAGTGATCGAACCCGGCATGACCAACCTCGAGCGCAGCCAGATGCTGTCCGAAGAGCAGTACCTGGACGCACTGGAAGAGTGGGGCGACGAATTCGACGCCAAGATGGGTGCCGAAGCAATCCTGGCATTGCTGCGCGCCATCGATCTGGAAGGCGAAGTGCGCACCATGCGCGAAGAGCTGGATCAGACCAACTCCGAGACCAAGCGCAAGAAGACCACCAAGCGCCTGAAGCTGATGGAAGCCTTCCTGCAGTCCGGCAACAAGCCGGAGTGGATGATCATGACAGTGCTGCCTGTGCTGCCGCCGGACCTGCGTCCGCTGGTACCGCTGGACGGCGGCCGTTTCGCGACTTCCGATCTGAACGATCTGTATCGTCGCGTGATCAACCGTAACAACCGCTTGAAGCGCCTGCTGGATCTGGCTGCTCCGGACATCATCGTGCGCAACGAAAAGCGCATGCTGCAAGAGTCCGTCGATGCCCTGCTGGACAACGGCCGTCGTGGTCGTGCCATCACTGGCTCCAACAAGCGCCCGCTGAAATCCTTGGCCGACATGATCAAGGGTAAGCAAGGTCGTTTCCGTCAGAACCTGCTCGGTAAGCGTGTCGACTACTCCGGTCGTTCCGTTATCACCGTAGGTCCGACTCTGCGTCTGCATCAGTGCGGTCTGCCGAAGAAGATGGCGCTGGAGCTGTTCAAGCCGTTCATCTATGGCAAGCTGGAATCCCGCGGTCTGGCGACTACCATCAAGGCCGCCAAGAAGATGGTGGAGCGCGAAGAAGCTGTCGTTTGGGACATTCTGGACGAAGTGATCCGCGAGCACCCGGTTCTGCTTAACCGTGCACCGACCCTGCACCGTCTGGGTATCCAGGCGTTTGAACCGACCCTGATCGAAGGCAAGGCCATCCAGCTGCACCCGCTCGTCTGTGCCGCCTATAACGCGGACTTCGACGGTGACCAGATGGCGGTCCACGTACCGCTGACCCTGGAAGCCCAGCTGGAAGCGCGCGCGCTGATGATGTCCACCAACAACATCCTGTCGCCTGCCTCCGGTGAGCCGATCATCGTTCCGTCTCAGGACGTGGTCTTGGGTCTGTACTACATGACCCGCGCCCGTATCAACGCCAAGGGCGAAGGTATGGTGCTGTCCGGCCCGAAAGAAGCCGAGAAGGTATACCGCGCCGGTCTGGCCGATCTGCATGCTCGCGTGAAAGTTCGCATCACCGAATACCTGCGTCAGGAAGACGGTTCGCTGCGTGCTCACACCGAGATGAAGAACACCACCGTTGGTCGTGCGATCCTGAGCCTGATCCTGCCGAAAGGCATGGAATACGCGCTGATCGACGAGCCGAAGGTGCTGACTGCTGCAGAGCAGGCTGACCTGGATGCCAACCCGCAGAACTGGATCAAATCCGTATCCAACAAGGCGCTGGGCAAAAAGCTCATCTCCCGTCTGCTGAACACCTGCTATCGCAAGCAGGGCCTGAAGGACACCGTCATCTTCGCTGACCAGCTGATGTATACCGGTTTCCACTATGCGGCCCTGTCCGGTGCTTCCGTTGGTATCGATGACATGGTCATCCCGGATGCCAAGAAAGACATCATCGCCGCTGCAGAAGCCGAAGTTGCCGAGATCCAGGACCAGTTCCTGTCCGGTCTGGTGACCGCGGGCGAACGCTACAACAAGGTTATCGATATCTGGGCCAGCGCCAACGAGCGCGTCTCCAAGGCCATGATGGAGAACTTGTCCAAAGAGCGTAACGTCAACTCGCTGGGTGAAGAAGAAGAGCAAGCCTCGTTCAACAGCATCTTCATGATGGCCGACTCTGGTGCGCGGGGTTCCGCAGCCCAGATCCGTCAGCTGGCCGGTATGCGTGGCCTGATGGCCAAGCCGGATGGTTCCATCATCGAGACCCCGATCGTCGCGAACTTCCGCGAAGGTCTGAACGTACTGCAGTACTTCATCTCCACTCACGGTGCTCGTAAGGGTCTGGCGGATACCGCACTGAAGACTGCGAACTCCGGTTACCTGACTCGTCGTCTGGTTGACGTGGCACAGGACATGGTGATCACCGAGGACGATTGCGGCACTACCGAAGGTCTGTGGATGACTCCGCTGATCGAAGGTGGCGACGTGGTCGAACCGCTGCGTGAGCGCGTGCTGGGCCGTGTGGTTGCCGATGACGTGATCAAGCCGGGTACTGAAGACGAAGTGCTGGTAGCGCGCAACACCCTGCTCGACGAGCAGCTGTGTGACCTGCTGGAGCGCAACTCTGTTGATCGCGTGAAGGTACGTTCTGCCATCACCTGTGAGACCGACTTCGGTAACTGTGCTCACTGCTACGGCCGTGATCTGGCCCGTGGTCATCTGGTTAACAAGGGTGAGGCTGTCGGTGTTATCGCCGCCCAGTCCATCGGTGAACCGGGTACCCAGCTGACGATGCGTACCTTCCACATCGGTGGTGCCGCATCCCGTGCCGCTGCCGAGAGCAGCATCCAGGTCAAGAACACCGGTAGCATCAAGCTGCAGAACGCCAAGTTCGTTCACAACAGCGACGACAAACTGGTTATCACCTCCCGTTCTACCGAACTGACCATCATGGACGAGATGGGCCGTACCAAGGAAAGCCACAAGCTGCCTTACGGTTCCGTGCTGGAAGTGAAAGATGGCCAGGCCGTGAACGCCGGTGAAACCGTCGCCAACTGGGATCCGCACACTCACCCGATCATCACCGAAGTAGCGGGTCGTCTGCACTTCGAACACATGATCGATGGCGTGACCATTACTCGTCAGACCGACGAGCTGACCGGTCTCTCCTCCATCGTCGTGCTGGATGTCAACGAGCGTCCGAGCGCCGGTAAAGAGATGCGTCCGACCGTGAAACTGGTCGACCTGAACGGCAAGGACGTGATGATCCCGGGTACCGATGTAGCCGCCCAGTACTTCCTGCCGGGCAAGGCGATCGTGAACCTGGAAGATGGTGCCAACGTGGGCGTGGGTGACGCGGTAGCGCGTATCCCGCAAGAGTCCGGCGGTACCAAGGACATCACCGGTGGTCTGCCGCGCGTTGCGGATCTGTTCGAAGCACGTCAACCGAAGGAACCGGCAATTCTGGCCGAGATCTCCGGTACCATCTCCTTCGGTAAAGAGACCAAGGGCAAACGCCGTCTGGTCATCACCCCGACCGATGGTGGCGATGTCTACGAGGAGATGATTCCGAAGTGGCGTAACCTGAACGTGTTCGAAGGTGAAAAAGTTGAGAAGGGTGAAGTGCTGGCGGACGGTCCTGAGTCTGCTCACGACATTCTGCGTCTGCGCGGTATCAGCCCGGTCGCCAACTACATCGCCAACGAAGTGCAGGACGTTTACCGTCTGCAAGGCGTTAAGATCAACGACAAGCACATCGAAGTCATCGTGCGTCAGATGCTGCGCAAGTGCGAGATCCTGAGCGCTGGCGACACCGACCTGATCGAAGGCGAACAGGTTGAAGTGGCTCGCGTTAAGATTGCCAACCGTAAGCTGGTTGCTGAGGGCAAGACCCCGGCCACCTTCCGTCACATCCTGATGGGTATTACCAAGGCATCTCTGAGCACCGAGTCCTTCATCTCCGCGGCTTCCTTCCAGGAAACCACCCGTGTTCTGACCGAAGCGGCCGTTGGCGGCAAGCGTGACGAACTGCGTGGCCTGAAAGAGAACGTGATCGTGGGTCGTCTGATCCCGGCTGGTACTGGCTTTGCCTACCACCACGGCCGGATCAACCAGCGTGCCGCCGCAGCCCGTGCTGTTGGTGTGCCGCAGGTGACTGCCGATGAAGCTCAGCAAAACCTGGCGGATCTGCTCAACGCAGCCGGCAGTTTTGACGAAGAGTAATCTTCCGCTGTAGCGAATGAAAAGGGCCCCTTCATGGGGCCCTTTTTTATTGTCGATTTTCTCGTCAAAGCCAGACGCCACGCGGATATTCGGATGATCCAGAGCAAGGTTGCAGAGTAAAAAATCAAAAAAAGTTGACATTGACCCCTCGCAACTGAAAACTCGGGAAAGTTGAATGGGTATTACAGGGGTAGAACATGACTGTCGGTATCGAGGAAGTGATGCTTCCCGAAGAGCAACTGATCGGTCGCACTTTTACAGACGAAGACAGGGAATTGTTGCGCTCATACGATGGGCTGATCGATGGCTTGGCCGAGTTGTTCGGCAAGCACTGTGAAGTGGTGCTTCACTCCCTGGAAAATCTGCACGAGTCCGTGATCAAGATTGCCAACGGGTTCAATACGGGACGGAATGAGGGGGCCCCCATTACCGATCTCGCGCTGCGTATGCTCAAGGACATCGAGAATACCGGCCAGGATTACACCCAGAGCTATTTTGCTCGCAGCCGTACCGGTGCCCTGATGAAGTCGAGTACCATCGCCATCAGGAACAGCGACAAGCAGGTGATCGGCCTCATCTGTATCAACCTGCACATCAACGCACCTTTTCACGAGTTTGTCGCCGAATTTTTCCCGACGCCGCAACAAGTCGAGCGTCAGTCGCCGGAGACCTTTGCCAACAGTGTGGAAGAGCTGGTTGCCCAGACGGTGGACAACACCATCGACGAGATCAACCGCGATCCGACCGTTGCCAACAATGCTAAAAACAGGTTTATCGTGACCCAGCTGTTCGAGAAGGGCATATTTGATATCAAGGACTCGATCAACCTGGTCGCCGACAAGCTGAACATTTCCAAACATACCGTTTATCTGTACATCCGACAGCGCAAGCAGGGTGAAGACGAAAACGAGTAAGCGCCATAGAAGGGGATAGACAAGAATGGCTAAAGAAGTTATTGCAACCGACAAGGCTCCTGCCGCAATTGGCCCGTATGTTCAGGCCACCAAACTGGGCGAGCTGGTCTTCACTTCCGGGCAGATCCCGCTCGATCCGGCCACCATGGAGATAGTGGCTGGCGGTATCGAAGCGCAGGCCGAGCAGGTGATGAAGAACCTGGTTGCAGTATTGAAGGAAGCGGGAGCCGATACCGGCAAGGTACTGAAGACTACCTGCTTCCTCAGCGACATGAACAACTTTGTTGCCTTCAACCAGGTTTATGCCCGTTACTTCGGTGAAGCCCCTCCTGCCCGCTCCTGTGTGGAAGTGGCGCGTCTGCCGAAGGATGTGCTGGTTGAAGTCGAGGCCATCGCTTACGTCTGATCCAAGGCTGCACGAAGAGCCCCTCCCAGGAGGGGCTTTTTTGTGTTTGGCGTAGAATGGACGAACACATGCGCAGGAGTCCGGATATGAGTCTGAATTTTGCCCTGCTGGTAACGGGGCCCGCCTATGGCACCCAGTCGGCCAGTACCGCCTATCGCTTTGCCTTGAGCCTCATCGAGCAGGGCCATTGCTTGTCTCACCTGTTCTTCTACCAGGATGGGGTCTGCAACGGTAACGGGCTGCATGCTCCTGCCTCCGATGAGAGCAACCTGGTCGCCCTGTGGCGTGAACTGGCCAACCAGCAAGGGATCCGTATCGATGTGTGCGTCGCCGCCGCCATGCGGCGCGGTGTGCTGGATGAGCAGGAGGCCAAGGGGCTGGGCAGGGCACACTTCAACCTGGAGCCGCCATTTTGCCTGAGCGGGCTGGGTCAGCTGGCGGAGGCCAGCCTGACCGCCGATCGATTCGTCCAGTTTTAGGAGGCAGCCATGCACAAGATAGCGTTTATTTGCCGGCGCGGGCCGCACGGTACTGCCGCCGGGCGGGAAGGTCTGGATGCCCTGCTGGCTACTTCGGCCATGACCGAGTCGCTGGCCCTGTTCCTCATCGGGGATGGCGTGCTGCAACTGCTCAGGGAGCAGCAGCCGCAGGCCATCTTGCAGCGTCACTATGCGCCGACCTTCAAACTGCTCGAGCTCTACGACATCGAGGAGGTCTATGTGTGCACCGACTCGCTGGCCGAGCGTGGCCTGACGGTGGCGGATCTGCTGATCCCCGTGACTGGCTTGTCCCGCACCGACATCCGGCACCAGTGGGATGCCTGTGCGACCCACATCTGCTTTTGAGGTGACCATGATACAGCTGATATTGACCTCTCCCTTCCAGAGCCAGGACCTGGAGCAGGCGCTGACCTACCGCCAGCCAGAGGATGTGTTGGTGCTGATGCAGGATGCCGTCGTCGCTGCCACGGCCCCTCAGTGGTGTGTACGGCTGGCCGGAGTGCCGCTCTATGTCATGCGGGAAGACCTGCAGGCGAGGGGATTGCAACAACGGATCGGGTTGGATCTGGACATGGCCGGCTTGGTGGCTCTGATCGCGGAAAAAGGCTCGCCGCAGACCTGGGCTGGCTGACCGCCATTTTTATATAATCATTTCAGCCTGTTAGCGATATTTTCCAAGGTCTCTTCACTGCCTTTCCTGGCTCGGATTGTATAAATCTTGACTCCCTTGACAACAGGGCATAAAATTTCGCGTCCCCGTATCTGCGGGGAGGATTTTTCACATGTTTATGAAGTCATTATCAGGAGCCTTTTGATGGCAACTATTAACCAGTTGGTTCGCAAGCCACGCATCAAGCTCGTTGTGAAAAGCAACGTGCCGGCGCTGGAAGCGTGCCCTCAGAAGCGTGGCGTGTGCACCCGTGTATACACCACCACCCCGAAGAAGCCTAACTCTGCACTGCGTAAAGTATGCCGTGTACGTCTGACCAACGGCTTCGAAGTCACCTCCTACATCGGCGGTGAAGGTCACAACCTGCAAGAGCACTCTGTTGTTCTGATCCGTGGCGGTCGTGTAAAAGACTTGCCAGGTGTTCGTTATCACACCGTTCGTGGTGCGTTGGACTGTGCCGGTGTTAAAGACCGTAAGCAGGCTCGCTCCAAGTATGGCGTGAAGCGTCCGAAAGCTTAATGGTTCTCCGTTAAGTAAGGCCAAACGTTAATTCGTTTCTAGTTAGATAACTTTCTAGTTTTGGGTAACCCCTGAAGTTACGGAGAATTTGAAATGCCAAGACGTCGTGTTGTTGGTCAGCGTAAAATCCTGCCGGATCCCAAGTTCGGATCAGAGCTGCTGGCTAAATTTGTCAACGTAGTAATGGTTGACGGTAAGAAATCTGTTTCCGAAGCCATCGTATATGGCGCGCTGGACATCATTGCCACCAAGACTGGCAAAGAGCACCTGGCCGTATTCGAAGAAGCCCTGGACAACATTCGTCCGGCCGTCGAGGTTAAATCTCGTCGTGTCGGTGGTGCAACCTATCAGGTACCGGTAGAAGTTCGTCCGGTTCGCCGCAATGCCCTGGCAATGCGCTGGTTGGTTGATGCCGCTCGTAAACGTGGTGAAAAATCAATGGCTCAGCGTTTGGCTGGCGAGCTGCTGGATGCCGCTGACAATAAGGGTTCGTCTGTCAAGAAACGTGAAGACGTACACCGTATGGCTGAAGCGAACAAGGCTTTCGCTCACTTCCGCTGGTAATCCGCTTGCGCAGGGTCTTTTGGCTCTGCGCACCTTTAATTATCTGGGGACAAGTGCCCTAGTAAGAGGATGACAATGGCTCGTACAACCCCCATTGAGCGTTATCGTAATATCGGTATCTCCGCTCACATCGACGCCGGTAAGACTACTACTACCGAGCGCGTTCTGTTTTACACCGGTGTAAGTCACAAGATCGGTGAAGTTCACGATGGCGCCGCCACCATGGACTGGATGGAACAGGAACAAGAGCGTGGTATCACCATCACCTCCGCCGCGACCACCGCTTTCTGGTCCGGTATGGGCAAACAGTTCCAACCGCACCGTATCAACATCATCGATACCCCGGGCCACGTTGACTTTACTATCGAAGTAGAGCGTTCCATGCGTGTTCTGGACGGCGCTGTGATGGTGTACTGTGCCGTAGGTGGCGTACAGCCACAGTCTGAAACCGTATGGCGTCAGGCTAACAAGTACAAGGTTCCCCGTATCGCGTTCGTCAACAAGATGGACCGTACCGGTGCCAACTTCCTGCGCTGCGTTGAGCACATCAAGACCCGTCTGAAAGGTAACCCGGTTCCGCTGCAACTGAACATCGGTTCAGAAGAGAACTTCAAGGGCGTTATCGACCTGGTCAAGATGAAAGCCATCAACTGGAGCGAAGCTGACCAGGGCGTATCCTTCGATTACGAAGACGTCCCGGCTGAGCTGCTGGAAAAAGCGCAAGAAATGCGCATGACCCTGGTTGAAGCCGCTGCTGAAGCGTCTGAAGACCTGATGGAAAAATACCTGGGTGGTGAAGAACTGACCGAGGAAGAGATCAAGAAAGCTCTTCGTCAGCGCGTTCTGAACAACGAAATCATCCTGGTTACCTGTGGCTCCGCGTTCAAGAACAAGGGCGTACAGGCCATGCTGGATGCCGTGGTTGACTATCTGCCGGCGCCGACCGACGTAGCAGCCATCGACGGTCTGAAGCTGGATGGTGAAACCAAAGACGAGCGTCATGCTTCTGATGACGAGCCGTTCGCTGCTCTGGCATTCAAGATTGCTACCGACCCGTTCGTAGGCAACCTGACCTTCTTCCGCGTTTACTCCGGTGTGGTTAACTCCGGTGACTCCGTGCTGAACTCCGTTAAAGAGAAGCGCGAGCGTTTTGGCCGTATCGTTCAGATGCATGCCAACAAGCGTGAAGAGATCAAAGAAGTTCGCGCAGGCGACATCGCTGCCGCCATCGGTCTGAAAGACGTGACCACCGGTGACACCCTGTGTGACGAAAAAGCGCCGATCATCCTCGAGCGTATGGAATTCCCGGAACCGGTAATCTCCATCGCGGTTGAGCCGAAAACCAAGGCTGACCAAGAGAAGATGGGCCTGGCTCTGGGCCGTCTGGCTCAGGAAGACCCGTCCTTCCGCGTATGGACTGACGAAGAGTCTGGCCAAACCATCATCGCCGGTATGGGTGAGCTGCACCTGGACATCATCGTTGACCGTATGCGTCGCGAGTTCAAGGTAGAAGCGAACGTAGGTAAGCCGCAGGTTGCCTACCGTGAAACCATTCGTAACACCGTCAAGGATATCGAAGGTAAGCACGCCAAGCAGTCCGGTGGTCGTGGTCAGTACGGTCACGTTGTGATCGACATGTACCCGCTGGAAGAAGGCAAAGCCTACGAATTCGTCAACGACATCAAGGGCGGCGTCATTCCTGGTGAGTTCATCCCGGGTGTTGACAAGGGTATCCGCGAGCAGCTGAAGTCCGGCCCGCTGGCAGGCTATCCGGTAATGGATCTGGGTGTGCGTCTGCACTTCGGTTCCTACCACGATGTCGACTCTTCCGAGCTGGCGTTCAAGATCGCTGCTTCCATGGCCTTTAAGGCTGGCTTCATGAAGGCCAACCCGGTTCTGCTCGAACCGATCATGAAAGTAGAAGTCGAGACTCCGGAAGACTACA
>NZ_CP137631.1:352500-812500 GCF_033349375.1 Aeromonas sp. CD
ACCGTGAGGGAAAGGCGAAAAGAACCCCTGTGAGGGGAGTGAAATAGAACCTGAAACCGTGTACGTACAAGCAGTGGGAGCCCTTCGGGGTGACTGCGTACCTTTTGTATAATGGGTCAGCGACTTACATTTTGTAGCGAGGTTAACCGTATAGGGGAGCCGTAGGGAAACCGAGTCTTAACTGGGCGTCTAGTTGCAAGGTGTAGACCCGAAACCGGGTGATCTAGCCATGGGCAGGTTGAAGGTTGAGTAACATCAACTGGAGGACCGAACCCACTAACGTTGCAAAGTTAGGGGATGACCTGTGGCTGGGGGTGAAAGGCCAATCAAACTCGGAGATAGCTGGTTCTCCCCGAAAGCTATTTAGGTAGCGCCTCGGACGAATACTACTGGGGGTAGAGCACTGTTTGGGCTAGGGGGTCATCCCGACTTACCAACCCCATGCAAACTCCGAATACCAGTAAGTAATATCCGGGAGACACACGGCGGGTGCTAACGTCCGTCGTGAAGAGGGAAACAACCCAGACCGCCGGCTAAGGTCCCAAAGTTCTGGTTAAGTGGGAAACGATGTGGGAAGGCTCAGACAGCTAGGATGTTGGCTTAGAAGCAGCCATCATTTAAAGAAAGCGTAATAGCTCACTAGTCGAGTCGGCCTGCGCGGAAGATGTAACGGGGCTCAAACCAGGCACCGAAGCCGCGGATTCACACTAAGTGTGAGTGGTAGGGGAGCGTTCTGTAAGTCTGCGAAGGTGTGTCGAGAGGCATGCTGGAGATATCAGAAGTGCGAATGCTGACGTAAGTAACGATAAAGGGGGTGAAAAGCCTCCTCGCCGGAAGACCAAGGGTTCCTGTCCAACGTTAATCGGGGCAGGGTGAGTCGACCCCTAAGGCGAGGCCGAAAGGCGTAGTCGATGGGAAGCAGGTTAATATTCCTGCACGACTTGTAATTGCGATGGGGGGACGGAGAAGGCTAGGTGGGCCAGGCGACGGTTGTCCTGGTGAAAGTGCGTAGGTGGTGTTTCTAGGCAAATCCGGAGACACAACACTGAGACACGAGACGAACACACTACGGTGTGGAAGCCATTGATGCCCTGCTTCCAGGAAAAGCCTCTAAGCTTCAGATTACAAGTCATCGTACCCCAAACCGACACAGGTGGTCGGGTAGAGAATACCAAGGCGCTTGAGAGAACTCGGGTGAAGGAACTAGGCAAAATAGAACCGTAACTTCGGGAGAAGGTTCGCTCTTGACAGTGAAGTCCCTTGCGGATGGAGCAGTTGGGAGTCGCAGTGACCAGATGGCTGGGACTGTTTATCAAAAACACAGCACTCTGCAAACACGAAAGTGGACGTATAGGGTGTGACACCTGCCCGGTGCCGGAAGGTTAATTGATGGGGTTAGCGCAAGCGAAGCTCTTGATCGAAGCCCCGGTAAACGGCGGCCGTAACTATAACGGTCCTAAGGTAGCGAAATTCCTTGTCGGGTAAGTTCCGACCTGCACGAATGGTGTAACCATGGCCATGCTGTCTCCACCCGAGACTCAGTGAAATCGAATTCGCCGTGAAGATGCGGTGTACCCGCGGCTAGACGGAAAGACCCCGTGAACCTTTACTACAGCTTGGCACTGAACATTGAACCTACATGTGTAGGATAGGTGGGAGGCTTTGAAGGCGTGACGCCAGTTGCGCTGGAGCCGTCCTTGAAATACCACCCTTGTATGTTTGATGTTCTAACGCAGGCCCATGAATCTGGGTCGCGGACAGTGCCTGGTGGGTAGTTTGACTGGGGCGGTCTCCTCCCAAAGAGTAACGGAGGAGCACGAAGGTTGGCTAATCCTGGTCGGACATCAGGAGGTTAGTGCAATGGCATAAGCCAGCTTAACTGCGAGACGGACAGGTCGAGCAGGTACGAAAGTAGGTCATAGTGATCCGGTGGTTCTGAATGGAAGGGCCATCGCTCAACGGATAAAAGGTACTCCGGGGATAACAGGCTGATACCGCCCAAGAGTTCATATCGACGGCGGTGTTTGGCACCTCGATGTCGGCTCATCACATCCTGGGGCTGAAGTCGGTCCCAAGGGTATGGCTGTTCGCCATTTAAAGTGGTACGCGAGCTGGGTTCAGAACGTCGTGAGACAGTTCGGTCCCTATCTGCCGTGGGCGTTGGATGATTGAAGGGAGTTGCTCCTAGTACGAGAGGACCGGAGTGAACGAACCTCTGGTGTTCGGGTTGTCACGCCAGTGGCACTGCCCGGTAGCTAAGTTCGGAATCGATAACCGCTGAAAGCATCTAAGCGGGAAGCGAGCCCTGAGATGAGTCATCCCTGACCCCTTGAGGGTCCTAAAGGGCCGTTGGAGACCACAACGTTGATAGGTGGGGTGTGTAAGCGCGGCGACGTGTTGAGCTAACCCATACTAATTACCCGTGAGGCTTAACCATACAACACCCAAGAAGTGTTTCTGGCCTTGTAGCGAATGAGTGAACTACTAATTCAGTGATAGCGACCACCTCACCAGGTGACAGTTGTTATTCACGTCAGCTTTCCGAGATTGAAGAATTTGCCTGGCGGCCATAGCGCCGTGGAACCACCTGAACCCATGCCGAACTCAGAAGTGAAACGCGGTAGCGCCGATGGTAGTGTGGCATTCGCCATGCGAGAGTAGGACACTGCCAGGCACCCAATTAAACGGTGATGTGAAGAATCACATTACTGGCTGCGAGGATGACACCTCAATGAAGCGGCAGACAATTTAGCAAAAAGCTAACCAGACAGCGGAGCGGTAGTTCAGTCGGTTAGAATACCGGCCTGTCACGCCGGGGGTCGCGGGTTCGAGTCCCGTCCGCTCCGCCACTACTTAAGAAGCCCAGTCTAACGACTGGGCTTTTTTTCGTTTCCGACACCGCGCTCATGTTCCCCGAATTGCCTCTTTTGTCCTCACGGGACTCAGTAAAACACGCAGAGCCAGACGGTGGTCATGTCGGGATGGGTCCATTCCACCCTGTGTTTCTGGCGGGCGGGAAAGTTGATGTGGTCGCTGGCAATGAGCCAGCTTTGCGGCTGGGAGCCTTTCTTGATTGAAGATACACCATTTAAGAAGGTCTGAGCGAATGGAGGGGAGCTTTGTGGGTAGTGACTTGCCGGCTGCAGTACTAACCCAAAGCCGCGTTCGCGAAGCGGGGTTGAGAGGAGCTGGTATCTTGGCTGACATGAATATGGGAGCCGAGATCGAGGGGCACACACTATGTGCTGTGGCAGCGAATAGAGTCCTATGTCATTGACCCGCTCTGGTACAAAATGCACATAAAGAAAAGGGGACGGCGGCTGCCGTCCCCTCAAGTCATCTAGTCCAGTCCATGAACTGCAACGCTCCCTGCAATCCCTGACTTTATCCTGATCCTTCGGAATATCCCCTTCCCAATCCGTTGAGGTGTCCTGTGGCCATCCTAGCCTGGCAATCGCTCCTGATTGCTGCACTCTCTCCATCCTGGAGGTGTCCGTTACCACATCCCGTGGTGCTCCTTGCGTCATCCTGACAGACAACCGTCCGGGTTGTCTCGCCTCATCCTGAAGCTGTCCTGCTCGCTTCCTGCGAGGTCCATATTCTTCCTGAAGAGCAATAATCTGTTTGCTCTGCCTCATCCCGAGGTGTCCGCAACCACGTCCCGTGGTGTCCTGCAATCCGTTTGATAACCGTCCTGATTATCGGCCTCATCCTGAGGTGTTCCCTACCCACACCCTGTGGTTTATTCCCTGCTTATGCGCTGTTTCCGCATCCTGCCGAATCAGCTCCGTCCTTGTGAGACCCATATTAAGGGAACCAGGGGGCGGAACAAGGGAGGTCCCGGCGTTATTGGCGTGGTGATAACGGATTAATGACCAATACTACAGAGATAAAATCATATAAATCATGGAATTAGTTTGTTTCACAGGAAAGCATGTGGATTCAAAGATGGCTTCGCGTACGGTTCGACACAGTGGCCTCTTACAGCTGCCATGGCGGATCTCTTACACGCAAAAACGGGGCGAAAACGATGGTACAAGCAGGCTCAATTCGGTGGGTAAGACTTAAAAATTAGTTGAATAAATATGCTCAAAAAGAATACAAAAAGCCGGGCTTGGCCCGGCTTTTTCTGAGGTGGTCAGCTGACACGGCTACCCGGTGTCGGATATGCCTTGCGCAAGGACTCAGGCGCCAGCACTTCAAGGTTCCCGCTCATGTTGTTGAGCCAGGTACGGAACTCGGGGGTGTCCTGCACCTCGGTTTCTACCACCACGCTGCGCTTGTCGTAGCGGGTCATACGCGGGTTGTGGCCAGGGATCTGCCCGTCGACCAGGGTCGGGCAGTTGGCATCGATGCGACCGACGAAGCGGATCGGTCCGCTGACATCCTGGTACCCCTGATCGCGGATCAGTTTCTGGATATTGAAATCCTTCGGCTGGGTCGCGCTGAAGTTGGTCAGCTCCACGTTCTTGATGTGATCAAACGGGATACCGTAGACCTTGGGATCCAGCTCGGACAGGGTGCAGAGCAACGTCGGCCCTTCCGCCTGATTCAGGATACCGAGCGGATTGATGCGGTCGTAGCAGAGCCATACCGTGCGCTCCTTGATGACACGCTGGATCTCGGCACTGAACTTGCGACCGCGCCACAATGCATCGCGGATCAGGGTGCTGCGGCGGATCTCCGGGTTGCCAGCAAACGGACGCGGTGACTGGTGCACGCTCTCGAGCCAGCGTTCAGCCAGTTCGCTCTGGCTGTCGCGGATCACCTGGCTGGCCTTGTCGACCAAGGGGTTCAGTTCGGTCAGTACGCTGGCCGGCAACAGCTGGCTGGCCTGATCGCTCCAGGTTTTCAGCGCCACTGCCAGCGACAGCGGCATGATGTTGGCAAAATCGTTGAGGCCATGGCGCTCGAAGCACCAGCCGTGTGGTTTGCTGCGTTCATCCGAGGTGAGATCGAACAACCCCATGCCGGACATCTCTTCCAGGTCCCGTTGCACGGTACGCAGACTGACATGGATGCCTTCTTCTTCCAGTTTTACCTGGAGTTGGCTGGCGGTCAGCTTGTAAGGGCGGTGCGGGATGCAACGCGCCAAGGTCAGTTGTCGTAACAGCTTCTTACTCATGGTGCATGCCTTCACTGGTTTAGCGTTGAGTGTATCCTAGCCATGCCTTGCGACAGTCTATGTCGCAAGTTTTGCTGCGACAACTGTCGCCATTTTCATACAAACCAAGCTAACCACATGATCCTAAACATAATTGCCATCATTTTGGGCAGCAATCGAGGCTAAAAAATGATGAAAATTCACCAAATGAAAGTGCTGTCTTACGGATTTGGGATAGAGGAAAAAACAGAAATGACGGGGAAATGCAGAATATGATGTGGAGGGGATGGTACCGGTACCCCTCCATTAGGCTGGTATTTTTTGGCTGGATCAGGCCAGCCAGGACAGGGCGGATTTGGTGATGGCGGCGCCCACCATGTAGCCAAATACCGCCAGGGCAGCGAGGCCGGCCACCAGCTTCTGGCTGCGCGCAGGGCGCTTGAGTGCCATGACGCCGAGGCCGATGTAAACCACCAGAGCGATCAGCTTGGCCATCAGCCAGGGTTGTTGGCCTGGGCTCATTTGCAGGGTCACCGCCAGCAGCACCCCGAACAGCAACAGGAAGGTGTCGTTGACATGGGGCAGGATCTTCAGCCACTTCTGCTGCAGGCGGGCACTGCCCCCCAGGGCCAGCAGCCAGCGATAGAGGAACAGCAGCACGCTGACCAGCGCCAGCGTCATGTGCAGGTGTTTGAGCATGGGGTAATAGGCAATCATATTGCTTCCTTGTCGTTGTCGGGCAGACCGCTGTTCCAGTTGTGAGCGTGAATGCGCTCTTGTCCTTCCTGATCGTCTTGCAGCAGATCGGAGAGGATGTCCCGGTATTGCAGGCTCTTGTTGATATAGGTGTGTTCGTCGTCCAGGTAGTTGACTTGCTCCCGCAGCAGCCAGTTGTCGTGCTGCTTGAAGGTCTGTCCGGCCCGCCAGGCCTGGTTGGCCCGAAAGCCGAGCTGGGTCAGGGCTTCTACCCCCAGATCCACGGCAGAACCCAGGGTTTCCCGGTACACGCTGCCCACGCCCTGGCGCAGGATTTCGTGAGCATGGGGACGATCCTGGGCTCGCGCCAGTATCTTAAGGTGCGGGAAGTGTTTCTTCACCATTTCAATCACTTCGAGTGACGTGGCCGGATCGTTGATGGAAAGCACCAGCAGCTTGGCCTTGTGGGCGCCGGCGGCGTGCAGCAGGTCAAGCCGGCTGGCATCGCCATAGAACACCTGATAGCCATACTTGCGCAGCATCTCGATCTGGCTGGCATCCTGCTCGAGGATGGTGGTGCCGATGCCGTGGCCGTGCAGCAGACGGCCCACGATCTGACCGAAACGGCCGAAGCCGGCGATGATGACCGGGTGCTCCACCAGCTCCGGCTGCTCGTGCTGCGGCAATTCACTCTGGTTGCGATAGTCGAACCAGGGCTGGATGACCCGATCGTTGAGGATCAGCAGCAGCGGCGTCAGCGCCATGGAGAGCGCCACCACCAGCGTCAGCAGGGCGATGGTATCCCCCGGCAGCACCTTGTTCTGGGCAGCGAACGAGAACAGCACGAAGGCGAACTCCCCGCCCTGGGCCAGCGCCAGCCCGAAGGTCCAGCGCTGACTCGGCGAGATGCGAATGGCAAAGCCGAGCGCCATCAGCACCAGCCACTTGAGCACCATCAGGCCGACCACCAGAGCCGGGATCAGCAGCGGGTGCTCGGCAAACAGCCCGAAGTTGATGCCGGCGCCCACCGACATGAAGAAGAGGCCGAGCAGCAGTCCCTTGAACGGCTCTATGTCTGCCTCCAGCTCGTGGCGATATTCGCTGTCCGCCAGCACCACGCCGGCGAGGAAGGAGCCGAGAGCGGGGGAGAGGCCGACCGATTCCATCAACACGGCGATGGCGATCACCAGCAGCAGGGCGGCGGCGACGAAGATCTCCCGCATGTGGGACTGGGCGATGGCGCGAAACACCGGTCGCATCAGGTAATGACCACCCAGCACTATGCCGGAGATGGCGGCCACCACCAGCAGGCCGTGTTGCCAGCCGGCCAGCTCCGAGCTGCCGCTGCTGGCCACCGGCGCGATGGCCAGCAGCGGCAGGATCGCCAGGATGGGAATGACGGCGATGTCCTGGAACAGTAGCACGGCGAAGGCGGAGCGGCCGCTCTCGCTCTGCATCAGTTTGCGCTCCTGCAGGCTCTGCAGCACGATGGCGGTGGAGGAGAGCGCCAGGATGAGGCCGATGGCCAGCCCCTGTTGCCAGGGCAGGCCGATGAGGTGGGCCACGCCGGTCAGGGCGGCCGTGGTCAGCAGCACCTGCAGCCCGCCGGTGCCGAGGATCGGTCCCTTCAGCTGCCACAGCAGCGCCGGCCTGAGTTCCAGCCCGACCAGAAACAGCATCAACACCACCCCGAACTCGGCGAAGTGCATCACATCCTTCTGTTCACCCACCAGCCCCAGCAGGAAGGGGCCTATGATGATGCCCGCCAGCAGGTAACCGAGCACGGAGCCCAGCCCCCAGCGTTTGGCCAGCGGCACCGCGATCACCGCGGCGGAGAGGTAGATGAAGGCATCGAACAGCAAACCATGTCCCATCAGCGGATCCTCCGTACTGTGGTGGAGGCCGATGTCGGCAGGCCGGGCCGTCGCCCGGATCGAGAGCGGGTCATGAGAGTACCTCCAGCAGATCGCGCAGATAGGGGCTGCCGGCAAGCTGGGCCGGGGTCAGCTGTTCGTCGCGCAGGGCACACAGCAACTGGCGATAGTCCTGGCCACAGCGGCGCAGCGCCTCCTGATCCCGGATCTTGTGAAAGGAGTGCAGCACGAATGGCGGCAACCAGCTCATGCCGCACAGCTGGGCCGTCTGCCGGAACGGCAGCAGAAAGTCGAGCAGCGGGCGCTGGTTGTAGCCTTCACTGCAATAAGACTCGGGGGCGCCGCCGGTGGTGATGGCTGACAGCCACTGCTTGCCGTTGAGAGCGTGGGCTTCCGGGCCGTAGGCGTAGCCATACTCCAGCACCAGATCCATCCACTCCTTCATGATGGCCGGGCAGGAGTACCAGTAGAAGGGGTGCTGGAACACGATGATGTCGTGTTCAGACAGCAGGGCCTGCTCCCGCTTCACGTTGATGAACATGTTGGGGTAGTGCTGGTAGAGGTCGTGCAGGGTGACGCCTTCCAGGCCATCGATGGCCTGCAGCAGCTGTTTGTTGGCCCGGGAGCTCTGCAGCGCCGGGTGTGAAAAGATAACCAGAATGCGTTTCATGGGTTCCTGATCTGAAGAGGGGCCAAATACCGGTGCAAGCGACCGGCGAAAAAAAAGATGCATTGAGCAGCGACGTTATCAAGAAGCGCCATGGCTCGCCAGTTCCGGGATCAGCTCGCGCAGCGCCGGATTGAGGGTCTGGTGGGCGGGATAGCAGAGGCCGATGCGCCGGAACATCCGTGGCCCGCGCACCGGCACGGTACACAGACCCGCTTCGTCCTCCACCAGCCCGTCCGGCAGAAAGCTGATGCCGACCCCGGCCAGCACCAGCGCCATCACCAGCCCCTTGCTCTCGGCCTTGGCCACCAGATTGAGGGTCAGTCGGTCACAGGCCAGCAGGCCTATGGTCTGCTGATGGGCTTCGCAGGGAGGGCACTCAATAAAATCATAATGTTGCAGCTCGGCCAACTCGAGTTGCGGGCGGCTGGCGAGGGGATGGTCGCTTCGCACGCACAAGACATAATCCTCCTCCCACAGCGGCAGGAAGATTTCGTCTTCGCGGCGCAGGGCATCCAGGGTCAGTCGACAGTCGGCAGGCGTCCCGTAATCGGAGAGGGTGAGATCCAGCTCGGGCAGCACAGCCTGCACCTGCTGCAGTAATCCCGCCACCCGCCGCCGGCTCAGGTCCGGCATGATGGCCATGTTGAGCCGCGCACGCGTCGCCTTCTGGCGAAACAGCGCCGGCAGCCGGCGCGCCTCTTCCACCAGCTTGACCGCGTAGGGATAGAGGTAATGGGCCTGATCCCTGGCCGCCACCCCCTTCTTGCCCCGAATGAACAGGCTGTCACCCAGGGTCTCTTCCAGCTGGCGCAGCCCCGCCGAGAGGGAGGGCTGGCTGACGTGGCAGCGTTCGGCCGCCGCCGTGATGTTCTTCTCTTCATAGATGGCGATGAAGAAGCGCAGCAGTCTCAAATCCAGCATAAGCCCAACCATAGTTTTTTCAGATGATAACCAGCGGAAAACAATATTTATCACTGATGGATGCAGTGACTATAGTGATCCCGTTCCGTGCTGGCCAGCCGCTTGTTTGCTCAAACCGACTCTTGAATCAGAAGGAAAACATCATGTCCAAGCCTCTCGTCGTGATCACCGGTGCCTCCGCCGGGATCGGTGCCGCCATCGCCCGCGCCTTCTCCGCCACCGGCCATCCGCTGCTGCTGCTGGCCCGCCGGGTCGAGCCCATGCAGGCGCTGGTGCTGCCCGATACCCTCTGCATCGGGGTCGATGTGACCGACACTGCCGCCATGAAGGCCGCCATCCAGCAGGCCGAGGCGCAATTCGGCCCGGTCGGCTGCCTGGTCAACAACGCCGGCGTCATGCTGCTGGGACAGGCCGACGTGCAGGACCCGGTGGAGTGGCAGCAGATGCTCAACATCAACGTGATGGGGGTATTGAACGGTGTTCACGCCGTGCTGGCCGGCATGAAGGCCCGCCGCAGTGGCACCATCATCAACATCAGCTCCATCGCTGGTCGCAAGACCTTCCCGAACCATGCCGCCTACTGCGCCACCAAGTTCGCGGTGCACGCCCTGACCGAGAACATCCGGGAAGAGGTGGCCGATGTTGGCGTGCGGATGGTGACCATAGCCCCGGGCGCGGTGGAAACCGAGCTGCTCAGCCACACCACGGACGAGAGCATCAAGGCCGGCTACCACGACTGGAAGGATCAGATGGGGGGCGTCATTGCGCCTGAGGTGATCGCCGACGCCGTGCTCTATGCATGGAGCCAGCCGGCCAATGTCTGCGTGCGCGAGATCGTGCTGGCGGCCACCCGTCAGCAACCTTGATGGCGGCTGACTGGAAGCGGGGGAGGGCTTGACCCTCCCCCTGGGCCAAGGGTTACCATATGCCACCTTTCGTCAATGAGTCGTCTCATGGTTCTGACCCGTCGCCAACTCGCTCGCGCCCGCCGCTGGCTCCCCCTGTGGAGTCTGCTGATGGTGCTGATGTCGTTTGGCAGCCGGGCGGCGACCGATCTCTGTACCCTGACGCCTCATTGCAGCCAGAGCGAACGTACCCTGGAGAAGGCCATGCCCTGCGGCAGCTTCACCTCGGCGCTCGCCATGACGGTGCTCACCGGCGACAGCCTGACGGTTGCCATGCTGGAACCCGATACCCCGGATTTCATCTCCCCCTCCCAGTTCATGCCGGATGTTCCGACCGACCGGCTGGAGCGTCCGCCCCGTCATCTCGGTTGAGTCGAGTCCCCCTGTTTTTTGGGCATTTCTTCTTATCCGAGGTGAGTTATGTACAAGTCCCTGTTATTGGCCGTGCTGGCCGGTACCGTCAGTTTTTCTGCTCTGGCAACCGAGCAGATGACCGTCTACAAGTCCCAGTATTGCGGCTGCTGCAAGACCTGGATCAAGCACATGGAAGAGAACGGCTTTGAGGTCAAGGTCGTCGAAACCGAGCAGCTTGAACCGGTCAAGCAGCAGTACGGCATCACTCCGCAGCTGGCTTCCTGCCACACCGGGGTGGTGAACGGCTATGTGGTGGAGGGGCATGTACCCGCCGCCGACGTGCAGAAGCTGCTCAAGGAAAAACCGGCGATCCGCGGCCTGACCATTCCGGGCATGCCCCAGAGTGCGCCAGGCATGGATATTCCGGGTCAGCCCTATCAGGTGCTGAGCATCAGCAACGAGGGCGCGACCAAGGTCTGGTCGAGCTACCCCGGCTGATGAAAACTGGCCGTGAGCAGACACACTTCCATCATGTGAGGCACACCTGAGCGAGCCCGTGTCGCTCACGGTCAGGTATGGGGGCCGCCATCGCGAGATGGCGGCCCTTTTACATCAGGGCGCGGGAGAACTTGCAACTGAAGGCGACAAGGGGCAGATTGATCCCCTGTCCAAGGAGCCAAGGCTCAGGTCCGCCAACCCTTTTACAGCGCAAAGGATGCGACATGTTCACCTTTTCCCGAGGGCTTCTGCTGCTGGCTTGTCTGGCCGCCGTTCCCTGTTCATATGCCAATGATGAGTCCGCCATGCCCACAAGCGACACCCTGATCCAGCCTCCCGTGGCCGCCAAACACCCTCACGCCATCAAGAAACACGGGGATACCCGGGTCGACAACTACTACTGGCTGCGCGATGACGAGCGCCAGAAACCCGAGGTGCTGGCCTACCTCGAGGCTGAAAATGCCTACACCGACGCCATGCTCAAACCGATCAAGCCGCTGCGCGACCAGCTCTATCAGGAGATGGTGGCCCGCATTCCGCAGCAGGACGAGTCGGTGCCCTACGTGAAAAACGGCTACCGCTACCAGACCCGCTACGAGCCGGGCAAGGAGTACGCCATCTATTCGCGCAGCAAGCTGGGTGAAGAGGCTGCGAGCCTGCTGCTGGACGGCAACCAGCGTGCCGAAGGCCACGAGTTCTACGCCCTGGGGGCGCTCGAGGTGAGCCGCAACAATCGCTGGCTGGCGGTGGTGGAAGATTTCCTCTCCCGCCGTCAGTACCAGATCCAGTTCCTCGACCTGGAGAGCGGCAAATGGGCCACTGACACGCTGGAGAACACCTCCGGCAATCTGGTTTGGGCCAACGACAGCAAGACGGTGTTCTACGTGCGCAAGCACCCCAAGACGCTGCTGCCCTACCAGGTCTATCGCCATGAGCTGGGCACGGATCCAGCCAAGGATCAGCTGGTCTATGAGGAGAAGGATGACTCCTTCTATGTGAGCCTCTACGCCACCACCTCGGAAGATTTCATCGTCATCGCCCTCTCCAGCACCACCTCAGGCGAGGCGCGCCTCATCGATGCCAACGTGCCGACCCAGGCGCCGCGGCTGTTCCTGCCGCGCCAGGTGGATCACGAATACAGCCTGGATCACTACCGCGGCCGCTTCTATGTGCGTTCCAACAAGGACGGCAAGAACTTCGGCCTCTACGAGACCAAGGAGAGCCCGGTGGATCGCTGGAAGGCGGTGATCGCCCCCAATCCGGACGTGCTGCTGGAGAGCTATGCCCTGTTCAAGGAGTGGCTGGTACTGGAGGAGCGCAGTCAGGGACTGACCCGGCTGCGGCAGGTCAACTGGCAGAGTGGCGAGCAGAAGGAGATTGCCTTCGACGATCCGGCCTATGTCACCTGGCTCGCCTACAACCCGGAGCCGGATACCAGCGCCCTGCGCTATGGCTACTCCTCCATGACCACCCCCTCGTCCACCTACGAGCTCGATCTGAACAGCGGCAAGCGCACCCTGCTCAAGCAGCAGCCGGTGGCAGGCTTCAAGGCCGACCAGTATGCCAGCGAGCGGCTCTGGATCACCGCCCGTGACGGTGTGGCCGTGCCGGTGTCGCTGGTCTATCGCAAGGACAAGTTCAAGCAAGAGGGGGCCGGTGCGCACACCAATCCGCTGCTGGTCTACGGCTACGGCTCCTACGGTGCCAGCATGGACCCGGACTTCAGCAGCGCCCGGCTGAGCCTGCTGGACCGCGGCTTCGTCTACGCCATCGCCCACATCCGTGGCGGCGAGGAGCTGGGGCGCCACTGGTATGAAGATGGCAAGCTGCTGAAAAAGCAGAACACCTTCAATGACTTCATCGACGTGACCGAGGCGCTGGTGGCACAGGGCTACGGCGCCAGGGATCAGGTCTACGCCATGGGCGGCAGCGCCGGTGGCCTGCTGATGGGGGCCGTCATCAATCAGGCGCCCCAGCTCTATCGCGGCGTGGTGGCCCAGGTGCCGTTCGTCGACGTGGTCACCACCATGCTGGACGAGTCCATTCCCCTCACCACCGGGGAGTACGACGAGTGGGGCAACCCGAACCAGAAGCGCTACTACGACTACATGAAGGCCTACAGCCCCTACGATCAGGTCAAGGCGCAGGCCTATCCCAACCTGCTGGTGACCACCGGCTTGCACGACTCCCAGGTGCAGTACTGGGAGCCGGCCAAGTGGGTCGCCAAGCTGCGCGAGCTGAAGACGGATGATAACAAGTTGTTGCTGAGCACCGACATGGACGCCGGCCACGGCGGCAAGTCGGGTCGCTTCAAGGCCTACGAGGATATCGCGCTGGAGTTCGCGTTTATTCTGGATCTGGCCAAGCCACAAGCATAAGTCACCACAGTTGCAGCCCTTGCCAGTCAAGGGCTGCAAAAGAATCTCACTCCTCCCACTCTGTCTGCCGACCGGTAGCACATCCAATTAATCTCTGATCAGTAAATTAATGATCGGCTTCAAATTTCTCGTCATCCATATCCATCATTTTGTGTTTTTGTTTGATTTATGTTGGCGCCGTGTGCTTAATCGAAACCGTTATGACTCTTTAATTGGCCCCCTCGGGGCCAATTATCTTCGGTTGGCATGAAGCCGACTGTCTCACCACAGGATGCTGGTGGCTTTTTGGGGAACGTTCGCCGTTCACCCGATTCCTCATATCGAGGTCATGGGCAACCGCCGACGCAGAACGGTGGTTTGTCCGGCATTCGCCCGTGGAACGGGCGAGCTGAATCAATCAAAAAGGATGAACAACATGAAAGGATTATCCCTGGCGTGTGCCCTGTCGGCTGTCCTGGCCGGCGTCTCGTTCGGTGGCCCGGTGCAGGCGCAGGAGCGCTTCGTGACCATAGGCACCGGCGGTCAGACCGGTGTCTACTACGTGGCGGGCCAGTCCATCTGCCGCTTCCTCAATCGCGGCGCCGCCGATCACCAGATCAAGTGCAACGCCCCGGCCAGCGGTGGCGGGGTGGCCAACGTCAACGGCATCCGCAGCGGTGAATTCAACTTCGGCATCATGCAGTCCGACCATCAGTACAAGGCGATGAAGGGGCTGCCGCCGTTCCAGGCCGAGGGGGCCATGGACGACATGCGCGCCGTCTTCTCCCTGCAGAGCGAGGTGTTCACCATCCTGGCCCGCAAGGACGCCAAGATCGCCGGTTTTGACGATCTCAAGGGCAAGCGGGTCAACATCGGCAACCCGGGCTCCGGCCAGCGCGATACCTTTGAAGAGATCATGGCGGTGAAGGGCTGGAAGAAGGGCGACTTCGGTCTGGTCTCCGAGCTCAAGCCGGCCGAGCAGGCCTCGGCATTGGGCGACAACAACATCGACGCCATGAGCTACTTCGTCGGCCACCCCAACGGCGCCATCCAGGAAGCCTCCACCACCACCGACGCCGTGCTGGTCCCGGTGACCGGCGCCGACATCGACAAGCTGCTGGCAGAGAAGAGCTACTACAGCAAGGCCGAGATCCCGGGCGGCATCTACAAGGGCAGCGACCAGCCGACCCCGTCCATCGGCGGCAAGGCAGTGCTCTCCACCAGTGCCAAGGCCGATCCGGAAGTGGTCTATCAGCTGGTGAAGTCGGTGTTCGACAACCTGGATCGTTTCAAGCGCCTGCACCCGGCCTTCGCCGACCTGAAAGAGGCCGACATGATCAAGGTGGGTCTCTCCGCCCCGCTGCATGAAGGGGCTGCCCGCTACTACAAAGAGCGCGGCTGGCTCTGATAGCGGGCCCAAGGGCCGCTGTCACTCTCTTCGACACCCGCCTGCCGCAGCCCGTGGCAGCGGGTGTCGTGTCGTTGTACTCGTTGGCACAAGTTAACCCCTATGCAAGATAAACAACTCTCTACCGAGGAACTGATCGCCCAGGATGTGGGGGCGCGTCTGCCGCTCGGCATCATGGGTGGGTGCATCACCACCCTGGCGCTCGCCTGGTCGCTGTTCCAGCTCTGGATCGCCTCGCCGCTGCCCTTCATGCTGGGCTTCGGCGTGCTCAATGACACCGAGACCCGTGCCATTCACCTCACCTTTGCCCTGCTGCTGGCCTACCTGGTGTTCCCGGCCTTTCGCCGCTCACCGCGCGACCGGGTGCCGCTCGGCGATCTGGCGCTCGGGCTGGTGGCCGCCGGCGCCGCTTCCTATCTGTTCGTGATGTACGAGGCGCTGGCCCAGCGGCCGGGCAACCTCACCACTGCCGATCTGGCGACCGCCTGCATCGGCATCCCGCTGTTGCTGGAAGCAGCCCGCCGTGCGCTGGGGCCGGCCCTGGCGGTGATCGCCCTGGTATTTCTCGCCTACAGCCTGGCGGGGCCCTGGATGCCGGGCCTGCTGGCTCACCGCGGGGTGAGCTTCACCGCGCTGGCCAATCACCAGTGGATCACTACCGAGGGGGTGTTCGGCATCGCCCTCGGCGTCTCCACCAGCTTCGTGTTCCTGTTCGTGCTGTTCGGTGCCCTGCTGGAGCGGGCCGGTGCCGGCCACTACTTCATCCAGCTAGCCTTCAGCCTGCTCGGCCATCTGCGCGGTGGCCCGGCCAAGGCGGCGGTGGTGGCCTCCGGCCTGACCGGCCTCATCTCCGGCTCCTCCATCGCCAACGTGGTGACCACCGGCACCTTTACCATTCCCATGATGAAGAAGGTGGGGTTCAGCGCCGAGAAAGCGGGGGCGGTGGAAGTAGCCTCCTCGGTCAACGGCCAGATCATGCCGCCGGTGATGGGGGCTGCGGCCTTTCTGATGGTGGAGTACGTGGGCATCCCCTACGTCGAGATCATCAAGCACGCCTTCCTGCCGGCGACCATCTCCTACATAGCGCTGCTCTACATCGTCCACCTGGAGGCGCTCAAGCTCGGCATGCAGCCCATCGGCGATCATCAGCCCAAGCCCTGGCTGCGCCGGTTGACCGGCTTTGCCTTTGGCGCCGCCCTGATCAGCGGGCTGTCGATGGCGGTCTACTACGGCCTGGGCTGGCTCAAGCCGGCGCTGGGCGACCATGCCCTGCCCGGTATCGCCCTGCTGCTGGCTGCCACCTATCTGGGGCTGCTGAAGATTGCCGCCAGCAACGAGCCGCTGGCGGCGGAAGATCCGGACAAGCCGCTGACCGAGCTGCCCAACACCCGTACCGTGCTGCTCTCCGGCCTGCACTTCCTGCTGCCGGTGGTGGTACTGGTGTGGTGCCTGATGGTGGAGCGCCTCTCGCCCGGGCTGTCGGCCTTCTGGGGCACCGTCATGCTGGTGATCATACTGCTGACCCAGCGCCCGCTGCTCAACTGGCTGCGCAGCGATGGCCGGCACGATTACGGTTCCCTGCAGGACGGCTTGATCGATCTGCGAGAGGGGCTGGTGGCCGGTGCCCGCAACATGATCGGCATCGGCATCGCCACCGCCACGGCGGGGATCATCGTCGGTGCCGTCTCCCAGACCGGGGTTGGTCTGGTGCTGGCGGATCTGGTGGAGATGCTCTCCATGGGCAACCTGCTGCTGATGCTGCTGCTGACCGCCCTGCTGAGCCTCATCCTCGGCATGGGGCTGCCCACCACCGCCAACTACATAGTTGTCTCCAGCCTGCTGGCGCCGGTGGTGGTGACGCTCGGGCAGCAGAACGGGCTGATAGTGCCGCTCATCGCGGTGCATCTGTTCGTCTTCTACTTCGGCATCATGGCCGACGTGACGCCGCCGGTGGGGCTCGCCTCGTTCGCGGCGGCGGCCGTTTCCAAGGGCGATCCCATCAAGACCGGCATCACCGCCTTCTACTACAGCCTGCGCACCGCCGCGCTGCCGTTCCTGTTCATCTTCAACACCGACCTGCTGCTGATCGAGGTGGACTTTGCCCACGGGGTGCTGATCTTCATGGTGGCCACCGTTGCCATGCTGATCTTCGCCGCCGCCACCCAGGGCCATTTCCTGGTGAAGAGTCGCTGGTACGAAAGCGTGCTGTTGTTGCTGGTGGCCTTCACCCTGTTCCGCCCCGGTTTCTGGATGGACATGGTGCATGATCCCTATCGCGAGACACCGCCGGCCCAGCTGGCCCAGACCCTGGGCGAGGTGGAGGCGGAGAGCACCCTGCGGCTGCGGATCCAGGGTGAGGATGCGGTGGGCAAGCTGCGTCAGTCGACCGTGCTGCTGGCTGTGCCGGCAGGGGAGGATGGGGCAGCCCGTCTCGCCAGCCTGGGGCTCGCGCTCTATGAGCAGGATGGCAAGACCCTGATCGACAGCGTCACCTTCGGCAGCCCGGCGGCGGCAGCCGGCATGGAGTTTGACCAGGAGATCCTGGTGGTCAAAGCGCCCACCGAGCGCTGGCGCAAGGAGCTGATGTGGCTGCCCGGCTTCCTGATGTTTGCGTTGATCGTCTGGCTGCAACGGCGCCGGGTGGTGCGAGCATAACCAGGGTCAATAAAAACGGCGCCATCATGGCGCCGTTTTCATGCTCCCCGCTGGGGGGCTTATTCTTGCGGATCCTGCTCCTGCAGCAGGCTCAGGGTCTGTTGTTCCACCTGGCTCAGGCCAAGCTGCTCGCAGGCTTGCTCGACGCTGATGCCAAGGCGGCACATCATGATATCCATCACCGGGAGGGATTATTCCTGCGGATCCTGCTCCTGCAACAGGCTCAGGGTCTGTTGTTCCACCGGACTCAGGCCCAGCTGTTCGCAGGCTTGCTCGAAGCTGATGCCAAGGTGGCACATCATGATATCGATAGCGGGCAGATAGTTTTTCATTGCGTCTTCCATGGTGATCCTCCGAACCCGTCCCTTATGCCCGAACAGGGTGGGCGGGACAATTAGACTTTAGGCGTAGACTGCTCGTTTGCTGAGCGCCTCTGCCACTGGGCGGGGGAATTTGTTACTCTGTTTGTCAGCAAGAAGATGTTGCCGTATGACTGCGAGCAACACGTGAGGAGCAGGGCATGTTATTGAGTTTCTTGATCATCGTATCGGGCTGGTGGCACATTCGTGCGGCCTATGGCTCAGACTCCCGTCAGTTCTACATCAGCAAGCCGTTGACCATGCTGCTCATCATAGCGCTGGCCTTCGGCTATCAGAGCTATGACCACGACGGTTCCCACGCCTGGATCCTGCTCGGTCTCTGCCTGTCGCTGGCCGGCGACGTGCTGCTGATGTTGCCGAGCGACCGCTTCATCCAGGGGCTGGCGGCGTTTTTTGTCGCGCACCTCTGCTACATCGTCGGCTTCGCCCAGGGGCCGCTGGTGCTGAATCTGGTGGATGGCCTGCTGTTGCTGCTGGTGGCCGGCATGGTGTTCGGCCTGCTGTGGGGCAAGCTCGGGGAGATGAAGGTGCCCGTGTTCTGCTACATGCTGGTGATCATCGGCATGGCCTGGGTCGCCGCCGGCGCCTGGCACGCCTCCCTCACCGCCGGCAGTGCCGCCGCCCTGGTGGGGGCGCTGATGTTCCTGTTCTCCGACAGCATGCTGGCGCTGGACAGATTCCGCCGCCCTTTCCCCCATGCCACCGCCTGGGTGATGACCAGCTACTTCGCCGCCCAGTTTCTGATTGCCGCCTCGCTGGCGGGGTGAGGGTGTCGGAGTTACCCCCTCACCGAGGGGAGTGTGCAGACAAAAAAACGGGCCCTCAGGCCCGTTTTGCTATTCCATTTTCACCATTTTTCACGCCTCGAGCGGTTCGGCATCGGCTGCCCTGGGGGCGGGCTGCTTGAGCAGCAGCATCAGGCCGCTGGCAAGCAGCAGGAAGATGCCCATCACGAAGAACACCTGGTTGTAGGCCATGATGGCCGCCTCCCGGCTGATGGTGTTCGACAGCATGGCCTGGGCCTGCTGGCGGGCCAGCTCGGGGCCGGAGCCCTGCGCCATCATGGTCTGGGCCAGCTGCAGCAGGTAGCTCTGCCCCTCTATGCTGCTGGCGGCCAGGGTGCTGCTGATCTGGCTGACATGGATGCGGGTGTCGTTGTCGATCAGGGTGGCGATGATGGCGATGCCGAAGGCGCCACCCAGGTTGCGCAGCACGTTGAGCAGGGTCGAGGAGGAGGGGATCTCGTCGTGGGTCAGGCTGGCGGTCGCCACCAGGGAGAGCGGCACCATGATGAAGGGCTGGCCCAGCGCACGCACGATGAGCGACTGGATCAGCTGGGGCCCGGCGTAGTCGGCACTCATGTTCATGTTCATGAAGCAGCTGACGGCAAACACCAGAAAGCCGAAGCTCACCAGATAGCGCGGATCTATCTTGTGGGTCAGTCTGGGCACCAGCGGCAGCACCAGCAACTGCGGCAGCCCCATCCACATCAGCACCTCACCGATTTCCAGCGCGTTGTAGTTGTGGATCTGGGTCATGTAGAGCGGCAGTACATAGATGGAACCCATCAGCGCCATGCCGAGCACCAGATAGGCGAAGCAGGCCAGCGCGAAGCGCGGGTTGTGCAGCAGCCGCAGGTTGACCAGCGGGTGGCGCCGCAGCAGCTGGCTGATGACGAAAAATACCAGCGCCACCACCGAGATGACGGTGAGCCGCACGATGAAGCTGGAACCGAACCAGTCCTCCCGGTTGCCCTCTTCCAGCACCACTTCCAACAGGCCAAGTCCCACCGCCATGGTAAGGATGCCGATAAGATCCACCCGCTTGATCACCTCCCAGTCCACCGGCTTCTTGTCGAGCCCGTGGGCCAGCATGGCCATCACCAGCAGTCCCGGCGGCACGTTCATGTAGAAGATGTAGTGCCAGGACATCTGCTCGGTCAGCCAGCCGCCCAGGGTCGGCCCGATGGCGGGGGCGAAGGTGGCGCACAGGCCGAACAACGCCATGCCGGTGGCCCGCTTGTGCAGCGGCAGCAGGCTGACGATGAGGGAGAAGGCCATCGGGATCAGCGCCCCGCCGGTGAAGCCCTGCAGCGCCCGAAAGACGATCATGCTGGTGAGGTTCCAGCTGAATGAGCAGAGCACGGAGGCGACGATGAAGGCGCCGGTGGTCCACAGCAGGTAGCGCCGCACGCTCAACCCCCGGCTCAGCCAGCCGCTCAGCGGGATGGCGATCATCTCCGCCACCAGATAGGAGGTGGAGATCCAGGAGCTTTCGCTCAAGGTGGCCGACAGGGCCCCCTGAATGTCCTTCAGGGAGGCGTTGGTGATCTGGATGTCGAGGATGGCCATGAAGGCGCCGATGAGGCCCCCCATGACCGCGATCCAGTTGCGACGCGGGATGGGTTCCATCAGTGGGCCGCAACCACGGGATCAGGGCTGCGGGTGTCGACGATCACCTCGGTGGAGAGGCCCGGCAACAGCTTGCCCGCCAGCGGCCCCGGCTCCGGAATGCGGATCTTGACCGGCACCCGTTGCACGATCTTGGTGAAGTTGCCGGTGGCGTTCTCCGGCGGCAGCAGGGCGAACTTGGCGCCGGTGGCGGGGGCCAGGCTGTCGATGATCCCCTCGACCGGCTGATCCGGATAGGCATCCAGGATCACCTCCACCTTCTGGCCGGGCTGCATGTGGAGCAGCTGGGTCTCCTTGAAGTTGGCCTCGACCCACACCTGCTGCAGCGGCACCAGGCTGGCCACCTGCATGCCGGACTGGACGTAGAGCCCCGCCCGCAGACTGCGCTTGCCGATGATGCCGTCGGCCGGTGCCCGCAGCTCGGTATAGGCCAGCTCCAGCTTGGCCTGCTCCAGCTGGGCGGCGCTCAATGCCAGCTTGGCCTGGTTCTGCTTGGCCTCGGCATCCAGCACCAGCAGCCGCTCGCGGGCGGCCTGCAGGGCCGCTTTGGCCTCCTGCTCCTGGGCCTGGTTGACCTGCAGACCGGCCCGCACCTCGTCCAGGCTGTCCTGGGAGCTGTAGTGGCGCTGGTTGAGCTGGCTGACGCGGCGTACCTGTTGCTGGGCCCGCACCTGTTCGGCATTGGCCGAGCTGACCTTGGCTTCGGCCTGGCGAATGAGGCTCAGCTGCTGGGTGCGGGTGGCAGAGAGATTTTCCGCCGTCGCCTGATTGAGGCGCAGGTCGGCTTCGGCCTCGGCCACCTTGGTCTTGTACTCCCGGTCGTCGAGGCGGGCGATGAGCTGGCCGGCCTTCACCGGCTGGTTGTCGGTCACCAGCACTTCGCTGATGTAGCCGGACAGCTTGGAACCGATGCCGGTGACCTCGCTCTGCAGGTAGGCGTTGTCGGTGCTCTCGAAATAGCGGCCGTGCAGATACCAGTAACCGGCAAACAGCAGGCCGAGCAGGGCCAGGAGCATGGCTGCCAGCAGGGGGATCTTCTTGTGTTGACTCATGTGGGGGATTCCTGAACTTAAGAGAGGCAGGCTAACACTGGCCGACTGTTTCGATTAGTATCCATTTATGAGATATACAGTTTCACTGGTGCAACAATGGATCTGAACGCTGCATTGATTCTAGTGCGGATCGTCGACAAGGGTTCCTTCACGGCGGCTGCCCAGGAGCTGGGCATGACCAAGGCGACGGTGAGCCGGCGCATTGCCGAGCTGGAGCAGCGCCTCGGCGTACGGCTGCTCTACCGTTCGACCCGCCAGCTCACCCTCACCGAGGCCGGCGAGCAGTACTATCTGCGCTGCAGCAAGGCGGTGGACGAGCTGGCGCAGGCCGAGCTGATGGTGAGCGCCAGCCAGCAGGAGGTGACCGGCACCCTCAAGCTGGCGGTGCCCATCGAGGCAGGGCAGCTGGTGGTGGGCAGGCTGGTGGCTGAGTTTCTGCAGGCCTATCCCGGTCTGCAGGTGGAGCTGGAGCTGACCAATCGCATCGTGGATCCCATCAATGAAGGGCTGGATGCGATCGTGCGGATCGGCGACATGAGCGATTCGAACCTGGCGGCACGGCGGCTGTGGAGCAACGCCCGCCTGATCTGTGCCAGCCCGGCATACCTGGCGCGCAGCCCCGCCATCACTCATCCCGAGGATCTGGTGCATCATGAGCGGGTGGCGGTGACCAGCGGCTTTCTGGCGTCGCACTGGTGCTTCGAGCGGGATGATAGAGAGGTGCTGGTTGACCCTCCCTCCCGCTTCCGGGTTAATAATATAACCTGTGCCAGAGAGGCGGCGAAGGCCGGGCTGGGGCTCGCCTCCCTGCCCGCCATGCTCTGCCACGAGGAGCTGGCGAGCGGGACCCTGGTGTCCGTGCTGCCCGAATGGCAGCAGCCCAGGGTGCCGATTTACCTGCTGTTTCCGGAGCGGCGGCTGATGCCGCGAAAATTGCGGGTGTTCATCGACTTCATCGTGGCCAAGGGGGCCGACTACGGCATCGATACCCTGCTGTAGCCGGTCAGAGGCGGTGCCGTGGTTACGGCATCGTGAGTGGATCTGAGGGGGAAGACATGGATCACTGGATCAATCTGTATCGGGCTTCCCATTCGCTGGAGGCCCATGCCCTGAAAGGGGCGCTGGAAGTGGAGGGGGTGCCGGTGCGGCTCAATGGCGAGGCGCTGTCAGGCGCCCTGGGCGAACTGCCGGTGGATCTGCTGCAGGTGACCCTGATGGTGCGCGAACAGGATCGCAGCAAGGCGGGGCGGGTCATCGAGCGCTATCAGCAGCGCCAGGGCAACGGCTGGCTGTGTGGCCAATGTGGGGAGGAGAACGGCGCCAACTTCGATGTCTGCTGGCGCTGCCACCACGATCCCCACGAAAATTAATCGCTCGCCCTGCCTCAGCGCAGGGTGAAGTCGATGTCCTCGCCTGCGCTGGCGTCGTGATAGGTCGCCAGATCCAGCTCCCGCTCGCTGCGGGCAATCAACACGGATACCAGAATATCGCCGGAGACGTTGACCGTGGTGCGCGCCATGTCGAGGATCCGGTCGATCCCGGCGATCAGTGCCACCCCTTCCAGCGGCAGTCCCACCGCGGTCAGCGTCAGCGTCAGCAGCATCAAGCCGGTGCCCGGCGTACCCGCCGTGCCGATGCTGGCCAGGGTGGCGATGCTGATGATGGTCAGGTAATCCACCATGTGCAGATCCACCCCGAAGGCCTGGGCCACGAACAGGGCCGTTACCCCCTGATAGAGCGCGGTGCCGTCCATGTTGATGGTGGCGCCGATGGGCAGCACCTTGGCGGTGATGGCGGGAGAGACCCCGAGCCGGCGCTCGGCGCAGGCCAGGCTGATGGGCAGGGTACTGTTGCTGGAGCTGCTGGTGAAGGCCACCGCCTGGGCGTCAACGATGCTCTTGAAGTAGTGCAGCGGATTGAGGCGGGCCAGCAGGATCAGCAGGCTGCTGTAGACGCCGAGCACGTGCAGCAGGCAGCCGAGGTAGACGGCGCCGATCACCTTGAGCAGCGGCAGCAGCAGGCTCATGCCGTACTTGCCGGTCATCCAGGCCATCAGGGCGCAGACGCCGTAAGGGGCCAGTGCCATCACCATCTGGGTCAGCTTGAACATCCCCTCCGCCAGCGAGGTGAAGAACAGGATGGCGGGGCGGCCGCGCCGACCGGTGGCGTTGAGGGCGAGGGCGAGGGCCACCGCGAACACGATCACCTGCAGGATCTTGCCGTCCACCATGGCCTGCACCGGGTTGCGCGGCACCAGGTGGCTCAGCACGCTGGCCAGGGTGGGGGATTCCGCCATGCCGACCCGCTCATAGGGCCCCATGTTGGCGCCCATGCCGGGCTCCAGCAGCCAGCCCATCATCAGGCCGATACAGATGGCGACCGCGGTGGAACAGAGGTAGAGGCCGATGGCCTTGCCGGCGATCCGATCGAGGGTCTTGCCCTTGAGCAGCGAGGTGAGGCCGGCGATGACCGAACAGAAGATGAGGGGCACCATCAGCATCTGGATGGTGTTGACGAACAGCACGCCGATGGGCTTGAGCAGCAACGCCTGCTCGCTGAAACCGGCGCCGAGCCCGATCCCCGTCAGCATGCCGAGCAGGGTCTTCAACCAGAGCGGGCGGCGGGTCCAGATCCGCCAGGGCTTGAAAGCCAGTCCATGGAACAGCATGACGCCAATGTCCTTATATTCGGTCTGCGGTGGCAAAAAGGGGCGTTAGTGTAGCCATCCCCTGCTCAGGTTGCCACATTATCGACAAAGCCGCGGCCATCACCAGTACGGACGCAGGGAAATCGGCAATTTGTTGGCCTATATCAAGGTCGTCGGCAGTGGGGCAGGATTTAATAGGTATCAAATATGTCTATTCAAGAGGTTTGCAATGACTCAATCGGTACACGGTCACGAAGTGATGGAGATGATGCTGGCGCAAGGCGGTCAGTTTACCCGGGCCAGCCTCAAGCAGGCCATCGACGAGCGCTTCGGCGCCGAGGCCCGTTTTCATACCTGCAGCGCCAGCGAGATGGATGCCGAGGCGCTGATCGACTTCCTGGCCAAGCGCGGCAAGTTCATCGAATCGGAGCAGGGTTTCCAGACTCACGCCGACAAGATCTGCAACCACGGTTGATCCCCGCCGGCGAGCGCCCGCCGCGCTCGCCGAATCCCGCCGCCTTTGTTATATTTCGCCCTCTTTCCCCCTCCTTTTGTTGAAGGCTTAGCCTGGGCGTTGTATGGACACTTTCTCCGCTGCCGTCATGTTGTTTCTGATCATGGATCCGCTGGGCAACCTGCCGGTCTTCCTGTCGATCCTGCGTCATATCGATCCCAAGCGACGCCGCAAGGTGATGATGCGGGAGCTGCTGTTTTCACTGGTGATCATGATGGCCTTCCTGTTCGTCGGCCAGCAGATCCTCAATTTCCTCAACCTGCGGCAGGAGGCGGTCAGCATCGCCGGCGGCATCATCCTGTTCCTTATCGCCATCAAGATGATCTTCCCGAGTGAAGGCGGAGTGACCGGGCTGGCCGCGGGTGAGGAGCCCTTCCTGGTGCCCATGGCCATCCCCATGATTGCCGGTCCCTCGATCCTGGCGTCCTTGCTGCTGCTGGCCAACCAGGAGCCGACCCGGATGGCGGACTGGTCGCTGGCGCTGTTGATGGCCTGGGGCGCCAGCGCGGTGATCCTGATGTTCTACGAGGTATTCAACAAGCTGCTGGGTGAGCGAGGGCTCACCGCGGTGGAGCGTCTGATGGGCATGCTGCTGGTGATGATCTCGGTGCAGATGCTGCTCGACGGGGTGCATCACTACCTGGCGGTAACCGGTCAGAACTGACCGGCCGGCAGGCCAACAGAAAAGACACGGGGCTCGATGAGCCCCGTTTTTTTACCTGTGATCCGGCGTTGTGACCGTCAGGGTCTTGCGGCCCTGTGCCGGCAATCAGGCCGGTTCGGCAGCAGTGGGCTCCAGCTTGCCCATGATGAGGGTCAGCAGGGTTTCTCGCAGCCAGCGGTGGCCCGGATCCTCCTCGTGGCGCTGATGCCAGATCAGCAGGTGGGAGATGCTGTCGAGGGCGATGGGCAGCGGCAGCGGCACCAGCGGATAGACCTGGGTGGCGTGGCGGGCGTAGAGCCGGGAGAGGGTCACTATCATGTCCGAGTGCATACCCATCCGCAGCGCCGCCTCGAAGGAGGGTACGGTCGCCTCGATGCGGCGATAGAGATCCTGCTCCGCCAGTTTGTGATCCAGCATCCAGCGGTCGCGCCCCTCGCAATAGGTCTGCACGTGGGGATAGGCCAGGTAGCGGGTGAGATCCCACTCGGGTTCGTGCAGGGCGGGGTGGTCGTGCTGCACCAGGCAGGTCAGATCGTCGATGGCGAGCAGCCGCTGGCAGATAGCGTTGGGCAGGGTGTCGAGCCGAAAGTCCGAGTTGATGCAGTTCTCCCGCACCGTGAAGGCGATGTCCACCTGGCCCTGACTCATCTCGGTCAGGCTGTTCTCGGTCCACTCCTCGTAGCGCAGCCGGATGCCGGGGGCCTGTCGTTTCAGCTCGCTCAGGTAGAGCGGGGCGAACAGAGTAAAGGCGCTGTCCATGCTGGCGATGACGAACTCCCGCTCGGTGGTGGTCGGGTCAAAATCCGGCGGCTGGATCAGGTTGTCGAGCGACAGCAGGATGGGCTGCAGTTGCTGCTGCAGGCTGAGGGCGCGGGCGGTGGGTTCCAGCCCGTAGGCCGAGCGCACGAACAGGGGGTCGTCGAAGGTTTCCCGCAGTCGGCCGAGCGCCTTGCTGACGGCAGACTGGCTCAGGTGCAGCCGACGGGCCGCTCGGCTGCCGTTCCGCTCTTCCAGCAATACTTGCAGGATAATCAATAGATTGAGGTCTATGCGCCCCAACTGTTCCAGCAACATGATATGAATCCTCTTCAATTCTTAGATGAATTTATACCATTTGTTTTCATATCTAGGCGAATTTATGCTCGAAACGTCTCTCGCCTTCGATGGCGGCTGGTACAGGATGTAGTGGTTGAGGGGACAAGTAGCATCAAGCAATACGGCGACCCTGGGTCGCCGTATTTTTTGAGTGATTTATTTGCAAACTTGCACCTGTCTTGATTTTGCCCAACAATCTTTGCGCCTTCTTTTGATACAAACAATCGGTATCTATCAGTCAGGAGTATCCCTATGGGACTCGGTGGAATTCATATCTGGCATTTGTTGATCCTGCTCGTCGTCGTGGTCGTGGTGTTTGGCAGCAAACGCCTGGCCGGCGCCGGGGAAGATCTGGGCACCGCCATCAGGGATTTTCGTAAAGCCTTGCGTGACGATGAATCACAGCCGAAATAAGTGGGAGTTGAATGATGTCCGTAGAAGAGAAAGTGGAATTGAACGAGACCTGTGACAGCTGCGGCTGCTTCGCCGAAATTGGTACCATCATCGGCGAGGGTGATGATGTGATGGAATTGGTGATCGAGGCCGCTGCAGAAGCCGACGCTCGCGCCAAGCTGGCCGCCTACGAGGCGCTGGCCAAGCAGGTCACTGCCGAAGCCACAAGCAGTAGCGAACTGAGTCAGGGCGCCAACGGCGTGATCCTGAAAGCCCGCCTGCAATTCACCTGCACCGCCGAAAAACTCATTTTCGAGATGCGTGCCCGCTCTATCTGAGCCTGCTGATGACACGGCAGGCTTGCCTGCCGTGTTGACCCTTCTGCTGTGGGTCCGCGTTCTATAGTTAGTTATCCCACAGACGGTTTTGCCCGACGCGAGTCGGCCAACAGAAGGCGATCTCATCATGGTTCAGCGCTGGCTCTTCGCCATTTTCCCCACCCTTGTTCGCCACCCGTTTGACGGGATCTCGCTCGCAGCGAAGCAACCGCAGGCGCTTGCATCATGAGGCTGCGCTGGTGCTGGGGTCTGCTCGCTCTGTGTGCGCTGCCGCTGCTGGCGGCGGATCTCAAGCCGCAACAGCTGCCCCAGCCCGGGGATCTCGCCAGCATATTGCAAAAGAAAGAGCTCAGGGCCCTGGTGGTCTATGAGCGGGGTTTCTTCTTCTTCGACAAGGGGGCCCAACACGGCATCCTGGTCAACCAGCTGCAGGGGTTCGAGCGCTGGCTGAATCAGACCTACCTGGCCAAGGAGAAGATCAAGCTCAAGATCATCTACATCCCGGTGCGCCAGGACAAGCTGCTGGACTACCTTACCGAGGGGCGGGGCGATCTGGTGGCCGCCAACATGACGGTGACGCCGACCCGGCGCGAACAGGTGACCTTCTCCAACCCGGTGATTGCCCCCATCGAAGAGTGGGTGGTGAGCCAGCACAGCCTGCCGACCTTCAACCGTATCACCCAGCTCTCCGGCCGGCGGGTCTGGGTGCGGGCCAGTTCCAGTTATTACGAGAGCCTGCGCCAGCTCAACTGGCTGTTTCGCGAGCTGGGGCTGCCGCCCATCTATATCGAGACGGTGCCTGAATATCTGCAGGACGGGGATCTGCTGGAGATGGTGGCGGCCGGCATCATACCGCTCACCGTGACCGACAGCTTCAAGGGGCGGATCTGGCTCGGCATGATCAGCGGGCTGCGAGCCCACAAGCTTATCCCGCTGCGGGACAACGGCCGCAGCGCCTGGGCCCTGCGCAACAACAGTCCCGAACTGCTCAAGGCGGTCAACGACTATCTGGCCGATGCTGGCAAGCGTACCCTTTACAGCGACATGGCTCTGCGCCGTCTGCTGGCGCGCAACGACCAGATGAGCAATATACTGGCGCCGGATCCGCTGGGCAGGCTGTCGACCATCCGCAAGGTGCTGGAGCAGCAGGCCGACAAGTACCGGCTGGACTGGCTGATGCTGGCGGCGCTGGCTTACAAGGAGTCGGGGCTCAATGCCAACATCCGTTCCGAACGGGGGGCGGTGGGGATCATGCAGCTGTTGCCGAGCACCGGCGGCGAGGTGGGCATTCGCGGCGCCCGGCTTGCCAGCCTGGAGGGCAACGTGGAGGCGGCTTGCCGCTATATGCGGCTGATCCTCGACACCTATTTCAATGATCCCAAGCTGGATGTGCTCAACCGCCATCTGTTTGCGCTGGCGGCCTACAATGCCGGCCCGAACCGGGTGCAGGCGCTCAGGGCAAAGGCCGAGGCCGCCGGGCTGGATCCCAATGTCTGGTTCGGCAACGTGGAGCAGCTGGTGGCCAACGAGGTGGGTCAGGGGCCCATCAACTATGTCAGCACCATCTACAAGTACTATGTGGCCTACCGCTTCAGCCTGCCCCAGCTGGAGGGCAAGGCGGCCGCCATCGAGGCGGTGGCCCAGCCCTGACGTCCTGCTAGTGCGGTTGGGCGGGCGGGGCGAAGGGCTGCCAGGCCTGATCCTTATGCTGCAGATACCAGGGGGCCAGCTGGCCGCTTGGCGAGGGATCCGGCTCACTGGCCTGCGGTCTGTGACTGATGGCGGGGCGATCCGTGAGTTCCATGGTAAATTCCTTCATCCTGTTGCTACGAGGCCCTTAGCCAGCGTTATGCCATTTTCTCATGACAGGCGGATGACGCCATGATCCCTGCTGAATTCGCCCTGATAGACCAGCCCGAGCTGGCACTCAAACTGCGCTGCCAGCTGATCCGCGGCGCCAGAAGCCGGATCCAGGCCCAGTACTACAGCTGGGAGGAGGACAGCAGCGGCAAGCTGTTGCTGGCGGAGCTGCTGCATGCCGCCCGGCGCGGAGTGCGGGTACAGCTGCTCATCGATGACCTCTATGCCGGCGACAACCGTTTCCTGGAGATGGTGGCCCATCAGCCGGGCATCGAGGTGCGCCTGTTCAATCCCTTCTGGCTGCGCGGCTGGCGGCCGCTGACCCTGCTGCTGGAAGGGCTGCTCAGCTTTCGCCGCATCAATCACCGCATGCACAACAAGCTGTTGCTGGTGGACGGCAGTCAGGCGGTGATCGGCGGTCGCAACATCGGGGACCGTTACTTCGGGCTCGGTGGGGCGCCCCAGTTCGTCGATCTGGATCTCGCCTGTCGCGGCCCGCTCTGCCAGCAGGCCGAGCAGGGTTTCGATCAATTCTGGCGCAGCCGCTGGAGCCACCCGATCCGCCGTCTGTTGCGGCGCCCGTTGCAACGGGCCGAGGTGCAGGTGGTGAACGACTTTCTGCTGACGATGAACGAGCCGCAGGTGGCGGCCGTCTATGACCTGCCTGCCAGCCTGTTCGACCCCGAACCCGTCCCCCTGCGCTGGCATGCCGGACAGGCAGAAGTGTGGTTTGATCGACCGGGCAAGGGGCTGGTATCTCGACCCACCACCGCACGCCTGCTTTGGCGCAAGCTGGCCGACAATCAAGGCACGCTGAGTCTGGTCACCCCTTATCTCATCCTGACCCGGGGGCTGCGCCGCCGGCTCAGACAGCAGCGACAGGCGGGGGTGAACATTGACATCCTGACCAACTCCCTGGCCAGCACGGATGTGCCGTTGGTATACGGCGCCTACCGCCGTCACCGTCCCTGGTTGATACGGCAGGGCATCGCACTGTCGGAGCTGGAGGGGGAGTCGCTCAGTCTGCACGCCAAGCTGATCCTGGTGGGGGAGGAGGAGGCGCTGCTCGGCAGCTTCAATCTGGATCCGCGCTCTCTGCTGCTCAACACCGAGCTGGTGCTGCATCTGGCCTGTCCCGCATTGTGTGCCGAGTTGCAGCAGTGGCTGACGACCTGGCAGCAATGCTCTTCCCACTCGGTGGCGGCCCCGCCCTCCACCCTGCGCCGCCTGCTGGCGAGGGTCAGTGACTGGTTGCCGCTGCAGCGCTGGTTGTGAGCGGGCCGAGCGTGTGCGAGATCTCGCAAAGCCTTGTGCGCCTTCGAGGATAACGTTTGCCATCCTATGGCGATGAACTGGTCTATCGTATTGTTTTTAATCGAATTGTTTTCTGACTGAAGTTCCATGAAGGGTTGCGGCTTGCATACATGGGCGCATAAAACGGTTTTTTATTTTATTTATCTGCGTAATATTTCAACAGCAAGGACAACACGGTGGCTTGCCGCCGTGCGGAAGAGGGTCGTGAAGGGAACTGGCCGACTGGATTGCTCCAGCAGGCACCTGCTTCAGATGGGTAGCGGAAACTCAGGAAACAGGAGCAGCACCCGACAGGACCGGATTCCAATATGGAACATGCTATTTGCGAGGGGGTGACATGCGAGTGTCACCCCATTTTTTATGGCTCTGTCCCAGTTATGTGTTGAAAGGCTAACCTTGAAGTAGGTCATCACCTTGAGGGCCGCCATCATGGATACCCAAGCCTTTCAACATCTACTGTCCCTCTTCCCATTGCTCACTTTGCGTCAGCGTCGTCTCGCGCAACAGGAACTCACCACCCCTCACCCCATCACCTCGTTGGCCACTCAACTTCCCGCATGCCAATGCTGCCCTCACTGCCAGGCCGAGGCCACACAGCTGGCTCCCTGGGGCTGGTCTCGCGGGCTGCGTCGTTATCGCTGCAAGCAGTGTCTGCGCACCAGTTCCGTGCTCACCAACACGCCTCTCGCCCGACTTCGCAAGCCACAATGCTGGGAAGACTATGCTCAGGCCCTCATCGACGGTCTGACCGTCCGGCAGGCGGCGCTCCGCTGTGGGGTCGGTAAAAACACCGCCTTTTTGTGGCGTCACCGCTTCCTGAAGGCCATGGCCAGCCACCAGGCGGTACGGGAAGAGGGTATTGTCGAGGTCGATGAGACCTTCTTCCTGGAGTCGTTCAAAGGACAGCGCGGATTGCCCCGCCCGGCCCGCCATCGTGGAGGTAAAGGCCGTACCCGAGGCACAGGACCGGATTACATCCCGGTGATGGTGGTGCAAGACCGGGCAGGCCACCTGGCTGACTTCCAGTTGGAACAGTTGAATGCCAGGGCGGTGAAGGCAGTGCTTCAGCCGCTTATCGCCCCGGATGCCGTCCTGTGCAGCGATGGTGCCGGGGTGTATGCGAGTTTCAGCAAGGGGCAAGGGATAACACACCAAGTGGTGCGCAATCGAGCGGGAGAGCGGGTGGTGGGTGCATATCACATCCAACATGTGAACGGGTACCACAGGCGATTGAAGGAGTGGATGGAGCGGTTCCATGGGGTAGCGACCCACTATCTGAGGAATTATCTGGGTTGGCGCAGGATGTTGGAGCGCTATGGGCGGGAAGTGAATATCTCACGCTGCTTGCATGAGGCGCTGGGGCGCCCCATGCAACACGTAATTGGGACATAGCCTTTTTTATGGCTCGCTGGCTGAGTAGCACCCAGAAAAAGACCGCCGATTGGCGGTCTTTTTCTTTGTTAAGCCCGACGTTCCAGGGTCAGGCGATGCCTGCCAGCAGTCGGCTCCAGTTGCGTTTGGCGGCGATGAAGGCATCGTGCAGGTTGCGATACTCCAGCTGCAGCTTCAGTTGGTCGTAGCGGGCCAGTGCCTTGCGCTTGCGCTGCTCCAGCAGGCGTTTGCGGCTGGCGTAGTAGTGCTGCAACTGCTGGTTCAGCTTGTCGTACTCCTCCTGCAGCAGGGCCTGCCACAGCTCCCTGTCATCCTGCTTGCGCAGCTTGGCCTGGGCCCGTTTCAGCTGCATCTCCAGCCTGGCCTGTTCGATCCGCTCTTCCGGACAGGCGCGCAGATCCCGAGTCAGCCCGCACCAGGAGGCGCTGCGGATCAGCCACTTGGTGGGATCGAACTGCCACCAGTGGATGCCGTTGCGATAGTCGTTCTCGAACAGGTGATGAAAGTTGTGGTAACCCTCGCCGAAGGTGAAGAAGGCCAGGATGCCGTTGTCCCGTGCGCTGTTGCGGTCGGTGAAGGGCTGGCTGCCCCAGATGTGGGCCAGCGAGTTGATGAAGAAGGTGGTGTGATGAGTCATCACCATGCGCAGCACCCCGGCCAGCAGCAACATACCGAGCAGATCGCCGTGGACGAGCCCCAGCAGCAGCGGGATGCCGATGTTGGTGGCCAGGGTCAGCGCCAGATAGTGCTTGTGCTGGAAAACGACGATGGTGTTGTTCTGCAGATCTCGCACGTTGCTGTAGTCGTGATAGGTGTCGCCCTGATATTCACGCAGCATCCAGCCGATGTGGGAGTACCAGAAACCGCGTCCCGCACTGTAGGGATCCTGCTGGTTGTCATCCACGTGGCGATGGTGGCGGCGATGGTCGGAAGACCAGTGCAGGGCCGAGTTTTGCAGGGCGAGGGCACCGCCGATGGTGAAGATCCACTGCAGGATCGGGTGTGCCTTGTAGGCCTTGTGGGACCAGAGCCGGTGGTAGCCGGCGGTGATGGAGATGCCGCAATAGCAGAACAGCAGCAGGAAGCTGCCCCACTGCCAGAGGTCATAGCCATGGGTCATGCCGTACCAGGGCACGGCGATCAGTGCGGTCAGCCCGGAGAGGGCAAACAGCAGGGTGTTGGTCATGATGATCGGGGGGCGTTCCATCTCACTCGGTTCCTTTCAGCGAACAGCTGTGCGCCATTCTCCATGCAGCCAGAATTCGGGTCAATGGTAAAAAAGTAGGAGACAAACCTGATCCTGGCGCAGCCTTCGGGTTATCATTTGGCCTCGATAACCTGAAGGTGACTGTTTTCGTGGGTATTCGCGCGCAACAAAAAGAAAAAACCCGGCGTACTCTGATCGAGGCGGCGTTCAGCCAACTGTGCGCCAACCGCAGTTTTTCCAACCTCAGCCTGCGGGAAGTGGCGCGGGAGGCCGGCATAGCGCCCACCTCCTTCTATCGTCATTTTCGCGACATGGAGGAGCTGGGGCTGACCCTGGTGGATGAAGGCGGCCTGACCCTGCGCCAGCTGATGCGCCAGGCGCGCCAGCGCATCGCCGGGGGCGGCAGCGTCATCAGCACCTCGGTGCAGACCTTCATGGAGTTCGTCGAGAACAACCCGAACATCTTCCGGCTGCTGCTGCGCGAGCGCTCCGGCACCTCGGCGGCATTTCGGCAGGCGGTGGCGCGGGAGATCCAGCACTTCATCGCCGAGCTGACCGATTACCTCGAGGCCACCACGGGGGCACCGCGGGAAGAGGCCTACATCCAGGCCGAAGCCATGGTGACCATCGTCTTCAGCGCCGGTGCCGATGCCCTCGACATGACCAGCGAGGAGTGCCGGGCCCTGTCCGATCGCACCATCCGTCAGCTGCGCATGATCGCCATGGGCGCCGAGGTCCAGAACCAGAAGCGCCGTGAACCTCTCTCTTAAGTCAAAGGATGGACAGCTCCATGCATGATCAGAACCCGATCCCGAAGAAACCCCTGCTGCTGGCCCTGCTCATCGGCATCTGTGGTGATGCCTCCCTGACGGTCTTGTCGGAGTCGGTGGTGCCCTTCTCCTTCTTCCCGATGATCGCCCTGGTGCTGGCTGCCTATCAGCTCTACCAGCACTATCGTCATGTCTCGCTGGAGGGCAACACACCCGTTTGCATGCTGCTCTGCTTCTTCATCGGCGTGTTCGGCCACTCGGCGCTGGTCAAGGTGCAGTACCCCGAGCTTGGCAGCAACTTCTTCTCGCTGATCATGATGTTGCTGCTGCTGGCGGTGCTCTCCATCAAGCTCGGCATCAGCGTGGGGAAAAAAGAGAAGGAGTGACCAGCACTCCTTCCAGAACCACCATGACAGAGCCGGGATCACCCGGCTTTGTTGTCTGTGCCGCGCTGTTTGGCATCGACGATGGCCTGCAGCCTGGCGCGGATCTCCACCATGCCGAACACCCCGAACACCAACACCTGGGTGAACTCGAGCCGGCTCACCGCGAAGTAGGGCTTGCAGGCCGCCTTGACCATGCTGGCCTGCACCCAGTGCATCAGGGCCACGATCACGCCGCACACCGGCAGAAAGCCGTTGAGCTTGCCCGGCAGCGGGGCGATCAGGCTGACCAGCACGCCGAACCAGAAGAACAGGATGAGGCCCATCGCCAACAGATTAAACACCCGCTTCATCGTTTACCTCCCGCAGATAGAGTTGATAGCAGACTTGGATTTGATCGACCTGCTTGTCCTTGAGCCGTTGCCCAAATTGACGGGGAGGGGCACCGCGCCCACCTCCCTCTTTTAAACTGCAGCGTCATGCTTGGTGTCTCGCAGATAGAGCTGATAGCAGACCTGGCCTGCCTGTTTGTCCTTGAGTAGTTGCCAGCTGGCCGGCAGCGGCAGATCGGCCATCTCCTTCTCCCGCTCCAGATAGATGAGGGCATCCGGTGCCAGCCAGCCGCGTTGCTCCAGCAGCTCGCACACCTGAGGCAGCAGTTCGCGGCGAAAGGGGGGATCGAGAAACACCAGATCGAACGGCGTGGCCGGCCCCTGCAGCCAGCTGACGGCATCGGACTGGATCACCTGGCCCTGGCTGCTGCCAAGGGTGGTCAGGTTCTTCTTGATCTGGTCGGCGGCGCCCTTGTCCATCTCGATCAGGGTGACCTGCTCGGCATAGCGCGACAGCGCCTCCAGCCCCAGGCCGCCGCTGCCGGCGAACAGATCCAGACAGCGGGTGCCACGAACATGCGGAGCCAGCCAGTTGAAGATGGTCTCTTTGACGCGATCCGTGGTGGGTCTGAGTCCCTCCACATCCCTGACCGGCAGTTTGCGGCCTCGCCACTGGCCGCTGATGATTCTTACAAAGCCCGATTTCCCCTGCGGGGCTGGGCTCTTGCTCGGGCCGTTACGGCTGGATTTCACTCTGGGCATCGCGTTTCGTCGTCAGAAAATAAAGTGGTAGTATAAGGCGGTTCATTTTTATGCCGACCCGCCGAGGGACGGCTATCTTAGCAGTCAGCCTTTGATGTGAGTATTTTTAGATGGCAAAAGGTTTGTTTTCCTGGCTGGGTTTCGGCCGCAAGAAAGAAGAGGCTGAGGCTGTCCAACCACAGACACCGCAAGCCACCCCGATTACCGCTGAGCCCGAGGTCGCTGCTGCCCCCGCTCCCGTTTCCGATCCTACGCCAGCCGTGGCGGCTGAAGTGCCCGCCAGCGCACAGAATTCCGTTTTGCATGATGATTGCTGCCCACCTGCCGAGCTGGACGACCATGGTCCGCTGGTAGTGGAGGAGTGTGCCTCCGATCTGGAGCCGGTGATCGTCAATGAAGCCCTGCTGGCCGAAGAGGAGCGTGCCGCTGCCGAAGCGCAGGCGCAAGAGGCTGCCCGTGTTGCTGCAGAGCTCAAGGCGGCGCAAGAAGTTCGTATAGCTGCCGAAGCCCGCGCTGCAGAAGAGGCCCGCATTGCCGCCGAAGCCCGTGCTGCGGAAGAGGCGCGTATTGCTGCCGAAGCCCGTGCCGCGCAAGAGGCCCGTATCGCTGCCGAAGCCCGCGCTACGGAAGAGGCTCGTATTGCTGCCGAAGCCCGCGCCGCAGAAGAGGCCCGTATTGCCGCCGAGGCCCGTGCAGCAGAAGAGGCTCGTCTTGCCGCCGAAGTCCGCGCTACGGAAGAAGCGCGTATTGCTGCCGAAACCCGCGCTGCAGAAGAAGCCCGTATTGCTGCCGAAGCCCGCGCCGTAGAAGAGGCCCGTATTGCCGCCGAAGCGCAGGCTGCCGAGGAAGCCCGTCTCGCCAAAGAGGCCCAGCGAGCGGAAGATCTGCGCCTGGTCGCTGAGATGGAGGCTGAGGCCGCAGCCCTAGCCGCCCTGCCGCTGGCCGCCAAGGTGGATGACGACACCCAGGAGAAGCCGCAGCGGGAGGGCTTCTTCGCCCGCCTCAAGCGCAGTCTGGTGCGCACCCGGGAGAATATCGGCTCCGGCTTCTTCGGCCTGTTCCGTGGCAAGAAGATCGACGACGAGCTGTTCGAGGAGCTGGAGACCCAGCTGCTGACCGCCGATCTCGGTGTCGATACCACCAGCCGCATCATCGAAGGGCTGGTGCAGCACGCGGATCGCAAGCAGCTCAAGGATGCCGAGGCGCTCTACGGCCTGCTCAAGCAGGACATGGGCGAGATGCTGGCCAAGGTCGAGCAGCCGCTGGTGATCGACACCAGCAAGAAGCCTTACGTGATCCTGATGGTGGGCGTGAACGGCGTCGGCAAGACCACCACCATCGGCAAGCTGGCCAAGCAGTTCCAGGCCGAGGGTAAGAGCGTGATGCTGGCCGCCGGCGATACCTTCCGTGCCGCCGCCGTCGAGCAGCTGCAGGTGTGGGGCCAGCGCAACAACATTCCGGTGATCGCCCAGCACACCGGCGCCGATTCCGCCTCCGTCATCTATGACGCCATCGAGGCTGCCCGCTCCCGCGGCGCCGACGTATTGATCGCCGACACCGCCGGCCGCCTGCAGAACAAGAGTAACCTGATGGAAGAGCTCAAGAAGGTGGTGCGGGTGATGAAGAAGCTGGACGATGCGGCGCCCCACGAGATCATGCTGACTCTGGACGCCGGCACCGGCCAGAACGCCCTGAGCCAGGCCAAGCTGTTCAGCGAGGCGGTGGGCCTGACTGGCATCACCCTCACCAAGCTGGACGGCACCGCCAAGGGCGGCGTCATCTTTGCGGTGGCTGACAAGTTCCAGATCCCGATCCGCTACATCGGGGTGGGCGAGGGGATCGACGATCTGCGTCCGTTCGTCGCCAACGACTTCATCGAGGCGCTTTTCAGTCGCGAGGAGTGATCTCCTTCGCGATGAGCAAGCTCGGGCGCCGCGAGTCGTGCGCCCCCAACCCCGACCCTGGTCGGGGTTGGTCACTGTCAGGGAACCGTTATGATCCGTTTTGACAAGGTCAGCAAGGTCTACAGCGGCGGCCATCAGGCGCTGCAGAAGGTCAGTTTTCACCTGCGCAAGGGGGAGATGGCCTTCCTGACCGGGCACTCGGGTGCAGGCAAGAGTACCCTCCTCAAGCTCATCAGCGTGATGGAACGGCCCACCGACGGCCGTGTTTTCTTTCATGGCGACGACGTCAGCCATATCAAGCGGGGGGAGATCCCCTACGTGCGCCGCCAGATCGGCATGATCTTCCAGGATCACCGGCTGCTGATGGACCGCACCGTGTTCGACAACGTGGCGCTGCCGCTGGTGATTGACGGTTACAGCCATGCAGACATCAACAAACGGGTGGCGGCGGCGCTCGACAAGGTCGGGCTGCTCGGCAAGGAACGCTACCAGCCGCGCATGCTCTCCGGCGGGGAACAGCAGCGGGTCGGCATCGCCCGCGCCATCGTCAACAAGCCGCCGCTGCTGCTGGCGGATGAGCCGACCGGCAACCTGGATCCCCAGCTCTCCATGGACATCATGCGGCTGTTCGAGGAGTTCAACCGCTTCGGCGTCTCCGTGCTGATTGCCACTCACGATCTGGGGCTGATCGCCCGTATGCGTTATCGCACCCTGACCCTCAAGGCGGGTCGCATGTATTCGGCAGGGGAGGAGCTCTGATGGCTATCGTTCGTCATAAACAGCCACCGCTACGTCGCTTCATGATGTACTGGGTCGACCATGCCCGGCAGGCTTTTTCCAGCCTGGGAGAGCTGTGGCGCAACCCGCTCGCATCGCTGATGACGCTGGCGGTGCTGGGGGTCAGCCTGGCGCTGCCCTCCTGTTTCCACGTGCTGTTGAAAAACGCCGAGGTGGTAGAGGGCAGTTGGCAGACCAGCTCTCAGATCTCCCTCTATCTGCGCAAGGATCTGCCCGAGCAGAACATCCTCGACATGAAACAGCGGATCCTGCTCTACCCGGAGGTGGAGTCGGTCACCTACATGAGCCGGGATGAGGCGCTCAAGGAGTTTCGCGAGATCTCCGGGTTTGGCGATGCGCTCGACTACCTCGACAGCAATCCGCTGCCGCCGGTACTGAGCGTGATCCCGGATCCGCGTTGGCAGAACCCGGAAGGGGCGGCCGAGCTGCTCAACAAGCTCAACAACGAAGACGGGGTCGAGCAGGGCAAGCTGGATCTGCAGTGGCTGACCCGGCTGCAGGGGATCATGAACCTGCTGCGCCACACCATCACCGGCATCGCGGTGCTGCTGCTCTCCGCCGTGTTGCTGATCGTCGGCAACACGCTCAGGCTGAATATTCTCAACCAGCGCTCCGAGATCGAAGTGCTCAAGCTGGTGGGGGCGACCGATGCCTTCATCCATCGTCCTTTCCTTTATACCGGTATCTGGTTCGGGGTCATCGGTGGCATGCTGGCCTGGTGGTTGACCGAAGTGATGGTGATCTGGAGCGAAGGGGTGGTGAAGGAGCTGGCCGGCCTCTACAACAGCAACTTCCGGTTGGTGGGGATGGGGGCGGTGGACGGGATCAACCTGATCCTGCTGGGCGCCTTGCTGGGGCTGATCGCCTCCTGGTTTTCGGTCCATCGTCACATTCGCGACATCGAACCGTCCTGATTAATTTATCAGCGTTTTAAAGCGCTGGATTTTGCGACCTGGATCAAGTAAAAGAGTGGCCGTTTCTGGCACGGCCGCCGTTCTGGGAGTAATCTGAACATTGCCGATCTTCGGGATCTTCTCTGGATCCTGTGAACCTTCTGATTTATAAGCAGTCTACAAATGCTGAAGAATTTATACGGGTGTGGCCCCTATGCCTTGCTCGTCTGACTTGGCAAGCATGTGAAGGTTGCGAGCTCCGCAACAATGGACTTAGCATGCTACTTTTCGGGGGTCCTTTATTGTGACCCCCTTTTTTTGACTGTTCATTCATGATTCATCCTGCCGGCCTAAGATAACCCCGGTTCAAACATGTTCAGCATGTTTGATGCAGGCCGCAGAATGGCGTCCGGTCAGTAGACAGGCCCTCTCAGGGTGTTAGACTGATTCGATTGAAAAGTAAGAGGTAGAACATGGGAACTTCATTGCAGCGCACTATGGCTCTGATTCCGCAAGGTAGTCTGGAAGGCTATATCCAGGCAGTAAACTCGATTCCGGTGCTGAGCGCAGAGGAAGAGCGTGAACTGGCTGAGCGTTTGCAGCAGGGTGGCGATCTCGAGGCTGCCCGCCAGCTCGTTATGTCGCACCTGCGCTTTGTCGTTCATGTCGCCAAGAGTTATGCCGGCTACGGTCTGCCCCAGGCCGACCTGGTGCAGGAAGGCAACATCGGCCTGATGAAGGCGGTCAAGCGCTTCGACCCGAGTGTCGGTGTGCGCCTGGTCTCCTTTGCCGTGCACTGGATCAAGGCCGAAATTCACGAATACGTTCTGCGCAACTGGCGCATGGTCAAGGTGGCGACCACCAAGGCCCAGCGCAAGCTGTTCTTCAATCTGCGCAAATCCAAGAAACGTCTGGGCTGGCTGAACCACGAAGAGGTGCAGGCCGTGGCTGCCGACCTCGGCGTCTCCGCCGCCGACGTTACCGAGATGGAAGCGCGCATGAGCAACTACGACCAGGCGTTCGATCTGGTCGGCGATGACGAAGAAGAGGGCGGTTTCGCACCGGTCCACTATCTGGAGGACAAATCCTCCGATCTGGCCGCAACCATCGAGAACGACAACTGGGACGATCACGCGACCCGTCGCCTGAGCTCGGCCCTGGCTACCCTGGACGAGCGCAGCCAGCACATCATCCGTGCCCGCTGGCTCGACGATGACAGCAAGACCACCCTGCAGGAGCTGGCCGATACCTACGGCGTCTCCGCCGAGCGGGTGCGTCAACTTGAGAAAAATGCCCTCAAGAAGCTGAAGGATGCGATGGAAGCATAAGCCTGTGCGCCGAGCGGGTCCGTCAACTTGAGAAAAATGCTCTCAAGAAGCTGAAAGATGCCATGGAAGCCTGATGCTTCCTCTCATAACAACAGGGCCTGATGGCCCTGTTTTTGTTTGACGGGGATCTGGTCGGCCTTGCCTTGGTTACCCTTGTGTATGGTATGTTGCCGCCACTGCCACAGTAGGGAGAGCAGATAGTGAAACTCTTGAACGACTTGTTTACCAACAACCGCGAGTGGGCGGAACGGATCAAGGCCGAGGATCCCGAATTCTTTGCTACCCTCTCCGCCCAGCAGGCCCCCGAATACCTCTGGATCGGCTGCTCCGACAGCCGGGTACCCGCCAACCAGCTGATGGGGCTGCTGCCGGGGGACGTGTTCGTCCACCGCAACGTCGCCAACCTGGTGGTACACACCGACTTCAACTGCCTCTCGGTGCTGCAATACGCGGTCGAGGTACTCAAGGTGAAGCACATCATCGTCTGCGGCCACTACGGCTGCGGCGGCGTCAAGGCGGCGATGCAGAACCAGGAGCTGGGGCTCATCGACAACTGGCTGCGCAACATCAAGGATGTCTACTTCAAGTATCGCGAGCAGCTGGATGCCATCGAGGATGAGCACGAGCGCTTCGACTACCTGTGCGAGCTGAACGTGGCCGAGCAGGTGGCCAACGTCTGCCACACCACCATCATCCAGAACGCCTGGCGCAAGGGTCAGGAGCTTGCGGTACACGGCTGGATCTACGGCATCAAGGACGGTCTGCTGCACGATCTCGATCTCTGCATCAGCGGGCCCGAGCAGATCCCGGACGTCTATCGCGCCTGGCCGGACATGCGTCCGCCCCACCGCCGTCGCTGAGGAGCATCCCGTTGGCACCGGCCCTCTATCTGCAGATCAAGCAGCACATCCTGGACGGGATCCGCGAACGCCACTATCAGGCGGGCGACCGGATCCCGACCGAGGCAGCCCTGTGCGAGCAGTTCGCCGTGAGCCGGATGACGGTCAACAAGGCGCTGCGCGAGCTGGTGGCCGAGGGCTGGCTGGTGCGCACCGCCGGCTCCGGCAGCTTCGTGGCGGACAGGCGCACCGAATCGCCGCTGCTGGCCATTCGCAATATCGCCGACGAGATCGCCGAGCGGGGCAGCGAGTACAGCGGCCGGGTGATCCGGCTGCAGCGTCAGGCCGCCGACGAGAAGGTGGCGGTGCAGCTGGGCCTGCGGGTCGGCGCCCCCATCTTCCACAGTCTCATCGTCCATCAGGCCGATGGTGAGCCGCTGCAACTGGAAGAGCGCTTTGTCGATGCCGAGCGGCTGCCGGCGTATGGCGAGCAGGATTTTGCCAGCCAGACCCCCAACCGTTATCTGATGGAGGTCTGCCCCCTCTCCGAGATGGAGCACGTGGTGGAGGCGGTGCTGCCGAGTGCCGGCGAGGCCGGCTTGTTGCAGGTGCGGGTCGACACCCCCTGCCTGCTGCTGCACCGGCGTACCTGGTCCGATGGTTATCTGGTCTCCTATGCCCGTTTGCTGTCGCCTGGCTCCCGCTACAAGTTGAGCTCCAAGACCAGCCTTAGTTAATTGTATATACATATTCTTTTTGACAAAGCCCGCCTCTGGCGGGCTTTTTTGTGTTTAAGCTCTAATGAACACGCTGTTATCAAGATGTGAACTTGATCCTTTCTTTCCCGTCAGAGATCGGATATAAGTTAATGTATATACATTTAGAGGTCGGTATGAACAAGGAACTGTTGAACTGCGAGCGGGTCTGGCTCAACGTGACACCCGCCACCCTGCGCTCCGATCTGGCCGACTACGGTCTGCTGGAGCCCCATGCCCTCGGCGTTCACGAGGGGCGGATCCACGCCCTGGTGCCGATGCAGGATCTCAAGGGCCCCTATCCCGCCCATTGGCAGGAGATGAAGGGCAAGCTGGTCACCCCCGGCCTCATCGATTGCCACACCCACCTCATCTTCGCCGGCAGCCGTGCCGAAGAGTTCGAACTGCGCCAGAAAGGGGTGCCCTATGCGGAGATCGCCCGCAAGGGCGGTGGCATCATCAGCACGGTGCGCGCCACCCGTGCCGCCAGCGATGAGCAGCTGTTCGAGCTGGCGCTGCCGAGGGTGAAATCCCTGATCCGGGAAGGGGTCACCACGGTGGAGATCAAGTCCGGCTACGGCCTCACTCTGGAAGACGAGCTCAAGATGCTGCGGGTGGCCCGCCGACTGGGGGAGGCGCTGCCGATCCGGGTCAAGACCACCCTGCTGGCGGCCCATGCGGTGCCGCCGGAGTATCGCGACGATCCCGACTCCTGGGTCGAGACCATCTGCCAAGAGATCATCCCGGCCGCCGCCGAGGCGGGCCTGGCCGATGCGGTGGACGTCTTCTGTGAACACATCGGCTTCTCGCTGGCCCAGACCGAGCAGGTCTATCTGGCGGCGGATCAATACGGTCTGGCGGTGAAAGGACACATGGATCAGCTCTCCAACCTGGGCGGCAGCACGCTGGCCGCCAACTTCGGCGCCCTCTCGGTGGATCATCTGGAGTACCTGGATCCGGAAGGGATCCAGGCGCTGGCCCATCGCGGCGTGGTGGCCACCCTGCTGCCCACCGCCTTCTACTTCCTCAAGGAGACCAAGCTGCCGCCGGTCGCCGCGCTGCGCAAGGCGGGGGTGCCGATGGCGGTCTCCTCCGACATCAACCCGGGTACGGCCCCGATTGTGTCGCTGCGGATGGCCATGAACATGGCTTGCACCCTGTTCGGCCTGACCCCGGTGGAGGCCATGGCCGGGGTGACCCGCCACGCCGCCCGCGCGCTTGGCGAGCAGGAGCAGCTGGGGCAGCTCAGGGTCGGCATGCTGGCGGACTTTCTGGTCTGGAACTGCGGCCATCCGGCCGAGCTCAGTTACCTCATCGGCGTCGATCAGCTGGTGAGCCGGGTGGTCAACGGCGAGGAGACGCTCTATGGATAAGTTCAACCCGGTCGACATGTCGGTCTGGCAGGGGCGTCAGGATCCGGAAGATGGCGAGCTGGCCCTGCGCTGGCACGACAAGGTACAACCCTGGCTACAAGCCGGCCGCGCCGCCCCGGGCGTAGCCCTGGTGGGCTTTGCCTGTGACGAGGGGGTGCGCCGCAACAAGGGGCGGGTCGGGGCCGCCGGTGCCCCGCTGGCGGTGCGCAAGCTGCTGGCCAACAGCGCCTGGCATCTGGGTCGGCCCGTCTATGACAGCGGTGACGTGAACTGTGAGGATGGCGATCTCGACGCCGCCCACAGCCGCCTGGCCGAACGGGTAGCCCGCTTGCTGGACGAGGGGCACTTCCCACTGGTATTGGGCGGTGGCCACGAGGTGGCCTTCGGCAGCTGGAGCGGCCTCAACCGTCACCTTCTGCAACAGAACGCTGGCCGTGGCCGGGTCGGCATCATCAACTTCGACGCCCACTTTGACCTGCGCATGAAGCTGGAGCAGGCGAGCTCCGGCACTCCCTTCTTCCAGATTGCCGAGCAGTGCGCCGCCCAGGGCACGCCGTTTACCTACGCCTGCCTCGGGGTGGCCGAGACCGCCAATACCCAGGCGCTGTTCGCGCGCGCCGAGGCGCTGGGGGTGTGGCACGAGCTGGACGAGGCGATGACGCCGGCCGAGCTGCCGGTCTTGCTCAGCGGGCTGGATGCCTTTATCGCCCGCTGTGATCACCTCTATCTGACCATCGATCTCGACGTGCTGCCGGCGGCCGTGATGCCGGGAGTGAGCGCCCCCGCCGCCCGCGGTGTGGAGCTGGCGGTCATCGAACCCCTGATTGCCCATATCCGGGCCAGCGGCAAGCTCAGGCTCGCCGATCTGGCCGAATACAACCCGAGTCTGGATCAGGACAACCGTAGTGCCCGCGTGGCCGCCCGGCTGGTCCACCAGTTAACCAAGTAGCGGCCTGCCACTGGCCGGCCGCCACCCTGCTGCATCGATAAACAAGGAGTGTATATGTCTGAGCAACACCAGGATCCCCGTCACGATCCCAATCGCGTGATCCGCGCCCCGCGCGGCACCACGCTGACCGCCAAGAGCTGGCTCACCGAAGCGCCGCTGCGGATGCTGATGAACAACCTGGATCCCGAGGTGGCCGAGCATCCCCAGTCGCTGGTGGTGTATGGCGGCATCGGCCGCGCCGCCCGCAACTGGGCCTGCTTCGACAAGATCGTCGAGGTGCTGACCCGGCTGGAGGAGGATCAGACTCTGCTGGTGCAGTCCGGCAAGCCGGTCGGGGTGTTCCAGACCCACAAGGACGCACCGCGAGTGCTGATCGCCAACTCCAACCTGGTGCCGCACTGGGCCAACTGGGAGCACTTCAACGAGCTCGATAAGAAGGGCCTGATGATGTACGGCCAGATGACCGCCGGCTCCTGGATCTACATAGGTACTCAGGGGATCGTGCAGGGCACCTACGAGACTTTCTTCGCGGTGGCCAACCAGCACTTCAACGGCGAACCCAAGGGGCGCTGGATCCTGACCGGGGGCCTGGGTGGCATGGGCGGCGCCCAGCCGCTGGCGGCCACCATGGCCGGCTTCTCGATGATCGCGGTGGAGTGCGACGAGACCCGCATCGATTTTCGTCTGCGTACCCGTTATGTCGACAAGAAGGCCCACAGTCTGGATGAGGCGCTGGCCATGATCGAAGAGGCCAAACAGAGCGGCAGCGCCGTCTCGGTCGGTCTGCTCGGCAACGCCGCCGACGTGTTCGCCGAGCTGGTGGCCCGTGGCATCACCCCGGACGTGGTGACCGACCAGACCTCGGCCCACGACCCGGTGCACGGCTACCTGCCGCAGGGCTGGAGCGTGGCCCAGTGGCGCGCGCTGCAAAAATCCGCGCCCCAGGAGGTGAACGTCGCCGCCCGCCACTCCATGGCCCGTCAGGTCGAAGCCATGCTGACCCTGCAAAGCCGCGGTGCCGCCACCCTGGATTACGGCAACAACATCCGCCAGATGGCGCTGGAGGAGGGGGTGAAAAACGCCTTCGACTTCCCCGGCTTCGTCCCGGCCTATATTCGCCCGCTGTTCTGCGAGGGGATTGGCCCGTTCCGCTGGGTGGCGCTCTCCGGCGATCCGGAAGATATCTACAAGACCGACCAGAAGGTGAAGGAGCTGATCCCCGATGATCCTCACCTGCACAACTGGCTCGACATGGCTCGCGAGCGCATCGCCTTCCAGGGCCTGCCGGCGCGGATCTGCTGGGTCGGGGTCAAGGATCGGGTACGCCTCGGCCTGGCCTTCAACGAGATGGTCAAGAATGGCGAGCTGAAAGCGCCCATCGTCATCGGCCGCGATCACCTGGACTCCGGTTCGGTGGCGAGCCCGAACCGCGAGACCGAGTCGATGATGGATGGCTCCGATGCCGTCTCCGACTGGCCGCTGCTCAACGCCCTGCTCAACACGGCCGGCGGCGCGACCTGGGTCTCCCTGCACCACGGTGGCGGGGTCGGCATGGGCTTCTCCCAGCACTCCGGCGTGGTGATCGTCTGTGATGGCTCCGATGACGCCGCCAAGCGGGTCGGTCGGGTGCTGCGCAACGACCCGGCCACCGGGGTGATGCGTCATGCGGATGCGGGCTACGAGATTGCCATCAACTGCGCCCACGAGGCGAAACTGGATCTGCCGATGATTGACGGCGCCAACGGTGTCAAAGGAAAGGTGTAACACCATGTTTGAATTGACTATTACCCCGGGCGAGCTGGATCTTGCCACCCTGCGCCGCGTCAGCCGCGAGCCGGTACACATTGCACTGGATCCCGCCGCGCTGGCGGGGATCCACGCCTCCGCCGCCGTAGTCACCAAGGTGATCGAGCAAAATCGGGTGGTGTATGGCATCAACACCGGCTTTGGTCTGCTGGCCAACACCCGCATTCCGGTGGAGCAGCTGGACGAGCTGCAGCGCTCCATCGTGCTCTCCCACGCGGCAGGGATTGGCGAGTACATGGATGACGCCACCGTGCGGCTGATGATGGTGCTCAAGCTCAACTCGCTGGCGCGCGGCTTCTCCGGCATCCGGCTGGTGGTGCTGGAGGCCCTGATGCGGCTGATCAACGCCGAAGTCTACCCGGTGGTGCCGAAGAAGGGCTCCGTCGGCGCCTCCGGCGATCTGGCGCCGCTGGCCCACATGAGCTGTCTGCTGATCGGGGAGGGCAAGGCCCGCCACGCTGGCGAGCTGATCGACGCCGCCACGGCCCTGAAGATTGCCGGGCTCGAGCCCATCGCGCTGGCCCCGAAAGAGGGGCTGGCCCTGCTCAACGGCACCCAGGCGAGTACCGCCTTCGCACTGGAAGGCTTGTTCCACGCCGAGGATCTCTACGCCGGCGCCATCACCATCGGCGCCATGAGCGTGGAAGCCGCCCTTGGCAGCCGCCGCCCGTTCGATGCCCGCATCCACGCGGTGCGCGGTCAGCGTGGCCAGATCGATGCGGCCGCCTGCTACCGCCACCTGCTGGTGGATGGCAGCGAGATCGGCATGTCCCATCACAACTGCGAGAAGGTGCAGGATCCCTACTCCCTGCGCTGCCAGCCGCAGGTGATGGGCGCCTGCCTGACCCAGATCCGCCAGGCCGCCGAGGTGCTGGTGTGCGAGGCCAACGCGGTCTCCGACAACCCGCTGGTATTTGCCGAGGACGAAGACATCCTCTCCGGCGGCAACTTCCACGCAGAACCCGTGGCCTTCGCCGCCGACAACCTGGCGCTGGCCATCGCCGAGATCGGGTCGCTGTCCGAGCGGCGCATGGCGCTGCTGATCGACTCGCGGATGTCCGGTCTGCCGGCCTTCCTGGTCAACAACGGCGGCGTCAACTCCGGCTTCATGATCGCCCAGGTCACCTCGGCGGCGCTCGCCTCCGAGAACAAGACGCTGGCCCATCCGGCCTCGGTAGACAGCCTGCCCACCTCCGCCAATCAGGAGGATCACGTCTCCATGGCCACCTTCGCCGGCCGTCGACTGGCGGACATGGCCGAGAACACCCGCGGCATTCTGGCGGTGGAACTGCTGGCGGCAGCGCAAGGACTGGATTTTCGTGCTCCCCTGCGCAGCACCGAGCTCATCGAGCTGGCCAAGGGCCGACTGCGGGAAGAGGTCAGCTTCTACGACAAGGACAGGTACTTTGCGCCGGACATCGAGGCGGCCGCCGCCCTGCTGGGCCGCGCCAGTTACAATGACCTGCTCCCGGCCGGCGTGTTGCCGAGCCTGTAAGCAGCGACTTTGCCCATAACAAAAGACCGCCCAATCGGGCGGTCTTTGCGTTGCTGCGGTTGGTGCGCGGTTATTCGTGCTCGAACATCAGGAACAGGTACACCACGAACAGCACCAGGTGAGTGGCCCCGTGCAGCACATTGGTGCGGCCGCTGCTGAAGGTCACCTTGCACACCATGAGGGTGGTGAACAGCAGCACCATGTCGGCAGCGGAGAGGCCCAGGCGCACCTCCTGCCCCAGCATGGCGCCGATGAACAGCACCGCAGGCACGGTGAGGGCGATGGTGGCCAGCACAGAGCCGAAGTAGAGGTTCATGGCCCGCTGCAGCTGGTTGTTGAAGGCCGCCTTGATGGCGCCGACCGCCTCGGGGGCCAGCACGATACAGGCGACGATGAAGCCGCCCAGCGCTGGCGGCGCCGCCAGCACCTTGACCCCGTGGTTTATGGGAATGGCGAGGGTCTTGGCCAGCAGGATCACCACCACCAGATAGGCGAGCAGCAACAGGGTGTGGTAGACGTTGCTCTGCAGCGGGCCGTGGTGTTCCTCGTAATCCTCGTGATCGCTGTCGATGAAGAAGTGGCTGTGGCTGCGGGTCTGGATCAGCAGGAAGACGCCGTAGAGCAGCACCGAGATGATGATCAGCATCCAGGACATGGCGCTCGACATGCTGCCGATGTTGCCCCCTTCGGTGAAGTTGGGCAGCACCAGGCAGAGCAGCGCCAGCGGAATGATGGCTACCAGATAGGATTTGACCCCGTCCAGATTGAAGCTCTGGGTGTGGTAGCGCCAGCCGCCGAACAGCAGGGTGAAGCCCACCAGGCCGTTGGTCACCAGCATCACCACGGCAAACATGGTGTCGCGGGCCATCACCGGATTGGGTTCGCCGGTCAGCATGACCGAGGAGATCATCACCACTTCCAGCGAGATGACCGACAGGGTGAGGATCAGGGTGCCAAAAGGCTCGCCAAGCTTGATGGCAAGGGCATCCGAGTGGCGCACCACCGAGAAGATGGCCCAGGTGACGATGGCAAGCAGCACCGCCGAGACAGGAAGATAAATCCCGAGCGGAGTGGCCTCTGTCAGCAGGTCGCTGCCGAGCGTCTTGAAAAAGAGCAGGGTGAGCAGGCCAACGGGCAGGGCAATCTCTTGCCGGATAAATGACTTCATAGGCAATGGTTCTCATCATCAGGGCGGCGTGAGCCGACGGGTAAGGAACAGGGTGGCGGCGCCACACGAGGTGGCGCGCCTGTTCATGATAAGGGGAGTTGTCCGCTCAAGGGAAAATCATTTTGTTGCTCATTTTGTTGCAAGATATGAGCGGCCGGCCTCGGCAGCGTGGATCAGCGCTCACCCGTGTGGTTCTGATACCAGGCCAGCAGCCAGATCTTCAGCTTGGTCAGCGCCATGGGCGGGGCATAGACATAGCCCTGGATCAGGTGCACGCCGTGCTGCTGCAGATAGTCGACCTGCTCCTGGCGCTCCACCCCTTCGGCGATCATCTCCATGCCCGACTCGCGGCCGAAGGCGATGGTGGCATCCAGTACGCTGCGCTTGAGGTCGTCGGTACCTATGGTGTCGACGAACATCTTGTCGATCTTGATCTGGCGGATGCCGAGCCGCTGCAGGTAGGCGAAGCCGCCGTAACCGGTGCCGAAATCATCCAGCTTGAAGTGGTAGCCCTGCTGCTGCAATGCGGTGATCTCGATGACGGCCGTCTTGATGTCGGTGATGGGCTTGCGCTCGGTCAGCTCGAAGGTGAGCTGGGCGGGCGAGGGCCAGCCGTGCTGCAACAGCAGGTTGCGCAAATGCGGGTGCTCGAGGTGGGCGGCCACTATGTTGACGCTGACCCACTGGCCGGGGGCGAGCCTGGGCAGATCGGCGATCACCTTTTCCAGCAGCTGGCTGGTCATCGGCAGGATCAGCTGTTGCTCCTCTGCATAGTCGATGAAGGCGCCGGGCGGGATCAGCTCGCCGCCCCGCTGCCAGCGCAGCAGCGCCTCGAATCCCACCACCTGCTGGCTGCGGCTGTCGACCACGGGTTGATAGAAGGGCACGAACTCCCGCCGTGCCAGCCCGGCCTGCAGCAACCCCTTGAGCGAGCGCCGGTAGTTGCGCAGCCCCCAGTAGGCGGCGACCAGCAGGGCCCCGACCGCCGCGCCACCCCAGAGCCCGTCGTGGCGGGCCTGCTGCTGGGCGTAGCGCTCCAGCGCCTCGCCCGCCCACAGGGTTTGCCGGATCTGTTCATCGGGATCGAGGAAGCTCAGACCTATGCTCTGACTGCCGGCCTCCTGCTTGATGGCACTGTCGCCGCGGGGAAAGGTCTGGCTCGATGTCCCCGGTTGCTGGTCGAATTCCAGATAAAAGCAATCGGAGCAAGGATATTGCAGCAGAGCATGGCTCCAGCTGTTGCTCAGCACCCAGTAGACTATGTTGCCAGCGGTGCGGTAGTAGGCGACCAGCTCCTGCTCGGTATGGAAGCGGGCCTGGGTGGCGGCGACTCCGAACGGCTCCAGGTTGGTGTAGGGGGGCAGTTCGGCCGGGGTGAAGGGCAGATCCAGCCCCAGACTGGAACAGCCGCCACCGGCGGCGAGCAGGATCCCCTGGATGCGGATGTGGCTGTTGTAGAAACGGGGATCCCGCAGCAGCGCCATATCTTGCTCGCCGCAGTCGAAGCGAAACTGGGTCAGCTGACTACGAATGTTGTCGTCCAGCAGACGGTGACGTTCCGCCAGCGCGGTCTCGATCTCTTCTTTCTTCTCCTGCAACAGCTGGTGGGCCAAGGGGCCGCCGAGCAGCTGACTGAGAGGCAGGCTGACCAGCAGGGGCAGGCAGAACAGCAGCAGGTTGAGCCAGAGGGGGGAGATGGGTCGCATGGTGCACCTGCCTGGTGTGCGGATGGGATGCATATGGGTGGCATCATCATAGTGCATTAGCTGGATCGATTTGAGCGGAGGCGATCACACTTGTGGCGTGAATTTATAATCTGCTGATAAATAATGGTTTTATAAAATGAGTTGCTGAAGATTCAATCGCTGACCTGTCATAAATGACAATTGTCCAGCTTATCTGAAGTGGCTAGAGTAGCCGTGCGGTTTGACTCACCGTGTGTTCAATACTCCTGTATCTGTTTTTTTGTCAGTAGCACAGAGTGTTAGTTTTGATATGAGTGTTTCTTTTGGTCCCCTTTGTGGGACCATTTTTCTGCCCGTCGCTCAGCCAGTGCGCTGAGTTCCCTCCCGTTTCTCCCCCGTCATCCGTCATTTTTTGGCCGTCACCCCGCCCGGGGCTTGGTGTTCTCGTACCGGTTTGGGTATGCTCGCCCGCTTAATTCCAGAAGCGGGATCTTCGTCCATAGGCGCGCTTCGAGGTTGGCTGATACGATGAAGCCACATGGATGTTGTCGGGCATACGGAAAGGCACATGAAACTGACCACTCAGCTTGTCTCGTTTATTACCCTGTGTGTCATTGCGGCCATGGCCATGGTGCTGCTTGGCGGGGTGTTCAGCTTTCGTGAGCTGGGCATGGAGATGCAACAGAAGAAGGTCAACTCGCTGGTCGAGATCATCGACAAGCAGCTGGAGGTGGCCGACGATCATCAGGATCTCACCCGCTGGCTGCCGATCCTGCTGCGCTCGGCCCACGTGGTGGAGCTGGAGATCCGCCAGGACAAACAGCGGATCTACTGGTTTCGCGACGTACAGCAGCCGACCGACGAGAGCCTGCTGATCCCCTATCACCAGCCCATGCCCCATCAGTCTGGCATGCAGGCCGACTTCAAGCTGGAGCGGCCGTTCAAGGAGTTCGAGTACTCCATCAAGGCGATGTCCGGCATCTCCCTCGGCGTCTTCATCGTGGTGTTCGGCCTCTGGTACTCGATTCGCTGGCTGCGGTTGCAGTTGCGGGGAGCCGAGCTGCTGGCGGAACGGGCCCAGCTGATCCTCGACAACAAGCTCACCAAGCTGGCCCATGATCCGGCCGACGAGTGGCCGCAGTCGGCCAGCCAGGCCCTCGACTATCTGCTGGCCGAGCTGGCGGATGCCCGCAAGGAGCGCAGCCGCTTCGACAACTTCATCCGCAGCAACGCTTTCGTCGACAAGCTGACCGGCATCGGCAACCGGCTGTTCTTCGACAACCGGCTGGAGAGCGCCATCATGGAGGCGAGCGTGATGAGCGGTGGCGTGCTGCTGATCGAGCTGGCCGGCCTGGAGGAGCTGGATCCCGAGCTGAACGGCCGCCAGAGCCAGGATCTGCTGATGGAGGCGAGCGCCTCCATCGCCGCCTTCGTGCGCAAGCACAACGGTGCCCTGCAGGCCCGCTATGCCGGCCAGGTGTTTGCCGTGCTGCTGCCCAACATGTCGGAAAGCGAGATGGTGGATGGTGCCGGCCAGCTGCACAAGAGCCTGCAGCGGCTGCACTGGCCCGAGGCGGTCAATGCCGACACCGCCGTCTATCTCGGCGCGGTCTGCTATCAGGCCGAGGATTCTCTGCTCAAGGTGCAGGAGGAGGCGGAGCTGGCGCTCAAGAGCGCGCGGTTGCAGGGCCACACCGGCTGGTTCCTCTACGAGAAACAGCTGGACGAGGAGCAGAGCAGCAAGGGCACGGTGCGCTGGCGCACCCTGATCGGCCGGCGTATCGAGGAGCACGGCATCGATTTTTATGTGCAACCGGTGCAGCAGGAGCGGGATCAGGTAGTGTTGCAGCAGGATCTGCTGATCCGGATCCACGACGAGCAGGGGCGGGAGCTGCAGGCCGGCGTCTTCATGCCGATGGCGGAGAAGGCGGGGCTGTTGCTGCCGCTGGATCGGCTGGTGGCGGAGCAGACCCTCGGCCTGCTGCGCCAGCGCTCCGAACAGAGCTGCCCCATCAGCCTGACCCTTTGCGCCCAGAGCCTGCTACACCGGGAGTTTCAGCGCTGGCTGTTCTTCGATCTGTTCCAGCTGCCGCGCAGCACCAACGAGCGCTTGATCCTGCAACTCTCCGAGGCTCAGGTCACCCGCCACTACGAGGCGCTCAAGCGGCCACTGCGGGCACTGCGTATGCTGGGCTGCCAGCTGGCTATCGACCACGCCGGCCAGGATGTGGTGAGCACCCAGTACATCAAGGAGTTCGAGATCAACTTCCTCAAGTTGCACCCCAGCCTGGTGCGCGAGATCCATACCCGCCAGGTCAACCAGATGGCGGTGCGCAGCCTGGTGGGAGGCTGCGCCAACACCCGCACCCGGGTCATCGCCGTGGGGGTGGAGAGCGGTGACGAGTGGAAGATGCTGCGCCACCTCGGGGTGCACGCCGGGCAGGGCCCCTGGTTCGCCGAGCCGGAACGGCTGGTGCTGGAGCCGGCCGGCGCCTGATGGTTGCAAGAGAGGGTCGCCTGGGCGACCCTCTCTTTTTGTGGTTCAGCGCCGGTATTGCGCCCGGCACGCCGTCACAGGCGCCCCTGCTCCCTCAGTCCCGCCAGCCCCTGCATGCCGCCGGTGTGGATGAAGACGATCTTGCTGCCGCGCGGGATGCGGCCTGCCGCCAGCTCGCGAAACAGCCCCCACATCGCCTTGCCGCTGTAGATGGGCTCCAGCGGCAGGCCGGTCTCGGCGCAGAAGGCCTGCACCCACTGCCAGAGCGCCGGGCTGAATTTGGCATAGCCGCCGTCGTGGTGATCCAGCGCGATCCGCCAGCCGGGCGTGTCGGCGGCAGCGGGATGGAGTCGGCGTACCTCGTCGGCGATGAAGCTTCCCCCCTTGAGCACCGCGATGGCGAGGATCTGCTGTGGTGCCCGCTTGCCGGTGATGAGCCCGGCCAGGGTGCCTCCGCTGGCGCAGGGCAGCACCCAGAGATCCGGCGAGAAGGGCACTTCATCGACCAGCTCGGCTACCCCGGGAATGGCCAGCGGGCTGCTGCCCCCTTCCGGCACTATCAGGGTCTCTTCATCCTCGAATTGGGCCAGCCAGGCGGGATCCTGCCGCCGCCGGTAGCTTTGGCGGTCGACAAAAACGAGATCCATGCCCCAGCCTTTTGCAGCGCTCAGAGTGCAGTTGCTGACGGCTTCCGGCTCCCCGCGTATGATGCCGGTAGTGCGCAGGCCAGATTGGCACCCCGCTGCCGCCAGGGCATGGATGTGATTGGAGTAGGCCCCGCCAAACGAGAGCAGATGGCGTTTGCCCTGCTCCCTGGCGTGCAACAGGTGGTACTTGAGCTTGCGCCACTTGTTGCCCGAGATGGCGGGGTGGATCAGATCGTCCCGTTTGCACCAGAGCTGGACTCCATAGGCGCTCAACAGCGGGTGCGAGACAGCTTGCAGAGGCGAGGGCAGCAGGGCGGGTTGCAGCGGCAGCGGTGCCCTTGGGCCGGTCTGGGATGGCAATGCGTAATCGGTCATTTATCTGGAGGCTAATGCTCTGTTTATGCTAAGGTTTAATCCGTTTTGGGCAGCCAGGTGCGGGTTTCAATGAAACAACTTTTCAGACGTTCGACCCCCAGCCGTCAGGTAGGACTCCTGCTGGCCAGCGATCGGATCATGCTGGCTTCGCTCGGCAACCCGCCCATCTTCGCCACCCGCGCCATCAATGGCCCGCAAGAGTGGCCCCAGGCCATGGCCGAGCTGTTCAGCCGCCACGGTCTCGCCAAGTCTAAGGTGCGAGTCGCCCTCGCGGCCAGCCTTTATCAACAGGTCCAGATCGACAAGCCCGCCGTCCCCGATGCCGAAATGGCCGGTGCCCTACCCTGGGCGATCAAGGATTATGTCAGCGAATCCGTGCTGCAGCTCGCCATGGATTATGTGGATCTGCCCACCCCGCCGGCGGGCCGGCCGCGCATCAACGTGATCTGCGTGCCCAAGGCGCGAGTACAGCAGCTGGCGGATGCGGTCAACGGCATCGCCAGCCTGGACGCCATCGTCAGCGACGAGCTGGCGATGACCGCGCTCTACGAGCCGGATCAGACGGTGCGCATGCTGCTGTGGCAGCCGAAGGGGCAGGATCTGCAACTGCTGGTGTTCCATCAGGGGGGGCTCTGCTTCTCCCGCCAGTTGCGCGGTTTCGGCGCCCTCACCGGCGAGCATGAGCCTGACGCCATGCTGCTCGATTCGCTGGCGCTGGAGATCCAGCGCTCCCTCGATTACCTGGTGGGCCAGCTCAAGCTGCCGGAACTCGGCCAGATGCAGCTCGCCATCGCCTCGCCCTTTATCGGTACTCTGGTGCGCCACATGGAGCAGACCTTCGGCTTTGCCGTCTCTGCCATGGCCAACAAGGCGATCCTGTCCGGTGTGGAATATCTCTCGGCCTATGCAGCCGCCCTGGGAGGTGAGCAATGAGCGCGCTTGCCATGTCGACTGCCAAGGCCAGCAAGTCCGAGTTACTGTTTGGCATCGAGTATCTCTCGGCCTATGAAACTGTCCTGGGGGAGGATGCCTGATGAAACGCCAGATCAACCTCTACGGCGCCGAGTTTCGGCCCAGACGGCAGTGGGCCAGCCTCAACCAGATGGCGCTGGTATGGGGCGGCAGCGTGCTGTTGCTGCTGTGTGCCGCCGGCGTCATCGCCTGGCAACAGCACGTTGTCGGGCGCGAGCTGGTGCAGGTGCGGGCGGCGCTGGAGATCAAGCGCGGCGAGGCGCAGCGGCTGGATGCCGAACTGGCCCGCCATCAGGCCGATGGCCTGCTGCAACAACAGCTTGCCACCAAGCAGGAGGAGCTGACCGCCAAGCAGGGCTTGATGCGGCAGCTGGGCAGCCTGGCGCTGCAAAAATCCCAGGGCTATGCCGGGCTGATGGCCGATCTGTCCCGTATCCGCGATCCGCAGCTCTCCTTGCAGCGGATCGAGATCGCCGACGGCTACGTCAACCTGTCCGGCTTCGCCGGGCGCAGCCAGGATGTGCCGGCCTGGGTCAACCGTTTCAAGCAGACCCCGTCGCTGGCGGGCAAGCAGTTTGGTGAGCTGACGTTAAGCCGTGACAAGGAGGGCCGGCTGGCCTTCCAGCTCAGCGGCATCGAGCGGGAGAAGCCCTGATGAGCCTGAAAGAGCAGTGGCAGGCCTGGGCCGACAAGATCGCCGCCCTCAGCCAGCGCGAGCGGGTACTGATCCTGCTGACCGGGGTGGTCGTGGTCGGCGCCGTTGCCATTTATGGCTGGCTGGATGGGGCCGCGGTGCGGCTGGAGCAGGAGCGGCTGGCGCTGAGCACTGCCCAGCGGGATCTGGAGATCATGGATCTCGAAAACCAGGGCAAGCAGGCCAAACTGGCGCGAGATCCGGATCTGCATGTGCGTACCCAGCTGGCACAGCTGGATGGCGAGCTGGGCAAGCTGGACGCCGAACTCAAGGCCCAGACGGTGGATCTGATCCAGGCCCATGAGATGCCGGCCGTGCTGGAGGCCCTGTTGTCGCGCTCCGTCAATCTGCACATGGTGGCACTCACTTCGCTGACGCCGGAGCCGCTGATGGCGGGCGAGCAGCGCATCAACCTGTTCAAGCACGGCATCCGGCTCAAGCTGGAGGGCGGCTATTTCGATGTGTATCAGTATCTCAAGGCGCTGGAGGGGCTGCCGCGCCACTTCTACTGGAAGCAGTTTGACTACCAGGTGCAGGAGTATCCCAAGGCGGTGGTGGAGATGGAGATCTACACCCTCAGCACCAGCAAGGAGTTTATCCGTGGCTAGATGGTTTCCCCTGTGGGCGTGTCTGTTCAGTCTGCTGGCCCAGGCGCAGCCCGAGCTGTTGCAGGATCCCACCGCGCCTTTGAGCGGCGCGACCAGCGGCGCCAGTGCAACCGGCCAGCGCGAGGCCGGTCTGCCCAGGCTGCAGAGCATCATGCTGGGCAACGGCCCGGCACTGGCGGTGCTCAACGGCAGCAGTTATCGGGTCGGCCAGCAGGTCGACGGTTATCGCGTGGTGGCCATAGGTGCAGATGCCGTGGTGCTGGAGAAGGGGGGCAAGCGCCAGTCGCTGACCCTGTTTGCCAGCAAGGTCCGGATCTGAACGCGCTCCACCCGGGATGGGCGGAGCCAGGTTTGTCGAGTTTAATTGCAAGTCAGGGTGCACTTATTACATGAAAAAACATCATCTCTGCCTGATCTCCGCCGCCGTGCTGACGGCAGGCTGTACCAGCTACCGGCACCCCGAACCCGTGCAGGCCAAGGACGCACTCAGGCATGCCATGACCGAGCAGAACAAGGGCGGAGCGCTGACCAGCGTACCCAAGTCGGTACAGAGCGAACTGCTGCAGCTCAATCGTCCGCCCCAGGCCATCAGCATGCCGGAAACGCGGCTGCGCATTGCCGCCCACGACGTGGATGCGGTGGAGTTTTTCGGCTCCCTGTTCAAGGGCTCCCGCTACAGTGTGGCGGTACACCCAGGGGTGGCCGGCCAGATCTCGGTCGAGCTCAAGGACGTGACCCTGACCGAAGTGCTGGCGGTGGTGGGCGACATGTACGGCTTCGACGTGCAGCGCAAGGGCAACGTGTTCCACGTCTATCCGGCCGGGCTGCGCACCGAGACCATCCCGGTCAATTACCTGATGATGTCCCGGCGCGGCCTCTCCCGCACCTCGGTCAGTACTGGCGGGGTGACGGCCAACGACAATAATTCAAATAACGGCGGCATCAATTCCAGCAGCAGTGCTGAAATATCTTCCAACCAGAATGGCACTGGTATCTCGAGCAGTTCCAAAACCCAATCAACATCTAATGGAACCCAGATCGAAACAGATACCAATAGCGACTACTGGACCGATCTGCGCGACACCCTGCAGACCCTGATCGGCAGCGGCGACGGCCGTGCCGTCATCACCAGCCCGCAGGCGGGCCTGGTGACCATCCGGGCCTATCCGAAGGAGCTCAAGGCGGTGCGCGAGTTCCTCAACCAATCAGAGAGCCACTTGAAGCGTCAAGTGGTGCTGGAGGCGCGGATCCTGGAGGTGGCCCTCAACGAGGGTTACGAGCAGGGGGTGGATTGGAGTGGCTTGACCGCTAGTTGGGATGGCAATAAGGGGATTCCCAAGGTGGCTCAGCCAAAGTTAGTAGCCCCTGGTGCTACACCTGAGTATAACCTGTTGAATGGTGGCGGTTCTCTCGGCGATAGCTTGGTTGGTGCTGTGAACCCTATCTTTAACGCGATTGGTGGTGGCGCCGGTTTTACTATTACTGATGGTAACTTCAACGTGGCGGTCAATCTGCTCAAAACCCAGGGGGACGTGAATACCCTTTCCAGCCCGCGGGTAACGGCGACCAACAACCAAAAGGCAGTTATCAAGGTGGGGACGGATGAATACTTTGTGACCAACGCGACGACAACCATTACCTCTACCACGACGGGGTCTGAGAGGACTCCTAATGTAGAGCTAACCCCCTTCTTCTCCGGCATCGCGCTGGACGTGACGCCGCAGATCGATGAAGAGGGCAAGGTGTTGCTGCATATCCACCCCTCCGTCATCGACACCGAAGAGCAAAATAAGACAATCGATTTGGGTACCACAGGCGGGAAGATGACTCTCCCGCTGGCCAAGAGCTCGATCCGCGAGTCCGATACCGTGGTGCAGGCCAACAATGGCGACATCATCGTCATCGGCGGCCTGATGAAGACCGACAAGCAGGAGATCGTCAGCAAGGTGCCGCTGCTGGGGGACATTCCCTGGGTCGGTGAGGCCTTCACCAACCGCCGCGAAAGCACCAAGAAGGTGGAGCTGGTGATCATGCTCAAGCCGACCGTGGTGGAGAAGGACACCTGGCAGAATGAACTGCAGCGCTCCTCCGAGCTGCTCGACAAATGGTATCCGCCCAAGGGCTGAGTCATGATCCTGGACCGGTTTGATCACGTGCCGGGGGCCATCACGGGCTCCCTGGCAGAGATGGCAAGGGATTGCCCATGTACCTGAACCACTTCGGTTTGCAGGAGGCTCCCTTCGGCCTCACCCCCAACACCGGTTTCTATTACGGGCTGCCCCCGCACGAGGAGGCGCTGCAGGTGCTCAACTGGGCGCTGGCGCAGGGGGAGGGCTTCATCAAGGTGACCGGCGAGGTCGGCACCGGCAAGACCCTGCTCTGCCGCAAGCTGCTGAGCGAACTGGGCTCCGAGGAGCGGCCGGTGCGTCTGGCCTGGCTGCCCAACCCCCACCTCAACCCGGCCGAGCTGCGCATCGCCCTGGCGCTGGAGCTGGGACTGGCGGTGCGGGATCAAAGCGAGCTGGATCTGACCGATCGCATCCATCGCCACCTGATCGCCTTGCACCAGCAGGGGAGCCGGGTGGTGGTGCTGATCGACGAGGCGCAGGCGCTGCCGGACGAGACGCTGGAGGCGATCCGGCTGTTCGGCAACCTGGAAACCGAATCGAGCAAGTTGCTGCAGATCGTGCTGTTCGGCCAGCCCGAGCTGGACGCCAGGCTGGCCAAGCCCCATCTGCGCCAGCTGCGCCAGCGGATCGGCTTCTCCTACTGCCTGCGGCCGCTGCGTTTCGATGAAACCCGGGCCTACCTGGAGCACAGATTGCAGATTTCCGGTTATCGCGGGGCCCCGCTGTTTGGCGGCCGGGCGCTGCGCCAGCTGTGGCGCGCCTCGCGCGGCATTCCGCGACTCATCAACATACTGGCGCAGAAGTGCCTGATGCTGGCCTATGGCCAGGGGGCGCGCCAGATCGATAGCCGGCTGGTGCGGCTGGCCGTGCGCGACACCGACGATGCCCGCCGCTTGGTGCCGCGGCGCTGGTGGCCACTCGTGCTGCTGCTGGGCTGTGCCCTCGCCTATGGAGTCTGGCAATGAGCGTGATCAATCAGATGCTCAAGGATCTGGAACAGCGCCAGCAGGGGGGCGAGGGGGCCGTCTATGTGCCACCCGTGCGCCAGCAGGGCTGGTGGATGCTGCTGCTGACACTGATCTGCGGGCTGGCGCTCGGCATTCTGGGCTGGCGTACCTGGATTTACTGGCAGCAGAGCCAGCGGGTCGTCGAGGCCCGCCAGCTGCAGGCGGAGCCCACACCGGACGCCATCGCCCGAGCGGTTCCCGCAGCGGTGCCGGCCAGTGCAGAACAAGAGCCGGTGGATCAGGTGGTGGCGCTGCCAACCCCGCGCCACCTTGCTGCCCCGCCTGCCGACGCTCCGCAGCAGGCGCAGGAGAGCGCAGCCGATGATGCCGACGTGGCCGCCATCGATGAGGAGGGGCCGAGCGACGAGGAGCTGCAACCTGACCTCTATGCCGAGCTCGCGGCGGAGCAGGAGGCCCCCGCGGCCGCGCCGCGCAAGCCCGGCGTGCTCAAGATAGAGACGGTCAACCTCTCCGAGGCCGAACTGGCCACCCTGGCCGAGCGCAAGGCCACCACCGCCATGGCCAAGGGGCAGCTGCGCGATGCCCAGGACAACTACTATCAGGTGCTGGCCCACGACCCGCGCAATCAGGGGGCGCGCGAGCAGCTGGCGGGCCTGCTCTACGGCGAGGGGCGGCTGAGCGAAGCGAGCCAGTTGCTGGAAGAGGGGCTCAGATTCGATCCCGAACAGGCCGATTTCCGGCTGCTGCTGGCGCGTCTCGCCATCAGCGGTGGCGATCAGCTCAAGGCGCTCGGCTGGCTGACCGGCCATCGACCGGATCTGGCCAGCAATCTGGATTATTACGCTACCTGGGCCGGGCTCAGCCAGGAGCTGGGTCAGCATGCCGAGGCGGCGGATCTCTACGTGAAATTGTTGCGCCAGCAGCCGGATCAGGGCCGCTGGTGGCTCGGGCTCGGCGTGGCCGAAGATGGCCAGGGCCATAGCCAGCGCGCGCTGGATGCCTATCGCAATGCCCAGTTGCACGGCAACCTGGGCGAGGCGTCGACCAGCTGGCTCGAACAGCGGATTGCCCAGCTCGCCCCCTGACGGGCGGCCGGGATCACTTTTTTGGAGTTTGCATGGCACAACCCAGACTGAAAATGCGCCTCGGCGACCTGCTGGTACAAGAGCAGATCATCTCGGATGATCAGCTGCAGCTCGCCCTGCAGCAGCAGCGTCAGACCGGCCGCAAGCTGGGCACCACCCTGATCGATCTCGGCTTCATCAGCGAGGTGCAACTGCTGCAGTTCCTCGCCCGCCAGCTGGATGTGCCCTTCTTCGATCTCAACAACCTCACCATAGATGCGTCGGCGGTGCCGCTGCTGCCGGAAGTGCAGGCGCGCCGCTACCGTGCGCTGGCGGTCAACCTCACCGACAACAAGGTGACGGTGGCCATGTCGGATCCGGCCGACCTTAGCGCCCTTGACGCCATCGCGGCGCTGCTGCGCCCGCGGGAGATGGGGCTGGCGGTGGCGCGGGAGGGGCAGCTGCTGGAGTATTTCGACCGTCTCTATCGCCGCACCCGCGAGATAGAGAGCTTCGCCGAACAGCTGCACGAGGAGTATCAGGACGCCGGCTTCGAGCTCGGCTCCAGCAACCTGGGGGCGGGTGACGAGGGGGAGGCGACGGTGGCCAAGCTGCTGCGCTCCCTGTTCGAGGATGCGGTGCAGGTGGGGGCTTCCGATATTCACATCGAGCCGGACGAGAAGGTGCTGCGCATTCGCCAGCGCATCGACGGCATCCTGCACGAGAACATCCTGAGCGAGGTGCGTATCGCCCAGGCGCTGGTACTGCGCCTCAAGCTGGTGGCCGGGCTCGACATCTCCGAGAAGCGGCTGCCGCAGGATGGCCGCTTCAACATGAAGGTGCGCGGGCGCGATGTGGATGTGCGGATGTCGACCATGCCGGTGCAGTACGGCGAATCCGTGGTGATGCGACTGCTGGACCAGTCCTCCGGCATCCTGTCGCTGACCGAGACAGGCATGCCGCCGGAGATCCTGACCCGCTTCCGGCGTCAGCTCAAGCGACCCCACGGCATGATCCTGGTGACGGGGCCGACCGGCAGCGGCAAGACCACCACCCTCTATGGCGCCCTCTCCGAGCTTAACCAGGCCAGCCAGAAGATCATCACGGTGGAAGATCCGGTGGAATATCGGCTACCCAGGGTCAATCAGGTACAGGTCAATCCCAAGATCGGGCTCACCTTCTCCCACGTGCTGCGCTCCACCCTGCGTCAGGATCCGGACATCCTGCTGGTGGGCGAGATGCGAGACAACGAAACGGTGGAGATCGGCCTGCGCGGCGCCATCACCGGTCACCTGGTGTTGACCACGCTGCACACCAACGATGCGGTCACCAGCGCCCTGCGCCTCATTGACATGGGGGCTCCCGGCTATCTGGTGGCGAGCGCGCTGCGGGCCGTGGTGGCCCAGCGACTGGTGCGGCGGGTGTGCGAGCACTGCGTGGAAGAGAAGGCGCCGGATGAAGGTCAGGCCACCTGGCTGACCGTGCTCTCCGGCGAAGCGCCGGGCCAGCACGTCTATCACAAGGGGCGCGGTTGCCAGAGCTGCAACTTTACCGGCTATGCCGGCCGGATCGGGGTGTACGAGTTGCTGGAGCTGGATCAGCCCATGATGGACTCCCTGCGCCGCAACGACGCCGAAGGGTTTGCCAAGGTGGCCCGCCTACACCCGCACTACCGGCCGCTGGCGCTGACCGCACTCGATTACGCCCGCCAGGGGATCACCTCGGTAGACGAGGTGCTGCGGCTGGCGGAGGACCTGGGGTAAGTGATGACCAACTTCATCGGCAATGAACGCGGCTGGCTGGCGCGAGGCACTCCATGAGCAGCTTCGCCTACAAGGGGCGCGACAGCCAGGGCAATGCCGTCAGCGGGGTGGTGGACGCGGCCACCGAGATGGCCGCGGCCGAGCAACTGATGCGCCGCGGCGTGATGCCGACCGAATTGAAAGCCGGCAAGGCGAAGGCGGCCGCCCTCGACTGGTCCCTCTTGCTGGAGCGGGGCGTGCGGCTGGATGAGCTGGTGGTGTTCAGCCGCCAGATGTATGCCCTGACCCGGGCCGGCATCCCCATCCTGCGCGCCATCGCAGGGCTGGAGGAGAGCGCCCACAGCAAGCCGCTCAAGCGGGCGCTGCACGCGCTGGGAGAGGATCTGGGCAACGGCCGGCCGCTGTCGAGCTCGATGCAGGCCCACCCCAGGGTGTTCAGCAGCCTGTTCGTGGCCATCATCCACGTGGGGGAGAACACGGGTCAGCTGGAAGAGGCGTTCTTGCAGCTTGCCAACTATTTCGAGCTGGAGCTGGAAACCCGCAAGCGGATCAAGACCGCCATGCGCTATCCCAGCTTCGTGCTGATTGCCATCGGCATCGCCATGGTGATCCTCAACATCATGGTGATCCCGGTCTTTGCCGGCATGTTTGCCAAATTTGGCGTCGAGCTGCCGCTGGCGACCCGGATCCTGCTCGCCACTTCCCACTTCTTCGTGCACTACTGGTGGGTGATGCTCGGCGTGTTGCTGGCCATGGTGTTTGGCTGGCGGCGCTGGGTGAGCACGGTCAAGGGCAAGCTGACCTGGCACAGATGGCAGCTCAAGTTGCCGATCGTCGGCACCATCATAGAGCGCTCCCTGCTGGCCCGTTTTGCCCGCAGCTTCTCCATGATGCTCAAGGCCGGGGTACCGCTCAACACGGCGCTGAGCCTGGTGGCCGATGCGGTGGACAACGCCTGGATGGCGGGCCGGATCCGCGACATGCGGGCCGGCATCGAGCGGGGCGAGAGCCTGCTGCGCACCGCCGGCAGCAGCGGCCTGTTCACCCCGCTGGTGATGCAGATGATCGCGGTGGGGGAAGAAACCGGTCAGGTCGATGATCTGCTGCACGAGGCGGCCGAGTATTACGAACGGGAGGTGGATTATGACCTCAAGAGCCTCACCGCCCGGATCGAGCCGATCCTGATCGGGATCGTGGCGGTCATGGTATTGATCCTGGCGCTGGGCATCTTCACGCCCATGTGGGACATGATGCGGGCCGTGCGCGGCAAGTAACCGGGCAATAAGGCGGGCGGTATGGATAAATGGCAGAGCGTGGAGCGAGATGGGTGAGTCGACAGTCACAACAGGATGAGCACTGGCTGGGGAGCTATCGGCGGCTGGCCGTGGGGATCCTGTTGCTGATCATGGTGGCGACCCTGGCCCGGAGCTATCTTGTCCACCGGGAGGAGGCGCTGGCCGTCAGCCTGACCCTGCTGGGGGAGCAATTTGCCGAGCGCGCACAAAGGTTGCATGGGCTCTGGCTCGATCAGCGGCGTCCCGCCGTGCTGCATGCCGATGGGATGGCCTGGCAGTTTGATGAGCGTGGCTGGCCACTGGGTGCCGGTACAGTGATGACGCCGTCGGAAAACTGCCGCTGGCTGTGGGAGCAACTCATCGGTACCGCGGCGTCGACCCAGCCGCCGGTGCAGGCCTTGGCGAGCCTGGATGGCGAAGGGTGCCAGTTCGGCTGGGAGAATAATTGGCTGATTTATCAATTTTCTGACGGCAGAGTACAACAAAAGCCCTGAATGAGGCTTGTTTTGCGATTCAGTTAAATGATTTTTTTATATCTGCATGAAATAATGCGGGTTATTACGGAGGGTCCATGACAACAACGCGACTGGTACCAAGATATTCCGGTGTGGCGAGTCCCCATCGGGCGGCGGGTTTCTCGTTGATCGAGCTGGTGATCGTCATCGTCATCCTGGGGATCCTGGCGGTCACCGCCTTGCCCCGCTTTCTCGATGTCACGGACGAAGCCAAGAAAGCCAGCGTGGAGGGGGTCTCCGGCGGGTTTGCCACCGGCGTGTCGCTGGTGCGGGCTCAATGGGAGGCCGAAGGGCGCGCCAAGCAGGACAGCCTCAACACCGTGCTCTATGACGGTTCACGTTTTTATCTGACCACGCCGACCGACACCCAGGTCAGCAACGGCGAGCTGTCGCCCGGTTACCCCATGGATACCTCGGCCGGTGGCGGCATCGACGTGGATCCGGCCAACCTGACGGCCCCGCGCTGTCTCAAGATTTGGGAGGGTCTGCTGCAGAATCCGCCCAAGGCTACCGCCAGCTTCAGCGAGGTGCGTGGTAGCGGCAATGACCTGAAATACTATGTCAGTGTGACCAATAACGGCCTGGACTCGGTCTGCCGCTACTATCTGGTCAATAGTTTGAGTAAGGGTAGTGATGGCAAGTATCAGGATCCGCAAGGCAGTACTGATGCATTCATGAGTTTCAGTTACCGTCCGGCTTCCGGTCAGGTGACCACCAATATCAATTGACAGAGGAAAGTAATATGAAAAAACAGGCGGGTTTTACCCTGATCGAACTGGTCATCGTGATCATCATTCTGGGTATCCTGGCAGTGACCGCGGCTCCCAAGTTCCTGAATCTGCAGGATGATGCCAAGAAGTCCGCCGCTCAGGGCGTGCAGGCCGCAGTCAGCAGCTCGGCTCAGCTGGTTTACAGCAAGTCAGCACTGGTAGGTGTCGAGCGTGCTGCAAGCGGTTCGGTAAGCACCAGTGACGGAGCCAGCATTGATGTTGTGTATGGTTATCCGGCTGCGACCAGCACTGGCATCCAGCGTGCCGTCACCATCGATGGTTCTTGGGCTGGTGCCGTGTCTGGTTCCACTTTCGTATTCGCCACCAGCGGATCCAAGTGCACCGTGACCTATGCTCCCGCTACCAGCACTGCGGGTGCCACCACCACTCTGGGTGGATGCTGATTCAGAGTCAGTGTCAAGGAGGCGAGGCTTATGCCTCGCCTCCTTGTTTATGAACAGGGAGCAAGAATGCAACGAGGTTTTACCCTGATTGAACTGGTTATCGTGATCCTGCTGCTCGGGATTCTGGCCGCTTTTGCCGTGCCCAAATTGCTGGGCAAAGGCGGCTTTGAAACCCAAACCCTTCGTGATGAGCTGCTGACCCGGCTGCGGCTGGTGCAGACCATCAACATGCATGAACCCGCCGACCGCTGTACCCAGCTGGTGGTGGAGGCTTCCCGTGTTGCCCATATCACGCTGGCGGTTGCCGGTGCGACATGCCCGGCTCCCGGCCCCATGACCGGCTGGAGCGACAATCAGCGCACCCGTGGCCGCCTTGTGACCCCTTCCGCCGGTATGGCGGTCTCCCTCAATAACGCCAGCAGCTTTGTGATCCGTTTTGATCAGATGGGCAGACCCCTCGGCAGCTGTGCCACGGGTTGTACCCTGCTGGTGAGCGATGGCCGCGAAACCGGCCGCATCAAGATCGAATCCGAGGGCTATATCCATGAGAGCCCTTGAGCGCGGTTTTACCCTGATCGAGTTGATCGTCGGCATAGTGCTGCTGGCGGTGGCACTGACCGGCATCCTCGGCCTGTTGATCAATCAGGCTCCCCAGGCGGTGGATCCGGTGCAGCAGGTGCGGGCCGCCCAGCTGGCCCAGCGCCTGGCCGGCGAGCTCCAGCAAACATCGTTCGATGAACAGTCGGATCACAACGGTGGCCGCTATCGCTGCGGCGAGACGGTGGCCGGCGTCACCATCCCCGCCTGCTCGACCGATTATGGTCCGGACGGTGAGCCCACCCCCTACATGTTCAACGACGTGGATGATTTCGATACTGCTGGCAGCTGGAAAGATGCCAGCTTTTACACCCAGAGCGGCGGCATTATCGCCAGCGACGAGTATCGCAACTATCGAGTCAAGATTGCGGTGAGCCCGGTCGACTTCAGCGATGGCACCTTCAAGAGCTGTACGTCGCCCTGCTCGGTGGGCAAGCGCATCGATCTGCAGGTGCGCCTGCCTGACGAGAGCGTGCTCGACTTCTCCTTCTATCGGGGCAACTACTGATGCGGACGGCGGGCGGTTTTACCCTGATCGAGCTGGTGATGGTGATCCTGCTGCTGGGCATCATGGCCACCTTCGCCAGCCAGTTCATCGGCATCGGCAGCCAGATCTACGGCGATGCCAGCAGTCGCGAGCAGCTGATGAGCGATGCCCGCTTCGCCATGGAGCGGCTAAACCGCGAGGTGCGCGATGCGCTGCCGGGCTCCGAGCGGATTGAAACTCTGGATGGCAGCTGGGATGACAGCGGCCCCTGCCTGCGTTTCTGGCCCATCAGCACCTCCAGCCGCTATCTTGCCCTCAACCGAGCCCAGTCCGGCAGCACATCCACCCTGGAGCTGGTTATGGCAATCCCCGCCTCTGCGGCCAATCCGCTCAACCAGGATGCCAATGCGGTCAAGGCAGGGGATCTGATGGCCGTCTTCCCTGTGCCGAATTCAGGCGTGGATTCACTGACCGCTGGTTGCGAGTATGGCCGCTGTGTCGCCAGGGTCACCGAGGTGCTGGCGCCGGTATCGGGGGCCCAGACCGTTCGCTATACCAGTGGCGAGACCCTGGCCGGGATCTCGCCCGGCAGCCGGGTCTATTTTGCCAATCAGCAGGTACGCTACTGCGTGGAAGGCAGCACGATGACCCGATCCAGCGCCGCGATCGGTGCCCCTGTTGCAGCGGGTGTGCTGATGGCCGAGTCGCTTCGTGCCGGCAACTTCTATCGGGAGGTCTCGGCCTTCAACGCCGAAGGGGAATTTGGCCTGCGGCTGGTGTTCGAGCGCAAAGGTGAAACGGTCACCTTCAACCACAAGCTGGGGGTCTTCAATGTTCCCTGAGCGTCGCCAGAGCAAGAAGATGGGGGGCAGTGCCCTGATGATCGCCTTGTTCGTGATCGTGGTGATGGCCATATTGGCGGCGGCCATGGGGCGCTTTTTGCTCGACAGCAGCGAGAAGAATACGGTGGAGGTGCGCAGCGTGCGTGCCTTGCTGGCGGCCCAGAGCGGGTTGGAAGTGGCGCTCTATCGGCTGTTTCCCAACCGGACGGCGGCCCAGCCCCAGCCACCTGCAGTGTGTGAGTCGAGCAGAACTATCAGCTTCACCGGCAATCCGGGGCTGATCGACTGTCAGGCGGTGGTACAGTGCCGCAGTGTCTCGGCGACCTATAACGGCGTGACCAGTGCCGGCTATCGCCTTCAGAGTGTCGGCACCTGCGGTTTGCGCAATGACCTGACCAGTGCCAATCCAGACTTCAGGGTGAGCCGCACCCTGATGGTCGAAGCGTATGACGGAGGCTGATGATGAAATGGCTGTGGGCACTGGCCCTCTTCACTAGCCAGGTCTGGGCGTTCGATCCCATCGACACCAGCACCGTCTTTCCGGCAGTGGCGCAGGGCCACCATGGCAACAACAACAACAGCTGCCACCAGATCAGCGGTTATCAGCTGAGCCAGCTCAACAATCCCAAGATCAATGGTACCGGCGGGCTGCCGCTCAACTTCTGCTCCATCCGGCCTGATCAGAACAACACCCCCCGTTGCGATAACGGGGCTGGCGGCTACAAGGTTTGTGCCATCACCGGCAGCGATATTCGCGGCCTCCCTCTGACAGGAAACAACACGTTTCCGACCATTACCTCGGTGATGCCGCTTCTTTGTCTGCAGGGTCAGCAAACCGCCCTCTTTTCCGACTATGGGTCCGCTGCAGTCGAGAATTGCACCGTGACTTTTCCCAGCCGCAGTACCTACCAGATCAAGTCGCTGAGCGTGCGCAACAACGGTGTGCTGGTATTGGGGGACGGGGATTACTTTATCGACTCGCTGACCCTCGACAACGCCACCATCCGTCTCTCCGGCAGCGGCACCACCCGCATTTTTGTCAATCAGGACGTGAAGCTGCTCAACACGGTCAATATCAATGCGATCAATCAGGGCAGCCTGGTCTGGGTCAACTATGGCGACATGACCATCGACAACAGCTCCAAGTTTTATGGCTACCTCTACACCGACGGCCGTTTGACCATGAACAACAATGCCACCGTCTATGGACGGGTGACGGCCCGCTATCTGAGCATGGATACCCAGTCCAGCATCAACGACTATGCCGTTCCTCCCCCGTTGACCTGTTTTGACGATGGTTTTGACAGCGCCCAGATCAACCCGGACAGCTGGGTGGTGGCCCAACGCAACAACAGTACCCTGCCATCGGTGCAGAATGGCCGCCTGCGCCTCACCCAGAACGTGACCGATCAGGCGACTTCGGCCACCTTCCAGCGCCTCTTCCCGGGGGCCGGCAACCTGGTGACGGTCGAATTCGATCAATTTGCCTACAAGACCTTTGGCACGAGCGGGGCGGACGGCATGGCGGTGGTGCTCTCGGATGCCACCCTGACACCGCAGCCGGGGGCCTTTGGCGGCCCGCTGGGTTATGGCTACAAGCCCGGGATCAGCGGCTTTGCCGGCGGCTGGCTCGGGGTGGGGCTTGACGAGTACGGCAACTATGCCAACGAGGGAGGCACTTACAACCTGGGGTCGCGGCCGCAGGCGGTTTCCATCCGTGGCTCGGGGTCTGGCACCTCCGGCTACAACTATCTAGCCGGTACCGCCAGCAACCTGAACCCGCCCGTCGACAGCGGTACCAACGGCAACCGCCCTCACCGTTACCGCATCACGGTCGACTCCCGCACCGCGGGCAGCTCGCTGACCAAAGTCGAGCGGGATACCGGCTCGGGTTACAGCACCCTGGTCGGCCCCATCAACATGACGAGCCAGAGCGGTCAGGCGGCGGTGCCTGCCAATTTCCTGCTCTCCCTGACCGGCTCCACCGGCTCGGTGACCAACTTCCACGAGATCGACAACGTGCGGATCTGTGCCCTGCGCTCCAATCCGGTGGGGGTACAGATCGACCACTTCCAGCTCGATCACTCGGGTCAGGCGCTGACCTGCAATCCGGAGACGGTGACGGTCAATGCCTGCGCCGATGCCGCTTGTACCACACTTATCCAAGATCCGGTGACCGCGACCCTGAGTCTTACCCCTACTTCTGTCAGCAATGGTTGGATTGGCGGCAATACGGTGACCTTCAGTGGTGGTTCCACGACCGTTCAACTGCGCAACAACACCGCCACTGCGGTCACCATAGGGGTATCCGGTTCGGTCCCGACTACCAAGCCGTTCAGCACCACCCTGTGCAAGGCTGGCGCCGGGACACCCAGTGCGGCTGCCTGCACCCTGAGTTTTGCCGACAGCGGCTTCTTCTTCGATGTGCCTGATACCTATTCCAATCAGCCGCAGACGGTAGCCATCAAGGCGGTCAAGAAGAGCGACGTGACCAAGCTGTGCGTGCCGGGGTTTGCCAATCAGAACAAGAGCGTCAAGTTCTGGAGCAGTTATATCTCGCCGACCAGCAATAACTACAACAGCAAGATAAGCGTCAACAGCAGTGTGATTGGTACCGATCTGGGCAGCGCGACCCTGGTGCCGCTCGCTTTTGACGCGCAAGGCCAGTCGACCATCACGGTCAAATATCCGGATGCCGGCCAGATGCAACTGGATGCCCGCTACGACGGCACGGGCAATGAAGCGGGGTTGGTGATGACCGGCGCCGACCAGTTTGTGGCGCGGCCGGTCGGCTTGTGCATTACGACCCCGCAAGGAATTTGCTCGGCAGGGGACAGCAGTTGTCCGGTGTTCAAGAAGGCGGGAGATAGCTTCCAGATAGATATCAAGGCGATGGCCTGGGAATCGGCCAATGATGGGGATATTTGTGCCGGGAACCAGACCACGCCCAACTTTGCCCTGCCCAATATTGCCCTGGGCAGCATCTTGGTGGCGCCAAACCCCGGCACCAATGCAGCGGTGGGAATGGCTACCTATAACCATGTTCCCGCGAGCAACAGCCTCAACAGCGTTACCCAGACGGTGAGCGAGGTCGGGGTATTCCGGATGACGGCGACGCCACCGGTGGCAATGCAGCCAGAGGGAAGCACTGTATCTACGGGTTATTTCGGTTACACCATCCCTCCCGCCAGCAGCGTGCCGGTGGGCCGTTTTATTCCCGCCGACTTCAATCTGGCCAGCGGAGACATAGTGCCGGCCTGCAATGTCTTCTCCTATATGGGGCAGCCCTTCGGGGTCGCGCTGGATGTGCTGGCCCGCAACGTGTCGGGTGGCCAGACCAAGAACTATACGGGGTCGTTTGCCAAGGGCAGCGCCTATCTCTCGGTTGCCAACAACAAGGATGGCAAGTCCCTCGCTAACCGGTTGCGCAGCCTGCCGTCGCTGCCATGGCTCAATGGCCGGGCGGCGTTGGCGGCCGGCAGCAGCGAATTTGTTCGCCTCTCCGATACCCAGTCGGATGGCCCCTACAAGTCGCTCTTGTTTGGCCTCTATATGCGTGACAACGATGGCGACAGAACAGTGATTGCCAGCCCCGATTTCAACGATGCGGTGGTTGGCAATTGCAGTGGAGCCAGTTGCAATGCCCGTCTGATCGACAGCGTGCCGATGCAGGTCTATTTCGGTCGCCTGCTGGCGGGGACGGGGGCGGGTCTTGCCTCTGCGCCGCTGGCCGTGCCTCTCCAGCTGCAGTATTACGAGGCAGGCAACTGGCAGTTGAACAAGCTGGACCAGTGCACCCAGTTCTCTCTGGCCAATCAGGGCTTCACTTTCCTCAATCCGAGCCATGTCTTTGATGCGGCCAGCCGCGACCTGAGTCTGGGGAACAATCGCAAGATCCGGCTGGGGTTGGGGAGTTCGGCGCCGGGCGGGGCTTCTGCACAGGCAACCGATGGCGAGATCCTGTTCCAGTTCGCCAGGCCGGATATCTCGGTGCGCATTCCCTACCGGGTCGATTTGAGCAAACAGCCGTCACAGCCGCTCTGGTTGTCTGATCCGGCCACCCTGCAAGGAGAGGCGATTTTCGGCTCCAGCCGGGGTAATGACAGAATTATTTATCGGCGCGAAGTGATGCACTGAGCGGGGAGTTGGGGCGGATCTGTCAGCTTCGCCCCCCTATCCCCTTGTTTATTAGCGTTTGTCGGCTTGTGCGGGTGAGTGATGACTCGCATTTTTGTCGCGCCCGATGGGGTGGCGACAGTTTGAGCGCTTGCCGATTGGGGTGGGCATTGGTAAAGTTAGCCGGTTTTCTGCACCTCCAAATTCTTAGGATTTCCCGTAGCCATGTTCAAAAAGCTCAGAGGCGTCTTTTCCAACGATCTGTCGATCGACTTGGGAACTGCCAACACCCTGATCTATGTAAAAGATCAAGGGATCGTCCTTAACGAACCCTCAGTTGTCGCCATTCGCCAAGAGCGCGGGAACGCCAAATCGGTCGCTGCCGTCGGTCATGCCGCCAAGCAGATGCTGGGTCGTACCCCTGGTAACATCTCCGCCATTCGCCCGATGAAAGACGGCGTGATCGCCGATTTCTACGTGACCGAGAAGATGCTGCAGCACTTCATCAAGCAGGTTCACGACAACAACTATTTCCGCCCCAGCCCGCGTGTGCTGGTGTGCGTGCCGTGCGGCTCCACCCAGGTGGAACGTCGTGCCATCAAGGAATCCGCACTGGGCGCCGGTGCCCGCGAGGTCTACCTGATCGATGAACCCATGGCTGCCGCCATCGGTGCCGGCCTGCCGGTCTCCGAAGCGACCGGTTCCATGGTGGTCGATATCGGTGGTGGTACCACCGAAGTGGCCATCATCTCCCTGAACGGTGTGGTGTACTCCCAGTCCGTCCGTATCGGCGGCGACAAGTTCGACGAAGCCATCATCAGCTACGTGCGCCGCAACTACGGCAGCCTGATCGGGGAAGCCACCGCCGAGCGCATCAAGCACGAGATCGGCTCCGCCTACCCGGGCGAAGAGGTGCGCGAGATCGAAGTGCGTGGTCGCAACCTGGCTGAAGGTGTGCCGCGCAGCTTCACCCTCAACTCCAACGAGATCCTGGAAGCGCTGCAAGAGCCGCTGTCCGGCATCGTTTCCGCAGTGATGGTAGCGCTGGAGCAGTCTCCGCCCGAGCTGGCCTCCGACATCTCCGAGCGTGGCATGGTGCTGACCGGTGGTGGTGCTCTGCTGAAAGATATCGACCGTCTGCTGATGGAAGAGACCGGTATCCCGGTTGTGGTTGCCGAAGATCCGCTGACTTGCGTGGCCCGTGGTGGCGGCAAGGCACTGGAGCTGATCGATATGCACGGTGGCGATCTGTTCCACTACGAATAAGACCCAAAGCCGGCCAGCGTGCCGGCTCTTTTTTGACGACCCATGAAACCCATTTTTGGTAGAGGCCCTTCGCTTCAGTTACGGTTGTTTCTCGCCGTCATCATCTCCATTGCTGCCATCGTAGCGGACTCCCGCTTCGGTGTGTTCAGCCACGTCCGCGTCTACCTCAGTTCGCTCGTCAGTCCGCTGCAATACATGGCCAATGCGCCGGGTATCATGCTCGATACCATGTCGACCCAGGTGCAGACCCGGGCCGGCCTCATCGAGCAGACCAAGCAGCAGGAACAACAGCTGTTCACCCTGCGCTCGCGCCTGCTCAAGATGGATCATCTGGAGCACGAGAACCAGCGCCTGCGTGAGCTGCTGGGTTCGCCGGTGCACAAGGAGTCCCGCAAGATGGTGGCCGAGCTGCTGTCGGTGGATTCCGACCCCTTCAGCCATCAGGTGCTGATCAACAAGGGGGCGCTGGACGGTGTCTACAACGGCCAGCCGGTGATCAACGATCAGGGGGTGATCGGTCAGGTGCTGCACGTGGGTTCCACCACCAGCCGCGTCCTGCTCATCACCGACTCCAGCCACGGCATCCCGGTGCGGGTGCTGCGCAACGACTTGCGCGCCATTGCCTCCGGCAGCGGCGAGCTCGACAAGCTGGAGCTGCGCAACCTGCCGCGCAACACCGACGTCCAGGTCGGCGATCTGCTGGTCACCTCGGGCCTGGGCGGCCGCTTCCCGGAAGGTTATCCGGTGGCGACCGTGACCCGCTCCGACTACGTGGAGGGCAAGCCCTTCGCCCAGGTCGAGGCCAAGCCGCTGGTGGCGCTGGACCGCTTGCGCTATCTGCTGCTGCTGTGGACCGACAAGAAACCGGAAGTGCATGACGATGAAGAGGCGCCGACCCCTGCGGCAGCCCCGGCTGCGGCGCCTTCGGCTGCGGGAGCGACGCGCTGATGTTGCAACCCGCCAGCGGCAGGATCTGGATCTGGATCTCGATCCTGCTGGCCCTTAGTCTGTCGATCCTGCCGCTTCCTTTCCAACTCGAACCCTTCCGCCCGGACTGGCTCGCCATGGTGCTCATCTACTGGGCGCTGGCGCTGCCACACCGGACCAACGTCGGCACCGCCTGGGTGGCGGGCCTGCTGCTGGACGTGCTGCTCGGCAGCACCCTCGGCGTGCGGGCCATGGCGATGGCCATCACCACCTATCTGGCGGCGTTCCAGTTCCAGAAGATCCGCAACTTCTCCCTCTGGCAACAGGCGCTGATCATCGGCTGTCTCTCGCTGGTGGGCAAGGTGACCATCTTCTGGGCCGAGCACCTGTTCAGCCGCGCCAGCCTCAATTTCGCCTACTTTTGGTCGACCCTGAGCACGATGCTAATATGGCCCTGGGTTTTCCTGGTCTTGCGCAAGGTGCGCCGGCGCTTCAATATCAAGTGAATATGAGTAAAAACAACTCATTGTAACCGTACCCTGGCTCGCGAAGTGATTATGAACAAGCACAACGAACTGCAACTCTATCTCGCCTCGGGCTCGCCCCGCCGTCACGAACTGCTGACCCAGCTGGGCTACCGCTTCGAGGTACTCAGGCTGGATGTGCCGGAACAGCGGGAAGAGGGCGAGAAGCCCCAGGACTATGTCTGCCGGTTGGCCCGCGACAAGGCAACGGCTGGCGTGGCCGCCGCGCCCACGGCGCCGCCGGTGCTGGGCGCCGACACCATAGTGGTGCTGGGTGACCGGGTGCTGGAGAAGCCGTCCGACCTGCTCGACGCCAAGGACATGCTGGAGGCGCTCTCCGGCAAGGTGCATCAGGTGATGACGGCGGTGGCGCTGGCCACCCCGGAGCGCTGCGACGTGCGGCTGGTCACCACCAACGTGGCGTTTCGCAAGCTGGACGAGGCCGAGATTGAGGCTTACTGGCGCACCGGTGAGCCCTGTGACAAGGCCGGCGCCTATGCGATTCAAGGCATTGCCGGCAAGTTCGTCAGCCGCATCGAGGGGAGCTACAGCGCCGTGGTCGGCCTGCCCCTGCTGGAAACAGACCTGCTGATCAAGCATCATCTGGAACAGTCCCGGTAATCCAACCGCAGCCTTGTTGCGCAGACCGGTTCCGCGAACCGCTGGCAACAGGGCGATCAGAATTTGAAGCCATCACAGGCAAGGCATAGGTCGGTGACATGCACCGGCTGTTTCTTACTGCGTTACTCACCGGGCACGTGCCGGTTTGGCTGCCAGAATTTAAAACTAGAAAGGCAAGGTAACTTATGTCGGTAGAACTGCTGGTAAACGTCACCCCCTCCGAAACCCGGGTTGCCCTGGTCGAGAACGGTCTGCTGCAGGAAGTGCACGTGGAGCGTCAGGCCAAGCGCGGCATCGTGGGCAACATCTACAAAGGCAAGATCAGCCGGGTACTGCCCGGCATGCAGGCGGCTTTCGTCGATATCGGCATGGACAAGGCGGCCTTCCTGCACGCCTCCGACATAGTGCCGCACACCGAGTGCGTGGCGGTGAAGGAGAAAGAGCAGTTCCAGGCCGGCAACATCGCCGAGCTGGTGCGCCAGGGGCAGGACATCATGGTGCAGGTGGTGAAAGACCCGCTGGGCACCAAGGGTGCCCGCCTCACCACCGACATCACCCTGCCGTCCCGCTATCTGGTGTTCATGCCGGGCAGTGCCCACGTCGGCGTCTCCCAGCGCATCGAGTCCGAGGCGGAGCGCGAGCGCCTCAAGCGCACCGTGGCCGGCTATGTGGACGAGCTGGGTGGCTACATCATCCGCACCGCCGCCGAAGGGGTGGGGGAGCAGGAGCTGGAGCAGGATGCTGCGTTCCTCAAACGCTTGTGGCGCAAGATCCTCGAGCGCAAGCAGAAGTATCCCCCCTGCAAGATCCTCTACGAGGATCCCAGCCTGGCCTTTCGGGTGGTGCGCGACTTCGTCGGGGCCGAGCTCGACAAGATCCGGGTCGACTCGCGCCAGAGCTTCGATCAGCTCAAGCGCTTCACCGAGGAGTACGTGCCCGAGCTGGCCAACAAGCTGGAGTACTACTCCGGCGAGTCGCCGATCTTCGATCTCTACGACGTGGAGAACGAGATCCAGCGCGCGCTGGAGCGCAAGGTGGAGCTCAAATCCGGCGGCTACCTCATCATCGACCAGACCGAAGCCATGACCACGGTGGACATCAACACCGGGGCCTTCGTCGGCCATCGCAATCTGGAAGAGACCATCTTCAACACCAACGTCGAGGCGACGGCGGCCATCGCCCGCCACCTGCGCCTGCGCAACCTCGGCGGCATCATCATCATCGACTTCATCGACATGCAGTCCGAGGATCACCGCCGGCGGGTGCTGCACAGCCTGGAGCAGGCGCTGTCGAAGGACCGTGCCAAGACCAACGTCAACGGCTTCTCCCAGCTCGGTCTGGTGGAGATGACCCGCAAGCGCACCCGCGAGAGCCTGGAGCACGTGCTCTGCTCCGAGTGCCCCGAGTGCAAGGGGCGCGGTCGGGTCAAGACGGTGGAGTCGGTCTGCTTCGAGATCCTGCGGGAGATCATCCGGGTCAACCGGGCCTACGATGCGGATCAGTTCACCGTCTACGCCGCCCCGGCGGTGGCCGACTACCTGCGGGGCGAGGAGTCTCACAGCCTGGCCGAACTGGAAGTGTTCATCGGCAAGCAGGTAAGGGTGGTGAGCGAGCCGCTCTGCGGGCAGGAGCAGTTCGACGTGGTGATGATGTAATTGGTCTATCGCTGGCTGAGTCGGGGCTGGTTGGCCCTCGGGGTCTTCTTCGTGCTGCTGGCCATCCTGGTCAGCCTGGTGCGCTTTGGCGGCCCCTTGCTCAATCAGCACCGGCAGGCGCTGCTCAATACCCTGCTGGCCGACAGCAAGCTGGAGGCCAGCGTCGATCGCATCGGGCTGGACTGGACCCAGCGTGGCCCGGCCCTCGAGCTGCAGCAGCTGGTGATCGCGCCGAATTCGGGTCGCTTCGCCCTGCGGCTTGGCAAGGTGTGGGCCCACCTCGACTTCTGGCGCTCCCTCAACGAACTCAAGCCGGTGTTTGGTCAGCTGATCCTGAGCGATGGCGACATCGCGCTGGATCTGGGCCAGCCTGCGGAGCCGGAAACCGGCAACGGCAGCGACCAGCAGCAGGCCCTGCTGCGCTTTCTGCTGACCCAGCTCTCCACCTTCGACATTCACGATACCCGCCTCAGCCTCACCACGGCACTGGGGGAGGTGCGCGCCCTCGACATCGCCCAGCTGCGCTGGCAGAACCGCGGCAAGCGCCATCAGGGGGTCGGCAAGGCCTATCTCATCAACGGGGTGGGCGAGAGTACCCTCGATCTCATCGTCGATGTGGATGCCCCCCAGGTGCGGCTCGATCGACTCAAGGGCCAGCTCTATCTGGGGGCGCGCCAGCTCGACATCAGCCCCATGCTGGCCCGCACCCATTCAGGGGAGCCCAAGGTGAGCGGCCAGCTCGACTTCCAGCTCTGGAGCGAGTTCAAGGCCGGTCAGCTGGGGGATTCGCTGCTGGCGTTTGGCGACAACTATCTGATCTGGCAGGATGAAAAACAGGGTGACCTGCACCGGCTCGGGCTGCAGGGGGGCAAGATCCAGCTGCGCCGGGACGGCAAGGAGTGGCAGTTTGCCAGCCACGACGTCACCTTCAAGCTCGACGGCAAGCCCTGGCTGCACAGCCGGTTGCAGCTCGAGCGGGTCGGCGATCGCATCCAGGGTTATGTGCCGGCCATCGATCTGGACCAGATCGCCAACTTGAGCCAGCTGGTGTCGGGGATCTATCCCGAGCTGACCGAGACCCTCAAGCGCACCCGCCCGACCGGCAAGATCCAGGATCTGATCCTGCAGGCGGATGCCGGCTGGCAGGGGCTCTCCGTCAGCGGCCAGCTGTCCCACATCCGGGTCAACGCCTGGCACGACGTGCCCGGCGTGCGCGACCTCAACGGCGAGTTCTGGCTCACCCCGACCGGCGGCGGCGCCAGGCTGCGACTGGCAAACGATGCCATAGATCCGGCCCGCCACTTCAAGGAGCCGATCCCCATCGACAGCTTCTCGGCGCGGCTCGACTGGTGGCAGGTGCCGCAGGGCTGGGTGCTCTATGGCCAGGATCTGGTGCTGGACAACCCGGACTTGAGCCTTGCCAGCCGCTTTCGGCTCGATCTGTTCGAGCACCCCTTCCTCGCCCTGACCGGTCGCATCGACGTCAAGAATGCGGCCAACGCCGACCGTTACTATCCGCTGCAGGTGATGGACAAGAGCCTGGTGGATTACCTGAGCGGGGCCATCAAGGGGGGCAAAGCCAAGGGGGCTGATCTGCTCTGGTACGGCGAGTTCCGCGACTTCCCCTACCGCAAGGGCGAGGGCATCTTCCAGGTGGCGGTGCCGCTGCAGCAGGCCTCCTACGAATTCTTCCCCGGTTGGCAACCGCTCACCGACCTGCAGATCGATCTGTTGTTCCAGAACGCCAGCCTCGACATGAACAGCCGCGCCACCCAGCTCGGCAAGGCCAGCTCCGACTCGGTGCACGCCTGGATCCCGGACCTCTATCCGGGGGCTCACCTCTACGTGGACGCCAAGGTTGAGGGCGAGGGCAAGGCCATCAGCGACTACCTGCAGGACTCGCCGCTCAGTGGCTCGGTCGGTCAGGCGCTGCGGGAGGTGGAGATCCGCGGCCCCATGAAGGGGTCGGTGAAGCTGGATATTCCGCTGGATGGCGAGAGCGAGGTCAAGGCCAGCGGCGACGCCCTGTTCAGCAACAACAAGGTGCGGGTCACCAGCCTGGATCTGCCGCTGGAGCAGGTGCAGGGGCGGCTAGAGTATGACAACGAACAGACCCGCTTCAACAACCTCAAGGCGAGCCTGTGGAACCAGCCGCTCACCCTCGACTATCAGGGCCGCCAGCAGCCCAATCGCTACCAGGTCGATCTCAAGTTCAAGGGACAGTGGGACAGCCGCCGCCAGCGGCAGAACATCCCGGCGCTGGACATCCTCAAGGGGCGCGGCAACTGGTCCGGCAGCCTGGGGCTGACCCTGCCGAGCGATCAGCCGTTCAGCTTCCAGCTGGCGCTCGACTCCAACCTGCAAGGCATGGGGCTGGATCTGCCCGCGCCGCTCGCCAAGGCGGCCGGCAGCCGGCTGCCGCTCAAGGTGACCGCGCGCGGTCGCGACGGCAGTGCCGACATCCGCGCCGTGCTCGGGGCCGACGTGGATATGCAGAGCCGGCTGGTGTACGGCGACGGCGTGCCCTATCTCAGCCGGTTGCGGGTGGACGTGGGGCAGCCCGGCGCCCGGGTGCTGCGCGATCGGCCCATGCTGCTCGCCATCAACCAGCAGCAGGCCGACGTGGCTGGCTGGCTGGCCCGTCTCAAGCAGTGGCTGCCGGCCAGCACGGCGCCGAGCGGCAATGCGGTGGTGGGCCCCTCTTTCTTGCCGCAGGAGTGGTGGGTGGACGGCCGTCTGGCTCGCGCCGACATCGGCAGCGCCAACCTCAAGGCGGTGCACTTCACCGTGGGGCCGGTCAATCAGGCCACCGAGGTGATGATCGACAGCCCGGACGTGATGGGGGTGGTGCGCCTGCCGGTGTCCGAGCGTCAGCCCATCGACGCTAAATTTGCCCGCATCCACTGGTCCGGCAAGAGTTCGGATCTGAGCCCGGATCCCGATGCCAGACAGGACAGAGCCATCATGGATGCCATCCCCTGGCTCACCTTCAGCTGCGTGGATTGCCGCTTCGGCGAACTACCGCTGGGGGAGGTGAAGGGGGAGCTGATCCCGGGGGCCGACAAGCTGAGCCTCAAGGGGCTGGAGATGCGGCTGGCGGGCAGCCAGCTGAATGGCAGCGCCGAGTGGCTGGCCGGCGCTGACGGCATGCAGACCCGTGCCCGCGCCCACATCAGCAGCAACAACAGCGAGCTGCTGCTCAAGCGGCTCGGCTATACCTCGCCCATCGGCGATGCGCCCGGCAAGATGGCGCTGGATCTGAACTGGCGCGACGTGCCCTACCGGCCGAACGTGCCGACCCTGACCGGCACCGCCGACTATCAACTGGAAGGTGGCACCCTGCGCGAGGTCAACGACAAGGGGGCGCGACTGCTCTCCCTGCTCAGCCTGGATTCATTGCTGCGCAAGCTGCGGCTCGATTTTCGCGACGTGTTCGACAAGGGCTTCTACTTCGAGTCCATGTCGGCCTCCGCCAAGATCAAGCAGGGGGTAGTGGACAACCGCGACTTCTACATGAAGGGGGCGGCCGGCAACCTGCGCGGCGAGGGCATCGCCGATCTGGTGCGCTGGCGGCTCGACTACGAGCTGAGCTTCTCCCCCAACCTGGGCGGCACCCTGCCGGTGGTGGCGGCCTTCTCGCTGACCCCGATCACCGGGCTCTACGTGCTGGCGCTCTCCAAACTGCTGGAGCCGGTGGTGGACGTGGTCACCCGCATCGATTTCCGGGTCTCAGGCCCGCTCGACGATCCCAAGCTCATCGAGGCGGGACGGGATCGGGCCCGCATCAAGCTTAACCAGCAGCAGAAAGAGGCGGTCGACGCGGTGGCCCCCAACCTGCCGACGCAGGAGGTGACCCCCTTCCTGCTGACCCCCAAACACGCGGGGCCCGCCCAGCGCTGAACGAGCGGCCCGGCACCATCACAAGGAGTGAGCCATGATCCGACATATCCTGCTGATCGCCTTCAAGCCGGGCACTCTGCCCGAACAGATAGACGCGGTGCGCGCGGCCTTTCTCGCCATCCCCCATCAGGTCAGCGGCGTGCTGGCGGTGGAGTGGGGGCGGGATGACAGCCCGGAAGGGCGGGCCGAGGGCTTCACCCACAGCGTGCTGATGACCTTTGCCGACGAGGCGGCCCGTCAGCGCTACCTGCCCCACCCGGATCACGATGCTCTCAAGGCCATCTTCCGCCCGGTGCTGGAACGTATCATAGTGCTGGATTACACCCTGCAGGCCGGCGATGCGGTCAGCATCTGACGGTGGCAACAACGACAAGGAGCGCCTCATGTGGTTAGCCGCAATACAGCTGGTATCGGGCCGCAACTGGCAGGATAACCGGGAGCAGATCGCCGCCGAGCTGGCCCTGCTGCCGAGTGAGCGGCCACTGCTGGTGCTGCTGCCGGAGAACTTCGCCCTGTTTGGCGAGCGGCAGGGTTATCTGGACGGGGCCGAGACCATAGGCCCCGGTCTGGGCGGAGCAGCGCCGATCCAGCGGCAGCTGGCCGAATGGGCCCGTGACTATGGCATCTGGCTGGTGGCGGGGGCTATGCCGACCACCATCGCCGGTTCCGACCATATCCACACCAGTACCCTGGTGTTCGACCCCAGTGGCGAGCACAAGGGCCACTACCACAAGATCCACCTGTTCGACGTGGACGTGGCGGACAATCACGGCCGCTACCGGGAATCGGAAACCTTCAGCCCCGGCGAGGAGCCTGTGCTGGTGGACTCCCCGTTTGGTCCCCTTGGCCTCTCGATCTGTTATGATCTGCGCTTTCCCGAGCTGTACCGCCGGCTGGCCCGCGCCGGTGCCCGCGTGCTGCTGGTGCCTGCCGCCTTTACCGCCGTGACCGGCGAGGCGCACTGGGAGCCGCTGCTGCGGGCCCGCGCCATAGAGAACCAGTGTTACCTGGTGGCCGCCAATCAGGGCGGCACCCACGAGACGGGGCGCCAGACCTGGGGCCACAGCATGGTGATCGACCCCTGGGGTCGGGTGCTGGCCAGCCTGGACAGCGGGCGCGGCACCGTGCTGGCACCGCTGGACCCCGGTCTTGTCGACGAACTGCAACGCACCATGCCGGTGCTGGGCCATGCCCGTCTGCTATGAACATGTGCAGGTTCGATTCGCCCTGTGGCGGGGGAGTCGGACGCTTGCAAGCCCGATGGTGGGTTGGACGTCCGCTGACGTTTCGCCAAGCGAACCCACGGTCTGGGATTTAACCGTTACGACATCTCGCATCGAGAGTGGAGAGAAAGATTGAGTCTATTGAGCCAGGTTAGTGCCTCCCTGTTGGCCCCCCACGACCTCGACGAAGGGCGGCTGCAGCAGCTGCTCGGCAGCCTGATGAGCCATCAGGTGGAGTTCGGCGACCTCTATTTCCAGCGCAGCTGGCACGAGTCCTGGATGCTGGAAGATGGCATCGTCAAGGATGGCAGCTACAACATCGATCAGGGGGTGGGGGTGCGCGCCGTCAGCGGCGAGAAGACCGGCTTCGCCTACTCGGACGAACTGAGCTTGCTGGCACTGCAACAGTCGGTGACCGCCGCCCGTGGCATCGCGGCCGCCGGTGCGCAGGGCAAGGTGAAGGCGTGGGCGCGCACCGAAGCAAACCTGCTCTACCCGGCGCTGGATCCGCTGCAAACCCTCGACAAGCAGCAGAAGATCGCCCTGCTGGAGCAGATGGACAAGTTCGCCAGAAGCCTGGATCCCGCCATCAATCAGGTGATGGCCTCCATCAGCGGCGTCTATGAAGAGGTGCTGGTGGCCGCCACCGACGGCACCCTGGCCGCCGACGTGCGTCCGCTGGTGCGCCTCTCGGTGACCGTCATCGCCGAGAAGGGCGATCGTCGCGAACGCGGCAGTGCCGGTGGCGGTGGCCGCTTCGGCTACGACTATTTCCTCGAGCTGGACGGACTGGAGAGCCGGGCGTTTGGCTATGTGCGCGAGGCGGTGCGCCAGGCGCTGGTCAACCTCGACGCCATCGACGCGCCGGCCGGCACCATGCCGGTGGTGCTCGGTGCAGGCTGGCCCGGTGTGCTGCTGCACGAGGCGGTGGGCCACGGTCTGGAGGGGGATTTCAACCGCAAGGGCTCCTCTGCCTTTGCCGGCCGTATCGGTGAGCAGGTGGCCTCCAAACACTGCACCATCGTCGATGATGGCACCCTGCCGGGTCGGCGCGGCTCCGTCTCCATCGATGATGAGGGGACGCCGGGCGGCTACAACGTGCTGATCGAGAACGGCATCCTCAAGGGTTACCTGCAGGACAAGCAGAATGCCCGTCTGATGGGTGTGCCGCTCACCGGCAACGGCCGCCGCGAATCCTACGCCGCCCTGCCGATGCCGCGCATGACCAACACCTACATGCTGGCGGGTCAGTATGATCCGGCCGAGATCATCGCCTCGGTGAAGAAGGGGATCTATGCCCCCAACTTCGGCGGCGGTCAGGTGGACATCACCTCCGGCAAGTTCGTCTTCTCCGCCTCCGAGGCCTACCTCATCGAGGATGGCAAGATCACCGCGCCCATCAAGGGGGCGACCCTGATCGGCAACGGCCCCGAGGCGATGAGCCAGGTTTCCATGGTGGGCAAGGATCTCGCGCTGGATCGCGGGGTCGGGGTCTGCGGCAAGGAGGGGCAGAGCGTGCCGGTCGGTGTCGGCCAGCCCACCCTCAAGCTGGATCAGCTCACCGTGGGCGGCACCCAGTAAGGGCGCCGCAGAACAAGCAGCAGAGAGAACCCATGCTTACCCTGTCGAAAATTTCCAATATCCGCAGTCAGCTCTCCCCCAGCGAGCTCAAGATCGCCGATTACATCCTGGCTTGCCCGGAGCAGGTGACCCACTTCTCCTCCCAGGAGCTGGCCCAGCAGGCTGACGTCAGCCAGTCGAGCATAGTGAAGTTCACCCAGAAGATCGGGTTCAAGGGCTTCACCGCCTTCAAGCTGGCGGTCAGCGAGGATCTGGGGCGCAAGCACGCCATCAAGACCGACAACGTAGGGGATCTCTACAACGGCATCGGCCGCGACGACGATCTGGAGACCATGGCCAAGAAGCTGGCCCAGGAGAAGATCAACTCCATCGTGGAGACCACCCAGGCCCTCGACAACGCCACTTTGGCGCGGGTGCTCGACGTCATCAACCAGGCTGGCCGGGTCCAGCTGGTGGGGATCGGCGGCTCGGCGCTGACCGCCAAGGATCTCTGGTACAAGCTGCTCAAGATCGGGGTCACCACCCTGTTCGCCCAGGACTGCCACGTGCAGATCTCCATCGCCCAGACCCTGGGACCGGGCGACGTCCAGCTGGTGGTCTCCTATTCCGGTGCCAGCCGGGACGTGCTGGCGGCGGCGGAGTTGGCCAAGCGCAACGGCGCTACCCTGATCGCTGTCACCTCGTTTCGCAACACCCCTCTACGGCAGATGGCCGACATGGTGCTGGACACGGTGGCCGACGAGAACGAGCTGCGCATCTCCTCCATCTCGTCGCGAACCGCCCAGAACACCATCACCGACATCCTGTTCCTCGGCCTGGTGCAGCGCCGTGACGAGGCCTGGGCGCTGATCGACGGCACCCGGGGTGCCATCGACCGACTCAACAAGGAGTGACGCGGGCCCGGCTGCAACAGAGGCCGAGACCTGCCGAGAGAAAAAACCACCCGCCTGCGGGTGGTTTTTTTATGGGCCAGTGCCGGCTCAGAGGGCGAGGGCCCAGCGCAGGAAGGCCTTGCGCTGGGCCTCATCGGCGGCGAGGTAGCGCCGTTGCAGTTCAGGGTCGACGGGCACGGCGCCAGAGGTGGCTGCGGGCAGCACGGGCGTGACGGCGGGCAGGGCGGTGGCTGCGCTGGCCGACCCGTCGTAACGGGCCAGCAGCGCCTGATAGTCGGTCAGCAGGCTGTCCTGGCTGCGCGGCAGGGCGGTGGCCAGCAAAGGGCGGGTGCCGTCAGCGGTCGCCAGCTGCAGTGCCGGGCTGGCCGCAAAGCGGCGAATGGCCTGCGGCGTGGGCAGCGGCGGGGTGACCAGCCGCAGGGTGCCGCTGGCCGGCAGGGTCAGGGTCAGCAGCAGCGGGGCGGAGCGGACGCGCCCCTGGCTCTCGTTGGTGGAGCCGGGATCGAGCGGGCTGTCGAAGCGTACCAGCAGCCGGGTTTCACCGGCGGGCAGCGTGAAGGTGCGCTCGAAGGGAGAGGCCTTGCCCCGGGATGAGGCCAGCAGGGTGAGGTTGTCTGCCAGCTCCAGCCGGGCGGCCTGGGTCGGCAAGGCCAGCAACAGCAGCAGGGTGGTGAGCAGTGGGAGGCGGATCATGGGGGGCTCCAGCAGAAAGCAAAAAGCCGGCCGACTGGCCGGCAGGGGATCAGAACTCGTAGCGCAGGCCGAGGTGGTAGAAATCCTCGCTGTTGCTGCTGCCGCCAAAACTGGTGACCGTGCTGCCGGCCAGCCCGTCTTCACCGCCCCGGAACACGTAGGCGCTGTAGAGGGAGGAGCGCGGAGTGAGCTTGTACTGCAGCTCCAGGGTGGTGTCGCGCAGGCTCATGCCGTCCCCCCCGTCGTTGTCGAGGTGGCGGTAGCCGGCGCGGGCGGCCCACTTCTGGTTGATGTCGTAGACGGCGGTCAGTTCCCACACCTTGTCTTCGCTGTCCGCCTGGCCGTTGCGATAGCTCACCTGATCCTTGGCATAGAGGGCGCCCAGCATCAGCGGGCCCAGGGTGTAGCGGGTGCCGATGCCGCTGAAGCGGTACTCGTCGGCATTGGGGTCGACCTTGCTGGCACCGGTCTGTGCCGCCTTGCTCTGCTGGTAGGCGATGACCGGCGCCAGCTTGCCCGCCGCCCCGAGATCGAAGGTGTAGCGCAGGGCGCCGTTGTAGCCGTAGTCGAGATCCGAGGTGCCGTTGCCGAGGATGTAGGCCAGCGACAAGTCCAGATTGCCGAGGGTGTTCTGGTATTGCAGGGTGCCGTCCTGACGAAACACCTGTACCGCGGTGGAGTCCACCTTGCTGGCCTGGCGCGCCATGGAGACATCGGAGGCGGCAAACACGTCGCCGATGTCGGTGAACATGATGAGTCCGGAGGAGACCCGGCCACCGGTCAGCCTGCCCCACTGGCCGCCATCGAGCCCGGCCCAGACGTAACGGGCGGTGAGATCGCTGCTGTTCTTCTGCACGTTGTTGGCGTATTCGGCGGCATTGACCTGGTACTGGGCCATGCCGATCACGGCCACCTGCTCGTTGACGGTCTGGCGGGCGGTGAAGCCGATGCGGCCGTCGAAGTCGCCCTGATCGTTGCCGCTCTTCTTATCCGAGATGTTGAAGCCGAGGCGACCGTAGAGATCGACGTTGGAGCCGTCATCGGCCTGATAGATGACGGCAGCCTGCGCCGTACCGACGGCAAGCAGGGCAGGAATGGCCAGGGCAAGCATGGACTGTTTCATTGTTGTCTTTCCTGTGTGGGCTCTGTGCCAGAGCCAGGGTGAGTTTGGCCGTGGCCCCGATTGCTCGGGGCCAGACCTTGGCGATAAATCCGGAGGGGGGATTAACTCAGATCGACGTTCTTGCAGCCGAACATCAGGGTGATGAGGTAGCCGCCGAGGTAGGCGACGGCGAGGCCGGCGGCGTAGACCAGCATGCCGGGGAAGATCCCCTGGGCCGAGGTCATCAGCGGCAGCGCGACGATGCCGGAGGGGCCGAACACGGTATTGAGACCGACCGGCAGGCCCAGCCAGGAGATGAGACCGACCAGGAAGCCGCCGAGGGCGCCGCCGCAGCAGGCGGTGATGAAGGGTTTGACCCGCGGTAGGGTGACGCCGTAGATGAGCGGCTCACCCACCCCCAGGATGCCGGGAATGATGGTGCCCTTGACCTGGGTGCGCAGCAGGGAGTCCTTGCCGGCGCGGCTGTAGAGTGCCAGGGCGGCGCCGACCTGGCCGGCCCCTGCCAGCGCCAGGATGGGGAACAGGGAGTTGAAGCCCTGGGCATCCATCAGCGCGAAGTAGACGGGCACGAACCCCTGGTGGATGCCGAACATCACCGAGATGAGGAACAGGCCGGCCAGGATGGCGGTGCCGAACGGATTGCCGTTGAGGTGGATGAAGAGCCAGGACATGCCGTTGTAGAGCTGCACGCCGAGGGGCATGATCAGGACGAAAGTGACGGCCCCCATGATCAGCAAGGTGATGCCGGAGGTGAGGATCATGTCGAGGCTGTCGGGTATGAAGCGGCGTACCTGACGTTCCACCGAGGCGCCGATGATGCAGGCGATCAGCACCCCGATGATGTTGCCGCGCGGATCTATCTGGTGGCCGAAGAAGTCGCTGACCCCGGCATAGATGCCGCTGGTGGCCTGCGGGTCATAGCCCATCACGAACAGCGAGGCGAGGATGGCACCATTGACCCCGGAGCCGCCGAACGCCTTCTGGGCGTTGTAGCCGATGAGGATGCTGAGGAAGCTGAACAAGCCCTTGCTGAACAGCTTCATGTAGCCGACGAATTCGGTCAGCATGCCGCCCGCCTGCTGGCCTTCCAGCAGCAGGGTCTGCTCGATCAGGGTGGCGAAGCCGAGCAGCAGGCCGGCGGCGATGAAGCCGGGGATCAGCGGAGTGAAGATGGTGGCAAACTTGGCCAGGAAGCGGTGGGCCGCACTGGTCTGTTTCTGCTTCAGCGCCTGTTTCTTGGCGGCGGCGATCTCGCCCAGATCGGCGGATTGGGCGGTTGGCGCCTCCAGTGCGCCGAGCCCCGCGCTCAGCATGCCGTTCATCAGCTCGCAGGCGGTCTGGGCCTTGCCCGGCCCCAGCACGATCTGGAACTGGTCGTCGCTCTCGATGACCCCCATCACGCCGGCGATGCGCTTGATGGTATCCCGGTCGGCATGCAGGCTGTCGGCCAGGCTCAGCCGCAGCCGGGTCATGCAGTGGCCGCAGTGGGTGATGTTGTCGCGACCACCGATGGCCTGGATGAGCTGGCCAACCATGGTGTCAGTTATTTTTGCCATAAAGAACCCAGTCAGTCTGTTGTGTCATGAGGGTGCCTGGGCACCCCGTTCTTGTTGTGGTATTGCCGTCCCTGGCCCGGCCAATGTGCGGTTGGCCGATCAGTGGGTGCACTGGCTGATGAAGCCGTTGCTGCTTTGCAGACGGGTGCGGGCTTCGTCGGCCGTGAGTCCGGCCAGGATCATCACGATGGCGGTCTTGCAGTGGTTGTCCGCCTGCGCCAGCGCCCGCTCCGCCACGGCGCGCTCGCAGTCGGTGGCCTCCATCACGATGCGTTTTTGCCGCTCCACCAGCTTGGCGTTGGTGGCTTCCACGTCCACCATCAGGTTGCCGTAGACCTTGCCGGTGCGGATCATGGCACCGGTGGAGAGCATGTTGAGGATCAGCTTCTGCGCGGTGCCCGCCTTCATGCGGGAGGAGCCGGTGACGATCTCGGGGCCGACCACCGCCACCATGCTGATGTCGGCCGCCTGGGCCAGCGGGCTGCCGGGGTTGCAGCTGATGCTGCAGACCGTGGCACCCACCGCTCTGGCGTGGGCCATGGCGCCCAGTACGTAGGGGGTTCTGCCGCTGGCGGCGATGCCCACCAGCACATCGTTGGCACAGAACTGGATATTTTTCAGATCCTGAGCGCCGAGTTCGGCGTCATCTTCGGCGTTCTCGACCGCCTGCAAGATGGCCTTGTGGCCGCCGGCAATCAGGCCGACCACCTGCTCGGCAGAGACGCCGTAGGTCGGCGGGCATTCGCTGGCATCCAGAATGCCGAGCCGGCCCGAGGTGCCGGCGCCGATGTAGACCAGCCGGCCTCCCTTGCCGAACGCTGCCGCGATGGCATCGACCGCCCGGGTGATTTCGGGCAGCAACTGGCTGACCGCCAGCGCGACCTGCTGATCCTCCTGATTGATGACACGCAGCATCTCCAGGGTCGGCAACTGGTCGATCTCGACGCTGGCCGGGTTGCGGGTCTCGGTAATCATGCTTGATAGGTCAATGGTCATCGTTTCCTCTGCTTAAGGTCATCGCCACTCCCGGCGTAAAACATCCCTCTTGATGACAGGCATGATTATCGATTTTTGATTTCTATGATGAGATCAATGTCGCATAATTAATTATTCCATTTATTTTTGTTTTTAAGTTATGAAAATTCCTGCACGGTGGCATCCATGGAGGGAGCTAGGTGGTGCTGATTGTGCCGAGGGGGGGGTGAGCGTCAGCCAATAAAAAGGCTATGTCCCAATTACGTGTTGCATGGGGCGCCCCAGCGCCTCATGCAAGCAGCGTGAGATATTCACTTCCCGCCCATAGCGCTCCAACATCCTGCGCCAACCCAGATAATTCCTCAGATAGTGGGTCGCTACCCCATGGAACCGCTCCATCCACTCCTTCAATCGCCTGTGGTACCCGTTCACATGTTGGATGTGATATGCACCCACCACCCGCTCTCCCGCTCGATTGCGCACCACTTGGTGTGTTATCCCTTGCCCCTTGCTGAAACTCGCATACACCCCGGCACCATCGCTGCACAGGACGGCATCCGGGGCGATAAGCGGCTGAAGCACTGCCTTCACCGCCCTGGCATTCAACTGTTCCAACTGGAAGTCAGCCAGGTGGCCTGCCCGGTCTTGCACCACCATCACCGGGATGTAATCCGGTCCTGTGCCTCGGGTACGGCCTTTACCTCCACGATGGCGGGCCGGGCGGGGCAATCCGCGCTGTCCTTTGAACGACTCCAGGAAGAAGGTCTCATCGACCTCGACAATACCCTCTTCCCGTACCGCCTGGTGGCTGGCCATGGCCTTCAGGAAGCGGTGACGCCACAAAAAGGCGGTGTTTTTACCGACCCCACAGCGGAGCGCCGCCTGCCGGACGGTCAGACCGTCGATGAGGGCCTGAGCATAGTCTTCCCAGCATTGTGGCTTGCGAAGTCGGGCGAGAGGCGTGTTGGTGAGCACGGAACTGGTGCGCAGACACTGCTTGCAGCGATAACGACGCAGCCCGCGAGACCAGCCCCAGGGAGCCAGCTGTGTGGCCTCGGCCTGGCAGTGAGGGCAGCATTGGCATGCGGGGAGTTGAGTGGCCAACGAGGTGATGGGGTGAGGGGTGGTGAGTTCATGTTGCGCGAGACGACGCTGACGCGAAGTGAGCGATGGAAAGAGGGACAATAGATGTTGAAAGGCTTGGGTATCCATGATGGGGGCCCTCAAGGTGATGACCTACTTCAAGGTTAGCCTTTCAACACATAACTGGGACAGAGCCAATAAAAAGCCCCGGCAAGGGCCGGGGCTGCAGATACGGGGCTCGGTCAGTTGACCGAAATGGCGCGGGCGTCGATGAAGAAGCGTGCGTTGCCTTGTTGATCGACCCTGATCTGGGCAACCAGACGATCGCTCTGCTTGTACTCCCACCGGCTCTTGATCCGGGTCAGAGCGGGGCTGGCGGCACCGACCACGTTCAGATATTCATGAAACAGGCTGTAGCTTCCAATCTCGGTCAGCATCTTTTCCATTTGCACATCTCCTGAAGTGAGTGGGTGTCCATCCATAAACCTACCAAGCACTCTCTGAATCGAATCTGTATGAAAAACACACTAACTCATTTATGTGTCAACAACATGATCAGGCGCAAGATCAGCGACGATTCCTGCGCTTTTATGACACCGTTTTCAGTCAGGGCTGGCGCGGGTCCGGCAATTGATCAAGGGCGCCGGATACGTGTGGCAACGCGGGTGCCGTTTGTGCCGCCGGCGCACCGTGGAACACCGGATCCTGCGCCACTTCCTTGATGCCATTGATGCAGAACTGCATACCCATGCAGACCAGCAAGAAGCCCATGATCCGGGTCATGGCATCGATGCCGGTGGCGCCGAGGATCTTGCAGACCGGATCCGCCAGCTTTAGCACCCCCCAGCTGAGCAGGCTCATCAGGGCGAAGGCGGTGACCATGGCGGCATAGATGGTGAAGCGGTTGTATTCGTCCGGCAGCTCGGCGATCTGGGCGGCACCGCTGATCACCAGCGCCATGGTGCCCGGTCCGCACATGCTGGGCATGGTGAGCGGCACGAAGGCGATGCTCTGGTTGATGTCGACCCCGGCCGCCTGGCTCGGTGCCGGGAACAGCATGCGAAAGCCGATGAAGGCGATGATGAGGCCGCCGGCCAGGCGCAGGCCGGGAATGGAGATCCCGAACAGATCCAGGATGGAGGAGCCGATGAAGAAGCTGACGCAGAGGGTGCAGAACAGATAGATGGCGGCCAGGTTGATCTGGCGGCGCACGTGCTCGCGCGACATGCCCTTGCTCAGCCCCAGCAACAGGGTGGCCGTGGTGGGCGGGTTGACCATGGGCAGCAGCGCCAGCAAGGCGAGAAATACGACCTGAAAGAACATCATGAACCTCGGATGACTAGGGTGGAGGAGTGTCCCGGGCCGTCGAGGGGCCCGAGAGGGAGGCTATCTTATGTCGGCCGGGCTGAACACCAGCCATATGAAAAAAGCCCCGCACTGGGCGGGGCTCGGAATGGTTCAGGCGGCCTGTGGCGCGCTCTGGCTCTGGCTGCGCTGCTGCAGCCAGAGCCGCAGGCCGAGCACGAAACCGAGCGCAGCCAGGCTGACCACGTAGTGGGAGGGGGCCAGCACGTCCTCCTTCATCCAGAGCGTGACCAGCATGGGCGTCAGGCCGCCGAAGATGGCGTAGGCCACGTTGTAGGAGAACGATAGTCCGGAGAAGCGCACCACCGCCGGGAAGGCGTTGACCATGACGTAGGGCACGGCACCGACGATTCCTACCGAGAAACCGGCCAGCGCATAGAGCGGCACCAGCTGGCTGGTGTCGGTCGCCAGCCCGTGATAGAAGGCGTAGCTGGCGCCGGCCAGCAGCAAGGAGCCCAGTATGAAGGTGGGACCGCTGCCGAGGGCGTCGATCAGCCGGCCATAGACGATGCAGCCGAAGGTGAGCGCCAGAATGGCCAGCGAGTTGGCGGTCAGCGCATCGGCCGGGCTGATGCCGTGCACCTTCTGCAGGTAAGTGGGGGTCATCAGGATCACCACCACTATGCCGGCGGAGAGCAGCCAGGTGAGCAGCATGGAGACCACAACGCTGCCCTTGTGGCTGCGCAGCACCGTCTTGAGCGGCAGCTCTTCCGCCAGAGCCTTGTTGGCCTGCATCTCGGCAAAGACCGGGGTCTCGTGCAGCCAGCGGCGCAGGTACATGGCGACGATGCCGAACGCTCCGCCGAGCACGAAGGCCAGCCGCCAGCCCCAGTCGCTCACCTCGCTCGGGCTCATGCCGCGGTTGATGGCAGTGGCCACCAGGGAGCCGAGCAGGATGCCGGCGGTCAACCCGGCGGTGAGGGTGCCGCAGGCGACACCGACCCGGCGGGCCGGCACGTGCTCTGCCACGAATACCCAGGCACCGGGCACTTCACCGCCGATGGCGGCTCCCTGCAGGATCCGCAACAGCAGCAACAGCAGGGGCGCGGCGATGCCGAGGGTGGCGTAAGTGGGCAACAGACCGATCAGCAGGGTCGGCAGTGCCATCAGCAATATGCTGAGGGTGAACATCCGCTTGCGGCCGATGAGATCGCCAAAGTGAGCCATGATGATGCCGCCCAGCGGGCGAGCCAGATAGCCGGCGGCGAAGATGCCGAAGGTCTGGAACTGGCGCAGCCACTCGGGAATGTCGGCCGGGAAGAACAGCTCGCCGATCACCACGGCGAAGAAGACGAAGATGATGAAGTCGTAAAATTCGAGGGCACCGCCCAGCGCCGCCAGGCTCAGGGTCTTGTAGTCCTGTCGGTTGAGGGGACGGCTGTGGTCGTAAGCTGGTGTGACTGTCGTCATATCCTTATGTTTCCCATCGTTTTTTTAGTTATTGTTCCCCCATCCTTGCAGGGGACACGCTCATTACCGAGGGTATGCTTTTGCATCCCGTGATGTAAATCGCACAATTCGCAACACTGTCTTGCAGCTTTTTGGTGCAGTGAGACGGAGCGACACGCTCAAGCGCCGGGCTCATCTCTCGGGGCGAATAATCAGGACGATGACCGGCGCCTTGCCGGCTCCGACCTCAAGATAGCTGGAGAAATCATATGAAGACCAAGGTGCTGCTCTCCTGGAGCAGCGGCAAGGACAGCGCCTGGGCGCTGCACGCACTGCAGCAGGATCCGGCCATCGAGGTGGTGGGACTGTTCACCACCCTCAACCAGGCGTTCGAACGGGTGGCCATGCACGGAGTACGCAAGCAGTTGCTGCTGGCACAGGCCGAGTGCGTGGGCTTGCCGCTGACCACCATCGACCTGCCCTGGCCCTGCAGCAATGAAGATTACGCCCGCATCATGACCGACTTCATCGCGGACGTGGTGGCGCAAGGGATCCGCCACATGGCGTTTGGCGATCTCTTCCTCGAGGATGTGCGCGCCTATCGGGAGCGGCAGCTGGCGGGGACGGGGATCACGCCGCTGTTTCCGCTGTGGGGCAGCAAGACCGACGAGCTGGCTGGCGAGATGATGGCGGCAGGGCTCAGGGCCAGGATCAGCACTCTGGATCCGCGCAAGCTGCCCGCCACTCTCGGTGGACATGAGTTTGACACGGCCTTGCTGGCGGCCCTGCCCGCCGGGGTGGATCCCTGCGGCGAGAACGGCGAGTTTCATACCCTGGCCTGGGACGGCCCCATGTTCCAGCGGCCACTGGCCATCCGGGTGGGGGAGACGGTGGAGCGGGACGGCTTCGTCTTCACCGACCTGCAGCCCGCCACCGCCTAGTCGCGGTTGGACTCCCGCTCGCCCTTGTCGTCGTTGTAGCGCAGGGCGATCTCGTGGAATTGCTGGTGGATGCGGGCAAAGGCATCCGTGATGTCGGGGTCGAAGTGATTGCCCCGCCCCGCCAGTATGATGGGCACCACTTCCTGGTGGGACATGGCGGCCTTGTAGCAGCGCTTGCTGATGAGGGCGTCGTACACGTCGGCCAGCGCCATCAAGCGGGCCGAGAGGGGGATCTCGTCACCGATCAGGCCATAGGGGTAGCCGGTGCCGTCCCACTTCTCGTGGTGGTAGCAGGCGATCTCCTTGGCCAGCCGCAGAAACTCCACCTCCACCCCCAGCGCCTCCTCGGCGTGAACGATGGCCTCCTTGCCGAGAATGGAGTGGTGCTTCATCTGGGCAAACTCGTCCGCATCCAGCTTGCCGGGCTTGAGCAGGATCCGGTCTGGCACGCCAACCTTGCCGATGTCGTGCAGCGGGGCCGATTTGAACAGCAGATCGATGGTCTTGGGGGTCAGCTCGGCACGAAAACGGGGATGCTCGCAGAGGGTCTCCGCCAGCAGCCGCACATAGTGCTGGGTGCGCAGGATATGGTTACCGGTCTCGTTGTCGCGGGTTTCGGCAAGCGAGGCGAGGGAGTGGATGGTGATGTTCTGGATCAGTTCGTTCTCCCGGGTGCGCCGCTCCACCTCTTGCTCCAGAAAGGCGTTCTGGTCGTGCAGCAGATCCCGCGCCGCTTTCAGCTCCAGATGGTTTCTGACCCGGGCCAGCACGATGGCGGGGGTGATCGGTTTGTGGATGTAGTCGACGGCCCCCAGCGCTAGGCCGTGCGCCTCCGCACTCTCCTCCACCTTGGCGGTCAGGAAGATCACCGGGATCTCCCGCGCCTGCGGCATCTCCTGCAGCGCCTGCATCACCTGATAGCCATCCATCTGGGGCATCACCACGTCGAGCAGGATCAGGTCCACCCGGGTGCCGGCCGAGAGGATCTCCAGCGCCCGCTGGCCGCTGATGGCGACCTTGACCCGGTAGTGGGGGCTGAGCAGGGCGCTGAGCAGGGAGAGGTTCTCCGGTGTGTCATCGACCACCAGCAGGGTGGGTTTGGTATCGGGATCCAGCAAGTTGAGCATGATGGTGGCCTCACTCTTGGTTGAACAGATCGGGTCTGAGGGCCCGGACTTGTTGCAGATGTGCCAGGGCGTCGGCGAAGCGAAAACGGGTCATGGCATCGTGCATGGCCGGTGCCGCCTCGCCCAGCAGGGGGGCGAGCCTGGCCTGATTGCGCTGGAACAGGATGAAGGCTTCCGCATCGTCTTCCAGCAGCAGCCCGGTCAGCTGGTGCAGCAGGGGGGCCAGCTCGGCGGGGGTTGCCTCCGGCAAGCCGGGGGCGGCAGGGGCCGGCAGCAGTGTCAGCAGGCCGGCGGCCAGTTGTTGCTGCTGTTGCAGCCCCAGTTCGGCCAGCGACAGCAGGCTGGCGGCATCGTCTCCCCGGGCGAGGGCGCTCTCCAGCCGGGCCGAGACCTCCTGCAGCGACCCGGCCCCCAGGGTTGCGGCTATGCCCTTGAGGGTATGGGCCTGGCGATGTGCTTCTTCCCGGTCATTGGTCTGCAAGGCGGCCAGCAGGCTTTCCATCGGCTGGCTCCCCTGGCGGGCGAAGCGTTGCAGCAGATCCCGATACCACTCCCAGTTGTGCATCAAGCGTTGCAGGGCGGTTTCGGCATTGAGGCCGAGCGCCCGCAGCTGTGGCAGCAAGGCGGTGGCGGGGGATGCGCGCGAGGCAGTGAGTCTGCTGCTGACCTCGCGGCTGAAGGAGGTTGCCCAGCGCTGCAGGGCCGCATACAGCCTGTCGGGGTCGATGGGCTTGGCGATGTGATCGTCCATCCCGGCAGCGAGGCAGCGTTCGCGATCACCGGCCATGACGTTGGCCGTCATCGCCAGGATCGGGGTGTGTTGTCCGACGTCTTCCCGCTCGCGCAACAGCCGGGTGGCGGCCAGGCCATCCATCACCGGCATCTGCATGTCCATCAGGATCAGGTCGTAGTGGGTCTGGGCCACCATCTCCAGCGCGATGGCGCCATTACTGGCGATGCTGACATCGGCGCCGACCGCCCGCAGCAGCTCCAGCGCCACCTGCTGATTGAGATCGTTGTCTTCCGCCAGCAGGATCCTGAGCCCGTCGAAGCGGTAGTGATGGGTTGCCTGGGGTGGCTTGAAGGTGAGGGGACTTGCCTGCTGGCCGAACAGGCCGATGACGGTATCGAACAGCACGGAGGCGCATACCGGCTTGACCAGCACCCGATCAAAGCCGGCGGTATCGGCCTGGCGAAAGACCTCCTCCCGTCCGTAGCCGGTCACCATGACCCGGTAGGGACGCTGGCCCATGCCGCGGGCGATGAGGCGGCGGCCGGTCTCGATGCCATCCAGCCCTGGCATGTGCCAGTCCAGCAATACCACTTCGTAGGGCTGCCCTTCCTGCTCGGCGCCGGCGATCATCTGCAGTGCCTGCTGACCCGATTCGGCGGTGTCCACCACAAAGCTCATGCTGCGCAGCAGGGCGGCCATGATGGTGCGGGCGCTGGCACTGTCATCGGCCACCAGCATGCGGCGCCCGCGCAGATCCAGGCTCGGCAGATAACGGGATCTGCGCCTGCCCCGGCCGAGTCGGGCGGTAAACCAGAAGGTACTGCCCTGGCCCGGTTCGCTCTGTACCCCCACCTCGCCGCCCATCAGCTCCGCCAGTTTGCGGGAGATGGCGAGGCCGAGGCCGGTGCCGCCGTATTTGCGGGTGGTGGAGCTGTCCGCCTGCTGGAATGACTGGAACAGCCGCTGCTGCTGCTCCTGGCTCATGCCGATCCCGGTGTCCTGTACCGAGCAGTGCAGCAACACCTCCTGGGGTTGTTTCTCCAGGCAGCTGACCTTGACCAGGATCTCCCCCTGCTCGGTGAACTTGACCGCGTTGTTGGCGTAGTTGATCAGGATCTGGCCGAGGCGAAGGGGATCGCCATAGAGCAGGGTGTCGAGCTGGTGATCGACCTCGAACAGCAGTTCTATACCCTTGGCCTCCGCCTTTTCACCCACCAGAGTGGCCAGATTCTCCAGCACATGGTCGAGATCGAACTCGATCCGCTCTAGATCCAGTTTGCCGGCCTCAATCTTGGAGAAGTCGAGGATGTCGTTGATGATGCCGAGCAGATGCTGGGCCGAACGCTGGATCTTGCTGACGTAGTCGAACTGCTGCGGATCGAGCCGGGTCTGCAGGGCGAGATGGGACATGCCGAGGATGGCGTTCATGGGGGTGCGGATCTCGTGGCTCATGTTGGCGAGAAAATCGCTCTTGGCCCGGGTCGCGCTCTCCGCCAGCTCATAGGCCACTTCCAGCTCCTGGTTCTTGGCCTGCATCACCGCAAACAGCTCGTCCCGGGTCGGTTCGGCGAACTGCCGCTGCATCTGTTGCAGCAGCAGTTCATCAGGCCAGCGGGGCAGGCGGTAGACCAGGGCGATGGCGTTGTCCGCCTGTGATACCAGCCGGATGCCACGTGAATGGCGGCCGTCCGGCTCGGGGGCAATAGGGGCATCAGCCGAGAGCGAGAGCCACAACTCCTGCGCGTGCGGCTCCAGCCACACCTGCAGTTGCAGCGGCTCAGCGTTTGCCACCAGCTGGCGTACCAGCTCGGAGGTGGCGCCCGCCAGCGGTGCCACGAAGGTGGGACTTCTGTCGAGGCAGGTGAGTACCTGGATCACCTTGCGCCGGGCGGTGAGTGCCGCCGCCGGGCCTGACAGCAGGGTTTCGCCGATCAGTTGCCGCATCTAGTCCTCCTCCCCTGCCAGCACACGCAGCACGATGCAGCTGGCATCGTCGGTGCTGCGGCCACTGTGAGCGATCACCTGGCGTGCCAGCTGGGCGGGCTCGGCGGCCAGATCCAGCGCACCATCGCGCAGGTTGAGGGATTCGCTGATACCGTCCGAATAGAGCATCACCACGTCCCCCGCGACGAGCGGCTGGCGCTGCAGCAAGGGGGTGGGAAAGCGCTCTCCCAGCACCCCATCGCGGGAGATGCCGCGCCACGGCTCGCGGCCGCGCAGGCAGATGCGGGTATTGCCGATGCCGGCATAGCTCAGCTCACCCCGCTCGCCGTTGACCAGGGCCACGCCGGCGGCGGCGCCCCGGGTACCGATGCAGTGCTGGTGCAGCAGTTGCAACAGGCGGGCCGGCTCCTGCTCGCGGGTTTGCTGCAGCGCCGCCTCCAGCACCTGTACCAGCTTGTTGGCCGAGGTGCCGTGGCCGCTTACGTCGATCAGGATCAGCGATACCCCCTCCGGCCCCGGCCGGATGAAGGCCAGATCGCCGGAGACCCGTTCCGGATAGCAGGGGCGGTTCTCGCTGGCCCATGCCAGTTGCAGGCCGGCGTACAACTGGCCGGCACAGGCGAGGGGGGCGATTGGCTTGGATACCAGAGGCGCCGCGCCCAGCCATTTGCGGGCCTGCACCAGAGTTCCCCCTTCCGGCGGGGTGCTGATGGTGAGCTCCGACATCATGCGGCGCACGCCGGGCAGGCCTAGCCCCAGGGTGCCTGAGGTGCTGTAGTGATCCTGCATGGCCTGATGCACGTCCCCAATGCCGGGGCCCTGATCGCGGGCAACGATGTCGATGCAGGGGCGCCCTCTGGGATGGTGGAGGGTGAGGGTGATCTCCCCCCGCTCGGCGTATTTCAGGATGTTGCTGCCAAGCTCGGAGACCACGGTGGAGAGCATGGCACGGTCCACCTCGGACAGGTTGGCGATGAAGGGGAGGCGGCGCACCGCCATCACTGTCAGGTGCAGGTCGATGTCGTGGCGCAGCGGGTAGCTGGCCTCTTGAACGCTCTGTTCCAACTGCATGCTGTGCTACTCCCCATCCTTGAGCGTCGTGCGAACATGGGCGAAGGCATCGTCCATGTCGAGAAAGCAGCGCAGCGGCCCGGGCTCGGCATCGGCCAGCGCCAGAAAGGCGGCGATCCCCGCATTCAGTCCCACCAGCAGGCAGACGGCACCGAGCAGGCGACACACTTCGGCCAGTTTGCGTACCTGCCTGAATTCGTGGTGATCGAGCAGCATGACCCCGGAGAAGTCGAGCAATACCGCGTGCTGGCGGCCCAGCATCAGCCGCTGGGAGAGGGCCTGCATCAGTTGTTGCATGCCCTCGTCACCGAGGTCGGGGCGCATGCTGACCACGATGCAGTCGGCCACGTCGGCGATGCCCAGATCATTGTTGAGCAGCATGCATCTCTCCTAGAGGGTGGATCCGACCCGCTTGAGGGCGATCTCGAAGGCATCCCGCAGGGTCGCCGTGGTGCGGATGTCGCCGACAGAGACCCCCAGCTCCACCATGGTGCGGGCGATGGCCGGCGAGACGCCGGAGATGATGGCCTCGCACCCCATGAACTGGGTCGCCTTGGTGATCTTGATCAGCTGGTTGGCGACGCCGGTATCCACGGTGGCGACCCCGGCGATGTCCAGCACGAAGACCCGGGCCCGGGTCTCGGCAATCTTGGTGAGCGACTTGTTCATCACGTCGGCGGTGCGCATGGAATCGATGATCCCCACCAGCGGCAGCAGCAGGATCCCGTCCCAGATGGGGGTGACCGGGGTCGACATCTCCTGCAGCGACTTGTGCAGCTCCTCGCGCACCCTGGCGGCCTCTTCGGCCTCCTCCATGGCGCGCTTGAGCTGGCGATGCTGCGCCACCTGGGCCGTGATGTCGGTGGCAAACTTGACGATCTTGCTGGGCTTGCCAGTGAGATCCAGCACCGGGTTGTAGGAGCCCTGGATCCAGATCTCTTCCCCCTGTTTGCCGAGCCGGCAGAACTCTCCCGCCAGGAATTCACCCCGGCGCAGAGTCTCCCAGAAGCTGCGATAGTCGGCCGACTGGGCGTAGTCAGGATCGACCAGCAGCCGGTGGTGCTGGCCCTTCAGCTCCTCCAGCTGATAGCCCACCGTCTCCAGAAAGCGGGCATTGGCATCGAGGATGATGCCATCCAGTGAAAACTCCACCTTGCCCATGACCCGGCTGAGGGCGTTGAGCTGCCCTTCGAAGTTGGCGTTCAACTGCTTCTGCTCGGTCAGATCCATGGTGTATTCGATGACCTGGACCAGTGCACCCTGTTCGTCCAGCTGGGGGCTGCAACTGCCTCGCAGCCATATGTCCCGTCCCTGCCGATCGAGCCGGTGAAACTCGCCCTCCTGTGCCTGCCCCGTCCGCAGCGCCTGCCAACGGGCGGCCTCGTCGGCGGATTCTGCCGCCTCAGCGGGGAGCAGCATGCTGTAGTGCTGACCCTTGAGCTCGGCCAGCTGATATCCCATGATGGCGAGAAAACGGGGGTTGGCATCCAGGATCAAGCCGTCTGGCGCGAGCTCGAGCCGGGCCATCAGCTGGTCGATGGCCTCCAGTCTGGCCTGGGGTGAAGCGGGAGTGACTGTGTTCGAATGGGCAGCTGCGGTGTGCACGTCCATGGCATCTCCAATAAATGGTGCAATTGATTTGAATGTCATTAGAAGGCGTACAGCAGTTATAGCCCACCGGGGCGAGAGCGGGGGGCAAGAAGTGCCGAAAGAGCCTGCTGGTGGATGGGCTTTGGGCCTGGGGAGTTCGTAATGAACCTCTTGTATCGCGACTACCCGCAAGGCGCGCTCACCGCCCTCCACTGTCACGGCGGCTCACAGTTTTGCTACCTGCATCGGGGTGGGGGCGTGATCAGCAGTGAGGCGGCAGGCGTGCTGCTGGTGGCGGGCCAGCTCTGCCTGATCCCGGCCGGGCTGGCCCATGAGTTCAGGGTGCTGCGTCACTCCCGGCTCAGTCTGATCTATCTGGATGACCTGGATGAGGGGAGCGAGCTGACGACCCGCCAGGTGAGCCCGCTGCTGGCCGGCCTGTTCGAGCGGCTGGCGGACATGGCGGAGCCGGGGCTCAGGGATGCCTATCTGACGGTATTGGCGGCCGAGCTGCGACAGGCGCCGGCGGCAGCCGGATTCATGCTGAGCGCGGCGCTGGATGTGCGGCTGCTGCGGGTGCTGGAGCGGGTCTGCCGGCACCCTTCCATCGAATACGGGTTGGCGGAGCTGGCGGCCGATTCAGGTGCCTCGGTGCGCACCCTCAACCGGCTGTTCAGCCAGCAGCTGGGTTGCAGTTTTCGGCAATGGCGGCAACAGGTGGTGATGGGGCGGGCCCGCCAGTTGCAGCAACAGGGCCAGCCGCTGTCGCGGATAGCCCTCGAACTGGGTTACGGGGATTTCAGCGCCTTTTCTCACGCCTTCAATCGCTTCTTGCGGGAGCCGGCGGGGTCGTGAGGCGGGAGCCGAGATCCCGGTCGGCCGGCTCCCCCACCAGCAGGCAGGTCAGCTCATCGGTGTGACTCAGGCGTTCGCCCTGAAAGGTGAACAGGGCGCTTACCTTGCACTCGATCTGGGCGCCGTCGTGACGCCAGGCCCGCACCCGATGCAGGGAGTGAACCCGGTTTCCCTCGGCCAGCAGCGAGACAAAGTGGATCTCGCAGCGGGCCAGGCTCTGGCGCAGGGCCAGCAGATGTTGCTCGAAGGCGGCGCGATCCAGCCGCTGGTCATCCACCAGCTGGACATAGTCCGGGCAGAACCAGTGATCGAGCTCGGCCGGGGTGAAATCGGGGTCGCAGATGACCCGGTTGAGGCAGGCTTGCAGCCGTTGCTTGTAATCCATGATGGGCTCCTGAGTGGATGGGAGTGGCCAGTATGGGGCGCAGCGTCGGCTCCGGCCTTGGCGCCCACGTCATCCTGTTTGGCGATTGTGCCAAGATGGGGGCTTGCCGTGGCGATGCGTGTCACTTGGCCCTGTTTTGTGGCGGGTTTCACGGTTTGCGGTGCCGGCATGGGGCAGGATCGGCCCCCTGTTTCCTTCATGTCACGAGCCGTATCATGTCCTTATCCCCCCGTTTTGCCCTGCTTGCCTCCCTGGTCGCCGCCAGCTTGACCCTGCCCGCCGTGGCGGTCGAAGCCCCGGCCAGCCCCGCCGGTGTCACTGCGGTGACCCTGGCCCAGCAGGCCCCCATTCACTGGGTGTCGGTGACGCAGATTGCCAGGAGCCTGGATGGGTTGCCGCCGATGGCGGTAGGTTTCGACATCGACGACACCCTGCTCTTCTCCAGCCCGGGGTTCTATCGCGGCAAGCAGGAGTTCTCCCCCAACGACGAGAGCTACCTGAAGAACCCGGCCTTCTGGGAGAAGATGAACAACGGCTGGGACGCGTTCAGCGTGCCGAAAGAGGTGGGCAAGGCACTCATCGCCATGCACCTTGAGCGCGGCGATCACATCTATTTCGTCACTGGCCGTTCGGCCACCAGGACTGAGACCGTCAGCAAGACCCTGCAGCAGACCATGAATATTCCGGCCGACCAGCTCAACCCGGTGATCTTCGCCGGCGATCAGCCGGGCCAGAACACCAAGGTGCAGTGGCTCAAGGAGAAGCAGATGAAGATCTTCTACGGCGATGCCGATGGCGACATTAAGGCGGCGCAGGAGCTCGGCATTCGCGGCATCCGGCTGCTGCGCTCGGCCAACTCCACCTACCGGCCGCTGCCGCTGGCTGGCGCGTTGGGGGAGGAGGTGATCGTCAACTCCCAGTACTGACGTTCACCCATGAATGGAAAAAGGGCCGGATCCTGTCAGGATCCGGCCCTTCTTTTTGGCGTCTAGCGGGCGGCGAAGGTATTGCAGCTGGCGGGCTTGCCGCTGTCGAAGCCGCGCTTGAACCAGGCGTAGCGCTGGGCCGAACTGCCGTGGGTGAAGCTGTCCGGGATCACCCGGCCCTGGCTCTGCTGCTGCAGACGGTCGTCGCCGATGGCCTGGGCAGCGTTGAGCGCCTCTTCCAGATCGCCATGCTCCAGTACCTGCTCCCGCTGCATGTAGTGGCCCCAGACGCCGGCAAAGCAGTCAGCCTGCAACTCGAGTTTGACCGACAGCTTGTTCTGATCGGCCCGGCTCAATCCCTGCTGCTGTTCACGCATCTTGCGCTCGATGCCGAGCAGGTTCTGCACGTGGTGGCCCACCTCGTGTGCCACCACGTAGCCCTGGGCGAAGTCGCCGTCGGCCCCCAGCTTGTCGCGCATCTCCTGATAGAAGGAGAGATCGATGTAGACGGTGCGATCCGCCGGGCAGTAGAAGGGGCCCATCACCGACTGGCCCTGGCCGCAGCCGGTACGGGTTGCGCCGCGATAGAGCACCAGTTTGGGGGCCTGATAGCGGTTGCCGCTCTGCTGGAAGATTTCGCCCCAGGCATCCTCGGTGGAGGCGAGCATCACCGAGGTGAACCTGGCGAGGGGATCCTTGGCCGGCTGAGACATCTCCTGACGCTGGGGCTGGCTCTGGGTGGTCGGCTCGCTGAGCAGGGGGGAGAGGTCCACCCCGTAGTAGCCGGCCACCATGACCACCACCAGCAGGATCAGGCGCCCCTTGCCGCCGATGGGGATGCCGCCCCCGCCGCCCTGCTGGCGCCTGTCTTCCACATTGTTGCTCTCACGGCGATCTTGCCAGCGCATATGCTTGCTCCCCTGCTGTCCGGTGGCAGTAATGATAATGGCTGGCGGGGTGGCTTGCCTAACGGGGGCAGGCCGGCGACCGGGTCGCCGGCGGCGGGAGTGGGCGTTTATTCAGCCCAGGGCATCTCGGGCAGGGAGTCCAGAAACTGGCCGTAGCGCTCGAGGTTGAAGGGGCCCTGATCCGCTTCCATCGCCATCAGCTCGGCCCCCAGGGCACAGGCGATATATTGCAGCGCCTCTTCGCGCGGGGTGCCCTTCATCACCAGCCGCATCAGGGTCGCCTTGACCTGCAGCGGGTGGCCGTCGCTGAGCTGGTTGTCGACCATCTCCAGCAGGGTTTGTTCGTCGAAGAACTCGGTGGGTTCGCTCATGCTCTGCTTCCTAGTGATGCCATAAAGGGTGTCAGTATAGCGAGATAGCAATTAACACATTGAAATATTTCGATAAAAACATTTCGGTATGGGCAGTTTTTGTTATTCATAATTAATGTGGGTTTGCTGTCGGCAAACGACAACCATCATAAAATCGCATGGACGGATATCAATATGCCCACCATAGACTCTCTGTTATCCCAGCCCCAGAACCTGCCCAACGTGCCTGAAGTCATGCGCGAACTGGTGCAGACCTTCAACGAGAAAGAGCCGGATATCCTGCTGATTGCCAAGAAGATCAACAAGGATCCGGTGATCTCCGCCAAGCTGCTGCGGCTGGCCAACTCCGCCAAGTTTGGCGGCAGTCGCCAGGTCGCCACCGTCAACGAGGCCGTGGTGCGGCTCGGGGTCGACGTGGTGCGCAACATGGTGCTCGCCTGCGGCCTGACCGGCTCCATCAATGCGGTGCCCGGCATCGATCTCAAACATTTCTGGGGCAAGGTATTCGACGTGGCCGAACTGGCCAGACGGCTGGCCAAGCTCAAGGGCATGAAGGGAGAGGAGGTGTTCACCTGCGCCCTGCTCTACGACATGGGGCGGCTCATCATGCACGTGGGGCTGCCGGAGAACATGGTGAACCACATCAAGGATCTGGAGCCCAGCAAGGGACGCGCCAAGGCCGAGGAGCTGGTGGTCGGCTTCAACTATGCCCAGACCGGGGCCGAGATGGCCAGGCGCTGGCAATTCCCCCTGAGCATCTGCCATGCGGTGGAGTATCACTACAACCCCTTGCTGGCCAAGGAGTTCTCTGTCGAGGCCGCCCTTATCCATCTGGCCATCGCCCTGGCAGCGCAGTCCGACGTGGGGGATGAGGCGCCGCCCGAATGGCCCGCCCAGGTGGCCGAGCGGCTCGGTCTCTCCTGGTCCGACTGCGCGGCGGTGTTCGTGGCGCTGCGCGAGCAGGGCAATGGCTACGCCGGGCTGCTGGCGGCCTGACACGGCTGATTTCATTGACCGGGGCCGCGCTGCGGCCCTTTTTCATGGTGGCGGCCTTGCCAATAGCCGGTGGCGGGGGCAGTCTTGGGGCCTGTCTCTTCTATGCGAGCCCTTGTCATGATCCTCTCCGAGCGCCTGGAACTGCGCGAACTGACCGTTGCCGATGCCCCCTTCATTGTCGAACTGCTCAACGACCCCGACTTTCACCGCTACATCGGCGATCGGGGTATCCGCACTCTGCAGGATGCCGAAAACTACATCCAGCAGGGGCCGGCGGTCAGCTATGCCCGCCACGGTCACGGCCTCTATCTGGTGGCCCGGCGCAGCGACGGCGCCAAGCTAGGCATCTGCGGGTTGATCAAGCGCGATACCCTGCCTTGTGAAGACATAGGCTACGCCTTCCTGCCCGCCTATCGCGGTCAGGGTTATGGCATCGAAGCGGCGCAGGCAGCGCTGCAGGATGGTCGGGAGCGGCTCGGCATCGAGCGGGTGGTCGCCATCGTCACCCCGGGCAACGAGCGCTCGGTGGCGCTGCTGGCCAAGCTGGGGCTGGTGCAGAGCAGGCTGGTCAAACTGAGTGAGGACGCGGATGAGTGTCTGCTGCTGGAGGCTGAAGGAGCGCAGGCTTGTCGGGTCTGAGAGGGCTGGTCAAGAGTGCGGACTAGGTGATACCGGAACAATTTGCGGAAGTGATACAAAGAGGCCGCCGTGAGTTGCGGCCTGTCTGCATCGGGCGCTGCCGTTGGGCAGGCAGGATCAGTTGAGGTCTTCGATGGAGAACTCGCCAGCGATGCCGTCACAGGAGATGGCAAAACCGCCGCTGAAGCGGGTGCTGAACTGGATCAGGAACCCGTCGTCATCGTGCTCTTGCACGGGCAGGTTGATGGGTTTGCTGCGACGCAGGGGTTTGTGTGTTTGTACTGCTTTCATCATGGTATTTCTCTATATCAATTAGGTGTTTGCTCCTTGTATTGGCAAATGTCAGGTCAATGGGCGCGGTCAGCACGATTGCGGACGAGCGCGCAGGAATACCCAGCCCGGTTCAGGGGCGTCTGCACTTTCAAGGAATGCGCCAAGGACCACGCGGATGCATGATGCTACTTGGGAGTGGGCAGATCGGGTCTGCACCGTGAGAGCCGGGCAACGCAGGCAGACAGCCTGAACGGTTCTCAAGGCGAGTAAATCAGAAGAAGGTTATGCGGGTACTGGCAGGATTCATCGTGAGGTGAAGCATTTCAGGGTAAACATAATCAGGGCTGATTAACTAGCCGGCGCGCATTCTCTCCTCGACATGCGTAAAAAGCAAACAATTATTTGCAGTTTTTCCTTGATGGCCGTCTGTCGGCCACAAAAAGGGCTCCCGAGGGAGCCCTTTTTTCATCACCAGGTGACGTCAGCCGGCGACTCAGTAGTCGCCGCTGGCCTTCTTGGCGGCGGTGATCATCGGGGTGATGGTCATGCCCTGTACCACGATGGAAAACATCACCACCGAGTAGGTCATCACCAGGATCACTTCCCGCAGGTCGACGCCGTGTTCCGGCAGCATCATGACGCCGGAGGGCAGCGCCAGCGCCATGGCCATGGCCAGACCGCCGCGCAGGCCGCCCCAGGTGAGGATCCGCACCGAGAACTTGTTGTAGCTGCGATAGCGGCGGAAAGCCATGTAGGGCAGCGACACGCTGATGAAGCGGGCGGCGAGGCAGAGCGGCACCGCGATGACCAGCAGGATCCAGTCACGCCAGGCCAGATCCAGCAGTACCAGCGCCAGACCGATCAGCAGGAACAGCAGGGCGTTGAGGAACTGGTCCATCAATTCCCAGAAGTGATCCAGGTGATGGCTGCTCTGCTCGGAGAAGCCCACGTTCCGGGTCCAGTTGCCGATCATGATGCCGGTCACCACCATGGCCAGGGCGCCGGAGACGCCGATCATGTTGGCGAAGGCGAAGCCGGCGGTCGGGATGCAGAGGGTCAGCAGCAGCTCCAGGGAGCCGTCGTCGGTGGCGCTGATCATCACGTGGGCGATGAGGCCCAGCACGGCGCCGAACAGGATGCCGCCGAGGGCCTCATGCAGGAACAGGCCGGCCACGCTGCCGAAGGTGGGCTCGACGCCGCCGAACGCCACGGCGAACACGGTGGCGAAGATCACCAGGCCGACACCGTCGTTGAACAGCGACTCCCCTTCGATCTGGATGGCGATCTGGGGCGGCGCCTTCATCTTCTTGACGATGGCCAGTACGGCGATGGGGTCGGTGGGGGAGATCAGGGCACCAAACAGCATGCAATAGACCAGCGGCAGCTCCCAGCCCAGCAGCTTGGCGATGAACCAGAAGCCGTAGCCGACCATGAAGGTGGAGAGCAGGGTCGCCACGATGGAGAGAATGGTGATCTCCCACTTCTGGCTGCGCAGGGCTTTCAGATTGATCCCGAGACCACCGGCGAACAGCAGGAAGCCCAGGATCCCCTTCAGCAGGAAATTCTGGAAGTCGATGCTCTCCATGGTCTTGACGGCCAGGGGTTCCAGATTGAACCAGCCCAGCTTACCGAACAGCACCAGCAGCGCGGAGATCAGCATGGAGCCCGCAGTGATGGCGATGGTGGTCTGGATCTTCACAACATACTGATTGGCAAAGGCGATAAAGATCGCCAACGCTGCCAGGAAGCAGAGTGTGTAGTAGACGCTCATAGTTATTTTTCTCTTTAGTAAACAGCAAGCACGTGTCCGGATTGAGGACGGGCATAGGGTACTCTTGGGTTACATGTTACTCATTACCTATTTATGAGTATATAGGTCGCTAATATAGACAGATAGACGGCTAGATTTCCATTTGATTTGTTTGCTGTTAGGATGCTGTTTACGCAGTTGCATGGATGTAAGAGGAACGAGCGGTGTCGAACAAAAAGTCGGATGTGACAAACAAACTGGAAGCCTATCTCAAGGAGCGGATCCTGATCATCGATGGCGCCATGGGCACCATGATCCAGGGCTACAAGCTCGGTGAGGCCGATTATCGCGGCGCGCGCTTCGCCGACTGGCACACCGATATCAAGGGCAACAATGACCTGCTGGTGCTGACCCGTCCCGCCGTGATTCGCGAGATCCACGAGCAGTACTGCGCCGCCGGCGCCGACATCCTCGAGACCAACACCTTCAACGCCACCCGCATCGCCATGGCCGACTACGAGATGGAAGAGTTCTCGGCCGAGATCAACCGCGAGGCGGCCCGGCTGGCGCGCGCCGTGGCAGATGAATGGACGGCGAAAGAGCCCCACAAGCCGCGCTTCGTGGCCGGGGTCTTGGGCCCGACCAACCGCACCGCCTCCATCTCGCCGGATGTGAACGATCCCGGCAAGCGCAATGTCACCTATGACCAGCTGGTGGCCGCCTACACCGAATCGACCCACGCCCTGATCGAGGGCGGTGCCGACATCATTCTGATCGAGACCATCTTCGATACCCTCAACGCCAAAGCCGCCGCCTTCGCGGTGGAAGGGGTGTTCGAGGCGCTGGGCTACAGCCTGCCGGTGATGATCTCCGGCACCATCACGGATGCCTCCGGTCGTACCCTCTCCGGCCAGACCACCGAAGCCTTCTATCACTCGCTGCGCCACGTCAAACCCATCTCGTTCGGCCTCAACTGCGCGCTCGGCCCGGACGAGCTGCGCCAGTACGTGGAAGAGCTGTCGCGCATCAGCGAGACCCATGTCAGCGCCCACCCCAACGCGGGCCTGCCCAACGCGTTTGGCGAGTACGACCTCGATGCCGTCGAGATGGCCGAGCATATCCGCGAGTGGGCCCAAAGCGGCTTTCTCAACCTGGTCGGCGGCTGCTGTGGCACCACCCCGACCCATATTCGCGCCATGGCCGACGCCGTGGCGGGCATCAAGCCGCGCGTCCTGCCGGATCTGCCGGTAGCCTGCCGCCTGTCGGGCCTCGAGCCCCTCATCATCACCCCCGAATCCATGTTCGTGAACGTGGGGGAGCGCACCAATGTCACCGGTTCGGCCAAGTTCAAGCGGCTGATCAAGGAGGGGCTCTACGACGAGGCCCTCGACGTCGCCAAGCAGCAGGTAGAGAGCGGCGCCCAGATCATCGACATCAACATGGATGAGGGGATGCTGGATGCCGAGGCGGCCATGGTGCGCTTCCTGAACCTCATCGCCGGCGAGCCGGACATCGCCCGGGTGCCTGTGATGATCGACTCCTCCAAGTGGGAGGTGCTGGAGGCCGGCCTCAAGTGTGTGCAGGGCAAGCCGGTGGTCAACTCCATCTCCATGAAGGAGGGGGAGGAGAAATTCATCCAGCAGGCCAGATTGCTGCGCCGCTACGGCGCCGCCGTCATCGTGATGGCGTTCGACGAAGTGGGCCAGGCCGATACCCGTGCCCGCAAGTTCGAGATCTGCCAGCGCGCCTACCGCATTCTGGTGGACCGGGTGGGCTTCCCGCCGGAAGACATCATCTTCGACCCCAATATCTTCGCGGTAGCGACCGGCATCGACGAGCACAACAACTACGCGGTGGACTTCATCGACGCGGTGAAGGACATCAAGCAGAACCTGCCCCACGCCATGATCTCCGGCGGCGTCTCCAATGTCTCGTTTTCGTTTCGTGGCAACGAGCCGGTGCGTGAGGCGATCCACGCGGTGTTCCTCTATCACGCCATCCAGAACGGCATGGACATGGGGATCGTCAACGCCGGTCAGCTGGCCATCTACGAAGACATCCCCGCCGAGCTGAAGGAGAAGGTCGAGGCGGTGGTGCTGAACCTCAATCCGGACGCCACCGAGGCGCTGCTGGCCATCGCCGAGCGCTATCGCGGTGGTGGTGCCCAGGCCGAGGATCCACGGGATCAGGCGTGGCGCAGCTGGCCGGTGGGCAAGCGGCTGGAGCATGCGCTGGTCAAGGGGATCACCGATTTCATCGAGGAGGATACCGAGGAGGCGCGCAGCCAGGCCGAGAAGCCGCTGCACGTGATCGAAGGGCCGCTGATGGACGGCATGAACGTGGTGGGCGATCTGTTCGGCGCCGGCAAGATGTTCCTGCCCCAGGTGGTCAAGTCGGCGCGGGTGATGAAGCGGGCGGTCGCCTACCTGCAGCCCTATATCGAAGCGGAGAAGTCCGGCGGTTCCAGCAACGGCAAAATCGTGATGGCCACCGTGAAGGGGGACGTGCACGACATCGGCAAGAACATCGTCGGGGTGGTACTGCAGTGCAACAACTACGAGATCGTCGATCTCGGGGTCATGGTCTCTTGCGAGACGATCCTCAAGACGGCGCGGGAGGTCAATGCCGACATCATCGGCCTGTCGGGCCTGATCACCCCGTCCCTGGACGAGATGGTACACGTGGCGAAAGAGATGGAGCGCCAGGGCTTCAAGCTGCCGCTGCTCATCGGTGGCGCCACCACCTCCAAGGCCCACACCGCGGTGAAGATAGAGCAGAACTACTCCGAGCCGGTGGTCTATGTCTCCAACGCCTCCCGCGCGGTGGGGGTGGCCCAGAGCCTGCTGAGCCCTGAGCTCAAGCCCGCCTTCGTGGCCCGCATCGACAAGGAGTACGAGATTGCCCGCGAGCAGCACGCCCGCAAGCAGCCGCGTTCCAAGCCGGTCAGTCTGGCCCACGCCCGTGCCAACCGTCATCAGCTGGACTGGGTCGGCTATCAGCCACCCAAGCCCCGGGAGCCTGGCGTGCAGACCTTCGAGGATGTGCCGGTCTCGGTGCTGCGCCCCTACATCGACTGGACGCCGTTCTTCCTCAGCTGGGAGCTGGCGGGCAAGTTCCCCCGCATCCTGGAAGATGAAGTGGTGGGGGAGGAGGCCACGCGCCTTTACGCCGACGCCAACGCCATGCTGGATCAGCTGGAGCAAGATCGGAGCGTGCGCTGCGCCGGCATCATAGGCCTGTTCCCCGCCAACGCCGTTGGCGACAGCATCGAGGTCTACACCGACGAGTCGCGCAGCGAGGTGCGCAAGGTGCTGCACCATCTGCGCCAGCAGAGCGAGAAGCAGGGCTTCCCCAACTACTGTCTGGCAGACTATGTGGCGCCGAAAGAGAGCGGCAAGCCCGACTGGATCGGCGCCTTCGCGGTGACCGGCGGCATCGGCGAGGAGGCCATCGCCAAGGCCTACAAGGCAGAGCACGACGACTACAACGCCATCCTCATTCAGGCGGTGTGCGATCGCCTCGCCGAAGCCTTCGCCGAGTACCTGCACGAACAGGTGCGCAAAGTGCACTGGGGCTATGCCCCCAACGAAGCGCTCAGCAACGAGGAGCTGATCCGCGAGAACTATCGCGGCATCCGCCCGGCACCGGGTTACCCGGCCTGCCCGGAGCACACCGAGAAGGGCAGCATCTGGGAACTGCTAGGGGTGGAGCAGGCCATCGGCATGAAGCTCACCGAATCCTACGCCATGTGGCCGGGGGCGGCGGTGTCGGGCTGGTACTTCTCTCATCCCGACAGCAAGTACTTCGCGGTGGCGCAGATCCAGCCCGATCAGGTGGAAGATTATGCCCAGCGCAAGGGCATGACGCTGGCCGAAGCCGAGCGCTGGCTGGGGCCAAACCTGCATTAAAGGGGTGGCAACCGGGTCAATCCCGATTGATCCTGGATGAACAACGGCGGCATCCTGTACTGGGGGACAGACCAGTCTGGTGCCGCCGTTTGACAAGCTAGTGACGGTGGGATGGCAGCGCAGGTTTCTGTGTGGTTTGTCTTGTTGTCAGGAGAAACAATTGGCGTTGTCTTGGCGCTGTGGCACCTTATACTCTCCCGCCCCATCCTGCCCAGGCACTGCCTTCTAGCGGAATTGTCATGAAGATCGCCATTTTATCCCGTGAGCCCAACAACTACTCCACCCGCCGTCTGGTCGAGGTGGCGCAGGCGCGCGGTCATCAGGTCGAGGTGCTCGACACCCTGCGCTGTTACATGAACATCGCCTCCCACAACCCCTCCATCCACTACGAAGGGCGGGAACTGGAGAGCTATGATGCGGTGATCCCGCGCATCGGGGCCAGCATCACCTTCTACGGCACCGCCGTGCTGCGCCAGTTCGAGATGATGAACACCATGGCGCTCAACAGCTCGGTGGCCATCTCCCGCTCCCGCGACAAGCTGCGGGCCATGCAGCTGCTCTCCCGCCACGGCATCGGCCTGCCGGTGACCGGCTATGCCCACAGCACCCACGACGTGCCCGACCTCATCACCATGGTGGGCGGCGCGCCGCTGGTGGTGAAGTTGCTGGAGGGGACCCAGGGGATCGGCGTGGTGCTGTGCGAAACCCAGAAGGCCGCCGAGAGCGTGATCGAGGCCTTCATCCAGACCAACAACAACATCCTGGTGCAGGAGTACATCCGCGAGGCCAACGGCGCCGACATCCGCTGTCTGGTGGTCAACGGCAAGGTGGTGGCCGCCATGCGCCGCCAGGCCCAGCCGGGGGAGTTTCGCTCCAACCTGCATCGGGGCGGCACCGCCGAGGCGATCAAGATAAGCCCGGAAGAGCGGGCCACCGCGGTGCAGGCCGCCAAGATCATGGGGCTGGATGTGGCCGGGGTGGATATCCTGCGCAGTGCCCGCGGCCCGCTGGTGCTGGAGGTGAATTCCTCCCCCGGTCTGCAAGGGGTGGAAGCGGCCTCCGGCAAGGACGTGGCCGGCAAGATCATCGAGTTTCTCGAGCTCAAGGCGAGTCGCAAGCACAAGCCGGCGGAGTGACGCCGGGCTTGCCGCCACTCCATCATACAGGGCGCCTTCGGGCGCCCTGTTGCTTTTGGACTGATCGCTTGGATGAAGAGAGGGTCAGCAGGGGGCTCGAACCTGCGGGGGCCGCGAACGGCAAGACGGGTAACAAATGACGCCTGTTACGGCATTATCATCTGTTGCAAAATTGCACCACACCAATATCAAACACCATTGCTTAATTATTTTCTGGATGAAGTGACTGGATTGTCGTGCCGCACTTGCCTCGAGTTGGCACAAACGCTCTACTTGTCGCCCTTCGCAGGTCGCGAAACATAAAAATTTAATAAAACTATCTGCGGATTTTTTGCACGAATAAACCATTCGTGCCGACTTCCGTCATGATTTGACATTGTCATAGGCAGATTACGCAGCATGAATAACCAAAAATTAACATCCAGAGACATAGTCGCGTTGGGCTTCATGACCTTCGCGCTCTTCGTCGGTGCCGGCAACATCATTTTCCCGCCCATGGTGGGGTTGCAGGCCGGCGAGCAGGTGTGGGGCGCCGCCGCCGGCTTCCTGCTGACGGCGGTCGGCCTGCCGGTGCTCACCGTGGTGGCGCTGGCCAAGGTCGGGGGCGGTGTGGATGCCCTGAGTGCGCCCATCGGCCGCAAGGCCGGGCTGCTGCTCGCCACCATCTGCTATCTGGCCGTAGGGCCGCTGTTTGCCACCCCGCGTACGGCAACCGTCTCCTACGAGGTGGGGCTGGCGCCGCTGTTTGGTGACGATGGTTCGGCCTTGCTGATCTACAGCCTGGTCTACTTCAGCCTGGTGATCGGCATCTCCCTCTATCCGGGCCGGCTGCTCGACACCGTGGGCCACGTGCTGGCGCCGATCAAGATCCTGGCGCTGGCGGCGCTGGGTCTCGCCGTTCTGCTGTGGCCCGCCGGTTCTGCCATTCCTGCTGTCGAAAGCTACCAGCATCAGCCTTTCTCCAATGGTTTCGTCAATGGCTACCTCACCATGGACACCCTGGGTGCCATGGTGTTTGGCATCGTCATCGTCAATGCGGCCCGCTCGCGCGGGGTGAGCAGCGCCAAGTTGCTGACCCGTTACACCGTACTGGCCGGCCTTATCGCCGGGATGGGCTTGACGCTGGTCTACCTCAGCCTGTTCCGCTTGGGCTCGGTGAGCGGTGAACTGGTACCCCACGCCCAGAATGGCGCCGAGATCCTGCACGCCTACGTCCAGCACACCTTCGGCAACATGGGCAGCGGTTTCCTGGCACTGCTCATCTTCATCGCCTGTCTGGTGACGGCCGTTGGCCTGACCTGTGCCTGCGCCGAGTTCTTCGCCCAGTACCTGCCGCTCTCCTACCGTACCCTGGTGTTGCTGCTGGGCGGCTTCTCCATGCTGGTTTCGAACCTGGGGCTGAGCCACCTGATCCAGCTCTCGGTGCCGGTGCTGACCGCCATCTATCCCCCCTGCATCGTGCTGGTGGTGCTGAGCTTCACCCTGCGCTGGTGGGGCAACGGCACCCGGGTGGTAGGGCCTGTCATGCTGATCAGCCTGCTGTTCGGCCTGATCGACGGGCTCAAGACCTCGGCCCTGGCCGGCCTGCTGCCGGCCTGGAGCCTGGCCCTGCCCCTGAACGAGCAGGGGCTAGCCTGGCTGCCGCCCTCGCTGTGTGCCCTGCTGCTGGCGGCCCTCTGGGATCGCCTGCAAGGTCGCCCACAGGTGGCGCCTGTCAGTAAGAGCGTGGCCTGAATGCAAAACCGGCCTTCTGGCCGGTTTTGGTGGCGGAAACAATGAACAAGGCGCCCTCGGGCGCCTTGTCGTTTTTACTCCCGCATCGCCAGTCTGGCGCTGAAGATGCCGCCCTCCAGCCGGGTCTCTATCTGCCAGCCCAGCTTCTCGCAGATGCGCTGGATGATGGTGAGGCCGCAGCCGTAGCCGAGGATCTGATCCGGCGCGGCGGCGGTGGGGTTGCTGATGGTGAGCACGGGGCCGGCCAGCTCGATGTCGATGTGCCCCTCGGCGTAGCTGAGGGCATTCTTCAGCAGGTTGCCGAGCGCAATGGCGAGCAGGGAGAGGGGGGCCAGCGCCTCGCTCTCATCGTCCAGCTGCAACCGGATATCCAGCTCCTCTCGCTGTAGCAGCGGGGCGAGGCGGGCCAGCTCCTGGCGAATGAGCGGCGCCACCTGCTGGGGCGGGCGCTCCACCGGCTCCTTGCGGCCCAGCAGCAGAAAGGTCTCGGTGAGCAGCGCCATCTCGTCGGCGGCGGCGCGGATGCGGGTGGTGGCACGGGCAGCGGGCGCGGGCAGATCGCTCACCTTGCCGAGCAGGGCGGCCGAGCCCTGGATCACCATGTTGGGGGTGCGCAGCTCGTGACTGGCGAAGCGACTGAACTCCTGCTCGCGGGCAAACACGGCGGCCACCTCCTGCTTGCCGGCCAGCAGCGCCAGCTCGATGTCTCTGAGCTCCTGCCAGGGGGCGTCGGGGACGAAGTCGGCCTGATCCGGGGTGAGGTGGGCGACCCGCTGCTGCAGCCGCTGCAGCGGCCGGGTGATGTGGCGCACCAGCCAGATGCCGAAGCCGATGCAACCGAGCAGCAGGGCCAGTCCGATCAGCCGGGTTGCCAGGTGCAGCTGATCCTCGTAAGGATCCAGGTAGTCATCGGCGTCGTCGTTGAACACCAGGTAGAGCAGCCCCTCACCGGACGGATGGGGCCGCACCAGGAAGTGCTTGTCCTCGTCCCCCAGCACGTGTTCGTAGAAGCCCGGGCTCTGGTAGGGCTTGAGCCAGACCGGCAGGCGGCCGGCCTCGGTCCAGTAGCTGGAAAACTGGCGCGGGCTGGGGGCGGGGGCCGCCATGCCGAGCCGCAGCCAGTCGTCGCTGTAGCGGGTCACCTCGGCCTCCAGCCAGTGGCGCAGGCTGAGCTCCTCCATCTTGTCCTCGGCTACCACCATCAGCAGGCTGATGATGACCAGCAGCAGTAGGCCGGCGCCGCTCAGGGTGAGGATCAGGCGACGGCGCAGGCTGGGCAGGCTCATGATGGCCTCCCTGCGGGCAGGTCCAGGCAGCGCTGGTGGCTTTTCATGGGGTCACCAGCCGATAGCCCTGACCGTGCAGGGTTTCCAGCATGGGGGCGGGGAAGGGCTTGTCGAGGGCGTTGCGCAGGGCATAGATGTGGCTGCGCAGGGCGTCGGAATCCGGCTCCTCGTCGCCCCAGACGGTGTCGAGCACCTCCTGGCGGGTAACCAGGGCAGGGGCCCGGCGGGCCAGCAGGGTGAGGATCTGGAACGGGATCTTGCCGAGCTTGAGTTCGACCCCGGCCCGGGTGGCGCGGCCGCTGGCGGGATCCAGGGCCAGCTCGCCCACGCACAGCGCCCCCATGTCGCTGCGCGGGCCGCGCAGGGCCAGCGCCTGCAGCCGCACTTCCAGCTCCTCCATGGCGAACGGCTTGACCAGATAGTCGTCACCGCCGGCCTTGAAGCCTGCCAGCTTGTCGTCCAGGCTGTCGCGGGCGGTGAGAAACAGCACTGGGGTCGGGATCCCCTGCTCCCGCAGGCGGGCCACCGTGCTGAAGCCGTCGAGGCGCGGCATCATGACGTCCATGATGATGACGTCGAAGCGCTGCTCGGCCAGCAACTGCAAGGCCGCCTGACCGTGATAGGCGCAGTCCAGCCGGTGGCCCGCCAGCTCCAGATAATCCATGATGGTTTCCGCGACCTGGGGATTGTCTTCCACCACCAGTATTTTCATGCTTTGATCTCCTGGTCTTGACCGGCATTTCACGGTCATCTCACACCGGATAAGGCATCCTGTGTGGCAGTGTAACCCCGAGGATCCCCGATGAAGAAGTCTCTCTGCACTCTCCTGCTGCTGATCTTGCTGCCATTCGGCGCTGCGCAGTCGGCGGAGTTCAAATTGACCGGCCGCACCACCTGGCAGCTGGGCCAGCTGATGGTCAACGGCATTCCCTTTGTGCTCGACGAGCAGACCCGCTTCAAGGACGGGCTGAGAGAAGACGATCTCGGCGGTACCTGGGTCGATCTGGAAGGGGTGGTCGAGGGTGAGCTACGGCTTATTCGGGAGGTCGAGAAGCTGGAGGAGGATGACGAGATGGATCTGGAAGGGCCGGTGGAGCAGGGGCGGATCTGGGGTTATGTCACCTCGGACGACAGCCTGGCCCCGTTCGAAGGGCGCTGGCTGGAGCTGGAGTGCAAGTTTGACGGCATGCGCCTGAGCCGCTGCCGCGAGGATGATTGAGCCAGGCCGGTGTGGCGCTGGCGGAAAAATGGTACAGCTGGGTCCATAGTTAAACCTCGCACGGTTTGACCATGGGCCTTTTGCTATGACACGTACTTCCCTCCTGCTGCTGACACTGCCGCTCTGCGCTCTGGCCGCCGATGGCGAGCTCTGGCTGGTGGAGCTGGAACATAACGATGGCCTGCGCCTGCAGTTTCAGGGCGCCGAACTCGAACTCGGCAACGCCGCGCTGAGCGGGGTGGCAGGCAACGATGAGCTCAGACCCGGCATGCGTCTGGCCATCCTCAGCCGTGACGGAGTCGCCGAGCGGATCGGCATGGCCGACGCCATCGCCGGATTCTTGCCGACCAGCCAGTGGCGCCGGGCCGAAGCCTCGCTGCTGGCGGTCACGGGCCGCGCCCTGCGGCTGCAGGGGCTCGGCGTGCTGGCCTTCGATGACGATACCCGCTGGCTGAACGGCAGCCCGGCCGATCTGCAACCGGGTCGCAAGCTGGTGCTCAGTCGTAACCAGCAGGGCCGCCTGACCGAGATCCTGATCGCCAATCCGGAAGATGAATCAGAATAAGAATCATATGGCACCATGACTTAATATATATTTTACTAAATTGGAAGTGCAATCCGTGCGGCCGACGGTGCCGGCTCGCTCCAAGATCCCGGTGAAGATCGAGCACTACAAGGCCGATATCTCCTATCCCTATGAGTTCAAGGCCGATGTCAGCTATGACCTGACCCTGAGCGGTTTCCTGCGCTGGGGCGGCAATGCCTGGTATACCCATCCGGACAACCGCCCGAACTGGAACCACACCTTCGTCATCGGGCCGTACAAGGACAAGGCGAGCAGCATTCGTTACCAGTGGGACAAGCGTTATATCCCGGGTGAAGTGGTGGGACTGGAACTGGACCATCGGCGAGTATGGCCTGACGACCGTACAGAACAACCTTGGCCGCGTACTGCTTCCGACCCATTCGGCCGTGACCGGCGATGTCTATGCCGAAAGCGAGTTTGCCGGCGATATCGAGATTGGGCTGCCCCAGACTCGCGCCGCAGCTGCTGTTTAGCAACGAAGCGCTTCTGCCGAAAGGGTAGCTCTCACCGCTCTTGAACTGGATACGCACGCGAGTGAAGAGGTCGGCAGATAGCCTCGACTCGTTAACATATTTGGCAGATTCCTCGTGAGGGCCTGCCCTTCTCTTCATCCCCGAATGTTTCTTCCTTGTAGAAGGGGTCATTGTGGTCCCTTCCGCCTTTCTCTATGATGCCGCTTTCTTTTTTCACAGGAACAGCGAGATGTCTTCCCAACTGCTTGGATCCCTGGGGGGATTGCTCCCCTTCAGTGCCTACTTTCTGTTAGCGATAACACTGCTGGCGATCTTCGTTCGCCTTTATACATGGCTGACTCCGCACCATGAATTCGCCCTGATTCGAGCTGGCAATCCGGCGGCCGCTACCGCCTTTGGTGGGGCTCTCATCGGCTTTGCCCTGCCGCTTTCCAGCGCTATCAGTCACTCCCTCTCCCTGAGCGATTGCGCCATCTGGGGGGCGATCGCCCTGCTGGTACAGGTTGCCGCGTTTCGGTTGATGAGACTGTGGCTTATTGACCTGAGTGAGAGGATCTCCCGCGGGGAGATGGCTGGCGCCATTCTGGTGGCTTCCGCATCCCTGTCGGTGGGGCTGCTCAACGCCGCTTGTATGACCTATTGAGAGGGGCCAATGAAAAACAGCAATAAGCGCAGTAGTCGGGTTGCACTGGTAATGATGGTGCCTACAGCCTCTTTTTGGCTACAAGGATGTAATGAGCGTCCAGAACTAGCCTATGTCTACTCTTCGGCCGAGGCATGTGCCGTAGCCCCAGGCAACGATCCGGCTCGGTGCCTGGTCGCTTTTGATGAAGCCCGCAGTCGCCATTTGCTGCGGGCACCCCGTTATCCTGACCGGGCCGAGTGTGAGGTGGACTTCGGCGTGGGGGGTTGTGAGGGCAACTTACCACGTATGAGAGGGTTTCTAACCAGTGGTGTCGCTCTGGGAACAGACCCCATTCCAGGGATCCCGACCCAGCCGCTCTATCAGCGCATTGATGAGCCCTACGCTATGCGTACGGCTCAGGGAACACGTCTGCCTGCTGGCAGAGCTCTTGTTAGGGTCTGCCAGAGTGCGATTACGCTGAAGCCGGCCCTGCAGGTGCGGCGGGGAGGCTTCGGGGGAGAGGCTGCCCGACGGGCAAATTACTGTCAGAGCAATGGGGGTTAAACATGGAGCGCATTGCCCTGCCCGAGCGTCCGGACTGGCGTGAGCGGGCCGCAGATCTTGGCTTCGAGTTTCATACCTTCGATGGCGAGCCCTACTGGGACGAGAGCGCCTGCTACCGTTTTAGCTTGCGGCAGATAGAAGAGGATCTGGAGACGCCCACCGAGGAGTTGCATCAGATGGCTCTCTCGCTGGTATCGAAGATAGTCGTCAGCGAGGAGTTGCTGACCCGGCTCGATATACCAGAATACTGTTGGCCTGCTCTTGAGGCATCCTGGCGACGTCAGGATCCCCATCTCTATGGTCGACTGGATCTCGCCTATGACGGACGTGGGCCCGCAAAGCTGTTGGAGCTTAACTACGATACTCCCACCTCCCTTTATGAGTCTGGTTTTTTCCAGTGGATCTGGCTGGAAGATCAGGTGTGTCGGGGGGGGTTGCCGACCGGGGTCGATCAGTTCAATTCTTTGCAGGAGAAGCTACACAGCGCTTTCGCGGCGTATGGCAATGGTAGGCCCCTGCACTTCACCTGCGTAGGTGAGAATCTGGAGGACAGGGGAAACCTCGACTACCTCATCGATATCGCTCTACAAACAGGTTGTGATGCCCGTTTTGTCGATCTGGAGGATATCGGTGAGGTGCGGGGGCAACTGGTGGATCTCAGCAACGAGCCTATCCACGAGATTTTCAAACTTTACCCCTGGGAGTTTATGGTGCGCGAACCGTTTGGCCAGACTCTGCTTACCAGCCAGACCCGCTTTATCGAACCAGCCTGGAAAATGATCCTCTCCAACAAGGGGGTACTACCTCTGTTGTGGCAGGCTTTCCCCGACCACCCCAATTTACTCCCCGCTTTTTTTGACGAACAACCCACCAGTCCGATGGAGCCGGGCTGGGTGCGTAAACCCCTCTACTCCAGAGAAGGAGCCAATATTGAGCTGGTGGATCATGATGGAGCGTGCTTGCTCGAGCCCGGCCCTTACGATGATTCCGGCTATGTGCGCCAGGCCTTCCACCCCTTGCCTTGTTTTGCCGGCAGTTACACCTTGGTCGGCAGCTGGGTGGTGGGCAATGAAGCAGCAGGCATAGGCATCCGTGAGGACGCCACCTTGATCACGAAGGACAGTTCCCGTTTCCTGCCCCATATCATCCTCGACTAGGTGATTTATTCCATTGCGAGAACACTGATCAGGTTTGTTAAAGGCTTGTACTTTCCATTTCCCCACTTATACTGGCGCCATCTTGTCGGAGTGCTGACCGTCGAACGACGCTAAGCTGAGACCGTTAATTCGGGATCCGTGGAACCTGATCAGGTTAAGACCTGCGAAGGGAAACAAGGGTAACTTGCGGGTTACCGCGCCGGGGCAAACCCTCGCTCAGCAGGAGCAGGGCCCCAGCCATCAAGGGCATCGCCCGCGATGGCTCAGGCGCACAGAGGGGGAGGCTGTCCCGTCCGGTTGTCCATAGGGCGCCGGGTTTCCAGACTAGGGAAACACCGGGACGGCAGAGCAGGGAAGATCCATGCCCGACTCACTCCCCCAAGCACACCCCGCCGCAAGTTCATCTTCTCCTCGAACTCCAGACAAGCAAATACCCATAACTTCAACCAGTTAATGTGAGTTTTGCTATGTCTACCAATGTTTCTGATACCGCCAAATCCAGCCGCCGCGAGCAGCGCTCCAGCGCTCAGGCCTTTATCGACAGCCTCAAGGGGATGGCTCACCCCAACTCCCGCCGCATCTTTATCGAAGGCTCCCGCGCCGATATCCGGGTGCCCCTGCGTGAAATCCAGCTGGCCGACACCTTCGTCGGCGGCACCAAAGAAAATCCCCAATTCGAGCCCAACGAGCCGGTGCCGGTCTACGACACCTCGGGCCGTTACGGGGAGGAGGGGGTCGCCATCGATGTGCGCCGCGGCCTGCCGCGCCTGCGGGAGAACTGGGTGCTGGAGCGCGATGACACCGACGCCCTGCCGGGGCTCAGCTCCACCTTCACTCAGGAGCGGCTGGCCGACGAGGGGCTGGATCACCTGCGCTTCGAGCACTTGCCAAAGCCGCGCCGCGCCAAGCCGGGCCGTCGGGTCACCCAGCTCCACTACGCCCGGGCCGGCATCGTTACCCCCGAGATGGAATTTATCGCCATTCGCGAGAACATGGGGCGCGAGCGGGTGCGCTCCGAGCTCTTGCGCACCCAGCATCCAGGCCGTGATTTTGGTGCCCGCCTGCCCCAGAACATCACCCCCGAGTTCGTGCGCGATGAGGTGGCCGCCGGTCGTGCCATCATCCCCAGCAACATCAACCACCCGGAAGCGGAGCCGATGATCATCGGCCGCAATTTTCTGGTGAAGATCAACGCCAACATCGGCAACTCGGCGGTCACCTCCAGCATCGAAGAGGAAGTGGAGAAGCTGGTCTGGTCGACCCGCTGGGGCGCCGACACCGTGATGGATCTCTCCACCGGTCGCTACATCCACGAGACCCGCGAGTGGATCCTGCGCAACAGCCCGGTGCCCATCGGTACCGTGCCCATCTATCAGGCGCTGGAGAAGACCAACGGCATTGCCGAAGAGCTCACCTGGGAGCTGTTCCGCGACACCCTGCTGGAGCAGGCCGAGCAGGGTGTGGACTACTTCACCATCCACGCCGGCGTCTTGCTGCGCTTTGTGCCGATGACCGCCAAGCGCCTCACCGGCATCGTGTCGCGCGGCGGCAGCATCATGGCCAAGTGGTGCCTCTCCCACCACAAGGAGAACTTCCTCTACCAGCACTTCCGCGAAATCTGCGAGATCTGCGCCGCCTATGATGTGGCCCTGTCGCTGGGCGATGGTCTGCGTCCGGGCTCCGTCTATGACGCCAACGACGAGGCCCAGTTCGCCGAGCTGCGCACCCTGGGCGAGCTGACCAAGATCGCCTGGGAGTACGACGTGCAGGTGATGATCGAGGGGCCGGGCCATGTGCCGATGCACATGATCGAGCGCAACATGACCGAGCAGCTGGAGCACTGTCACGAGGCGCCGTTTTACACCTTGGGCCCGCTCACCACCGATATTGCGCCTGGGTACGATCACTTCACCTCCGGCATCGGTGCCGCCATGATCGGCTGGTATGGTTGCGCCATGCTCTGCTACGTCACCCCCAAGGAGCATCTGGGCCTGCCCAACAAGGAGGACGTGAAGCAGGGGCTCATCACCTACAAGATCGCCGCCCACGCCGCCGATCTGGCCAAGGGGCACCCGGGCGCTCAGATCCGCGACAACGCCATGTCCAAGGCGCGTTTCGAGTTCCGCTGGGAGGATCAGTTCAATCTGGCCCTCGACCCCGACACCGCCCGCGCCTATCACGACGAGACCCTGCCGCAGGAGTCCGGCAAGGTGGCCCACTTCTGCTCCATGTGCGGGCCCAAGTTCTGCTCCATGAAGATCACCCAGGACGTGCGTGACTACGCCGCCAAGCTGGAGGCCGTGGAGATCAAGCTGGTCGGTATGGATGGCCAGCAGGAGCAGGTGGTGGCTCAGGTGGAGAGCGGCATGGCCCGCATGGCAGAGACCTTCAAGGAGACCGGCGGCGAGATCTACCATCAGGCGGCGGCGCTGAAACAGGCTGCAGGGGAGGAGGCGTGAGCAGCGCAAGCGGGGCTGTCAGCCCCGCCGACCTGTCGCCCGTGACGGACTCTCGCCCTGTGGTCTGGACCATAGCGGGTTCAGATTCCGGCGGCGGCGCCGGCATTCAGGCCGACTTGCACACATTGCACGACCTTGGCGTGCACGGCTGTTCGGTCATCTCCGCCATCACAGCCCAGAACTCGGTGGCGGTGAAGATGGTCGACCCCGTGCTGATGCAGACCTTCACCGCCCAGATCGACGCCCTCGGCGTCGATCTGCCGCCCGCCGCCATCAAGATCGGTCTGTTGCCGACCCGGCTTCACGTGGAGGTGCTGGCCCGCCGACTGGCTGCCATCGAGGCTCCCTTCGTGGTCTACGACCCGGTGGCCATCGCCAGTACCGGTACTCCGATGGCGGAGCCCAATATGCTGGCGGCGGTGCGCGAACAGCTGCTGCCGCGCCTCTCCTTGATCACCCCCAACGGCCCCGAGCTGGAGGCTCTGACCGGATTGCCGGTCAGCAGCCCCGAGCTGGTGCGCCTCGCCGCCCGCCGCTTGCGTGAACTCGGCGCCCGTGCCGTGCTGGTGAAGGGGGGTCATCTTGAGTGGAGCGGGGAGCTGTGTCTGGACTACTACCAGGATGAGCAGCGCGAATTCTGGCTGGCGGCACCGCGCCTCGATACCCGCCACGGCCACGGCACCGGCTGCTGCTACGCCAGCGCCATCGCCGCCGTGGTGGCGCAGGATTATCCGGTGGAGGATGCCATCACCCTCGCTCGCGCCTACCTGCAACAGGGGCTGGCGGCGGCGCAGGGGGTGGGAGCGGGCCCCGGCCCCATCGCCCATCTTGGCTGGCCAGCCGATCTTGCTCACTTCCCCCGCGCCGTGTTGGCGGGTTCAACCCTCGATCGCCGCTTCGGACTTTATGAGACAAGCAGCGCCCGCCTGCCGGATGGCCCCTTTGCCGCGACCGAACACAGCCTCGGTCTCTATCCGGTGGTCGATTCGGTCAAGTGGCTGCGCCGCCTGCTGGGGCTGGGGGTCAAGACCATCCAGCTGCGGATCAAGAACCTGCCCGCCGCCCAGGTGGCACCGGCCATTGCCGAGGCTGTCGCGCTCGGTCGCCGTCATGGGGCGCGGCTCTTTATCAACGACTACTGGCAGCAGGCCATCGAGGCGGGTGCCTGGGGCGTGCATCTGGGGCAGGAGGATATGGAGACCGCCGATCTCGCCGCCATTCAGGCGGCCGGACTGCGCCTTGGCATCTCCACCCACGGCTACTTCGAGCTGATGCGGGCCCGCGAGCTGGCCCCCTCCTATATGGCGCTGGGTCATATCTTCCCGACCAATACCAAGGCGATGCCTTCACGCCCGCAGGGGCTGGTGCGGCTGCATCGCTACCGCGCCCTGATGTGCGACTGGCCGACGGTGGCCATCGGCGGCATCAGCGAGGAGCGGGTGGCGGCGGTCAAGGCAAGCGGGGTCGGCAGCATTGCGCTGGTCTCGGCCATTACCGCCAGCGACGACTGGCAGGGGGCAACCGAGCGGCTGCTCGCGGCCGTGGGGGCGGGGGATGAGCCGCGCTCGGCCACCGTTATACGGGAGGCTGAACATGCGCTCTGATGCCGCTTCTCTTAGTGATAAAGAGTATCTGCGATACGGCCGCCAGCTGATGCTGGCGGAAGTGGGCGAAGAAGGGCAGGCACGGCTGAAAGATAAGTCCGTGCTGATCGTGGGCTTGGGCGGGCTTGGCTCGCCGCTCGCCCTCTATCTGGCCGGGGCCGGGGTGGGCACCTTGTGGCTGGCCGATGGCGATACGGTGGATTCCAGCAATCTGCCGCGCCAGATCCTGTTCGACAGCGAGGCAGTCAACCACTCCAAGGCGGAGCTGGCCCGCGAGCGCTTGGCGGCCCACAACCCGCTGGTGGAGCTGATTGCCATCAACCAGCGGCTCGATGCCGCCAGCCTGCCGGCGTTTGTGGCCGAGGTCGATCTGGTGATCGACTGCTGCGACAACCTCGCCACTCGGCAGGCCATCAACGCCGCCTGCGTGGCTCAGGGCAAGCCCTGGATCTGTGCCGCCGCGGTGGGTTGGCAGGGGCAGCTGATGGCGCGTACCAGCTCGGAGCACGCCTGTTACGCCTGCCTCTATCCGCTGGATACCAAGGTGAGCCAGAGCTGCGAGACCAGCGGCGTCACCGGCCCGCTGGTCGGGGTGATGGGCTCTTTGCAGGCGCTGGAGGCACTGAAACTGCTGCTCGGTTTGCCAAGTCCGGTCGCTGGCACATTGCGCCGTTTCGATGCCCTGACCCATCAGTGGCAGACCCTCACTCTGGCCCCCGATCCCGATTGCCAGGTCTGCGGGCAGCGCCGATGCCCGACACACGATAAGGAGGTCACCCCATGACCTTGACCATTCGACTCAACGATAAAGCCCAGCCGCTGGCGGCGGGGCAGAGCGTGGCCGACCTGCTGGCGGCACAAGGGGTCAATCCACAGGGAGTGGCGGTGGCCCTTAACGGCTCCGTGCTGCCCCGTGGCCGCTGGGCCGAGACCCGTCTCAATGACGGGGACGAACTTCACCTCTTTACCGCCATTGCGGGAGGCTGACCCATGATGCTCGCAGTCCCATCTTCGAGCGCTCTGCCTTGCGGCGGGGCCTCATCTCTTCTTATTGCAGTGGCCGGAGGCTGACATGCTCAAGATTGCCGATCACACCTTCTCATCGCGCCTCTTTACCGGCACCGGCAAGTTTGCCCGCCCGGATCTGATGGCCGCCGCCATCGAGGCGAGCGGCTCCCCACTGGTCACCATGGCCATCAAGCGGCTCGAACCGGGCAAGGCCCACGACGATATACTGAGCCCCTTGCTGCAACTCGGGGTCAAGCTGTTGCCCAACACCTCCGGCGCCAAGACCGCCGCCGAGGCAGTGTTTGCCGCCCACCTCGCCCGCGAGGCGCTGGGGACGAACTGGCTGAAGCTGGAGATCCACCCCGACCCGCGCTATTTGTTGCCCGATCCCATCGAGACGCTGAAAGCCGCCGAGCAGCTGGTGAAAGAGGGCTTTGTGGTGCTGCCCTACTGCGGCGCCGACCCTGTGCTCTGCAAGCGGCTCGAAGAGGTAGGTTGCGCCGCTGTGATGCCGCTGGGCGCTCCCATCGGTTCCAATCAAGGGCTGGTGACCCGGGAGTTTCTCTCCATCATCGTCGAGCAGGCCAATGTGCCTGTGGTGGTGGATGCGGGGATCGGTGCGCCGAGCCACGCCGCCGCCGCCTTTGAGCTGGGTGCCGATGCCGTGCTGGTCAACACCGCCATCGCGGTGAGCGGCGATCCGGTCGCCATGGGCCGCGCCTTTGCGCTGGCCTGCACTGCCGGGCGCAGTGCCTATGAAGCCGGTCTCGGCGCCCGCGCCCTGCAGGCCCAGGCCTCCAGCCCGCTCACCGATTTTCTGGGGGCGTTATGAGTCATGAAATAGGGGCGACCATGAACATCTCCCCCTTGCCCCAAGCGCAGCCAGAGGTTTGCCCCCCTCTCTCTCTGGGAGAGGGGGCGGGGGTGAGGGCTCAGGGGGAAATGGAATCAGAAACAGCCCCCTCCTTTCTCGACCGCTGGCAGGAGCTGGAGTGGGACGATATCGGCATGCAGATCCGCGCCAAAACTGCCGCCGACGTGGCACGAGCGCTGAGCGCACCGCGCCGCACCCTGGCCGATTTTATGGCGCTGATCTCGCCAGCCGCTGAAGGCTGGTTGCCGCAGATGGCGGCCGAGGCCGAGCGGCTGACCCGCCAGCGCTTTGGCAACACCATCGGCTTCTATGTGCCGCTCTATCTGTCGAACCTGTGCGCCAACGACTGCACCTACTGCGGCTTCTCCATGAGCAACCGCCTCAAGCGCAAGACCTTGAATAGCGAGGAGATTGAGCTCGAGTGTCTGGCCATCAAGGCGCGCGGTTTCGACAGCGTGCTGCTGGTGACCGGCGAACACGAGCACAAGGTGGGGCTCGCCTATTTTCGCGAGGTGATGCCCATCATCCGCCGCCACTTCAGCACGGTAGGGATGGAGGTGCAGCCCCTCTCGCAGGCCGACTATGCCGAGCTGAAGAGCCTTGGCCTCGACGCCGTTATGGTCTATCAGGAGACCTACCACGCCCCCACCTACGCCCGCCACCATCTGCGCGGCAACAAGCGGGACATCGCATGGCGCCTCGCCACGCCGGATCGGCTGGGCCGCGCCGGTATCGACAAAATCGGCTTGGGGGCGCTGATCGGTCTCTCCTCGGACTGGCGCGCAGACAGCTACTTTGTCGCCGAGCATCTGAGCTGGCTTGAGCGCCACCACTGGCAGAGCCGCTACTCGCTCTCCTTCCCGCGCCTGCGCCCCTGCACCGGCGCTCTGGAGCCTGCCGTGGTCATGTCGGATCGCCAGCTGGCCCAGCTGATCTGCGCCTGGCGCCTCTTCTCGCCGACGCTGGACTTGTCGCTCTCCACCCGCGAGTCGGCCGCGTTTCGCAACGGCGCGGTGCGCCTTGGCATCACCCAGATGTCGGCCGAGTCGCGCACCCAGCCGGGGGGCTATGCCGAGGGGGATAAAGAGGAGCTGGAGCAGTTCGCCATCCACGACGACCGTCCGGTGGGGGAAGTCGCCGCCGCTGTGCGGCAGGCGGGGTTGCAGCCGGTGTTCAAGGACTGGGAACCCTTCCTGGGCCGATAGGGGCGGCCAAGCCCCCCTTTCCCGGCGGCATCCGGGTATTCAGCCAGACTCCGTGCCCGTGGCAAGCAGGCACGGCTGCGCCGTGCAATCGTAGGGTCGATTAGCCGGTAGGCGTAATCGTCCGTTCCGTGTGATGGGGGAATGGCACGGCCTTGCCGTGCAGGACGCGAGGCCGCTGGCCTCGAAGTGATTTCGCCCGCCCTTCGGGCAGGGGCGAGTGACTTTGGAAAGACCCGCTCTTTTCAAAAAATGCACCAAAGGTCTGCTCCCCCGCTTATTCGCCCGACTTGCGTCGGGTCCCTTCGTGTCACCCGCTTGTCCGACGGCACGCGCCGACGGGCCTTTGGCCTTCGCCATCCATGGCTTCGGTCAAAGTCCGCTTCGAACATCCCTGTTCTCGCGCCAAATCGGGTCGAGCGGCGCTCGCCCTTTCCCGATTTGGCCCATGGCCCGGCGCCGCTCGCTCGACATCCTGTCTCGCGGCCTGGGCAAGCGGGTTAGCCTCAGCGAATAAGAGGGGGAACCAAAACCGTGCCCGCCATAACCTCGGGGAGTAGTCGTAGGGTGCAATAAGCGGAGCGCATTGCACCGCTATTGTGATGAGAGGTGCAATTCACTTCGTTCATTGCACCCTACGTTTTGCTTCGTTTGAACCACATTTAACAACATGGTTGATTGTGGGTTGGGCAATACATGGCGAATTACAAACGGGCATGGCAACCGGGGGGAACCTGGTTTTTTACGGTCGTGCTGGCTGAACGTCAGAACAACCACCTACTGGTCGAGCAGATTGATCTGCTGAGGTCAGTTGTCAGGGAGGTGCAAGAGCGCCACCCATTCCGGATCCACGGCTGGGTTGTCTTGCCCGAGCATCTACATGCACTGTTGGAGTTGCCGGAAGGGGATACCAATTTTCCGTTGCGCTGGCGCCAAATAAAAAGCAAGTTCTCACGAGGGCTCCCCAATTCAGAGGCTCGTTCAGAATCTCGCTGGCGTCGCGGTGAACGGGGCATTTGGCAACGACGTTATTGGGAACATCTGATCCGCGATCAGGAAGATTTCAATCATCATCTCGATTACATCCATATCAATCCCGTCAAACATGGACTGGTAACAGCACCGAAAGATTGGCCATATTCCACCTTCCATCGTTGGGTTCAACAAGGCCGGTATCCATTATCATGGGGCGACACATCCATACCAGAATATGAGATATTACACGACGATAAATAATTGGTATTAACGTGGTTAACGTAGGGTGAAATAAGCGGTGCGCATTGCACCGCTATTTTTACCTCGGATATAATAGAGGTGCAATTCACTTCGTTCATTTGCACCCTACGGTAATATTACTCATCTTACCCTTTTTCAGTTTGCTGTGTTTTTGATATTTCATTGGCTATATCAATGACTTCTCTTGCATCGGAGGGGTGTAAGTAATCAATTAGTGTTAACTTCTTAGTGACCCCATTTAATGAAGTCCCCATAACGATTCCTTTCTGGTTGTCCGCATCAAGCCAAAACCTATCATGAATCTTATCTGTTATGATGTCTTTTGTTATTATATTTTGATTGATAGATTTTATAATGTTGTGCATAGCATCTGTGCTGCACTTTCTAGCGTTGATAGTGAAAAATTTTATACTTTGCAGTGAATCCGATAGCTCAAGGATCATTTTTTTGAACAAGTGAAGAACCTTTTCTTCACTTGAATAGAAGAATGCATCGATAATCATTAGGTTTTTCACACCTTTCAATGTGCGGATAAATCCAAGAATTACAGCCTCCACTTCATCTACAGCTATACCTGGGTGTAAGATAGAGTCACAGGTTATATGGTATCGGAATAAAGATGATGGCCCATGTTTGATGAACTCTTCACGTAAAAGATCTTGAAGGTGAGTGGTGTTTAGTCGAGTCAGCATGAAGTCTCGACTTAAATCAGGATTTTCATAAAAACGTGAGAAAATATCTCTACTATTAATGTCGTTGTTACCATAACACGCCAACATAGTCATTTCTTTATTGGTCATAATGTCTCTTTGTAAAAATTAAGGTGTCAGTATTAGTTGCTAGCTAGTGTATCGTTGCCTTGGAACTACTATCAAATATTGGTTATTCCATTGAGTTAATTTTGGCGTAACGGACTATCAGGTGTCGTGTGATAGAGATAGCCATAATCCTCGTCTCTTCACATGATAGAAATCGATAGGATTCGCTCTGCTACAGAAATCAGTCTGAGGGAATAAGCGAATAGACGTTCGTATCAAGGGATTGGCCATGTAGGAAAATGCGGTTGCTTGCCCGACACTCAAAGGTGGCGCCGGCGGCGATGGCAACCGCTTCGCTGGCGCTGTTGCCAACCCCCATCACGATCTCCAGCCGAAATAGTCCCAACTGCTGAAAGCCAAAGTCACGCAGCAGGGCTACTGCTTGCCGGGCGATGCCTTTGCCTTGTTGGGATTGGCGTACCCAATAACCGATATTGCCGTAGCGATGATGGGGCGACAGCTGGTTGATACCGGCGCCACCCAAGAGCTGGCCGGTGGCTGCGCAGAAAATGCCCATGTCGTAGGCACGCCCCGCCGCGCGATCCTGATCGCAGATGGCAAACCACTCCAGTGCGCTCTCCCGAGTAAATGAATGGGAGCACCAGCTCATCCAGCTGCCGACCGTCTCGATGGATTCGTGGGCCGCACGGACAAATTCATCGACATCGCTCGCTTCGAAGGGGCGGATGATGAGACTGGCGTTGGCAAGGGGCTGGAATGTCATTGGCTGTCCTGCGTAGAGAGTCACGGCGCCCTCCCGAGGGCGGTTCGGTGGCTGGCCAAACCAGGTGTCGTCTTGAGAAAAGCAGCAGGCCACCTTGGGAGCTGGGGGGCAACACGATCCTGTTGAAGCTTGAGCAAACCTACCCTAACGGAATCGGGTGGAGCCTTGCTATCCTTTTGTTCCCTCCGCTTCGCCAGTCTCTGTCGCCCTGTGGTGGTGGGCGCATCGACCCCGCCGGGGTTTGTCTCTAGCATAAGGAGGATGCGGGGCAGGGGCTCCGCCATGCGGGTGGTGGTTGATGCCCGTTTACGGACTTCTGGCGGAGAGAAAAGATGAAGCTGCGTTCCTTGTTGATGGTGGGTGCCCTGCTGCTGGGCGGTTGTGCGGTCAATCCCTACGGTGGCTCTCAGGCTCCTGTCAGTGAACCGGATCAGCCAGTAAGCCAGCCGGACAAGCCGGTGACCAAGCCGGATGCGGGGGCGCCGCTGCCCAAGCCGGTGGCGCCGACCGGGCTGGCGCTGGCCATGGCCGATGCCTTTGTGCAGGCCCCCGAGGTGCGGGAGTTGGCGCAAACCGGCCAGCCGGTGCTGCTGCTCACTCCGCCCCAGAACGGCACCGGCGAGCCGGTGGACACCCGCGCCATGGCGGCAGCCATGAGCAAGCGCATCCAGAGCAAGAGCGGTTTTCGCTTTGTCGACCCGGGTCAGGTGGCGGCCATCACCGGCCAGCTTGAGTATCAGCAGGGCAGGATGAACCCGGCCTCCCTGGTGCGGCTCGGTCGCCAGACCGGCGCCGGCTACATGCTCTATGGGGATCTGGTGGCCGAGGGCAGTCGTTACCGGCTGTCGATGACCCTGATGGAGCTGCGCAGCGGCGAGCTGCTCTGGAGCGGCAGTCGCTCCGCCAGCCACTGATTAGACGCGACCGATCAAGAAGAGGGTTGAGTGCCTGTGCACTCAACCCTCTTCTTATTCCAGCCCTGCTGGCAGGGGTCAGGACTCCATCTTCCTCAGAAAATAGGTGGTATGCCCGGGCGGCATGTCCGGCAGCTCGCCAAAGACCTGATAACCCTGCTTCTGGTAGAAGGGCAGCGCCTGGAAGCTGGTGGTTTCCAGATGAAAGTTGCTGATGCCCTTGCTTCGGGCGTACTGCTCCATGGTGGCGAGCAGGCGGCCGCCCCAGCCATCCTGGCGGATGCGCTCGTCAAGCCAGAGCCAGTCCACGTGCAGCCAACCCCACTTGAGGTCGGCGGTGATGCCGCCGTGCACCTTGCCCGCTTCATCCTTGATAAAACTGGCGATGTGCTCGCGCAGGTGGGTGCCGGCCTGGCTGATGTTGTAGCCCGACAGGCCGATGCGCAGCGCGTCGACATCCTGCTCGGCAGGGGGTTGGGGTGGGGTCAGGTGCATGGTCTCTCCAGAGCCGGGTAAGGGGCCTCTATCCATAACCGCTCAGACTCAATGCGGTCAAGTGGTTGCCCGACCTCAATGGCTATCAGTCTGCTGGGCGGGCAACCTGGCGTCACAGCTGCGGGAAGTAGCAGGCGGCCATGTCGACCGGGTGATCGGGGCAGCCGGGCAGGTAGAAGTACCAGCCCGCATCGGTGAAGGCGCGCAGCTCGCTCTCCACGAACTTGAGGGCGAGGCTGAGGGCCTGCAGGGCATCGACGCCATAGATGAAGGTCTTGTTGCCAAGGCCGTCCAGCTTCACCTTGCAGCGCCAGTCACCGCCGGTGGACTTGGGGTCTGGCTCGGGGGCGCGGATGGCAATCTTCACGGTCAGCTGTTCTCCCTCGATGCTGATGGCATCGAAGCGGGCTTTCACTATGACTCTCTTCATCTGGACGATCCTTTTCCGGGGGCCGGCGCCTGTCTGGCCGGTGGCTGATGGTCGGTGAGTCGGCCGTCAGTGGCAGACTCAGGAAGGTCAGCCTAATGGATGCGGGCGTCGCAGACAACGGGCGCGGCGGCGGTCTGTGAGGCAGGGGGAATATCCGAGTGCTGCCGCCGACGAGTCTGGCTTGTTGCCTGTTTTTCACCCGGCTCTGGTTGCTGACTATCTTATTTTCTTGAATTTATTGATTAATATCTATTAATAACAGGATCCGTTATTGGCCCAGCACCAGCCGCAGTACGATAATCGGGATCCGGCGGCAACTCTGGCGCTCGCTTCTCGACATCAAAATAAGGAACCGGCATGGCGCTCTCGGTCAAGCAACTATATGAAGTGATGGCCCAGCTGCCCGACCCCGTCTTCATCCTGAGCGAGGATGGCTACTACATCGAATACATCGGCGGAGTGGAGCAGCAATCCTACCAGGATGGCAACCCGCTGACGGGCAAGCGGCTGGCCGATGTGCTGCCCGCCGCCATGACCCGCTGGGTGATGGAGCAGGTGACCCTGGCGCTGGATTCGGGCCAGGTGCGGGTGGTGGAGTACGAACTGGCGGCGGTGGAGGTGGAGGGGATCGACGCCTCGGTCGGGCCGCAGGGGATGCAGCACTTCGAGGGCAAGATTGCGCCGCTGCCCTCCCGCTACGACGGCAAGCGGGCGGTGGCCTGGGTGACCCGCAACATCACCCGTCAGTACGAGCTGCAGCAGCGGCTCAAGCTGCAGAGCGAAACCGACCAGCTGACCGGCCTCTACAACCGCCGCTATTTCTTCGAGCACTGCCGGCAGCGGCGGGCAGGGGAGGCACCCTGCGCCCTGGTGATGCTGGACATCGACCACTTCAAGCAGATCAATGATCGCTTCGGCCATCAGCAGGGTGACCGGGCGCTGCAGCGCTTCTGCGCTTGTGTGGCCGCCCAGCTGCGGGCGGACGATCTGTTTGTGCGCAGCGGCGGCGAAGAGTTCCTGATCCTGCTGCCCGGCATGAGCGAGCCGGATCTGCTGGCACTGGCGGAGCGGATCCGGGCGGCCGTGGCGGCATTGCCGGCGGATCCGGCGGCCTTTACCGTCAGCCTGGGCACCACCCTGGTGCGGCCGGGGGAGGAGATCAATCAGGCGCTGGCTCGCGCCGACGAGTGGCTCTATCGGGCCAAGCGGGCGGGGCGCAACCGGGTCGCCCACTGCCCGGTGGCAACCGGCGCTCAGGAGTGAAACCGGGGCCGGCGACCCTCTTATATATGGCGACCAGCCCGGCGCCGATATATCAGGCGCAGCGGGCACAGTTCATTGCATAATTAACTGATATTTATAGGCTGATGCTGTTAATATTAACGGGCCACTCTCTGGCCTTATTCAAGTTGTTGAACAACTCACCGAGGTTTTGTCGTTATGTTACCAGGCGGAGCTGAATTGATTATCTTGAGGCCGAAATGACACATCTTATTTCCTTTTGAAACAATCCGATTCAAACAGTCATGAATTATTAACCTTGACCTTTATGGCGATTTCAACGATGGTAGCGTGGCATCCCCGTTTCCTCTTGGTGATCATGTTGATCGCAGGCGGGCTTGTTTTTTCTACGATCCGGTCGATATGCCGCTGCATATCACCAGCCTAATTACACGGGCCAATAAAATAAAAGATGACAGATTAATAAGGTGTATATCGCAATGAGTGTTGCTATTGCTGAAAAGAGTAATCCCGCATCAAAGTTGAAATGGGAGAAAAGTGATTCGGTATGGACCATGGGCTTATATGCCACTGCGGTCGGTGCCGGTACACTGTTTCTCCCAATTACCGTTGGCAGTAATTCGCCGGTTATTTTGCTATTTATATTATTGATGGCATTTCCGCTTTCTTATTATTCCCATCGAGCATTGAGTCGTTTTGTATTATCCAGCTCCCACCGGGAAGGGGATATTACCCACGTGGTGGAAGAGCACTTCGGTGCGCGGGCGGGCAAGCTGCTGATGCTGGTCTACCTGATGGCCTTCTACCCCATCATTCTGGTCTACAGCATCTCCATCACCAACGCGATCCAGAGCTTTGTGGTGCACCAGCTGGGCAATGCCGAGATCCCGCGCGGCCTGCTGGTGCTGGGGGTGATGCTGGGGCTGCACCTGGTGCTGCTGGCAGGCAAGCAGATCGTGGTGTCGGCCATCAGCGTGCTGGCCCTGCCCATGGTTGCCTTCCTCATCGGCCTCTCCATCTATCTGCTGCCCCAGTGGAGCCTCTCCTACTTCAGCGAGAGTCAGGGGGTGGACTGGCGTGACCCGGCATTTTGGAAATCCCTCTGGCTGATCGTGCCGGTGATGGTGTTCTCCTTCAGCCACGCGCCCATCATCTCCTCCTTCAGCGCGGCGCAGAAGAAGCGCTGTCAGGCGAGCGCCGACCAGCGCGCCAAGCGGATCATCAAGTGCAGCAGCCTGCTGATTTGCGGCAGCGTGCTGTTCTTCGTGGTGAGCTGCGTGATGAGCCTGAGTCAGGCCGAGATGGCGCAGGCCCGCATCGACAATATTTCGGTGCTGTCGGCGCTGGCGAACAAGTTCTCCAATCCGCTGATCGCCTACGTGGGGCCGCTCATCGCCATTCTGGCCATGTCCAAATCCTTCCTCGGCACCTCCATGGGGGTGAGCGAGGGGACGGTGAGCATGGTGAACGGTGCCTGTCAGGGGCTGGGGCTGTCGCTGCGTGAAGCGACCATAGCGCGGGTCTCGTCGGTCATTCTGTTCGTGGTGACCGGGGTGATTACCTACCTCAACCCGAACGTGCTGGAGATCATCGAGAAGGTGAGCGGGCCGCTCATCGCGGTGATCCTGTTCCTGCTGCCGGCCTGTTCCATCTATCGTCTGCCCGCCCTCAAGCGTTATCGCGGGGCGAGTACCCTCTTCGTGCTGGTGATCGGGCTGCTGGCCATCTCGGCCCTTATCTACGATCTGCTGTGACGGCGGATCCCGCACAAGTCAAAAAGGGCGACCCATGGGTCGCCCTTTTTCTTGGTGTTGCCGTTAGCCAAGCAGGGGGGAGACGCTCTGGCCGGCCATCAGCAGGCCGATGGCCAGGGCGCTGAACCAGACCAGGGTGGCGCTCACCAGCAGGTAGCCGCTGGCGACGAACAGACCGTCGCGCTGCAGCATGCCGATGGCCAGCAGCAGGATGGCCCAGGCCGGCATGGCGTTGGTGAAGGGGATGGCCCCGAGCGGCAGCATCAGCAGCAGGGCCGCCAGCATGATCAGCAGGCCGTTGCAGCGGTTGATGGTACTGCTGCCGGTCAACAGCAGCAGGCGCGGGCGGATGAAGCGATCGATACGGGCCAGCAGATCCGCCCCCTTGTGCAGGGTCGGCTTGAGCTGCTCGGCGGCGAAGCGGCGCTCCATCAGGATGGCGGGCAGCCAGGGTACCCGGTTGAGGGTGATGCCGATGCCGATGAACAGGATCAACAGGCCAAACGGGGTGCTGACGCCGGGGATGGAGACCGGCAGCAGGAAGGGCACGGTGAGCAGCACGCAAAACAGCAGCATGCCCTGTTCGCCGACCAGGGCCAGCATCTGGCGCAGGCTGATATGGCTGTCCTCGATGGCGTGGGCGGTGGCCCGCAGGGTATCGGAGAGCTTGTTCTGGGGGTCGTTGAGTTGCGCGGCAACCATTCCCTGATGTCCTTCTGGTGAGTTGAACCGGCTCACCATGAGCCGATTGCGCGCCAGCATACGTGGCACAGGTTAATCCGGGATGAATAACCGCAGGCGCGGATGTGCCGTCTGACCGGCAGGGCGCCGGTGGTGGCGACAGAGTGTGATCTCTCCGCTGAAAATCGCTTGATACAGGCCGGGTTTAGGATGGGGGCCAGTGGGCTCTGATATGCTTGACGGGCACTGATGCAGCGCACGGAGGAGCCGTGATGAAACGAGCAGGGATCATGATGATGGGGCTGTTGTTGCCGCTGGGGCAAGCCTGGAGCGCCGAGGGGGAGGCCGCCCTCGGCTGGCAGGTGACGCCGTTTTTCGGCTACAGCTCGGCCATCGACTTCGAGGCCAATGACGACCCCAAACCGACGCCTGTCGCCACCCGGCTGGAGTCCTTGCAGGGGGAGCGCTCCGGCAGCTGGGGCCTGTTCATCAGCAAGGAAGTGGATGACCCCGGCATGATAGAGCTGCTCTACAGCCACCAGTCCACCCGCCTCTCCCCCGATCAGCCGGATCGGTTGACGGTGGATACCCTCCACTTTGCCGGGGCGCTCACCCTGTCGGACAACCTGATGGCCCCCTACATCGGCGCCGGTATCGGGGCGACCCGCTTTGCCGCCTACGACAGCGAGGTGGCCCCCTCCATGTCGCTGGCGCTCGGGGTGCAGCCGCGCCTGACCGAGCATCTGGCGCTGCGGGCCGAGGTGCGCGGTTATGGCTCGCTGGTCAACGACAACAGCCAGTTTCTCTGCAACCCGGACCAGTGCGTGTTCAAGGTGCGCGGCGAGCTGGTGACCCAGTGGCAGGCCAATATCGGCCTGACCCTGCGGTTTTGAGCTCCTTGAACCGCGGCGACTTGCTGCCCCTGCCTCGTACACTGCCCTCGCTGTCGACCCCGCGGCTGTTGCTGCGGGCATTGGATGCCGGGGACAGTGCCGAGCTGTTCGCCATCTACGGGGACTCCGAGGTTATGCGTTTCGTCGGCGAGCCGCCGTTTCCCTCCCTTGCCACCGTGGCGCAGATGCTGGCGAGCGTCGCGCGGTTGCTGGCCGCCGGCGAATCGCTGGAGTGGGGGCTGGTGGCGCGCGACAGCGGCCGCCTGATCGGCACCTGCGGCCTGCACAGCTTTGCGAACGAGGCCGGTCTGCGCCAGGCGGAGGTGGGTTGCATGCTGGCTCGCAGCCACTGGGGAGAGGGACGGATGGCAGAGGCGCTGACGGCCCTGATCGCCTATGCCCGCCAGCTCGGCATCACCACCCTGCTGGCGGATATCGAACCGGACAATCTGCCCAGCCAGCGGCTGTTTCGGCGGCTGGGCTTTGTCTGGCAGCAGGCTAGCTGCTACCGCTTGTCGCTTGAGAGGATCACACCAGACCGCGGGTGCGGCGGCTGAGCGGCTCGTTGACGTCGAACAGCTTGAACTGCACCGCGCTGGCGCCCATGGCGAGCACCCGCTGCTCGTGCATGGTGGCGTAGGCGAGGGCGCTGGCCTCATCCTCGAACAGATAGATGCCGCCAGCCTCGCCGGTGCGCGGGTTTTCGGTCCAGATCTTGGAGATGAAGCCCGGCTCCTTGGTGATGGACTCGGCCAGCGGCATGGCCGCGGCGGTGAGGGCCGGTCCCATCAGCTCGGCGGGGAAGTTGAAATGGATCTGCAGCAGGCTGGGCATGGTGAACCTCTCGTGGGCGTTGAATGACTAAGCCCGCATCATAGGAAGCCGGCATCTTGGCTGCAAGAAGGCACATTTTCGTGGCATAGTTACCGCAAAGTAACCACTTGCGAGCCATCCCTTGTCCTCACTGCCCTGTCCCGCCTATCGGGTGCTGCGCCTGCTGGCCGGCAAATGGAAACCGGCCATCTTGTTTCATCTGCGCGCGCAGACCCTGCGCTTTGGCGACCTGCGCCGCAGCCTGCCCGAGGTGAGCCAGAAGGTGCTCACCGCCCAGCTCAAGGAGCTGGAGAGCGATGGCGTCATCATCCGCACCCTCTACCCCGACGTGCCGCCCCGGGTGGAGTACAGCCTGAGCCCGCTCGGAGTCGCCCTGCTCCCCCTGCTTCAGCAGATGCACGACTTCGCGCTGAGCCACGGCGATCTACTGGCGCAGTGCGAAGCGGGGGCGGCCCGCGACGAACCCCATCTCGGCGAGCCCAGTTAATCCCGCGCCGGCCAGACCATCACCCACTCGGCGCAGCCGGTGTGGGGATCCACGCCCTCGGCCGCCACCTGAAATCCTTGCGCGCGATAGAAGTCGCACGCGGTCCGGTTCTGCTGATAGACCTGCAGCCGCAGGGTCGGCAACTGCTGTTTGGCGTGCTCGAGCAGGGCCTTGCCCAGCCCTTGCCCCTGCTGTGCGGGAACCACGAAGAGGGCAGCCAGGGAGCCCTCGTGCAGGGAGTAGAAGCCCAGCACCTGCTCACCCAGGCAGAGCAGCTGGCTGTCGGCGGCGGGCAGATAGATCTCCCGCATCGGCGCCAGGTTGGCGTGCCAGTAGGCGGGCTCGATGAAGTGGTGGGCCTGCAGGGAGGCCTCCAGCCAGATGGCGAGGACGGCCTCGGTGTCGGCCGGGGTGAAGGGGCGGATCTGCATGGGTGTCTCGTCTGGAATCATCACAAGGGAGGCATGGTAACAGCACAGGCCCCGTCGTCACCCGGCGAGTGGCCAAACTGCTACCCCCATAACAAAACAGGCGACCCGCAGGTCGCCTGTTGCCGTTAGCCGGCGTAGGGGAGGGAGGAGTGGTGCAGCACGATGCGTACCTTGCCGTCGTCCCCCTTCTTGAAGCCCCAGGTCTTGTCGACCGTGGTCTGCTTGTTGTCTCGGTCGGTCAGGTGCACCTTGCCCATGGTGAGGGCCATGTCGCCGTTGATGTAGACGGCGGCATTGCTGTAGTCGTAACTCTGCCAGTTCTTGAGGGCGAAGCCGGTGTCGGCGGGATAGGCCTTGTTGTTGCCGACGAAGTAGGCCAGCGCCCCTTCCTGATTGATGCGGAAGGTCTGCTCGCCGCCGGCCAGGGTCGGCTTGAACAGCACGGGGCCATGGCTGTAGCCGTAGGCGCCGTCGAGCACGGCGGTGGCGGTGGCTCTGGCCTTGTCGATGCCGCCGCTGCGGTAGTCATCGCTGATCTGGATCAGGGCCTTGCCCCAGGCATCCTGCGCGGCCTTGATCTCGGCTTCGGTGATGTTGTTGTTGGCGATCTGGGCGGCGCTGAGGGAGCCGCTGGCGGCGAGCAGAACGAGGACAAGGCCGGATTGCTTGGTGAACAGCATCTTGGTGAGCAACTTCATACGGTCGTGACTCCTGGGTGTCGCGTTTAAGGAGTCCCGGAGTTTATCTATTCGTGATGAATAAAAATTGAACCCCCCATTCAGCCTTGAGTGGGGAGGGATCGGCCTCCCTCCCATCCCCTGTTCCCCTCAGCGGGCCCGCAGCAGCCAGCGACTGGCCGCCCCCAGCGCCAGCAGCCGGTAGCTGAGCAGGGAGAGCGCCAGCAGCGCCGGCACCTTCAGCAGCTCCCACCACACCTGCTTGCCCTGCGGGCCGAAGATCATCAGCCACACCACCAGCATCATGTGCAGGCAGTAGAGGCCCAGCACCTTGGGGGCCTGGCGTTCGAGCCAGCTGCCCCGGCCCCAGCCCGGGTTGGCCAGCAGCAGGCCGAACAGCCCCAGCGCCCAGGGGAGCGAACCCAGCAGGAAGTCGTGGCGGTTGAGCGGCACGGCGGCAAAGTGCAGCAGCCCTGCGGCCTCCAGGGCGTAGAGCCCCATCCCCGCCATCATCAGCAGGGCGCAGTGCCTGGCATCTGGCTGCCAGGCGCGCAGGCGCAGCTCGGCGCCGAGGGTCACGAACAGCAGCGAGAAGAAGGGGCCGTTGCGGGTCAGCAGGGCCCACTCACCCCCCAGCAGCGGCGGGCCATAGGAGCCGCCGAGCAGGGCCAGCCCGTAGAGCAGAGCACCCAGCAGCAGGGCCAGCCGGGGCAGGCGGGCCTGCTGGCAGAGCGCCAGGATCAGCACCGCCAGCATCAGGGCGGGCAGGAACCAGAGGTGGATCATGCCGCCCACCCACCAGGCGTTGAGCGGATCCCCCAGCTGCATCTGCCACTGGCTCGCCATGGCCGGCAGGTAGCCCTCGCTCACCGCCGCGAGCGGGTTGAAGGGGATCAGCACGTAGAGCAGGCTCCATGCCAGCCAGAGCCCCAGCAGGGGGCGGCAGTAGCGCAGCGCCACGGTCAGGGGATGGCCTGCGGCGAGGGCGGGTTGCAGAAAGTAGCCGGCGCAGAGGAAGAACAGCGGCACCGCGAAGCGGCAGAGCTGGTTGATGACGCCCCCGAGCCAGAAGTAGAGGGTGCCGTCCCACAGGGTGGGGTCGAAGGGGTTGCTGAAGGGGGAGAGGTGAATGGCCATCACCGCCATGATGGCCACCACCCGTCCGCATTCGATGCTGGAGATGCGCATGCTGCCTCTTGCCGCTTGGGTTGAGGGCGCAACCCTAGCAGCCGCAGGCGATCCTCATCCAGCCGCCAGGCCGGCAACTGTGACCCCCATCGGCGGCCGGTTACCCTTTGTTACCCGAGGTGCGGGCAAGGTTACCGCCGCCGAGAGCCAGATCCCGTTTTGCCGTCGGTAAATGCGCTAGAGCAGGGCCACCAGCACGGTGACCAGGGCGCCCAGCAGCAGCAGGGCGATGCCGCGCGCGGCCGGGCCGTGCAGCTTGTTCCACATCAGCAGGCTGGTGAGGGCCAGCAGCAGCATGGCCAGCGCCGCCAGATCCCCCACCAGCTGCCACGGCAGGCCGGTGCCCATGCCGCGGTGCAGCCGGTTGAGGCTGGCGGCGAAGTTGGCCTGCTGCAGTTCGGTGCGCACCAGCAATGTGCCCGCCACATAGCTGGCGGCCACGCTCTGGCTGAGGGTGACGCCGCGCATCTCCCAGCGGGCCGGCAGGGTGAGCGGGCCGTCGGGGGTGGGCAGGGTCTGGGGCGGGGTGAGCTGGACGCGCCCCTCCTCGAACCCTTCTGCATAGCGTTGCTGCAGCAGGCTTTTCAGCTCATCCGGGCTGGTCAGCGGTGTGCTCAGCACTATCTCTTCACTGGATTTATCGGTGTGGGGGCCGGGCAGCGGCAGCACGGCCCTGTGCTGCAGCCAGAGGCCGGTGAGGCCGTAGAGCAGCATCAGGGTGAGGGTGGCAAAGCCGGCCCAGGCGTGGATGCGGCGCACCCACTTGTTGTTGTGCAGGGGGAGTTTTCTGCGTTTCATCGCTCGGTGCTTCATAAAAATCTGGCCAGCGAACGCTGGCCAGAGGGATCGGGAAAAGGCGGGGATCAGAAGCGGTAGGCGGCGCTCAGATGCAGCTGACGGGGTGTGCCCGGCATGATCTGGGAGGCGCTGGTGGCGCTGACGAAGTAGTCGTGATCGGTCAGGTTCTCCACGCTCAGCTGGGTTTCCCACTGCTGCCAGCGGTAGCCGGCACGGGCGTCGAAGCGGGCGTAACCGGGCAATGTGGTGGTGTTGGCGTTGTCGGCGAAGCGATCGCCCACCGCGGTCACCCCGGTCTCGCCGAACCAGCCCTGCTTGCCGCTCTGATAGCCGGCGAACAGCTCGCCGTTCTGGCGAGAGACGTTCATCGGCCGCTTGCCTTGCAGATCGGCGTCCGCCTTGACCTGCTCGGCATCCTGGATGGCGATGCCGCCGCGCAGGTAGAGCTCGTCGGTCAGCTGGGCGCGGGCGCTCAGCTCGATCCCCTCGGTGCGCTGCAGACCGGTGAGGATCACCTTGGTGGGATCCAGCGGATCCTTGCTGCGCTTGTTGTACATCTCCAGCCGGTAGAGGGAGAGGGTGGTCGCCAGGCGGCCATCCAGCCAGTCGCTCTTCACGCCGCCCTCGTACAGCCGGGTGTGCTGGGGATCCAAGTTGTTGTTCTTGTCGCCCGGGGTGATGCCGATCAGCTCCCCGCCCACCGGGGTGAAGGTCTTGCTGTAGGAGGCGTAGAAGGCATGCTCCTCGATCGGGTTCCACACCAGGCCAAGGCGCGGGCTCAGGCTGGTGACCGAGACGGTCTCCTCCTTGTTGAGGTCGTTGCGGCGGCTGGTGACGGTGAAGTCGTCGCGGCGCAGACCCGCCAGCAGGTGCCAGTCGCCCAGGCTGAGCTGATCCTGCACATAGAGGCCGTAGCCGCGCACCTTGTGGTTGGCGTCGCTGGAGAGCTTCATGGCGCCGTCGTAGGTGGGCAGGGAGCCCGGATCATAGAGGTTGCCGGCCGGGATCGCGGTGGCGTTCTGGTAGAGCTTGGGGGTGCGCTCCTGCCAGTTCTGCTCGAAGCCCACCAGCAGACGGTGCTCGATGGGGCCGGTCTGCAGCTGGCCTTCGGCCTCGGTGTTGCTGATCAGGCTGTTGGCCTTGAGATCCTGCTGCCAGCGGGAGCGGGTCACCTGATCCCCCTTCACGCTGGTGACATAGGTGTTGTCGAACTGGCTGTCGAGGCTGGTGTAGCCCAGCTGCTGGCGCAGTTGCCACTGATCGTTGATGTCCCAGGTAAGGCGGGAGCGGGTGGACTGGGCCACATCGTCGATGAAGTCGCGGCGGGTGTCGCTGTAGACATACTCCTTCGGCACGTTGGCCGGCCGGCCGTTGACGCCGGGGATGCCGCGATCCGGGGTGCGGTCGTGCTCATTGCGCTCGTACTGCAGCAGCCAGTTCAGCTTGTCGCTGATCTCCCAGTTGACGGAGGGGGCCAGCAGGGTGCGCTTGCTGGTCACGCCGTTGCGAAAGCTCTCTTTGTCTTCCTGGGCCAGGTTGAGGCGCACCTGCACCTGCTCACCCGCTTCACCGTTCAGGTCGGCGGCCAGCCGGCGGCTGTCGAAGCTGCCGACCTGGGCGCTGACGCTGGACTCCAGACCCTTCTGCGGTTTCTTGCTGACCCGGTTGACGATGCCGCCGGTGCTGCCACGGCCATAGAGCACCGCCGCCGGCCCCTTGAGCACTTCGACCCGCTCGGTGTTGCCAAGGTCGCGGGTGTACTGCATGTCGTCGCGAAAACCGTCCAGATAGAAGTCGTTGCTGGCGCTGAAGCCGCGGATGTTGACCCCGTCGAAGCGGGTGTCACCGCTGGCGTTGACGCCGGGGATGCCGGTCAGCGCCTCGCTCAGGGTGGGCTGGCCGAAGGCGGTCAGCTCGCTTGCCTTGACGCTGTCGATGGCCTGCGGCACCAGCTTGGCCGGGGTGCTGGTACGGGTCGCGGTGGCGACCTCTTCATGTTGGCTGCGTTTGCCGACCACTGTCATGGTCTCGTCTTCGGCGTGTGCGCCGGCGCTCAGGGCCAGCAGGGCGACACTCAGCAGAGTGCGCGGGTGGTGAGGTGTGTGCATGTTGCGTGTTGACTCTTGAAGAAGCGACCTGATGGTCTGAACTTATTGATTTATTTGTAATTATTTTGTTTTCTCCCATTTGGGAGGATGCTAATGATATTGATTTTCATTAGCTGTGCAATAGAAACATGTTTTGGTTATGGGACTGGGTATCGGATGGCTCGCCACCGCCGACAGGGCGCCCTGCCGGCAAGGTGACGGGAGGAGGGAAGAAGGGGGATGAGGGGCTCAGTGGTCGGCGGAGGAGGGGGCGATCTCGGCCAGCTGCTTGCCCAGTACCAGCCGCGGCGCCGGGTCGGTCTGCAGCGGGATATCCTGCAGCGGGGTGCCCTGCAGGTTGCGGTGGATGATGTTGGCCGCCATCTGGCCGAGGGCTCGATAGCTGCTGATGGTGCCGACGGTGCAGCCGTGCTCGACATAGAGCTCGGCGCTGCAGATGGTGGGAATGCCCGCCTCGTTGAGGGCGGCCAGCAGTTCGGGGGCGATGGAGAGCAGGTAGCTGTCGGCGGCGAGAAACACGATGCTCTCTTTGGCGTCGCGCTGCAGCCGCTTGAGCTCGCTGGCCAGTCGCCGCTTGTCTGGCGCGATGCGCCAGGTGGTGAGTTCCCACTGGTAGCGACGGGCTTCGCGCAGCAGCATCTCGCCGGTCAGCAGGGTGTTCTGCTCGCGCGGGTTGAACGGCAGCAGCAGCCCCTTCCCGGCGGGCAGATAGCGGCGGGCGTTGGCGAGCTGCAGCGCCATCGGCACCATGTTGCTGGTGCCGGCCACCATCCGGTTTTCCGTCTTGTCGTCGGACAGGAATCCGGCCCCGACGGGGTCGGACACTATGCTGAAAATCAACGGCTTGCGGTTGCCCACCAGGCTCTTGACCATGGCCGTGGCGGTGGTGCCGAAGCAGTAGATGTAGTCGTAGTCGGCGAGGGAGGGCAGCAGTTGCTGGCGCAGCAGGGTAGCCAGCACGGTTCTGTCCTGATTGGCGTTGAAGGTAACGAAGGTGGGGTGATGACCGAGCCGGTTCAGCTCGTCGCGAAAGCCGCGCTCGGCATCGGTCTCGCCGCGCCACAGCACCATGGCGATGGTCAGCGCCTGGACGGGCAGGGCGCAGAGCAGGCAGCAGCAGATGAGCAGGCGTAGCGGCATGATGATCTCCTCGTCGTGGTTCTGTTGAGCCTAGATCATGGGGAGCAGGGCACGCCGACGCGGATGCAAAAGAGCGCGCCGGCTGATGCCGGCGCGCGCAGTGCAGAGGAGCCCGACTTAGAAGTCGTAGCGGGCCGCCAGCTGGAAGTCATCCTTGACGTTGAGCTTGCCGCTCTCTTTGCTGTCGAGGTTGTTGATGCGGTATTCGCCGATGACGCGCAGGTTCTTGTTGAACTTGTACTGGGCGCCCAGGGTGTAATAGTCGATGGAGTCATAGTCGGCCTTGCCGTCCTGCTCTACCTTCTGCTTGTTCCACAGCGCCATCAGGCCGAAGCCGTTCTCGAAGTTGTAGCCCAGCGCCCCTTCCCAGCCGGTGTGATCCTTGCCGGTGGCCAGGAAGTCGGTGCCGTCCGCATAGCTCAGGGCGGCGTAGACGGCCTTGTTGTCGTACTTGGCGGAGAGCAGCCACAGCTTGGCATCCTCTTCCCCGTTCTTGTCGCGGATCCCCACGTTGTAGGCGGTGCCCAGCGCCAGGTTGAACGGGAAGGTGTAGGCCACGGCGGCGCCGTAGGCGGCATCGCTGTCCTTGCTGGTGGTTTCTTCGGTGTCACCGCCGTCGAACTTGTAGCTGGTGTCTACCTGGAAGCCGTTGAACAGACCGGAGTACTTCAGCACGGAACCGGCACGGTTGGTGGCGAAGGTGTCGGTCTTGGCGCCCAGCGCGTCGTTGCCGTAACCGTCGGAGAGAGAAACGTCGGTCCAGTCAGCCAGGAAGCCCGGGGCCCCTTTTTGGCGACCGAAGGTGATGTTGCCCCAGTCGGCGCCAACACCGGCGAACGCCAGACGGGTGCGCAGGTTGTCGGAGTTCTCGCTGATGGTCTTCTCGCTGTCGTTGATGTACATCTGCACTTCGTACTGGGCCAGCGCCTTCAGTTGGCTGTTGATCTGGCTGTCGACCTTGGCGCCGAAGCGGACGAACTGATTGGCGCCCTGCTTGTCGCTGTACTCCTGGGTCCCGTTCGGATGGGTGCTGTCGACCCCTTCCTTCTTGTCTCCGAAGAACTGGCCGGCGTAGATGCGGCCGTACAGATCCAGGGTGGTGGTGTCATTCTTGTAAACTTCAACGGCGTGAGCCTGGAAGGCCGCGGTGAGAGCCAGTGCCACTACAGTCAGCTTTTTCATCTTAATCCCTTGTGTTGCAAGCTTTGTTGTAAAAGACGGGGGCCATGCTAGGCAGGGGGGATGACAGCGGGGTGACACTCTCGTGAAGTGTCGGTGGCGGTTTGATGTCAAATTGGTGAAAGGGCCGTGTTTTGTGTGACGAACCGCCACTTTTGCGCGCAAAGGTTTGCCCTTGTGGTAGAATGCCGCCCGTTTTCGAGCTCCAAAGGTTGGATATGCGATGAGACGTGAACTGGCAATCGAGTTTTCCCGAGTGACGGAAGCGGCTGCACTGGCTGGCTACAAGTGGCTCGGACGTGGTGACAAGAATATCGCCGATGGGGCGGCCGTTGCGGCCATGCGCCATATCCTCAATCAGATCCAGATCGATGGTGAGATTGTGATCGGCGAGGGTGAAATTGACGAAGCCCCCATGCTCTACATCGGCGAGAAGGTGGGCACGGGTCTGGGCGACGCGGTGGACATCGCGGTCGATCCCATCGAGGGTACCCGCATGACCGCCATGGGTCAGGCCAATGCCCTGGCCGTGCTGGCCGTCGGCGACAAGGGCTCCTTCCTCAAGGCCCCCGACATGTACATGGAGAAGCTGATCGTGGGTCCCAAGGCCAAGGGGGCCATCGACCTCGATCAGGCGCTGGAGCTGAACCTCAAGGCCGTGGCCAAGGCGCTCGGCAAGCCGCTCTCCCGCCTGACCGTGATCACCCTGGCCAAGCCGCGTCACGACAAGGCGATCAAGGAGATGCAGGGGCTGGGTGTGCGGGTGTTCGCCATTCCCGATGGCGACGTGGCTGCCTCCATCCTCACCTGTCTGCCGGACAGCGAAGTGGACATGCTGTATGGCATCGGCGGCGCACCGGAAGGGGTGATCTCGGCGGCGGTGATCCGTGCGCTGGACGGCGACATGCAGGCCCGCCTGGTGCCCCGTCATCAGGTCAAGGGCGACAGCCCGGAAGTGCGTGCGCTGGGCGAGCAGGAAATTGCCCGCTGCGAGGCACTTGGCATCGACGTGAGCAAGGTGCTCAAGCTGGAAGACCTGGCCAAGAATGACAACGTCATCTTCTCGGCCACCGGCATCACCAAGGGTGATCTGCTGGACGGCATCACCAGCGACGGCGTCATGGCGACCACCGAGACCCTGCTGATCCGTGGCAAATCGCGGACCATCCGCCGCATCAAGTCGATCCATTTCCTGGATCGCAAAGACAGCGTGGTGCGCGACATCATCCTGTAAGCAGGAAGATGGCTGTTGCTGAACGACCAAAGCCCGACGCTGTCGGGCTTTTTGTTGTCTGCTTGCAAGGGGACTATTTCATGACGGGGCCGGGATAACAGTGAGGAAAATCCCCGCCCTTTGCTAAACTGGTTCGCCCTGCCGAGGAAAGCATTACATGGAATGTCGTCAAGGTTGCGGTGCCTGCTGCATCGCCCCCAGTATCAGCAGTGCCATTCCCGGCATGCCCGACGGCAAACCGGCCGGCGTGCCCTGCGTGCAGCTCGATGCGCGGCTGGGCTGCAAGATCTTTGGCCAGCCCGAGCGGCCGGCGGTGTGTGGCGGCTTTCGTCCCATGCAGGACGTGTGCGGCTATCACCGGGAAGAGGCCATCTGGCTCATCGGTGAACTGGAGCGGCTGACCGCCTGAGCCCTTGACCCTCTCCCTCGGGGAAAGGGTGGCTGCTGGTTCCCCTTCATCCCCGACCCTTCTCCCACGAGGGGAGAAGGGAGTGCTGCCATTCGGAACAATCCCAATAAAAAGAGGCCGCAACTGCGGCCTCTTTTTATTTCGCGACGAACTGGTATTAGACGTCGGCCAGCTGCAATGCCTGGCGGTAGTACTCGTTGGCCTTGTTGGTGAGGCGGCGCTTGTCCATCACCTGACCGAGCGCGTGGTAGACGGCGGCGTTCGGCGCTTTTGCGACCTCCTGCTCCAGCAGGCGCTGGGCATCGTCCAGCTGACCGGCCAGCAGGTAGACCTGGGCCAGCGCCGCATCGACGCCAGGCTGATCCTGGATCTTCTGCAGCAGGGTCAGCATCGGCTGGTAGCTGTCGAGCTTGAGCTTGGGCAGACGGGCCAGCAGCTGGGGCGAGACCTGCTTGCGCAGCGCATCCAGCCACAGCTCGGCGGCCTCATTGTCGGCTCCCAGCTGGCGCAGGCGATCGCCATAGGCGGCCAGCAGATCCGGATCCTGGCGCAGCTTGCGCGGTAGCTCCTGCCAGATCGGGCGCAGCGTCTCGAGGGCGCCGCTGGCAGCGTTCAGGCGACCACGCCAGGCCTGCTGCAGCAGATCCTCTTCCTGTTTGGGGGTCAGCTTGCCCACCTTGTGCAGCACCGGAATGAGGTCGATGAGGGCAGCCCAGTCCTCGCGGGCCAGGTGCACCTGGCGCAGCTGGTCCAGCACCATGGGGTGGCGCGGGTTGAGGGCGTAGACGGACTCCAGCATGGCCAGCGCGGTGTCGTACTGGCCCTGCTCGATCTGCAGCTGGGTCTGGGTCAGGGTCAGCGCCAGCTCGGCCTTGGGGTTCTCCTCCTGCGCCTTTTGCAGGTATTGGTCCCGGCGCACGTCATCGCCACGGGCCTGGGCCGCCTTGGCGGCGCTCAGGTAGTTGAGCAGCGGGGTGTCGCTGTTGCTGGCACCCTTGAGCATCAGCTTTTCGGCCTGGCTGTAGTGCCCCTCGGCCATGGCCAGGGTGGCGGCCACGGTCTGCTGGTTGGCCTTGCGGCGCCGGCGCGAGCCGTACCAGCCCAGCGTCTTGCGGCGCAGGCCGAATACCCGGCCCAGCAGCCACTCGACAATGAGCAGGGCACCGTAGAACAGCACCGCCAGGATCACCGCACTGGTGACCGACGATTCAACCGTATAGTTGCCCAGCGAGATCAGCACATAGCCCTTGTTGCCGGAGGCCTGCGGGCCGAAGATGAGGCCGGCCACCATGGCGGCCACCAGTACAATCAGACGAATCATGGTGCCCTCCTCAGTTGCTGGCCAGAATGCGCTGCAGGCGCTCGGTCAGCACCTCTTCCAGCATGGCCTGGGTCTTGAAGCGATCCGGATAGTTGAACTGGATCTGCTCCCCCTTGAGCTTGTCCAGCTCGGACTGCATGTAGTGGGTGGCGCTGTTGTCGGTATCGAAATACTGGGTCAGCCAGCGCTGGGCCTTGTCCAGGCTGTCGTCATAGAGGGCCTGCTGCTCGCGGTAGACGGCGAGCTGGGCCTGCAGCAGCTTGGTCTTGAGGTTCTCGCGCAGGAAGATCTCCTGCTGCGGGGAGAGCAGGGCCTCCACCGCGCCGTCACGACGGCGGATGGTGATGAAGTTCTCGGTGAACTTGACCCAGTTCTTCTTGAGATTGCTCTCCCACTCGTCCGGGTTGGTGCTGACGGCCTGATCGGGCTCGCTCTTGGCTTCCGGCATGCTGACGGTGGAGAGTGGCAGCAGCTCGATCTGATCGGAGAGGGCGGCCAGCTTCAGGGTCAGCCCTTCGCGGTCGATGCGCGGCATCCCCTTGAGCTGGGCGATGTCTTCGGCCAGCGCCTTGCGGATGGGCATCAGGCTGGGATCGTTGAGCGCCTTGATGCGCTCGTCGGCATTGCCGAGCAGTGTGATGGCGGAGACGAGGTCGTGTTCCAGCCACAGCTTGCGACCGGCCATCCGCACCAGGTATTCGGATTCGGCCAGCATCCAGTCGTTGGGGCGCTTGTCGTTGAGATCCAGCACCCGGGTCTGCAACCCCTTGAGCTCGTCCTGCAGCAGTTGCTGCTGCTTGCCGAGGGCGGCCAGCTGTTCGCCATCCTTGCTGTTGCTCTGGTCAAGCTTGTTCATGGCCTCGGCCAGTTGCAGCTTGAGCTGGTTCAGCTCGCTCTGCTGGGCCACGGCACTCTTGTGGCCGTGCAGATAAAGGCCGCCGGTCAGGCCGAGGGCCAGCAGGATGGCGATGCCGCCGACCACAGCGCCCGAGCTGCCCTTCTTGTTGTTGACCTTCTGGCCGGGTTGCTTGTTGTCGGCCACGGAGGCCGCGGCACTCGGCTGGACTTCTTGCTGTTCAGTCATTCCATCTTCCTCAGTTCCAGAGCGGCCGTCAGGGCCTGGTTGGATGCACCCTGGGCAATCGTGATATGGGTAAAGCCCGCCGCCGCGGCCATCTCGGCCACCCGCGGGCTGGGCACCACCAGCAGGCGGTCGTGCAGCCAGGGCAGCTGTTGGTCCGGGACCAGCTCCAGCAGCCGTTGCAGTAGTTCACCGCTGGTGACGAGCAGGCTGTCGAGCCCGGCCGCCTGCCAGTGGCGGGTCAATGCGTCCCCGTCCAGTGCGGGGTAGTGGCGCTCATAGGCCGCACAATAGTGCACCAGTGCGCCGCGTGAGGCCAGCGTCCGGGCGATGAGATCCCGGCCGCCATTGCCGCGCAGGATCAGCACCTGCTTGCCGTTCACCTGTTGCAGGCCGGGCAGGGCCAGCAGCCCTTCGCTGCGCGGATCGTCCGGGCTCAAGGCCTGGATGCCCACCTCAGAGAAGGCATCCGCGCTGGCCTGGCCGACCGCAAAGTAGTCAATATTTGGCCAGGTCTGACCAGTTTGCAACAGAAAATGATGAGTGAAATGAACTGCATGCACGCTGACGGCGATGACGATGTCGGCCTGGGGCAGCAGTTCGGGCAGGCGGTGCAGTTCGCTGCCCGCCACGGTTTCCAGCAGCGGGCAGCAGAGCGGTGCGTGGCCGTGCTGGCGCAGCAGCGCCGCCAGCTCGGCGGCCTGGGCGGCCGGGCGCACCACCAGCGGGATCATGCCCGGTAGACCTCGGCCAGGATGACATCGGCGCCATCGGCCAGCAGACGCTGGGCCAGGGTGTGACCGAGGGCCTCGCCGTCGGCCAGCGGACCGCGGATCTCGTCGCGGATGACGCGGCTGCCATCCGGGCTGCCCACCAGGCCGCGCAGCCACACTTCTTCCCCCTGCACCAGAGCATAGGCCCCGATAGGTACCTGACAGCCCCCCTGCAGGGCGCGGTTCATGGCGCGCTCGGTCAGCACCCGGATGCGGGTCTCTGGGTGTTCGAGTGGGGCCAGCAGGACGTGCAGCTCGTGATCGTCGAGGCGGCATTCGATGCCGACTGCACCCTGGCCGTTGGCGGGCAGGCTCTGTTCCGGCTCGATGAAGGCGGTGATGCGGTGCGCCATCTCCAGCCGTTTCAGGCCGGCGGCGGCGAGGATGATGGCGTCGTATTCACCGGCGTCCAGCTTGGCGAGACGGGTGTTGACGTTGCCGCGCAGGTCGCGGATCACCAGATCCGGGCGTGCCGCGCGCAGCTGGCACTGACGACGCAGGCTGGAGGTACCGACCACGGCTCCCTGCGGCAGCTCATCAATCTGGCCGAAGCGGTTGGAAACAAAGGCATCACGCGGATCTTCGCGCTCGCAGATGGTGTGCAGGCCGAGCCCCTCGGGGAACTCCACCGGTACGTCTTTCATGGAGTGAACGGCGATGTCGGCCCGTCCCTCCAGCATGGCGGTTTCCAGCTCCTTGACGAACAACCCCTTGCCGCCCACCTTGGCGAGAGGGGTATCCAGGATCTTGTCACCCTGAGTGCTCATGGGTACCAGCTCGACCTGCAACTCGGGGTACAGGGCTTCCAGCCGGTCTTTGACGAAGTTGGCCTGCCACAGGGCCAAGGGGCTCTTGCGAGTGGCAATTTTCAGGGTTCGGGCTGCCATATCAATCAGTTGTTTCATCTTTAGAAGGAAAACGATCTTACCACCCTTTGCAGGGGCTTTCATGGCGCAGCCCGCAAAAGCGGGCTCAAGCTCAAAAACGGCCGCTGAAAATGATTTTTATTAAGTCTGGCTTGCCGGTTAATTTATTGAAATTACAGATTTTTATTGCTTTCCAATGATACTGTTTAGTGACTTGTCATAAATAATCCGGCGATTGTGTGCGGGCTTGTTTACCACCGCTGTTTGCATTGTTAACATGATCACACTTTTTTGACGTCTCCCCGTTTTGGTGCGTCATTTCTTACCTCGGTATAGGCAGGGCATTGCTGGTAAAACTCGACACGCTGGTGGCGCGCTACGACGAACTCAATCGTCTCAAGACGCAACGGGCGCTAGGTCTCATGAGTCGCTACGGGCAGCAGGTTTTTCAGCTGCTACCCGTCATGCTGCACTTCAATCACCCCCTGCTGCCCGGTTATGTGGCGGGGGATGTGCCGCACGGCATCTGGAGTTTTACCGCCAATGACGCCCAGCAGGCCTTCATCGAGGACCTGTGCCAGAACGCCAACTGCCTGAACGGCCTCACCACCCATGACAAGTCGATCCAGGGGCTCTACTCCATGGGCAGCACCTCGTCCATCGGTCAGTGCTGCCACTCGGATCTCGACATCTGGGTCTGCCACGTGGCCGGTTTGTCGCAGGAGCGGCTCGAGCTGCTGGATCTCAAGTGCCAGCAACTCTCCAAGTGGGCCGAGCAGCGGGGGGTCGATCTCAACTTCTTCCTGATCCCCGAGGACAAGTTCCGCCAGCGCAACGATGCCCAGATGCAGGGTGAGAGCTGCGGCAGCGCCCAGCACCTGCTGCTGCTGGACGAGTTCTACCGCAGCGCCATGCTGATCGCCGGCAAGCGGCTGCTCTGGTATCTGGTGCCCAGCGAGTATGACGACCACTACGACGACTACGTCAACGGCCTGTTTGCCCACGGCAAGCTGAGCCAGGATGACTGGCTCGATCTCGGTGGCTTCAACCGCATTCCGGCCGAGGAGTACTTCGGCTCCGCCCTCTGGCAGCTCTACAAGGGCATCGACTCTCCCTACAAGGCGGTGCTCAAGTCGGTGTTGATGGAGGCCTACTCCCACGAGTATCCCAACACCCGTCTGCTGTCGGTGACCAGCCGCGACTGGTTCCAGCACAACGAGGGGATGCACTACCGGCTCGACAACTACTGCCTGATGCTGGACAAGGTGACCAACTACCTCAAGTCCATCGGCGACATGCAGCGGCTCGATCTGGTGCGCCGCTGCTTCTATCTGAAGGTGTGTGACGGCCTCAGCCACCCGAAAGAGGAGCACTCCCCGGCCTGGCGCCGCGAGCAGATGACCCAGCTGGTCTCCTACTGGGGCTGGAGTCAGGAGCGGTTGCATCATCTGGATCACCGCCAGGAGTGGAAGGTCGAGGACGTCAAGGTGGCTCACGCCGAGTTGCTGGAAGCCCTGATGCAGAGCTACCGCAATCTGATCCAGTTCGCCCGGCGCAACAACATCAGCGAGTCCATCAACCCGGAAGACATCGGCATCCTGTCGCGCAAGCTCTATGCCGCGTTCGAGAGCCTGCCGGGCAAGGTGCAGCGCATCAACCTCAAGATTGCGCCGGACTTGAGCGAGCCGGATCTCAGCTTCGTGCAGGTGCCGCACGGCCGCTTGAACCGCGCCGGCTGGTATCTCTACAAACATTCGCTGGAACCGGCGGACATCATCGGCCGGGCGCCGCTCGAATATAACGGCTACATCAGCAAGCTGGTGTCGTGGGCCTACTTCAACGGCCTGCTGACGCCCCAGTCCCGGGTGCACCTGTTCAACCAGGGCTCGGATCTGCACATCGACAACCTGCACCAGTTCTGTCGCGATCTGTCCGGCACCTTCCCGGTCAAGTATCCCCGCGCCACCAACCTGGCCCTCAGCCGGCCGTGCGAGATCCGCCAGCTCTCCATCTTCCTCAACCTGGAGACGGACCCGACCAGTCACTGGGTGGGCCAGGTGATCGAGTTCGACGCCAATGCCGCCGACGTCTTCTCGTTCGGCCGCAACCAGGAGTGTCTGGTGGGCTCGGTGGACCTGGTCTATCGCAACTCCTGGAGCGAGATCCGTACCCTGCACTTCCAGGGGGACGAGGCCGTGGTGGATGCTCTCACTACCATCCTCGGCAAGATGCACCAGGATGCCGCCGCCCCCGAGATGATCGAGGTGTTCTGCTACAGCCAGCACTTCCGCTCTCTGGTGCGTACCCGTTTCCAGCAGCTGGTGGCCGAATGCATCGAGCTGCGCCTGGCTCGCGACAAGCAGCAGCTGGTCAAGACGCTGGCGCTCGGCAAGGAGAAGTACGGCATCTTCTTCGAGCGGCGCGGGGTGTCGGTCAAGAAGCTGGAGAACGCGGTCGACTTCTATCGCCACATCTCCCACAACAAGCTGGATCACCTGCCGCTGCGGCTCGACAAGACCCACAGCCAGCATCTGCCCGGTATCGTCGACGCCTATGCCAGCGAGGGGCTGGTGCAGTTCTTCTTCGATACCCGGGATGCGGGCACCAACATCTATATCCTGGACGAGGCGAACCGGGTGGAGATCTACCAGCACTTCGCCGGCAACAAGGATGAGCTGGTGCAGGGGGTGAACCGCTTCTATACCTCCAGCCACGAGCGCTTCAGCGACGCGGGCCAGTTCAGCAACTTCAACCTGCCCCAGTACTACGAGATAGTGCAGATCAACGGCGAGCTGGAAGTGATCCCCTACCGCAGCCAAGGTCAGCTGCGCGACGGTGGTCAGGGGCGCGAGCTCGGCTCCGCCGCAGGCGCGGGGTAGGGCAGGGGCCGGTCCGGCGTGCGCGCAAGCGCCCTGGTCTCGGCCCCCTGCTGCACAGGATCATCGCTCATATCGAATGAAAACGGCCTGCATCTGCAGGCCGTTTGGCTATCCGCGGTTGGCTCAGCCCGCGAGGCGGGCCAGCAGCCACTGACGGATGTCGTCGAGTTGCGGGCGGCAGATCTCGTGGCTCATGGGGTACTCGTGCCACTCGAGGGAGAGCCCGGCCGCCTCCAGCCGGTTCTTGGCGTCCCAGCCCATGGAGAGGCTCACCACGTCGTCATAGATGCCGTGCATGTAGCAGATGGGCAGGCTGCGGGCAGCCTCGCTCATCTCGCCGAGCAGGGTATCGGGGGCCGCCAGGTAGGTGGACATGCAGAGCAGGCCCGCCAGTTGCTGCGGCAGGCGCAGGGCGGTGAAGGAGGCAATCACGCCCCCCTGGGAGAAGCCGGCCAGCACGATGCGCTCGGGGGCGAAGCCCTCCGCCACCAGTTGTTCGATCAGCGCGGCGATGCGGGCCGCGGACTCCCTGACGTGGGACTCCACGGCGCGGTCCGCCGGGTTGTCGAAGCTCTTGATGTCGTACCAGCCGCGCATCTTGTAGCCCATGTTGATGGTGATGGCGCGCTCCGGCGCATCGGGCAGCAGATGACGCACCGGCAGGTCGGCGGGCAGCGCCAGCGCATCCACCAGCGGGGCGAGGCCGGCGCCGGAATCCCCCAGCCCGTGCAGCCAGATCACCGCGTGACGGGCGCCTTCAGGGTGCAGATCGATCATGGCGGGCTGCGTCATCATGGGAACTGGACGGGTTCGCCCGCCTGGGTGGTGCAGGCCTTGCTCAGCAGCGTCTTGAGCTCGTGACCGAAGCGGTTGTCGATCCAGCTTTCCCCTTGCAGCTCGAAGTGGAAGCCGTTCTCGCGGGTGGCGACCCAGATCTGGTGCAGGGGTTCCTGCTTGTTGATGATGACCTTGGTCTTGTTCTCGAACGACAGGGTCAAGACCCCGCCGGCACGCTCACAGTCAATATCCGGATATCCTGCGTCGACGGTGTCCTCCACATATTGGAAAAAGGCGTCGGTCAGGGCGTGATACTCGTGATCCTTCATCGGTTTATCCTGTTGCTTTTAACAATGTGAGTGCGATTATAGAGGGCCAAAAATTTTTTCGCAGCGAACCATTATGATTACCCAGCTTACCAAGTGTCTGCTTGCCACTCTTCTGTCTCTTGGTTTGGCCGCGTGTGGCCTGACGGGACCGCTCTACATGCCGCCCCCCGAGCAGCCCCAGACCCAGAGTACACCGCAAGCACAGACGCCTGCGACCGCCGAGGCTGCCCCAGAGGCCGCGCCGCAATAATTTAGGAAGGAACCGCCCCCTTGGATCACTTTAACTACGACGCCGACGGCCAGCTTCAGGCCGAACACACCTCGCTGCAACAACTTGCCGAGCAGTACGGCACCCCGCTGTACGTCTACTCCCGCGCCACCCTTGAACGCCACTGGCACGCCTTCGACAAGGCGGCGGGCGACATCCCCCATCTCATCTGCTATGCGGTCAAGGCCAACTCCAACCTGGCGCTGCTCAACCTGCTGGCACGCCTTGGCTCTGGCTTTGACATCGTCTCCGGTGGCGAGCTGTCGCGGGTGCTGGCGGCGGGCGGCGATCCGGCCAAGGTGGTCTTCTCCGGGGTGGCCAAAAGCGAAGCCGAGATGCGCCTCGCGCTGGATAAAGAGATCCTCTGTTTCAACCTGGAGTCGGAAGCCGAGCTGGAGCGTCTGAACCGAGTGGCGGGCGGCATGGGCAAGAAGGCCCGGGTGTCGGTGCGGGTCAACCCGGACATTGACGCCGGTACTCATCCCTATATCTCCACCGGCCTCAAGCAGAACAAGTTCGGCATTCCCATCGAGCAGGCGCCCGCCATCTACCGCAAGGCGGCGGCCATGGCCAACATCGAGATCGTCGGGGTGGATTGCCATATCGGCTCGCAACTCACTGAACTCAATCCGTTCATGGAGGCGGCCGACAAGCTGCTGCGGCTGATCGACGGCCTGGCGGCGGAAGGCATCCACATTCACCACCTGGACGTGGGCGGGGGCCTGGGGGTCAATTACGGCGCCGAGCAGCCGCCTCATCCCAGCGAATATGCCGAGGCGCTCAAGCAGAAGCTGGCGGGCCGGGATCTGACCCTGTTGTTCGAACCGGGCCGCGCCATCGTCGCCAACGCTGGCGTGCTGCTGACCCGGGTGGAGTACCTCAAGCCGGGCGAGACCCGCAACTTCGCGCTGATCGACGCCGGCATGAACGATCTGCTTCGTCCCTCGCTCTACGGCGCCTGGATGAACATCATCGAGGTGGACAGCCGTACGGCCCACGAGCCGGCGCTGTACGACGTGGTCGGCCCGGTCTGCGAGACCGGTGACTTCCTCGGCAAGGAGCGCACCCTGGCGATCGCCGAGGGCTCCCTGCTGGCGGTGCGTTCCGCCGGTGCCTATGGCTTTACCATGTCCTCCAACTACAACACCCGTCCCCGCGCCGCCGAAGTGCTGGTGGACGGAGCGCAGTCGTTCCTCATCAGAGAGCGCGAGCAGTTGGCCGATCTCTGGCGCGGTGAGCATTTACTGCCCTGATTGTTAATGGATTTCTCTAAGCGTTCCTCCAGGTGAGAGCGTGAACAAGGGTACAGGAACGCACGATGTTGATAGATTTTTCCAAGATGCACGGGCTGGGGAACGACTTCATGGTGGTGGATGGCGTCACCCAGAAGGTGTTTTTCAGCAATGAGGTCATCAAGAAGCTGGCGGATCGCCACTTCGGCATCGGCTTCGACCAGCTGCTGCTGGTGGAGCCGCCCTACGATCCCGAGCTCGACTTCCACTACCGCATCTTCAATGCCGATGGCAGCGAGGTGGAGCAGTGCGGCAACGGTGCCCGCTGTTTCGCCCGCTTCGTGCGCCTCAAGGGGCTGATCAACCGGGATCGCATCGCGGTGAGCACGGCGCGCGGCCGTATCGTGCTGCAGCTGGAAGGGGAGAACCAGGTCACGGTCAACATGGGGGTGCCCCAGTTCGAGCCGGGCAAGATCCCGTTCCGGGCCCAGAAGGCGGAAAAAACCTACCTGCTGCGGGCCCAGGAGCATACTGTGATGTGCGGGGCCGTCTCCATGGGCAATCCTCACTGCGTCATCGAGGTGCCCTCGGTGGCCGATGCGCCGGTGGCGACCCTGGGTCCCATCATGGAGCGACACGAGCGTTTTCCCGAGCGGGTCAACGTCGGCTTCATGGAGATGGTGAACGCCAGCGAGATCAAGCTGCGGGTGTTCGAACGCGGGGTGGGCGAGACCCTGGCCTGCGGGACTGGCGCCTGTGCCGCCGTGGTGGTGGGCATCAGCCAGGGCAAGCTCAAGGAGCGGGTCACCGTCACCCTGCCGGGGGGCAAGCTGACCATCGCCTGGAAGGGGCCGGGTCAGCCGGTCTACATGACCGGGCCGGCCGAGCACGTATTTGACGGTCAGATAGAGTTATAGGCACGGGCGGGGAGGCCCCCGCTCAGCCAAGCACTAATGTCGGGGCCTTGCGCCCCTTTTTCGGATGGACCAACCAAGTTATGAGCGAACTCAAACGGCAGGAACCACTGGTGGATGAAGCCACAGTGCTGGAGTACCTGGCCCGTTATCCCGAGTTTTTCCAGCGCCACGCGGCCATGCTGGACCGGATCCGCATTCCTCACGAACGCAAGGGCACCGTCTCCCTGGTGGAGCGCCAGCTGGACAGACAGCGCGAGCGCATCGAGCAGCTGGAGCAGGAGATCACCGAGCTGATGGGGATCGCCAGCGAGAACGAGCGGATCTTCCGGGTCTATGCCGATCTCTACGGCGAGCTGTACGGCTGTCAGAGCCTGTTCGAGGTGAGCGCCGTGATGGGCAAGGCGTTCGTGCAGCGGCTGCGGCTGACCGGCCTGCGGCTCTGGCTCAGTCCGAAAAAATTCCAGTTGAGCGGCCCCGAGCAGAAGTTCATGGCGGAGGGCAGACAGCTCGAGCAGCTGCTGGGTCAGCGCCTGCCGGGTCAGGATTACTACTTCGGCCGGCTCAACCAGAGCGAGAAGCAGGCGCTGTTCGGCCACGACGTGCTGGTCAACTCGGTGGCGCTGATGCGGCTCGGCGATCTCGGCGTGCTGGCCTTCGCCAGCTCGGATCCGAGCCACTTCACCCCCCACAACGACACCCTGCTGCTGGGCCAGCTTGGCCGCCTGCTGCAGCTGCGTCTGCCCGAGCTGGCGCGTGGCTAAGACGCCGGCCAGATCCCCCGCCAAGGCGCCGCCAGCCGCCGAGCCCCTGCCGGCCGCGCTGGCCGACGAGCTGGCGGCCTTCATCGAATACCTGCGGGTCGAACGCCAGCTCAGCCCGCACACCCGCAGCAACTACCAGGCCCATCTGGAAGCCATGACCGCCGAGCTGGTGAAGCTCGGGGTCGACGACTGGGCCCGGCTCGAGGCGAGTCAGGTGCGCAGTCTGGTGACCCGGATGCACAAGGCGGGGCTGGCGCCCCGTTCGCTGGCCACCAAGGTCTCCGCCCTGCGCAGTTTCTGCGACTGGCAGGTGCGGCAGGGGCGACTGGTGGCCAATCCGGCGCGCGGCATCGTCACCCCCAAGCAGGGGCGGCCGCTGCCCAAGAACCTGGATGTGGACGAGATGTACCAGCTGCTCAACATCACCGACGAGCAGGATCCGCTGGCGGTGCGGGATCGCGCCATCATGGAGCTGATGTACTCCTCCGGCCTGCGACTCGCGGAGCTGGTGGGGCTCAATCTGGCGGACGTGAAGCTCGACGAGCGCCAGCTCAGGGTGACCGGCAAGGGCTCGCGAGAGCGGGTGCTGCCGGTGGGGCGGATGGCGGTGGAGTGGCTGCACAAATGGCTCAAGCTGCGCCCCCTGCTGGCCGGCGACGAGCTGGAGGCGCTGTTCGTCTCCAAGCGCAAGCAGCGGCTGTCGGCCCGCTCGGTGCAGGAGCGGCTCGACGGCTGGGGCAACAAGCAGGCGCTCAACGCCCACGTCCATCCCCACAAGCTGCGCCACAGCTTTGCCACCCATATGCTGGAGTCTTCCGGCGATCTGCGGGCGGTGCAGGAGCTGCTGGGTCACGCCGATCTCTCCACCACCCAGATCTACACCCACCTCGACTTCCAGCATCTGGCCAAGGTGTATGACAGCGCCCATCCGCGGGCGAAGCGGGATCCCGCCACTCCGGACGACGAATGAAGAGGGCCGGGCCCGCTCGGTCCCGACAAGAGGAGATACCATGCAGTTCTATCGCCGCTGGCAGCCGGTGGCCGCCATCTCGTTTGACCTCGACGATACCCTCTATGACAACGGCCCGGCCATCGAACGGGCCGAGCAGTGGATGCTGAGCCACCTGCGCAGCGAATACCTGGCCACCGCCATGCTGGACAAGCCGCGCTGGCAGGCGCTCAAGCACAACCTGCTGCTGGAACAGCCGGCACTGCGCCACGACGTCAGTCTAGCGCGCCGGCACGGCATTCAGGCCGCGCTGATGGCGGGGGGGATGGCGCAAGGGTTGGCAGAGCGTGAGGCAGAGTCGGTGTTCGCCGGCTTTCTGGCCGAGCGCTCGAAGATCGAGGTGAGCGACCAGACCCACGCCCTGCTGGCCAGGCTGGCCGAGCGCTACCCGCTGGTGGTCATCACCAACGGCAATCTGGACCTGACCCGGGCTGGTCTCGCGGATTACTTCACCCTGGTCTGCAAGGCTGGCCTCGGCAGCAGGATGAAGCCGGCGCCGGACATGTTCGTAGAGGCGCAGAGGGCACTCAAGCTGGCGCCCGGCCAGATCCTGCACGTGGGGGATCATCCACAGACCGACGTGCTGGGGGCCAGGCTGCACGGCTTCAAGATCGCCTGGCTCAACGAGCGCGGTCAACCCTGGCGAGAGTTGCAACTGCTGCCGGACGTGGAGCTGACGGCGCTGGGCGAGCTGGCCGAACTGCTGCTCTAATCAGACCTCCATACCCACCCCATACCCGCCGGTTCGCAGCCGACATGCATCCCCTGTCGGCCGATCATGCACCGCAGGCAGCAGCCATTGTTGGGTCGTGTCGGAGTTGTCACTCGTTGCGGCAGATCAATCCGCGTAGATCGTAAGGCTCGGGCTGGTTGACCCGGCAGTAGCTGATGCCGGCGGGCAGCGCCTGCTGCAGGGTGATGGCGGTCTCCCGATAGTGGCAGACCAGGTAGAAGGGGCGGGGGTTGCGGCGATCCAGACTCCAGTAGTGCAGCGCGTCGCTGTCGCCGTTGTCCGGCTTGAGCTGGGCTCGCTCATCGGGGTCGCCGTCGAACAGGGCCAGGTTGTCCAGCCGGTGACTGAGGGGCTGGTGTTGTTCCCCCAGATCGTTGCGGGTGACGGCCTGCCACCCCGGGCTGGCCCCCAGCAGCTGCTGGCGGGTTTCAATGGTCGCGGGGCAGTCAAATTGCAGGGTGGCGCTCAGGGCCAGTGCGGTCAACAGCATGAAATGCATCTCTGGTAGAAAGCCTGAGCCGCCATGCTACGTCATCGACCGCCAAACAGCGCCATCAGTTTGTCCAGCAGATCCCGTGGCGGGGTGATCTGCTTCATGGCTTCCGCCTCCCGCGCCAGCAGCTCCTGCTGCTCCTGCTGACGGGCGCTCAACACCTTGTAGAGCGGCTCGAGCAGGGAGCCGCGCTGGGCCACCAGCTCCTGGAACATGGCCTGATTGATGCGATAGGTTTCGACGGTCCCCTGGGCCCGCACCGTGAACGGACTGGGCTCGCCGGTGAGCAGGCTCAACTCGCCGAAGAAGTCGCCGGCATTGAGGGTGCCGAGCGGCAGCTCGCGCCCCTCCACCTCCACCAGCATCTGGGCATCCCCCTTCACCAGCACGAACAGCCAGCCGGAGACCTCTCCCTGGCTCAGCATCCGATCGCCGTTGACGAAGGGGGCGAACTTGACCTGATCCGCCAGCCGCAGCAACTCCTCCTCCTGCAGCATGGCGAACAGCGGCAGGCGGCGCAGGGTGTCGGTGCGCTCGGCGGTATGCCGCTTGTGGCGCTGATCCTTGTGATCCTGATCCGTGGTCATGAAGACGTTGAAGATGGGTGGGGTGAGGCGCCGGTCGTTGCGGCGCAGGGCGGCATCGATCAGGGTGCGCACCGCCGAGTCGGTGGGATCGTCCACCGCCAGATCGGTGAGCCAGTAGCGCACCGCGTAGCGGGCGATGCCGTTTTCCACGTTCATCAGCAGGCAGTCAGGCTGCGGGCTGGCGGAGACGTGGCGGATGCGGGTCTCCCGCAGGGATTGTTCCACCAGGGCGATGATCTGGGTGGGCAGGGTATCCAGGGTGATGTCGAACCAGACCCAGCGGCGCCACTGCAGGGGGGCGTTCTGCCGCCGTCCGAGCACGGTGAAGCGCTGCTTGAGCAGGTGGCTGTTGGGGATCACCACAGTCTCCCAGTTGCGGGTCTCTATGGTGGTGGCGCGCCAGTTGATCTCCACCACCCGGCCCTGGGTGGTTTCCACCTGCAGCCAGTCACCGATGGCGATGGAGTTGTCGAGCTGGATCGAGACACCGGCCAGCAGGTTGCCCAGGGTGTCCTGCATGGAGAAGGCGATGACGGCGGTGATGACGGCGGAGGTGGTGACGATCTCGCCGAGGGCCATGCCGGAGGCGTAGAGGCGGAACAGGCACCAGCCGATGTAGCCGACCGTGATGACGATGTCGGCGATGATGCGCGGGATGCGGATCTGGCACAGGGGCAGCAGAAACTGGAACAGCAGGATCCCCCAGATCTTCACCAGCACCAGCCCGGCCAGCAGGCTGGAGATCTCCACCAGCCAGTGGTGGGGCAGGGGCAGACGAAACCAGCCCCCTTCGAACTGGATCAGCAGGATCACCACCAGGCTTATCATCACGAAACCGAGCTCGCTCACCAGCTCCCGCCGACGGCCGGGGCTGCGCAGGAAATGGGTGAAGAGCAAGAACAGGGTCAACAGGGTCCAGAACGGGTGTTCGCCAATCCACAGCAGGGTAGGTAGCGCAACGAGGTTATCGCTAAACATAGCAGCCCCTTATCATTGGTTATTTCCAGCATAGTTGGTTTCAACCCGCTAAATGGGTGCGGGGCGGGGGCAATTTATTTATGCTGGGCGCCGGTCTGACGAGGGAGTGGTACGAGTGCGCACGCTGAACAAGATGGTTTGGATTGCCGGGGCCTGGTTGCTGACGGGCTGTGATCAGCTGGCCGACAAGTATCGGGTCGAGTTTCGTGATGGCTCCTGGCGCGAGATCGCCATCACCCCCTTCGCCGATGAGGCGCGCTGGCGTGAGGGTTGCGCCACTGGTGAGGTGCTGAGCGACATGATGCTGCCGCTCAAGCGCGGCAAGACAGTCAACGGCCGCGAACAGCTTTTGATCGGCGGTGAGCTGTTCGAGCTGGACGACAGCGCCCTCTATCGCAGCAACGGCATGGTGTTTGGCCACACGCCGGATCACATCCAGCGCGGGCTGAAGGGGCTGGAGGTATGCCGAACCCTGCGCCCGGATCGCGGTGCGCTGCCCAAGCTCAAGGCGCGCGGGTTCGGCGACTAGCCGGCGGCGTCAGACGCCGCTCAGGCGGGCCCGGCAGGCGTCGCCAAAGGCCTCGAAAATCTTGATGGAGTGAGGATTCTCGCTCGCCTTCCACTCCGGGTGCCACTGCACCGCCAGCAGGAAGGGGGAGAGGGCGGGGGCGTGGATCGCCTCGATCAGCCCGTCCTCGGCATGGGCCAGCGGCTCCAGCCCCTTGGCCAGCGTCTTGATCCCCTGGCCGTGCAGCGAGTTGACCGGAATGGACTGTTGTCCCATCAGCTCCGCCAGCCAGCTGCCCGGCACCAGTTCGACCTGATGGCTCTCGCCATACTGATCGTCGACCGGATCGTCAGCATCCTCCCGATGATCGTCATAACCCGGCTCGCTGTAGACCTTCTGGTGGATGTCTCCCCCCAGCGCTACGTTGATCTCCTGCATGCCGCGGCAGATCCCGAGGATTGGCAGGCCGCGATCGAGGGCGGCCCGCACCAGCGGGATATCGAACAGATCCCGGTCCCTGTCTTGCTGCTTCTCCGGGGTGAGGTTCTCCTGGCCGTAGAGGGCGGGATCTATGTTGGAGCCGGCGCCGCTCAGATAGACGCCATCCGCCAGATCCAGATATTGCGCCAGATCCTCGGTGCCGCAGCAGGTAGGCACCAGCAGCGGCACACAACCGCTGATCTCCACCAGCGGCTTGATGTATTTGTGGGTCATCACCTGATAGGCGTGGCCATTGCGGGGCTGGGCGCCCGTGGTCATCAGTACGACGGGTTTACGCGGGGTGTGGGGGCTGCGAGTCATGATTCACCTTGGCTGTCCTTAGCGGTCCTGCGCCTTGGGCAGGCCCTTGCCGTCGTCAGCGGGGCAAGGGCATGCCTCAAGGCATGGTCGTGGGATCGGAGGTGCGTTGCACAGCCAGAATCGTCGGTCAGCCTGGGCAACGACAGCCTGGATCCTGATCCCAGTCTGCCAAGGCCGTTCAATATGTCAAACGAAATGATGCCAATATGTTAAATATGTTCTGCGCTCGACTGGCTTGAGTCCCATTAAAAGGGGGCTGTAGCGATAGCGGGGAGAGAGAAGGGCGTTGTTGTGGTGGATATATTAAACATGCGGCGCTGGCGGCCGGATAGCAAAAGGGGCCCGCAGGCCCCTGGTCGCGTCAGGCGTTCAGGATGAAACGCTCGATCACCTGGGCGACCCCGTCTTCATCGTTGCGCCCCGTGGTGTGCTGGGCCAGTGCCTTGATGTCGTCGGTGGCATTGCCCATGGCCACCCCCAGCCCGGCGTACTCGATCATGTGGTGATCATTGCCCGCATCCCCCACCGCGATGACCTGGGAGGCATCCAGCCCCAGATGCTCGGCCAGGGCGGCGACGCCGGTCCCCTTGTTGCTCTGCTTGTTCATGAACTCGAGGAAGTAGGGGGCGCTGCGCACCACGGTATAGCGCTGGTAGAGCTCGGCCGGCAGCTTGGCGATAGCGGGGGAGAGCAGCGGCTCGGGATCGATCATCATCACCTTGAGGATCTGCTCGTCGGCGGGCAGGGTGGCGAAGTCCAGCAGCTTGATGGGCATGTCGATGAGGCGGGATTCGTGCTCGGTGTAGGGGCTGACCCTGGGGCTGATGAGCCCCCGGCTCACCGAGAAGCCGTGCACGTTGACGCCCAGCTCGTCGGCCAGGGCGGCGATGGCGCTGGCATCGCCGCCGGTGAGCAGCTGGCTGCGGATGATGCGCTGATCGGCCACCTGCTGCACCAGGGCACCGTTGTAGCAGATGACGTAGTCATCCTGACCGGTGAGGCCGAGTTCCACCAGATAGCGGCTCATCCCCTCCAGCGGCCGGCCCGAGGCCAGCACGACGGTGACGCCCTTGGCGCGGGCGGCGGCGATGGCCGCGTGGGTGCGGGGGGAAATCTGGCCCTGGGAGTTCAACAGGGTGCCATCCATATCCAATGCGATCAGCTTGTACATCTCTCACTATCCTGCGGTCTGGCTGGCCCGCACTATGGGGCCAATGGGAGGCCGAGTGTAGCGAAATTCGCCGCCCGGATCACGACTGACGGGTCACTCTTGCGTCACTTGTGGGGTTCGTAGGGGGTCAGCTGCAACTGATCTTCACGGATGGCGAAGTGGATGGGGCCGTGCTCTATGTCGACCCGGTAGTGGTGGTGGGCCATCTCCACCTCGACCCCGGGGAAGGCGTGCTGGGTGGCGATGATGTCCATCTCCGCCATCAGCTTCTGCAGCTCCTCCTGGGCCGCTTCCAGCTGTTCATCCAGCAACTTGCTCTCCTCGAGATGCTGGGTCCGGATCAGCTTGATCTTCTGCAGGGTCTGGGGATTGCGTTTGTCGCTCGGCAGTTGCAGCAGCTTGAGCAGCAGGTCCTGCAGCTTGTCCAGCTGCTCCCGGCACTCCTGCTTGCGTTGGCGCAGCGCCTGCTCCTGCTCCTTGTGGGTGAAGTAGCCGCCAAGGATCTGCAGGCGGGTCTGGTTGTGGGCCGAGGCCCCCAGGACAGGTGCCATGATGAGGCGGTTGGCGATGCTGACGCCCCCCAGCAGGTGACCCTTGCGCATGGCGCTGTCACCCACCTTGAGATCCTGGCCGCTACGGCTGTAGCAGTGGCTGAGCTGGGTCAGGATGTGGATGTCGCCGCCGGCCTCCAGCTTGGCGTACTGGGCATAGCTGGCGTGGATCTCCCCCTGGGCGTTGAGGTGGCACTGAAACTCGTCGCTCTGTTCGCTCTTGCGCCCTATGATGCCGTTGCGCACCGTGATGGTGCCGCTCGATTCGATGTAGCCACCCTCGACGAAGCCGCCAATCACCACATCGCCGCTGGTTTTTATCTTCATGCCCGGGGTGACGTCACCCGCCACGATCAGCGCCCCCTCGAAGATGACATGGCCGTGGCGGATATCCACCTGCTTGACGCTCAGCACGTCGTCCACCTTCATGCCGCTCTTCTCCTGACGCGGCAGGCCGGGGCGGCTGGCCAGCAGCAGATCGGGGTCATCCGGCGAGAGGAAGGTGCCCTCGCCGGCCACCATGGGGCTCTCCTTGCCATGTTTGGCGGGCAGCTCCTGGCCGGTGACGGTGAAACCGGGCACCCCCTGGGTCGCGGGGTGGCGGCGCATCAGCTGGGCGCCGGCCTTGACGGTGAGGATGGTGCCGAGGTCGCGCATGTCGACCCGGCCGTGATCCAGCTCCTGAGGCTTGAGGATCCGTTCGGCCGGGGTCTCCACCAGCCGTTCGAAGCGAGTGTCCTGGCCGTTGACGGCGGCCTTGCCCTGCGCCACCGGCAGCCTGAGCAAGGTGCCCGGCGTCGCCTCCTTGGCGGCCAGCACGGCGGCGGCGATGAGCGGTGCCTGCACTCCCTGACTGATCTCGCTGCTCTGGATCGCCTGCTCCAGCTGTTCGCTGGTGAGGTATTTGCCGCCCCAGTCGGCGGTGATCTGGGCGGTGGCGCTCATCCGGTCCTTCTCCACCACCAGCAGGACGCTGGCATCGTGGCGCTGGGCGATGGGCACCGGGTTGCCGGGCAGGGGGGCGGTCGGGTTGCTCAGCAGGGTGTTGAGCAGGCTGATGGCCTGCTTGATCCCCTCCGTCAACGGCTGATAGCGACGGCAGTTGGAGGCCAGCAGCAGCGTCTGGATATCGCTCTCCGAGATGGGGTTGGTCAGCCCGGGCACGATGCGCAGGCAGGCGTATTCCATATCGGCTGACAACAGTAACCACTCTTTGCTTAACACCCGGATCCCTTCCTTCATCCGCATCCCAATTGGAACGGCTGCTTGTTTTCAGTTAATCGGCATTTTGTTAAAAATGCGAATCATCAACATGGTGCTGGTCTGCAGTATCCAGACATTTCTCCTTTTTGGTCAATGAGCTAAGCACAAATGGGTGAACTGGGACGAGGAAATGAAAAGTAACAGGGAGTATGCTGACGGCACCATGAACCCGTCTGCCAGCCGCTACCGGCTGTCGTCCGGCGGGCGAAGGGAGTGCCCCCGGGCGGATCCGCCACCGTGAGAGGAGTGTCGACCTTGCGTCATTGTCTGCTGCCCCTGGCCCTGACGGGCCTGCTTAGCGCCTGCCAGCCACAGGCATCCACCACGGCCCTCGGCACCCTGGAACGAGACCGGGTGCTGCTGACCGCCACCGCCGGCGAGATCATCCGTGCCCTGCCGGTGGCGGAGGGCAGCCGGGTGGCGGAGGGCACCCTGCTGGCCCGGCTCGATGACCGGCGTCAGCAGGCGGTGCTGGCCCGCGCCAGGGCCCAACAGGCACAGGCGCGGGCCGCCCTGGCCCGGCTGACCAATGGCGAGCGGCCGGAAGACATCGCCGCCGCCCGCGCCAGCCTCGACAAGGCGCAGGCCAACGTCAGGGAGAGCGAGCGCAACTTTGAGCGGATCGACCGGCTGGTACGCCGCAAGCTGGTGAGTCCGGCGGATCTCGACAAGGCTCGCGCCCAGCGCGACAGCGCCCTGGCCGAGCAGGACGGCGCCCGCCAGCAGCTCGACAAGCTGGCGCGGGGTGTGCGGCGCGAAGATATCGACGAAGCGCAGGCCGCCTTGCTGGCCGCCACCGCCGAGGTGGCGCTGGCGGAGCGGGAGCTGGCGGATCTCTCCATCGTCGCCACCCGCAGCGGCCGGCTCGACAGCCTGCCTTATCACCTCGGCGAGCGGGTCGCGGTCGGCGCCGTGCTGGCCGCCATCCAGGCGGACGAGGCGCCTTACGCCCGGGTTTATGTGCCCGAGCCCTCCCTCGCCGGTTACCGGGTCGGCCAGCCGGTGCGGGTGCAGGTGGACGGGGTGGCGGAGCCCTTCACCGGCCGGCTGCGCTGGATCTCGAAAGAACCCGCGTTTACCCCCTACTACGCCCTCAACGAGCAGGACAGGGCCCGGCTGGTCTATCTGGCCGAGATCGATCTGCCGGAGGGGGCGCAGGAGCTGCCTAGCGGCCTGCCGCTGCAGGCCGAACCCGCCGCGCAGGGAGAGGGCCATGAGTGAGCTGGCGATCCGGGCGCTGGGAGTGAGCCGCCGTTTCGGCGATTTTCTGGCGGTGGACGGGCTGGATCTCTGCGTGCCCAAGGGGCAGATCCACGGCTTTCTCGGCCCCAACGGCTGCGGCAAATCCACCACTCTACGCATGCTGACCGGCCTGCTCACCCCCTCGGCAGGAGAGGTGGAGGTGCTGGGGCTGCACATCCCTCGCGAGGCCGAGACCCTGCGCCGGCGGATCGGTTACATGACCCAGAAGTTCTCCCTCTATGACGAGCTGACCGCCTGGGAGAACCTGGAGTTCATGGGCCGGATCCACGGCATGGGCGGCGCGACGCTGGGGGCCCGCCTGCACGAGCTGCTGGCTACCTATGAGCTGGCGCCGCTGGCCCGGCAGCGGGCCGGCGCCATGAGCGGCGGCCAGAAGCAGCGGCTGGCGCTGGCGGCGGCGGTGATCCACCGGCCGGCGCTGCTGCTGCTGGACGAGCCCACCTCGGCGGTGGATCCACAGAACCGGCGCGATTTCTGGGAGAAGCTGTTCGATCTGAGCGAAGGGGGCACCACCATACTGGTGACCACCCACTACATGGACGAGGCGGAGCGCTGCCACCAGCTCGCCATCATGGAGGCGGGGCGAGTGCGCGCCCAGGGGGCGCCGCAGGCGCTGATGGATGCCATGAGCACCCGGGTGGTGGAGGTGCTGGCCGCCGATCTGCGGCTGCTCAAGCAGCAGCTGGTGCAGCTGGCGCCGGTGCGCTCCGCCGCCCAGCTCGGCCAGCGCTTGCGGGTGCTGGTGGACAAGGATCTGGCGGAGCCTATGGCCTGGCTGCAGCAGGCCTGCCCGGCGTTGGCCGGGGCCAGCCTGGCGCTGGTCAGACCCAGTCTGGAGGATGTGTTCGTCAGCTGTACCGGTCAGGAGCCGAGGGCATGAACAGTCTGCGATGGCTCTGGGCCATCACCCAGAAAACACTCAGGCACCCGGCCAGAGACAGGCTCACGACCTTGGGTATGGCGGTGATGAGCCCAGTGGGAGTGAATCGATGAACAGTCTGCGACGGCTCTGGGCTATTACCCAGAAAGAACTCAGGCAGCTGGCACGGGACCGGCTCACGTTTGGCATGGTGGTGATGATCCCGTTGATCCAGCTGCTGCTGTTTGGCTACGCCATCAATACCGACGTGCGCCAGATCCCGGTGGGGCTGGTGGAGATGAGCCAGAGCGTGCCGGGCCGGCTGCTGGTGGAGGCGGTGAAGGCGAGCCAGGTGGTGCACATCAAGCAGCAATACGTCGGGGTGCAGCAGGCCGAGGCGGCGCTGACCCGGGGCGAGGTGCGCGCCGTGCTGGTGTTGCCCGCCGATCTGAGCCGCCGGCTCAGCGCCGGCGAGACGGCGGGGCAGTGGCTGGTGGATGGCTCGGACACCATGATCGCCGGGGCCCTGCTCGGCCTTCGCAACATGCCGCTCTCCGATCTGAAACCCGACCTCAAGACGGCCCCCCCCACCTTCGAGACCGTGCTCTATTTCAACCCGGCGCGCCGTTCGGCGGTCAACATAGTGCCCGGCCTGCTCGGGGTGATCCTCACCATGACCATGATCATGTTCACCTCGGCGGCCATTGTACGCGAACGGGAGCGCGGCAATCTGGAGCTGCTCATCACCACCCCGGTCGGCTCGATGGAGCTGATGCTGGGCAAGATCCTGCCCTATATCGGGGTGGGGCTGATCCAGGTGGCCATCATCCTCGGGCTCGGTCACTTCATCTTCGACGTGCCAATCAACGGGGCTCTGAGCCAGGTGCTGCTGGCGACTCTGTTGTTCATTGCCGCCAGCCTGACCCTGGGGCTGCTCATCTCCACCCTGGCGCAGACCCAGCTGCAGGCGATGCAGATGACGGTGTTCATCCTGCTGCCCTCCATCCTGCTGTCGGGCTTCATGTTCCCCTACGAGGGGATGCCGCTGCCGGCCCAGTGGATTGCCGAGGTGCTGCCGGCCACCCACTTCATGCGGCTGATCCGGGGCATAGTGCTGCGCGGTGGCGAGCTTTCCGAGTTGCTGTCAGACGTGCTCTGGCTGGCGGGGTTCACCCTGCTGGTGTTGACGCTGGCCGCCCATCGCTTCAAGAAGAGTCTGGATTGATGCCCCGCGAGGGGTGAGAACCTGGCTGCTGGTTGTCAGCGGCTGGCGGTGCGGGCCAGGGTGCGGTAGTCGCCGAGCACCGGCAGCCCCTGCAGCTGGCGGCGCAGCATGTCGAGGGCGGCGAAGGCGAGGATCCGGCGACCGCTGTCGGGATCCGGGTGGCTGACCTTGAGGGTCTGGCCGTACAGTTGCCCATCGACGCAGAGCAGCAACGGCACGCCGTCTGGACCTGCGCGGCCTATGGTCAGGCTGAGGGGGGCTGCGGGCGCCGCCAGCTGCGCCAGATCGCTGGCCAGGGCGTGGCTGAAGCTGGCCGTCAGGGCCGGATGCGGGTGGCACATGGCCAGCAGGGCGCCCCGGCTCTCCCCCTCCAGCAGCGTCAGCGGCCTATCCCCCAGCCGATCCAGAGCCTGCCGCGCCGGCTCCTCATCGCCCCGCCCTACCAGCCAGGGCTCGATGGCGGTGAGCAGCCGCGCCTCGGCGGCGTCCATGTCCGCCGTGCTGGCGCCGTGGCCAATAAGCTTCAACTCGATGAGCGGCATGGAGGAGCGGTAGCCGAGCTCGATGCCGGCGGGCCAGGGAGCGGCATCCAGCATGTCGCTGAGGGCCGACTCCGAGACGCCGAAGGTATAAAAACGGCGCAGTTCGGTGTCGGTCTGCTCGCCGGCCAGCACCTTGAGGCGCGGCATGATCTGCTCGCGCACCATCTGCTTGAATTCGAACGGCACGCCCGGGGTGAAGAAGAGCCGGCTTGGGCCCTGATGGCCTGTGTGGGTGACCATAAAGCCGCAGGCGGTACCGACCGGGTTGTCGAGGATCTCGCACCCCTGCGGCAGCCAGGCCTGCTTGGCGTTGCTGGCGGGCATGGGCCTGCCGCGGCTGGCGTAACGCGCTTCGATGGTGGCGAGCCAGTCAGGGAACAGGGTGAGCGGCTGGCTGAAGGCCTCGGCCGCCGCCTGGGCGGTGAGATCGTCGGCGGTGGGGCCCAGGCCGCCGCACACCAGCACCACCTCGGCGCGGCTGGCGCTCTCTGCCAGCACGGCCTTCAAGTCCTTGAGGTTGTCCCCCACGGTGACGCGGCGGCGCACCTGCCAGCCCTGCTCCAGCAACAGGGCGCTCAGCCAGGCGGCGTTGGTGTCCACCACCAGACCCGTCACTATCTCGTCTCCGGTGCTGATGATTTCGATGCGCATGGCGGGCTCCTCGGGGCTGACGGCTGGGCTGGGGGGGCCACCTAGGTGGCCGGGTCGATCAGGGTTTGGTGTGTTCGAAGTAGTAGCTGATGCGGGTGCGCGGGTTGAGGTACTCAAACACCGCCGGCGGCAGCCGTTTGGGATGGATCACCTTGGCGATGGAGAGCTCGGCCTGCTGCAGGTCGATGATGGCCGCCTCCTGGCGCGGGATGCGCGGATCGTACACCAGCACCGAGGGGTAGAGCAGGCGGGAGGCATTGACCGACATCACCAGCCCTACCTGGCCGTTGGAGAGCTGCACCACGCTGCCGGGGGGGTAGATCCCCATCAGCCGGATCAGCATGCCGAGGTAGTCCGGATTGAACTGGGCCTTGCGCTGTTTGTAGAGGCCGCTCAGGGCCGAGTAGGGCACCTTGGCCTGCATGTGGCAGAGGTTATCGTACTCGTTGATCAGCGACACAATCTGGGTGAGCGGATCGAGCTGCCCCTTCTTGAGCCCCTCCGGCCCGCTGCCGTCCAGGTATTCGTGGTGGTGCAGCACGATTCCCTTCGCCTCGGCCGGGAAGTCCTTGGCCAGATTGAGCAGATCCAGCCCGTAGCGCGGGTGCTGGGCCATCAGGTTCTGCTCCGGCTTGGTGAGCGGCTCGGTCTTGCGCAGGATCTGGCTCGGGATCTTCAGCTTGCCGATGTCGTGGAACAGGGCTCCCATGCCGACCTGGCGGATCTCGTCGGCCGACATGTTGCACTCCTTGGCCAGCAGCATGCTGAGCACGCTGACGTTGAGGGAGTGGAAGTAGAGGTTGTTGCCGTCCTCGCTGTCGGAGACCAGGTGCAGCACCATCTCGTCCACCGACAGCAGCTGCTCGGTCATGGCGTTGATCAGCTCCTGCGCCTCGCCGATGGCATTGAGGGGGCGGGACTGGATCTTGCTCATCACGTTGCGCACCTGGGCCAGCGACTGCTGGAACTGCTTCTCGCACTGCTGCAGATCGCGGCGATACTGCTGCAGCTGCTCGATGCGGCGCTCCTTCTCCAGCTGCATCTCGGCCTGACGCTGGGAGGTATCCGGCGCCTCTACCGGCTGGGCCTGGATCTGGTTCAGCGGTTTGGGCGGCGCATCGCTCTTGTCGGGGATGATGGTCACGAGCTTGAGACCGAGCCGGCGAATGAGCTCGATCTCCTCTTCATTCTTGAGCTTGAAGCTGGAAAACAGGAAGGGGTGTTCGCGCCAGCCAAGTGGCAGAGAAACGTAATTGCCGACTTGCAGCCGGTCTACTGAAATCTTGATACCTGTCATTGTCTTGGATGCGAGAGACACACTGAGCCGTATGCTAGTCAAAGGTGGGGGTGAATACAAAAGGTATCTGATGACAGGGTGGGTGCTTTATTATAGGCTTCTGGATGTCCAGACATATTTACCGATGCAGTACAGGGAGTAAGCATGCCGATCAAGATCCCGGATCAGTTACCCGCCGCCGAAGTGCTGGGGCAGGAGAACATCTTCGTGATGACGGAATCCAGGGCCGTCACCCAGAACATCCGCCCGCTGCGGGTGTTGATCCTCAACCTGATGCCCAGGAAGATTGAAACCGAGATCCAGCTGATGCGGATGCTCTCCAACTCGCCGTTGCAGGTGGACGTGGATCTGCTGCGCATCGACGATCGGGAGTCGAAGAACACGCCCCAGGCGCACCTGGAGAATTTCTATCACGACTTCGAACAGGTACGCGGCAACAACTACGACGGCATGATCATCACGGGGGCGCCGCTCGGGCTGGTGGAGTTCGAGGAAGTGGTCTACTGGCCGCGCATCGTCGAGATCATCGAGTGGTCCCATCAGCACGTGACCTCCACCCTGTTCCTCTGCTGGGCGGTACAGGCGGCGCTGAAAGCCCTGTACGGCATGGAGAAGCAGACCCACGGCGAGAAGCTGTCCGGGGTCTATCGCCACCACCGGCTCGACGAGCACGAACCGCTGCTGCGCGGCTTCGACGACGAGTTCGTGGCGCCTCACTCCCGCTATGCGGCGTTCGACGGGGATCTCATCCGCGCCCACACCGATCTGCAGATCTTTGCCGAATCGGCAGAGGCCGGGGTCTATCTGGCGGCCACCAAGGATTGTCGTCAGGTGTTCGTCACCGGTCACCCGGAATACGATGCGCTGACCCTGGATGGCGAATACCAGCGGGATCTGGCGGCCGGGCTTGAGCCCGTCATTCCGGTCAACTACTACCCGGACAACGACCCGACCCGGACCCCGCGCGCCAGCTGGCGCAGCCACGGCCACCTGCTGTTTTCCAACTGGCTCAACTACTACGTCTATCAGCTCACCAGCTATCGCGTCGAGGATATCGGCAAGGTGTTTACCTATCAGCAGAACTCGCCGTCGAGGTAGGGACTGGCTCAGTCGCCCTCGGCCAGCCGCGCCGCCAGCCCGTCGAGCCATTGGCGGTGGTAGGCCAGGGTGAAGGCTTTGGGCCGGTGGGCCCGGATGGCGGCCATCGCCTCCTGCTGGGGCTGGCCCAGACTCATCAGCAGGGCCGCCGCCACCAGCCCGGTGCGGCCGCTGCCACCCTTGCAGTGGATGACCAGATGCTTGCCGTCCCGCAGCAGTCCGATAAGGTCCGGCAGTGCTTGCTGCCAGGCGACCTCGAAGGCGGCATCGGGAGCCTGATCGTCCTCGATGGGCAACTGGAACCAGCGCATGCCGGCGGCCTCGATCTGCTGACCAAGCCTGCCCAGTTCGAGCCGGGCCAGTTCGGCGTCGGTCATCAGGGTCAGCACGCCGTGCGCCCCGGCCAGCTTGAGCTGGCCCAGCGCCAGCGGCAGCGCCACCTGCTGGGTGCCGGGGCAGGGGGTCAGCAGCAGCTGGCCATCGACGCGGGGGACTTCCTGGCTCCAGAAGGGGTGAGATGGGTGCATAAAGATCCTTATGACGCCAGCAACGGCGAGGCAAGCCGGGCTTGACCCGGTTTTTGAGTGCGCCAAAGCATAGGGGGCGCGGCCCCTATGTCAATCTGCGTTGTGTTCGGCCCGGTTTACGGGCAGAGTCTAAAAAATTGAGCGGTTCAAGGAGTAAAGATGAGAAACCTGGATCAACTGGATTTGGATATCCTGGCCCATCTGTTTCGCGATGCGGGCATGACCAACAAGGATCTGGCCGCGCTGGTCGGGGTGGCACCGTCCACCTGTCTGGAACGGGTGCGCAAGCTGCAGCAGGACGGGGTGCTCAAGGGCGCCCACTGCGAGGTGGATTACCAGGCCCTCGGCGGTCATATCCAGGCCATGGTGTCGCTGCAGCTGGCCCGCCACAGCCGCCAGATCATCGATGCGTTTCGCGACGCCATCCTGGCCCTGCCCGAGGTGATCAGCCTGTTCCACATGGGCGGCAAGGATGACTTCCTGGTGCATTTGTGCGTCGCCGATACCGAGCACCTGCGCAACTTCGTGTTCGATCACTTCACCTCCCGCGAAGAGGTGGTGCACCTGGAGACCTCGCTGGTGTTCGAGCACAAGTTCAGCCGCTCGCTGCCCTGCTTCCTCAACACCTGACGCCCCGTCTGCCTCCTACAAAAAACCCGCCAATCGGCGGGTTTTGTTTTATGGCGCTCAGTTCAGCACGGTGCGGGTATCCGGCGCCGTCCGGTAGAGCCCCTGCTGGTAGGCGAGGCTGCCCCACAGCGCCAGGCCGAGGGCCGCATCCTTCATGGTGGCCGGTTGCGGCGCCGGGGTGAGCGTCTCTGTCGCATCCTCATAAATGAAGCCTTCCGGCGCCCGCTCCGGCTGCAGGATCACCACGTCCTTGCCGCGCATCAGGGCGAAGTTCTTGTCGTACTGCATGATGGCGCGCCCCGGCCAGTCGGCGGGCATACGGGTCAGATCCTTGCCGAGCATGGGGTAGTCGGCGCTTATCCCCATCAGGGAGAGCAGGGTTGGCGCCATGTCGATCTGGCTGACGATGCGCGGATCCTGTCTCGGCGCTATGCCGTCACCCACGATGACTCCCGGAATGTGGAAGCGGGGGATGGGCACCAGGCTGGCGCCGCTGACCCGGCTGTCGTGATCGGCGATGACCAGGAACAGGGTGTCCTTCCAGTAGTCCGACTGCTTCGCCTTCTTGAAGAACTCGCCGATGGCGTAGTCTGCGTACTTGGCGGCGTTGTTGCGGGTCTGCTTGGGCTGCTCATAGAGGGCGATGCGATCGTCGGGAAACTCGAACGGATCGTGGTTGCTCGAGCTGAACACCAGGCTGAAGAAGGGCTTGCCCTGCTTGCTGAGCGCTTGGAAGGTCTCGTCGGCCTTGGCCATCAGATCTTCGTCAGAGGCACCCCAGGAGCCCTCGAACACCGGGTTCTTGAAGTCCTTCTGCTCGACGATGGTGGTGAAGCCGTTGCCGAGGAAGAAGCTGCGCATGTTGTCGAAGTGGCTCTCGCCGCCGTAGATGAAGCTGGTGTCGTAGCCCCGCTGCTTGAGCAGATCGGCGATGGTGAAGAAGTTGGTCTGGCTCTTGCCGAGCTTGACCACCGCCTGGGCCGGGGTCGGCGTGAAGCCGGTCAGCACCGCCTCGATGCCGCGCACCGAACGGGTGCCGGTGGCGTAGAGCTGCTCGAACGCCCAACCCTCTTTCGACAAGGCATCGATGTTGGGGGTGAGCGGCAGGCCGCCGAGGGAGCCGACGAACTGGGCGCCCAGGCTCTCCTGCAACAGGATCACCAGGTTCTTCGGCTTGCCGCCGTAGCTGGCCTCGTTGAAGGTCTGGCTGGGCAGGGTGTCGGAGCTGAATTCATGGGATTCGCGGCCGCTCTCCTGGCGAACCAGATCCAGAATGCGCTGACGGGGCAGCTCGCCGTAGAACTGGCTGGCATCCTCCTCGGCCCGCATCTGCTTGATGGCGAAGAACAGGGAGTAGGAGGAGTTGACGGTGAGCGCATTGACCAGCGGATCGCTGGCAAACGCCACCATGGCCGGGTTGAGGGCGCGGTGACCCAGGCTGGAGCGGGCACCGAGAAAACCGATGGCCAGGATCAGCAGGGCGAAGGCGGGCCGCCAGTACCAGCGCGGGAAGCTGATACCGCGCAGCAAGCGGCCGCTCAGCCACCAGCCGCCCGTCAGCACGGCGCCGCTGAACAGCAGTGCCAGCAGCAGCTCACCCTTGCGGCCGGCCCACAGCATGGCGAACACCTCTTTGGGATAGATGAGGTATTCGATGTAGAGGCGGTTGGGTCGCACCCCGTACTCGGTCACGAAGGAGGGGGTGGAGATCTCCAGGAAGAGCAGCAGCCAGAGCCCCAGGGTCAGCCAGACCCGGATGAGCTGCAGCCAGGCACGGCCCACGGCATGGGGGCCGGCCAGCAGCAGGGTGAACACGGCGGGCACCCCCCACAGCCAGCAGAGGGTGGCGAAGTCGACCCGCAGCCCCTGCAGCAGCATCTCCTGCCAGCCGGCGACGGCGTCGACCCGCTCCAGCTGCCAGAGGCCGAGCGCGAGCCGGCTGATGGAGAGAGAGACGAGCGCGATCAATGAAAAAACGGCGATGGGCCAAAACGGTCCCAGCCATCGTCTGATAGTGGTCATTGTTGTTCCTACAAGCCTGTTTGCACCCGTCCACGGGCGCATTGTTTTTATATTGCAGGGTTATGACAGCGAGCCCGGGGAAAGGTTGCGTGTAGGTGCTGTTTAAAAGGATGTTTTGGCACGATTTATGATTTTTATGTGAGGGCGCGCAGGGATAGAAGACAGCATAAACGGCTGGAAAAACTGTGATCCTGCTGGCAAAGCGGTGCGGGGGGCTTATCTATAATGGCGCCGAATTTTCTCAATCGGAGCCGAAGGGATGCCGGTCTTTATCGATGTGGAATATTTGCAAGGGTGGAGCCTGTTCGTGGTGCTCTCGGACGGTACCACGGGGGCGCTGGACCTGACCCCCTGGCGCACCCAGCCGCTGTTCGCGGCGCTGGATTCGGAGCGGCGCTGCGCCCGGGTCTTCATCAATCGCCACCACCAGCTGGAGTGGCCCGCCGGCTGCATCCTGTCGGCCCACGAGGTCTATCACCTGATCAAGCCCATCGACGAGCGGGAAGCGTTCAGCTAACCCCCTGTTTTTGTGAACCACCCCAAGATTCCTGTGACGGGAATGTTTGAGCGTTTGCCTTCCTCACCCAATTTGGGTAAAACCTGCGCAACATTTTGCCAACCCTAGCTTGGCTTCGCCTCAGAGGGCTTGCCGCCACCGCGCCGCAGGCCTTTTTTGCAGCCTGACGGCAAACCTTCCAGTGGCTGAATGGTTTTGGCGGTTGGAATTAAAACAACAATATAAACAGAGAGATAAGGAAAGAGTATGGCTTGTCATATGCGCACCCCGCTGGCCCTGCTGGTGGGCGGTTTTGCCTGTCACGGCGCCGCCGGCCAAGAGCCGGTCCAGCAACTGGAGCCCATGGTGGTGGTCGCCAGTCGCCCCGCCAGCACCCTGGAGGTGACCCTGGATCCCAAGAAGCCAGGCTCCCCCATGCCGGCGGCCGACGGCGCCGGTTACCTCAAGAACGTCACCGGCATGAGCATGGTGCGCAAGGGGGGGCTGGGCGGCGATCCCGTGCTGCGGGGGATGGGCATGTCCCGCCTCAACGTGCAGATGGATGGCGGCATGCTGGCCGGTGGCTGCGGCGGCCGGATGGACCCGCCCACCGCCTACGTCTTTCCCCAATCTTTCGATCGGATCCGGGTGCTGAAGGGGCCGCAATCCCTTGAGCAGGGGGCGACCCTGGCGGGCACCGTGCTGTTCGAGCGGGACAGGCCCGAGTTCACCGCCCCCGGCGTCAAGGCCGAGGCATCGGCGCTCTATGGCAGCTTCGGGCGTGACGACCAGATGCTGGATGCCACAGTAGGGGCGCCACAGGGCTATCTGCGCGGCCAGTTCACCCACTCCGACAGCGATGATTATCGCGACGGTCACGGCGACAAGGTGCGCTCCTTCTATCGACGCGAGAACGGCACCGCCCAGCTCGGCTGGACGCCCAGTGAGCACACCTGGCTGGAGCTCACCGCCGAGCGCAGCAACGCCCGTGCCGCCTATGCGGATCGCACCATGGACGGCCCCATGTTCGACCGTGAATCCTTCGGCCTCAAGCTCAGGCAGGAGCAGATCAGCCGCCACTGGCAGCGCAGCGAGCTGACCCTGTGGGACAACGACATCGACCACATCATGGACAACTTCAGCCTGCGACAAAACAGCGGCATGAAGATGCTCTCCAACCCAGATCGGCGCAACACCGGCGGGCGCTGGGCCAACGACATCGCCCTGCCGGCCGACTGGCTGCTGACCGCCGGGCTCGATGCCAACCGGGATCAGCACAGGGCTCGCAGCGGGGTGGATTACGCCAGCCAGCCGCGCCAGCGCACCCTGCGCTTCGAGCAGCAGGGCGGCTTTGCCGAGCTGGGCCGCCAGCAGGGCGCCCACAGCTACAAGGGGGGTTACCGGCAGGACAGGGTTGAGACCACCCGTTACGGCGCGGGAGATCAGACCCTCTACAGCGATACCCTGACCCTGGACAGCGGCTTTGGTCGCTACGAATACCAGTGGTCGCCGGCCTGGTCGAGCTACCTGGCCTGGGGCCAGGCGAAACGGGCGCCGGACTACTGGGAGCGCAGCAAGGACAGCGTGCCCTTCACCCTCAACCCGGAGCGCAGCCGCCAGTGGGATGCGGGGCTGGCCCTGCGCAGCCGCGAACTGGATCTGACCCTCTCCCTGTTCAGCGCCGACATTCAGGACTACCTGCTCTATAACAACAAGTCGAACAAGGTGCGCAACATCGACGCCCAGACCCGCGGTGGCGAGCTGGAAGGGCGCTGGCAGTTTGCCGAGCAGTGGCGCCTCGATGGCGGGCTGGCGGTGGTCTACGGCGAAAACCAAAGCGATCACCAGCCGCTGGCCCAGATGCCGCCGCTCGACGGCAAGCTGGCGCTGGGCTGGCAGCCGGCCGAGGCGTGGAACCTGACCCTGCTGGGCCGCGCCGTGGCCGCGCAGGATCGGGTCGATGTGGGCTCCGGTACGGTAGCCGGGCAGGATCAGGGGGAGACGCCGGGCTTCTTCACCATGAACCTGAGCGCCGCCTGGCAGTTCCACCCAGGCTGGCAGCTGTCGGCCGGGGTCGACAACCTGTTCGACACCTTCTACTACGAGCACCTCTCCAAGTCGGTGCACGCCAGTCAGGCCGGGCTGGGCTACGAGCAGGTGGGGCGGATTCCGGAGCCGGGCCGCGCCTACTGGCTCTCGGTCAGTTACCGTTTCGCCTCGGCCGGCGTGCTCTAGGCCGGCGCGCCAACCGACTGAGCCAGGTAACGTTTTCAGTCACAGACCCGTGCGGACGGGGCCGCTATCATGGCCCCAGTGCGGCGCTTTGGGCGCCGATACCACCACAGCGGGAACATAACAATGAAACAAGGAACGTTGCGCCATGGCGGCCTCATCGGGGCCGCCCTGTTATTGACGGCTTGCGGCAGCGGAGGCGGGAGCGGCTCCAGCGAGTCCCAGCAGCCCCCGGTCACCAACCCGCCGCCGGCCACCGCCAGCCGCGCCTGCTACGGCAATGATCAGCCGGCCTGCAACCTGCGCACCTATCAGGTGATGGTGGAGTCGTTTGTCGATGGCGACAGCAGCGCCAACTACGGTGTCGGCTACGGCCCCTCCCAGCACAACGGCGATCTGCAGGGGATCATCGACAGCCTGGACCACATCAAGAGCCTCAACGTCAACGCCATCTGGCTGACCCCGGTGTTTGACTCCTGCGCGGGGCAAGGCGGTGACGACAAGCTCGATGCCACCGGCTACTTCGCCTGCGACTTCTTCAACGTGGACCCCAACTTTGGCAGCAACGTCCAGCTCAAGAAGCTGGTGGACGGGGCGCATCAGCGCGGCCTCTACGTCTTCCTCGACGGGGTGTTCGGTCACGTCAACAAGGTGGGGGTGAGCAAGCCCTCGCCCGAGGGACGGCTGCCCGCCCTCAAGAGCGGCGGGGCCGGTTATCCCGGCCAGCTGGTGGATTACAGCCAGCCCCAGAGCCTGGCCTATTTCAAGGAGGTGGCCCGCTATTGGGTCGAGCAGTATGGCATCGACGGCTGGCGCCTCGATCAGGCCTACCAGCTCGGCCTCGATGACTGGCGCGGCATTCGCAGCGAGGTGGAGCGGGCCAGCGCGGCGCGCAAGGCCGCCGGCCAGCAGTGGGGCACCCTCGGCTACATGGTGGGCGAGGTGTGGAAGGGCGCCGACGAGATCCGGGCAGAGGCTTACGGGCCGAGCGACAACCCGGCGCTCTCTTCAGCGTTCGACTTCCCGCTGCGCTACGGTCTGGTGCAGGCGCTGGCGGTGGAGGAGTCCGGCAAGGGCGGTCAGGGGGCCAGCGTGCTCGACGCCAGCTGGAACAAGGTGGAGAACTACCCGAACCACGCCATGCCCAACCTGATGCTGGGCAACCACGATCTGGTGCGCTTCGGCGATCTGCTGGAGCGCGGCAACTTCAATCCGGCGGACTACTGGCAGCGTCACAAGGCGGCCTTCAGCTTCCTGGCGGCCCGCTCCGGCCCCATCACCCTCTACTACGGCGAGGAGTATGGAGACGAGGTGCCGGGCTTTGCCCAGCAGGTGGGCAGCGACTGCGCCGCGCAGGGGCTCTGTGACGATCACGTGGCCCGCAGCGATGGCAAGGTGCCAGGTGCCACCGGCTTTGTGCCGAGCAGCGAGCAGAGCGAGCTGAAACAGTGGCTCAGCCAGCTGCTGGCCCTGCGCGCCGCCCACCCCGCCCTCTATCAGGGGGAGCGGGTCAAGCTGGTGGCCGAGGGGAGCGTCTATGGCGACATCAAGCAGACGGCGGCGGAGCAAGTAGTCTACCTGCTCAACGTCTCAAGCACGCCCCAGAGTTACGCGGTGCCAGTTGGCAAGCTGCGCAGTGCCAGCGCCCTGGTGGATCTGCAGAGCGGCGAGAGCCTGGCCATCGGCAGCAGCAGCGTGACGGTGGATTTGCCGCCGCTGAGCGGCCGCTTCCTGCTGGTGCGCTAAGCGAGGTTGGCAGCAAAAAGGGCTCCGTAATGGAGCCCTTTTTCATGGGGGAGGTCACTTCTCGATGCCGCTGCCGAGTTCGTCCTGATGGGGGGCGGCCTGCGCGTGGCCATTGCCGTGGCGCCAGCTCTCCAGCCGGTTGTGGACTCCGCGGCGCAGGCTCTTGAAGCTGGTCTCCAGGTAGTCCACCCCCACCAGGATGGAGAGGGTGACGCCGGTGAGCAGCAGCGCCTGGTGCAGCATCTGCATGCCGATGAGGGCGCCGAGGGCGGCCAGCATCCAGACGGTGGCGGCGGAGGTGACCCCCAGTACCTGGCCATCCCGGGTCATCATCACCCCGGCGCCGAGAAAGCCGATGCCGGTGATGAGCTGGCCCAGCACCCGCGCCTGATCGGCGCTCTGGGGGCTGACGGCGGCACCGATGGCGAGAAAGCAGTAGGTGCCGAGGATGATGAGCGAGGAGGTGCGGATACCGACCGGCTTGCCGCGCAGCTGCCGCTCCAGCCCTACCAGGGTGCCGCACACCAGACAGACCAGGATGTTCTCCCAGCCAAGGGGAGCAATGTCCCACCAATCAGTCGTCATCATATCCACCTCTGCTCTCGATGCTTGTTATCCGGCCGCGCTCTGCCCCCGGTTTTCCAGCCGCTGGCGGAAGGCCCGGGCGAGGCGCTCGTAGAGGTCCTTTGCCTCTCTGTCCTCAATATCGCCACGTATCCAGGGATTGTCGATGATTTCCAGCAGCACGCAGTCACGCCCCTGCTGGCGCAGATCGACCCCGAACAGGCCGTTGCCGAGTTGATGGACCGCGCGGCGGGCGGTCTGCAGCACCCGCTCCGGCACCTCGTTGAGCGGCAGCGCCTCAATGCGGCTCATGTCGAGAGGGTGCTTGCGGCGGCGGATGCGGTTGCCGGGCTCGGGGCGGAAACGGCGGCAGGCAAACAGCGGCGAGCCGTCGAGAAAGCCGATGCGCCAGTCGAACTCGGCGGGGATCCGGCTCTGCACCAGCAGCAGGGCGGAGCGGGCCAGCCCCTCGTCCAGCAGACGGGCCAGTTGCTGCTCGTCGCTGGCCATGGCCAGATCGCGCCCCTGCGCCCCGTCGGGCACCTTCACCATCAGCGGCAGGCCGAGCCGCTGCACCAGTTCGTCCACGTGGTGGCGGCCGCGGCGGGTCACCACCATGGTGGGCGGCATGGGCACGCCGCTGCGCACCATCAGCTCGTAGAGGTAGAGCTTGTTGCTGCAGGCGAGGATGGCGCGGGAGCTGTCGATCACCGGCATCTTGAGCTGCTCGGCGCGGCGGGCAAATTCGAAGGTGTAGTGGCCGACCGCGGTTTCGGAGCGCAGCCAAAGGGTGTCGAACTCCGGCAGCCGTTCGATGGCCGACGGCGCCAGGATCTCGGCCCGGATCCCCTGCGCGGCGGCCGCCTTGATGAAGCGATCCAGCGCCAGCGCATCGCTGCTGGCGCGGCCGTCGTTGGGGTCGACCAGGATGGCGAGCTGGTAGAGCGGCGCCGCCTGCTCCTCGTCACCGGTGCCCACCAGTGCCTGGGCGTGGTGCAGCATCAGCGCCTTTTCGCTTGGGCTCAGCGCCAGCGGTGACAGGCTCTGCTGCTGGCGCACCGACCAGCCGTGGCGGCCGCGCTTGAGGGTCAGCTCCTGCAGCGGCAGCTGGCTGAGGCCATAGTAGTAGCGGGCCAGCCCCGCCAGTTCGCTCTGTTCGCACTGGCCGAAGATGGCGCGCACCCGGATCCTGTCTTCGCTCTGCAGGGCCAGCCAGCCCTGCAGCTTGCGCCACAGCTTGGCCGGCGGCTGCTGGGGTTGCAGCTGGCTGATGGCTTGCAGGCCCGGCAGGCAGTGGTGGCCGCGGGCCTGGGCCAGCAGCGAGCAGTAGTAGCCGGCACTGAGGTGCTCCAGATTGCGGCAGAGGTTGATGATGCGGGGGCGGCCGCCGGTGGTGGGCACCCCGTGTTGCAGGTAGGTACGGGCGGTCAGCAGATAATCGGCATGGCAAGGCCAGTCGCCCGGCTCTTCGACGATGACGTAGGTACTCATTTTTTCGGCTCCACAGATGAAACTGCCTTAAACGGCAGGATCCCCAGTGGGCTTCGATGCACCGACAAGCACGACAATGGCGCGAGGGGAAACAAGAGGTTACAGTGCCTAATATGCCGCCTTGGTAACTTGTGATACAAGTCGCATTTTTGGTGATGAAGATAAATAACCGAACAAGGACTCCCCGTGTTGACCGTGCGCGCGGCCCGGACCGATGATCTGGGCGCCATCGTTAAGCTGGAACGCTACTGTTTTCCCCCCGAAGTCGCCTTTGGCCGCAGCCGCTGGCACTATCTGCTGACCCACGCCAAGGGGCGTACCCTGCTGGTGCTGGACCAGCAGGAGCAGCTGATGGGCTACCTCTGCCTGCTGGAGCACAGGGGCTGGGATCGGCTGATCATCCAGACCCTCGCCATCCGCTGGACCATCCGCCGGCAAGGCTGGGCTCGCCGCCTGCTGGAGCAGGTGATCCAGGAGGGCAAAGAGGCCGGCTGGGGGGCGATCCGGCTGGAGGTCGGCGATGCCAATGAAGAGGCGCAGGCTCTCTATCGCGAGCTGGGTTTTCGGCCCAGACAGAAGCTGCCGGACTATTATGGCCACGGTCAGCACGCCCACCGGCTGGTGCTGGCACTGAAGCAGGCCTGAGAGAGGAGAGGGGATGAGCTGCGACAACTGCCTCGCCACTGCCATCAAGGCCAAGCTGGGGCGCTGCCCGGTCTGCGCCGGCCAGACCTTCGTCATCGGCCTGGTCGGTTGGCTGGTCTGGTGGTGGTGTGGCGCCGACACCTCGGTCAACGCCCTCACCGGCCTGCTGTTCGCGCTGGGGGGATCGGGCCTGTTGCTGCTCCACCTGCTGGTGTTTGTCTGGCGCAGGGCGACCGGACGTGAGTTGAGCGATGAATGAATCAGATTGATTTCAAACAGATAAATAACAATAGCGCTGTAGATATGGAGGTTCAGATGATAGCAATGGTAACGGGCGCCTCGTCCGGGTTTGGTGAGTCCATCAGCCGTCAGCTGGTGCAGGCGGGCTACAAGGTGATCGGTACCGGCCGTCGCGGCGAACGGCTGGCGGCGCTGGCCGACGAACTGGGCGCGCAGTTCCTGCCGCTGGCGTTCGACGTGCAGGACAAGGCGGCCACCCGCGCCGCCATCGATGGGCTGCCTGCCGAGTGGCGCGAGGTGGATCTGCTGGTCAACAACGCCGGTCTGGCGCTGGGGCTGGAGCCGGCCCACAAGGCGGATCTGGAAGACTGGGAGCAGATGATCGCCACCAACATCAGCGGTCTGACCCTTCTCACCCGATTGCTGCTGCCGGGCATGGTGGCGCGCAATCGCGGCCACGTCATCAACATCGGCTCCATCGCCGGCACCTACCCCTATCCGGGCGGCAACGTCTACGGCGCCACCAAGGCGTTCGTGAAGCAGTTCAGTCTCAACCTGCGCGCCGATCTGGCGGGCACCGCCATCCGCGTCACCAACGTGGAACCGGGCCTATGTGGCGGCACCGAGTTCTCCAACGTGCGCTTCCACGGTGACGATGCCAAGGCGGCCACCGTCTATCAGGGGGTGCAGGCGATCCAGCCGGAAGACATCGCCAATACCGTGCTCTGGGTGAGCCAGCAACCGGCCCACGTCAACATCAACAGCATCGAGATCATGCCGGTGGCGCAGACCTTCGGCCCACTCCATATCAGCCGCCGCTGATGGCGGCAGCTGACGAAATAAAAGAGGCTCCCCTGGGAGCCTCTTTTCGTTGGTGAGCCGATTACAGGCTCATGATCTTCTTGAACTCCTCCGGCGAATACTTCTGCTCGGTGCGCTTGGTGAGATCCGTCATCAGCTTGTAGCGCAGATCTTTGGCCATCTGATAGGTCTGCTCCAGCTGGCCATAGGAGTAGTCGGCGGCCAGCCCTATGGCGGTAGCCTTGTCGCTGGCATAGGCCTGCTTCAGGCTCTGGTCTAGCAGGGCCACCTCCTGGTAGAGCTTGCTGCTCTCCTTGCTCCAGACGTTTCGCAGCAGCGGCAGGTACTTGTCCGGATCGGCGCTGGCCAGCGCGGTCAGGCTGCGGAACTGCCAGTAGGCGGAGTCATCGGAGTAGCTGTCGCTGCCGGTGCGATAGGGCAGGGGATAGGACTCCAGGGTGTTGTAGAGCGGCACCATCACCGATTCAGCCAGCACGCCGTAGCTCTGCCAGATAAGCCCCTGCAGCTCTTTGGGCATCTCCTTGCGCAGCTGGATGACGTGGGATTCCAGCTGCCTGTCGATGCGGATCGGCCGCTCCGCCTTGCCGGCCAGCGGCGTACCGTCATAGGTGGCACTCAGCAGCCTGGCCACGTCCGGCACGGCGATGGGAGTATCCGGCTTCATAAAGAGCGGATATTGCGCCTGCCGGGTCGGCTGCGGGTGGCTGGCGGTCAGCATCTTCTGGCCGAGCCACTCTCGATCCACGTTGTAGGGGTCGGCAATCACCCCGAACGCCTTGGCGAAGTTGAACTCTTTCGGGTCGGCGTTATCCAGCAGTTTGTGTTCGCGCACGAACTCCAGCAGCCTGGGCGAGTGCAGCACATCGGCGCCGTCGAGATCGACGCCGTGGATGCGCAGGCCGTTGGCCACCATGGCGTAGCTGTCGTCCGGCACCCGCACCGCGATCCAGTGGTGGCCGGAGCCGATCTCCATCAGCCAGGCCTCGTTCACATCCGCCAGATAGAGGCTGTTGCCTTCCCCGGCGCCATATTGCTCCACATAGCGGCCGAGCAGTGCGACCCCCTCTTTGGCTGTCTTGGCCTGCGGCAGGATCAGGGTCGGGATGATGGCCTCGATGACCCCCTTCTCGATCAGCGGATCGGCTTTTTGGGCCTGGTCGTTGACCTCGGCGCTGGTGGTGGCCGAGATGGCGACGTTGAACTCGTTGATGCCGCGCTCTTCATAATATTTGCCGGCCGGGTCGCTGGCTGTGGCATCCCAGTCGCGGATGGCGGAGTAGGCGAAGAAGGCCTTGGGCATCGGCACTTCCAGCCCGTTGCCCAGTTTCCAGATTGTGCCCTCGTTCTGCTGGGCGGGCCGGAAGGCCAGGTACTTGTTCCAGTTGTTGACGCCAAAATCCTCGTTTCTGGCGATCATCACGCTGCCATCGGCAGTGGCGCCTTTACCGACGATGAGGCCGGTACAGGCGTCGGCACTGGTGCCAAGCAGGGTGAGCAGGGTGGCGGAGAGAAGACTCAAGGTGTGTTTTTTCATGGGATTGCCCGAAGCGTAACTGTGAGTGAAAGCCAGGCGGTGGGATGCAGGTCTGCCGCAGAGCGATCAGCCGCCGATACGCTGCCGGGGGATCGTGCTGCTCATGGTCGATGACGCAAACATTTCATCCATAACACTGCTTGCTGGTCGTTTTGTGCGCCGAAATTGTATGCCTTGCTGGTTGTTTATTTTGTGATCCATGAGCCGTTCCTTTGCTTTGTCTGGTAAAGCGTGAAAAAGGCAGCGATATACACCAGAAGCTGCCGATTGGGCAGCGCAGCGTCATGATTCTGACGTCGAGATGGCCATGGATCAGCTCGCAAGCCCGTGCGAGCCGGGATCTGCACCAATCTGGCAAGTTGGCCTGCAACTTGCTGGTTTTATTGCCAATGATGGGGCCTGGCGCCTCATGCCATCGAATCAGTGACCTCGTCATGCCGGATCGGCATGCAGACTGGAGCCCCCATGGATATCAAACCCTACAGCCAGCAGCTTGCCCAGAGCGCCTCCAACAACCGCGCCCTCGCCACCCTCAGCAGTGCCGACAGCGGCCAGGGTGGCGGCTGGGAAGATCTGGTCAACCTCTCCTCCCAGCGGATCACTGGCCAGGCCCAGCAGGCGTTGACCTATGAACACCTGGCCAAGAACAGCAAGCTGCCGCCGGCGCTCGATATCGGCTCCGACAAGGGGGGCGTGATGCAGCAGCTGGTGGACAAGGCGCTCGGCTTTGATCGCAAGAAGTTCAACGAGCTAGAAGAGAAGCTCAAGACGATTGCCGACAACAAGCAGCTGACTGCCGAGGAGCGGGCGGAGCAGAGCAAGCCGCTGAACGAGCAGCGGGACGCCATGTTGCAGGATGCGATGGACCGCCTCACCGGCAAGAAGAGCAGCGCCAAGGAAGAGACCAAGAACGCCTGAACGGCGGGATGACTCGAACGGCAATCCTTGGTCGATGGGGGCAACCACTTGCCCCTGTGCAGGTACCATGAGCGGGCTGCCGATGCGGCGCAGCACGGGCCGCTGTGCGCCGCCACCACGGCAGCAAAAAAGGGAGGGCGGTTGCCACTCCCTCGATGACCGGACGGCGTCCGGCCGCTGCATCGGCTCAGGCCGTCGCTATTTCTTTTCGGGCAGGATGCCGATCCCCACCGCCTGGGTCTGAACGGCCTTGATCTGGTCGCCCTTGGCGATCAGCGCAAACTGGGCCGGGTTGTGTACCTTGAGCACCAGGGTGTGATCCACCCCCTTCACCGTGATGGTCTGCTGCCCCTTGTCGACCGCGATGACGTCGCCATAGAGGGTGACCTTTTTGCCGATCCCGGCGCCCGGCTTCTCGCCTGCCTCGGCCTTGCCAGCCGCCACTTCCACGATGCGTTTTCTCACCCCGGCAGTGCCCTTGAGCAGCTCCAGATCCAGCATCTGCAGGTAGCGGAGTGCCACCACGTCGCCCACCTTGAGGTTGGCCAGGTTGGTGACCTGCTCACCGGCGACGATGTCGAACGCCTCGCCGGCGGCGTTCTTCAGGCTGACCTTGCGGCTGGCCATATCGATGGCGGTGACCGTGGCCTGGGCCGAGACGGCCTCCACCAGGTTGGCCTTGCCAGGGGCCGTGGTGACTTCGGTCGCCACCTCGGCAGCCTGCGCCTGACAGGTCGAGAGGGAAAGCAAACCGGCAATCCATGCATGCTTGAGTTTCATGTGTCAGACCTTATGAGCAAAAGAGTGAAGAGGGCGGGAGCGGGCGTTGAGGGTTGCGCACCCGGTTCCCAGAGAGACCATAGCAGAGCGGCACAGAAACAGGGGCGGCGCCGCACGACTTCCTTACGGCGACCCGACCCTCGCTGTGCAATCTGATAGCCGGCTCCCGTTTTTTGACCTGCTGGAGCCACAGGCGCACAATTCCCCTGCATGCATTCAACCGAGGGCTCTGCCGTGTACAACTTCCAATATGCCAATCCTACCCGCGTCTGTTTCGGTGACGGCCAGATCGCCAAGCTGCCCGAACTGATCCCGGCCGGCAGCCGCCTGCTGGTGCTCTACGGCGGCGGCAGCATCAAACAGAACGGGGTCTATGAGCAGTTGACCCAGGCGCTGGCGGGACGGGAGTGGCTGGAGTTTCCCGGCATCGGCGCCAACCCCCAGTACGATCAGCTGATGGAGGCGGTGGCCCTGGTCAAGCGCGAGCGCATCGACTTCCTGCTGGCGGTCGGCGGCGGTTCCGTGGTGGATGGCAGCAAGTTCGTGGCCGCCGCGGCCTGCTTCGAGGGGGCGGATCCCTGGGAGATCCTGCTGCACAAGGCCCCCATCAAGGCGGCGTTGCCGCTGGGCTGCGTGCTGACCCTGCCGGCCACCGGCTCGGAGAGCAACCCGGCCGCCGTGGTGAGCCGCGGGGAGGCCAAACTCTCCTTCATGAACCCGCTGGTGCAGCCGGTGTTTGCGGTACTGGATCCCACGACCACCTACAGCCTGCCGCCGCGCCAGGTGGGCAACGGGGTGGTGGATGCCTTCGTCCACATCATCGAGCAGTACCTCACCTTCCCGGTGGGGGGCGAGGTGCAGGACCGGCTGGCGGAAGGGCTGCTGCAGGTGCTGGTGGACAACGGCCCGCGCGCGCTGGCGGAGCCCACCAACTACCAGGTGCGCGCCAACCTGATGTGGGCGGCCAGCCTGGCGCTCAACGGCCTCATCGGTCGCGGTGTGCCGCAGGACTGGTCCACCCACGCCATCGGCCACCAGCTCACCGCCCTGCATGGGCTGGATCATGCCCAGAGTCTGGCGGTGGTGCTGCCCTCCCTACTGCGCGAGCAATCGGCCCAGAAGCAGGAGAAGCTGGCCCAGTTCGCGGAACGGGTATGGCACTCCAGCCGCGAGGACAAGGCGCTGCGCATTGAGGAGGCGATCATCCGCACCGAGCAGTTCTTCCAGCAGATGGGGGTGGGCACCCGTCTCGCCGATTACGGCCTGAGCGAGAGCTGCATCCCCGGCATCTGCTCCAACCTCAAGCGTTTCGGCCTGACCGCCCTCGGTGAGCAGCAGGACATAGATCCCGACAAGGTAGCCAGGATCCTGTCCCACGCGCTTTAAGTCAGGGGACTCGCGCCTGGCAATCAGAGTGGTGCGGATCCTTTCTCACACGCTCTGATCATCTGGCTGACGAGCAGAAAAAAACGCCCCGATCATCGGGGCGTTTTGCATGGTGTCGCCGGGCGCGGCCGTTTATCCGGCGCTGCGGTCCAGTTCGCGCTCCAGCGCCGCCGCTTTCTGGCGGGCCGGGTGAGTGTTGAGGCGCTGCCAGTAGGCCTGCAGATGCGGGAACTGGGCCAGCTGGCCGCTCTGGGCCAGCAGATCCACCAGGAAGGAGTTCAGGATGTCGGCGCCGGTGAGGCGATCGGCCACGAGATAGCGGCGGCTTGCCAGCACCTCGTTGAGATAGCCCAGCACCTTGGCGCACTCGGCTTTGGCGTAGTCCGGTAGGAAGCGCATCGGGCTGCCGTCCTTGCGCACGAACATGTCGAGCAGCAGCGGCAGAATGCCCGAGCTCTCGGCGAAGTGGAGCCACTGCAGGTATTCGGCATAGTCCGGGCTATCTTGATCCGGTGCCAGCCGATCGGCGGCGTGGCGGGCGATCAGGTACTCGGTGATGGCGCCCGATTCCGCCAGCACCCGGCCGTCGAACTCGATGACCGGCGACTTGCCGAGGGGGTGGATGGCTTTTAGCTCGGGCGGCGCCAGAAAGGTGTCGGCATCGCGCTGGTAAGCCTTGATCTCATAGGGCAGGCCCAGCTCTTCGAGCAGCCAGATGATGCGCTGGGAGCGGGATTTGTTCAGGTGGTGCAGGACTATCATGGAAACCTCGACGCAGTGACGGAAGGCGGTGATACGCAGCGGCGCGGTGGCAGGTTCACCGCTGGCCAAAAAAGAGCGGGCTTGATGCCCGCTCGCTCAACACCTGACTTATGCCTCCAGCGCCTGATCCAGATCCGCCAGTATGTCCTCGATGGCTTCGATCCCCACCGACAGCCGGATCATCTCAGGTTTCACGCCGGCCTTGGCCTGCTCTTCCTCGCTCAACTGGCGATGGGTGGTGGAGGCCGGGTGGCAGGCCAGCGACTTGGCATCGCCGATGTTGACCAGCCGCTTGAAGATCTTGAGCGCATCGTAGAAGCGCACGCCCGCCTCGTAGCCATCTTTCAGACCGAACGAGAGAATGGCCGAGGGGCGGCCAGCCATGTATTTCTCCGCCAGCAGGTAGTGGGGGTGACCCGGCAGACCGGCGTAGCTGACCCAGGCTACCTTGGGGTGATGCTTGAGGTGATGAGCCACCTGCAGGGCGTTGTCCACGTGGCGCTCCATGCGCAGGCTCAGGGTCTCCAGCCCCTGCAGCAGCAGGAAGGCGTTCATCGGCGCCAGCGCCGCGCCGGTATTGCGCAGCGGCACGGTGCGCACCCGCCCGATGAAGGCGGCCGGGCCAAAGGCCTCGGTGTAGACCACCCCGTGATATGAAGGTTCGGGTTTGGTCAGCTGGGGGAAGCGCTCGGCGTGCTCCGCCCAGGGGAACTTGCCCGAGTCGACGATGACGCCCCCCAGCGAGTTGCCGTGGCCGCCGACGTATTTGGTCAGGCTGTGCACCACGATGTCGGCGCCGTGCTCGATGGGTTTGCACAGCACCGGGGTGGCGACCGTGTTGTCGACGATGAGTGGCACGCCGCGGGCGTGGGCCACCTTGGCGAAGGCCGCCAGATCGACGATGTTGCCGGCCGGGTTGCCGATGCTCTCGCAGTAGACCGCCTTGGTTTTGTCGTCGATGAGGGCGGCGATGGCCTCGGCGCTGTCATCCCTGGCGAAGCGTACCTCGACCCCGAAGCTCGGCAGCATGTGGGCGAACAGGGTGTAGGTGCCGCCATAGAGCTGGGGGGTCGAGACTATATTGTCGCCGGCGGCAGTCAGCGCCTGGATGGCGTAGGTGATGGCGGCGGAACCCGCCGAGACCACCAGGCCGGCGATGCCCCCTTCCAGCGCGGCCATCCGCTGCTCCAGCACATCGTTGGTGGGGTTCATGATGCGGGTGTAGATGTTGCCTGGCACCGCCAGATTGAACAGATCCGCCCCGTGCTGGGCGCTCTCGAACTCGTAGGCCACCGTCTGGTAGATGGGCACGGCGACGGCCTTGGTGGTGGGGTCGCTGGCAAAGCCGTGGTGCAGGGCCAGGGTCGCATCTTTCATCACACACTCCTTGTTGGATGTTGCTGGGTAGCAGTTATAGATGGATAGACGTCCAATCTATCAGGCCCAGCGCCGATGTAAACCACCCAATCCGGCAAAGCAATTGCGCCCGCTGGCGAACTGCGCCCTCCCTTGTGCGATCCGGGCGAGGGGGGGTCAGAGGCGGCGGCGATACTCCTTGTCGTCGATCTGCTGCATGTCCCACTGCATCAGGCGGTTGAGCTGGCTCATGGGATCCTCGATCAGGGTCAGCGGTCTGGGCAGGATCCGCTTGAAGTAACGGCGCAGGATCTGCTGGATCCGGTTCGGTTTGATGGGGTTGGCGTGGCTCATGATGGTGCTCCTCTGCTGTGGTTCTCACGTTCGCCAGCAGTATTGAGCTAAAATGCGGAAGTAAAAACTGATGACTTTCAACAACAGGATTTCCTCTTTTATGCCCACCAGCCGCCTTTACCAGCAATTCCAACGGCTCGCCCAGCAGCTTGGCTGTGACGAGCGGGAGATCAGCCTCGCCGAGGTGGCGGATCTGCTCTGCTGCACCCCGCGCAACGCCCGCCTGCTGCTGCGCCGCATGCAGGATCAGGGCTGGCTCAGCTGGGCGGCGGAGGCCGGACGGGGGCGGCGCTCCCGGCTCACCCTGCTCGACAACCAGGAGAGCCTGACCCGGCGCCGGCTACGGGATCTGCTTAGCCAAGGCCAGCTGGCGCAGGCGGTACGGCTGGCCGAAGATCGCCTCGAGCTGCTCACCCCGCTGCTCATCGAGCAGCTCGGCCAGGCCACCCGGGAAGGGCGCCAGATCCTGCGGGTGCCCTACTACCGGCCGCTGCCGCGCCTGCTGCCCACCGGCCCGCTGCGCCGCTCCGAAATCCACCTGAGCCGCCAGATCTTCAACGGCCTGACCCGGCGAAATGAGGAAAATGGGGAAATCGAGGGGGATCTGGCCCACCACTGGGAGTGTCTGGGCCCCTGCCACTGGCGCTTCTACTTGAGGCCGGCGGTGCGTTTTCACCACGGCCGCGAGCTGGTGGTGGAGGACGTGGTGGAGAGCCTGCTGGCCCTGCGGGATCGCCCGCTGTTTGCCCATCTGGCGCGGCTGGAGAGCCCCTGGCCGCGCACCCTGGATCTTCATCTCGACAGCCCGGATCCTCTGCTGCCCCAGCTGCTGGCCGAGCCGGTGGCGGCCATCCTGCCGCGCGAGCTCAAGGGGGAGGCGGGCTTTGCCCTGCAGCCGGTAGGCACAGGCCCCTACCGGGTGACCGCCAACGACCCGCTGCAACTGTGCCTCGAGGCATTCGACGACTACTTCGGCCTGCGGGCCCTGCTCGACGAGATCGACATCTGGATGCTGCCGGAGCTGGCGGAGCGGCTGGAGAGCCACCTGCAGCTGGGGCGCGACAGCCCCGAACTCGGCACCATGCGCGGCGAGTCCGAGCTGGAATCCGGCTGCTACTTCCTGCTGCAGGACGACAGATCCGCATCCTTGCAGGATCCCGCCCTGCGCCAGTGGCTGGCCGGCCTGCTCAACCCCATCGCCCTGATGGCGCGGGTCGCCCCCGAGCTGCAGCGGGGCTGGACCAGCGCGCTCGGTCTCTTGCCCCACTGGCGCGAGGCCCAGTCGGCCCCGCTGCCGATGCCGGAGCAGCTGCCGCGTCGGCTGGTGCTGGCCTGCTTCAACCAGCACCTGGAATTCAACGAGTGCGCCAACGCCATGAGCAGCCTGCTGGCAGAGCAGGGGATCCGGCTCGAGGTGCGCACCCTGGATTACGGCCGCTGGGTGAGCGGGGCGGACGAGGACGTGGATCTCTGGCTCGGCACCCTCAACCTGGAGCACGAACACGCCTTCGCCCCCTACGCCTGGTTGCAGGGCACCCCGCTGCTGCGCAAGGTGTGGGGCGGCCAGCAGCGTCTGTGGCAGGGGCTGACGCAGTGGCGTGCCAGCGGCGAGGAGCCGGGGCCGCGCGCCTTGCTGGCAAGCGTGCAGCAGCAGGGCTGGTTCGTGCCGCTGTTTCACCACTGGCTGGAACTGGAGAGCCGGGTCGGCGTGCACGGGGTGCGGATGACGGCGCTCGGTTGGTTCGATTTTCGCAGCGCCTGGCTGCGCCCGGAGCTGGCCGTCGGCGCCGGCGATACGACGGGGGAGCTTGAGTCCAAAGGCGGGCCGCGTTAGCCTGAGCGCGGTCCAACGACAAGGAGTCGATATCCATGCTGGAAATGCAGATCCAACCCCGTTTTCAAGAGACAGATGCCCTCGGCCACATCAACAACACGGTGCCGGCGGTCTGGTTTGAATCGGCCCGCGACCCGCTGTTTCGCATCTTCTCCCCCGAGCTGGATGTGCACAACTGGCATCTGATCATCGCGGGCTACACGGTGCAGTTCAAACGGGAGCTGTTCTACGGCCAGCAGGTATTGATCAAAACCGGGGTCCGCCGCATCGGCTCCAGCTCCTTCACGCTCTGGCAGGAAGCCTGGCAGGGGGACGAGCTGGCGGTGACCGCCGAAACCACCCTGATCCATTTTGACTACCAGTCCCGCCAGTCCATTCCCCTGAGCGATCGCCACCGGGAGGGGCTGCGAGCCTGGCTGATAGAAAGCTAACCTTGGCCCGTCGGCCAATCACAGGACACTTATGCGCAATACCGTGATCGCCCTGAGCCTCGGCTTGGGACTGGGGCTCTGCTCCCTGCCTTCCGTGGCGGCCTCCCTCGCCGAGCAGTTCTCCCTGATGGAAAAGGGGGCCGAGAGCGCCCTCGATACTCGTTTGTTCAGCCACGATGGCGTCGACATCAAGGCCTGGGTGGATGGCGCTCCCGTCATCATCGCCGTGCCCATCATGAACGAGCAGGGCAAGCTGGAAGGGAAGAGCAGCTACTACTTCAAGGGCGGCAAGCTGTTCGGGGTGAAGGAGCCCGCCGCCCAGTTCGCCTTTGACGACAGTAGCAAGCTGACCCAGTGGCTGGACGAGAAGGGCCAGCCCGCCGAGTTCGTCAGCAAGATGAGCATGCAGCAGCGGGAAGTCTGGCTCACCAAACGGGCGGCCGAGCTGGGCAAACTGTTTGCCCAGAGCCCGGCCGAACAGAAGGCGGCCAAGGGGGGCGTCAAGCTCAAGGGAGCGGAGCTCGCCCACTGGCTCTGCAACGGCAAGCTGATGGCACTGGCCGGGGGTGACAAGGTGACCTTCGAGCAGGCCAAGCTCAAGACCCGTGCCGAGGGCATCGAGGGGGAAGTCTCCCTGCGCCAGGAGAAGGGGTGGCAGGATCTGAGCCTCAAGTGCGAGGTGCAGGGAACCCAGGTGACCCGCCTCACCTGGCAGCCGCTGCCGGGCGCCAACAAGCCGCTGTAAGCACGGTTGCAGCATGAAGCGAGGGGGCCCAGATATGGACCCCCTTTTATTTATTGTGGTGACGACTCGCCCAGCCTGAGCCGGGTGAGGGCTTCCACCCGTCGCCACTGGTCGGGCTCGAACCAGCGCGCCAGGATCTCCGGCTGCTGTTCGGCCCGGCGCTCGTCGGGCAGGGGCTTGAGTTCGGCCAGATAGCCGGCCAGCTGTTGCTCGAATCCCTGCTGACTCTCCGCCAGCAGGTGCAGCCGGTCCGCCGCCTCCGGCCCCAGTTGCTCGCGCAGCACGGCGTCCCGCTCGGTCGCGGGCAGCCGCTCCAGACTCTGCAGGTCGCCGAGCAGGCGGCTGTTGGCCTCCGCCTCCCGAAACCACTGGGGCTGCTCCGCCAGCCAGAGCTCGAGCTCGCTCGCCAGCAGCGGCTTGTCGGCATCGCCAGCCTCCGCCAGCGCCTTGCGGCGCAGGGTCCACTGCTCCATCAGCCGATCTTCGGCAAACAGCTGCTCCTGCTCGGCCGGGGTGAAGCTCTGCTGGCGCAACTGCTCGCGCTCGTCGAACAGCACCTGCAGGCTGGCCAGACCCGGATCGGTCGGTACCGTCAGGCTGCCTTCGGCGGCGAGAAAGGCTTCATAGCGGGCCTGCAGCGAGTTCTCATCGGGCGAGGAGGCCGCCTGCCGGGCCTGGGTGGAGCTCGGCCCTGCCTCTTGCGCCGGGGGAGCGGCTGGGGTGGAGTTCAGGGCGGACCACAGCTGCCAGCCCCCCAGCAGAAGGGCCGCTCCCAGCGGAGCGGCTATCAGCCATGCCTTGCTCATAGCCCCAGTCTCTGCAGGCGGTTGGCGTGCTGGCGATAGAGGCTGACCGGGTCGGTCTCAAACAGGTGGCGAATGCCGAACGACTGGTTCACCTCGTCCAAGTGGTTCATCCGGTAGTCGGTGCCGATCACCTTGCCGAGGTGGCTGCTGCACACCCCGACCAGGCCGTCGTTGGGCTCCTTGAAGAAGCTGCCGGTCAGCGCCAGCGCCGGATCCACCGGATCCAGGATGTTGGTCATGGTGCCGCGTCCGCTCCAGGAGAAGTAGTAGACACCATTGGCGGCCTGCATGGGCCCTTCGCCACAGTACTGGCTGGGCAGCCCCTCGGGGTAGCGCTGGTTGAAGCGCTGGGCGCCGGCGCTGGTGAGTGCGTCGAGGGCGGCGAGGGGATCCTGCGGCAGCTGGCTGCCCCCGGAGAGCAGCGAGATGACCCCGGACAGGGCGGAGGCGGCGGCCACCGCCAGCTTCTCGGCCACCGAGCCCGGTGCCACGTTGGCGCGCACCAGATCGGCGATCTCCGAGCCGTAGTTGACCCCGCCCACGCTGGTGGCGGAGGCGACCAGCTCGGGGGCGACCGAGGCGACGTAGCGAATGGTGGGGCCGCCGTGGGAGTGGCCGATGAGGTTTACCTTCTCCGCCCCCGTGATGGCCAGCACCTGCTGCACCTGCCTGAGCAGCTGCTCACCGCGCAGTTCCGAGCTCTGGGTGGCGGAGACCTGAGCCACATAGACCCTGGCGCCATCCCGGGTCAGCGCCTGGGGGATGCCGTAGAAGTAGTCGACCCCGAGCAGCTTGTCGAAGCCGAACAGACCATGCACCAGCACTATGGGGTAGCGGGTCTGGGTATAACCTGCCGCCTGGCCCAGCATGGGCAGGGCGCACAGCAGCACCAATAGCCATTTTTTCATCTTGTCCATCCTTGTGAATAAGGTTGCCGCAGCGGCAACCACCGGCCTCATGCCAGTACCAACCAGCATGACGGAGCGGGACGTTTGCATCTGTGCAAATGATCACCAAACAGACAGATTCAAAAAAGCCCTACCCATATGGGCAGGGCTGTTGGCGGTGCCGGCACAACTATCCCTTGTGTTCGCCGCTTACATAAGTTAAATAATAATTATTATCATTTGTGGTGTTAAGGATCATGGCGGCGAGCTGGGTAAGAGGATGGGTGGGGACGGAGGATAGCGACAGCAGCATGGTGCACTGGAAGGTGCAGACCATGAGCGGCAATCGCCACTTCGATGCCGGTGAACACGGCAAGGCGCTCTCCTGCTATCAGCAGGCGCTGTGGCTGGCCCGCCAGCAGTTTGCCGGCTGGCCCGACGTGGACGAGGCGGTCGCCGCGCTGGTGGTGGCCCACCACAATCTGGCGGATCTGCTGGTCGCCATGGCGCGGCCGGAGCGCGCTGCCGACCTGTTGTGCCACATCCACGACTGCCTGCTCGCCACCAGCCAGTCGCCGGCCAGCCCCGATCCTCTGCGGGATGCGGCCTTGCGCCATACCCGCAGTACCCATGCCGAGCTGCTCGCCTTCCTGCGCAAACACGGCAACCACGACGGCATCCGCCGCTGCCTCGGTCAGTGCCTGTGCCAGACCGGGTCCGCCCGCCAACTGCATTAATCACAATAAACAGAGGTGACCATGAGCCATACCCTGCCAGCCCTTGCCTATGCCTATGACGCGCTGGAACCCCACATCGATGCGCTGACCATGGAGATCCATCACAGCCGTCACCATCAGGCCTACATCAACAACCTCAATGCCGCCCTGGCCGATCTCCCCGAGCTGGCGGTGCTGCCGGTGGAGGAGCTGCTTGCCCGTTTCGACAGCCTGCCTGGCAAGGTGCAGGGGGCGGTGCGCAATCACGGCGGCGGTCACGCCAACCACAGCCTGTTCTGGCAGGTGATGAGTCCGCAGGGCGGTGGTGAGCCAGCCGGCGAGCTGGCTGCGGCGATCGAGCGGGATCTGGGCGGACTGGAGGTCTTCAAACAGGCCTTTACCCAGGCGGCGCTGAGCCGTTTTGGCAGCGGCTGGGCCTGGCTGGTGGTCGATCGGAGCGGCAAGCTGCAGGTAGTGAGCAGCGCCAACCAGGACAGCCCCCTGCAGGATGGGCTGGTGCCCATTTTGGGGCTGGATGTGTGGGAACACGCCTATTACCTGAAGTACCAGAACAAGCGTCCCGACTACATAGCCGCGTTTTACAAGGTGATCGACTGGGACGAGGTGGCGCGGCGTTACGTGGCGGCGCAGGCCTGATCGCCGGAAATACCGAGCCCAATGAAAGAGACCCGCCTGTTGGCGGGTCTCTGCTATTGAGGGGTCGGCGCGCTGCTGGTTGCTGCCGCTGCGCTGGCGGCAGCCGGATTATCCACGGGCGTTGCCTCGCTCGGCACGGCTGCGCTGGTGGTCTGGGCACTGCTGGTTGGTGTTGCCGCACTGGCGGCAGCCGGGTTATCCACGGGCGTTGACTCGCTCGGTGCAGCTGCGCTGGTTGCCGCCGCCGCACTGGTGGCGGTTGCAGCGCTCACTGCCGCTGCCGGTTTGGCCTTCGGCTTATGAGGGGGCGGTGCAATGGGCAGGCAGGGCTGGCTCGCCCCTATGGTGCTCAACGCCTGGCAGGGGACCGGGCCGCCGATGACGATGGGCTCGCCGAGGAACTTGGGACCCTTGTCCAGCACGTAGAGGTCGAGCAGCCCCATCAGGCGGGCGAACACCTCGCGCACCCGGGTCTTGATGCCCTGATAGGCGCTGGGGTCCACGGCGTTGAAGCCGACCGCCTCGATGCCGAAATGGCGGGCGATGAAGATGGCGCGCTCGTTGTGAAAGGCCTGCGAGACCACGGTGAAGTGGGCCTGACCGAACACCTCCTTGGCTCGCACTATGGAGTCCAGAGTCCGAAAGCCGGCGTAGTCGCTGTAGATGGCATTGGCCGGGATGCCAGCCTGGATAAGGGCCCGCCGCATCTGGCGCGGCTCGTTGTACTGCACGGTGGCGTTGTCGCCGGAGACCAGGATGTAGTCCACCTTGCCGCTGTTGTAGAGCTCGGCGGCGGCCTTGATCCGGTACTTGAAGTAGTGGTTCGGGCTGCCGCCAATCAGGTACTTGGAGGTGCCGAGCACCAGGGCGACCCGGTTGTAGGGCACCGCATTGACGTCGTCGTAGGTGTAGTGACGGGCGTCCGAGACGGTCCACTCGCTGTAGCCCAGCAGTGTGGCGACGGAGGCCAGCAACAGGCAGAGACAGGCGAGCAGGATCTTGGCAAACTTCTTCATGCGCGGTGCGGTTCGGGTCTGAAGTAAGAGGTGACAGAGGGTCATTCTATTACAAGTTGCCGCCGTACGTCAGGCTTGATGACCGCCGAAGACGTCACTCGGGCAGAGGTTGTCGCAGGGAGAGGTCGGCTAACTGCTTGATCCTGAGCCGATTAAAATCGTTCATAAGAAGGGGCGGCCATGGCCGCCCCTTGTCATAGCCGCCTCGTCCTCAGTGGGAGGAGTCGTTGGCCTTGCACTCGTCGGAGTCCTTGTTGGCTTCCCACCAGGGCAGCAGCTCGCGGCCGAGCCACTGCTGGTAGGCCTCGCTGTCATTGGCAATCAGCTGGTCCAGCTCGGCTTCGAAGGCGCTCATGGCCTGCTGCTGATCCGGGTTGCGCAGGGCCTGGGCCATGGCCAGCCAGCTGGCGCCGCGGCCGGTTTCGTTCAGGAAGCGGTGCACAGTGTAGGACCAGGAGTAGACCATCTCGCCGCCCTTGTCGTAATCCAGATGCAGGATGTCGGCCAGGGCCGGACGGTCGTTGGCGGGGCGGCCGGCGACGTTGTCCAGGCCGCGGGCGAAGCACTGGCCGTGGGCGACGAACTCCGCCAGCCCTTCCGACCACCAGGTGGTGCGGTTGAGCGGGTAGTGGCCGAAGCTGCCGTACTGATTGAAGCGGCCGTCCAGGTAGTGGACGTACTCGTGGCGCAGGTTCCACACCTGGAACGCTGGGCGCTTCCACTCCGCCTCGTAGGCGAAGAAGCGGGCCTGGTTGCCGGGGCGAGCCGGATCCCCTTCGAGGTAGATGCCGCCGTTGTCGGTGGAGACGCCGCCGAACAGGGCACTGCCGTAGCGTTTCCAGTCGGCGGAGGAGTTGAAGACCACCAGTTCCAGCGCCTCGTTGTTATCGTCCGCCACCGGCTGCCAGCCGGTTTCCATCTGCTGGTGGAACTGCTGCTCTTCGGCACCCAGTTCACGGCAGATCCCTTCGGCCTGATCCATGGTCAGATCCTGGGCCCGCAGGCGCAGGGTCGGCGAGCAGGTGTGCTCGAACGGCAGTACGTCCTCCACCCGGACAGGGGTGCAAAGGCCGGCGAAGTCACCGCTGATGCAGGCCTCGCTGGTGCGATCCGTGTAGGTCAGGTAGTAGGTGGAGAGGGTCAGCGACATGTCTTCCAGCAGATCCTGGCTCTGCTGGCCACCGGGGATCAGGTCGTGGTGGCGAACCAGTGCGATGACGGAGTCATCCAGCTGCTTGCGGTAGCCGTCGAGCTCGTCCGGGCGGGTATAGCGGGCGACCCGGTAGAGACGGGTGTAGGCATCCAGCACGTTGTTGAGCAGGAACAGATCGGCGCCATCCCGTCCCTTCCACAACGCGAGTTCGCTCATGCCGAGGGCGTGCAGCTGCTTGCGCAGCTCGCCATCCTGCTGGCGGAAGTCGTTGGCGAAGGGATCGCTGTAGTCGCTGGCGAAGTCGAGGAAGTTGAGCAGATCGAACAGGCCGGTTGCCCAGGCGTGCTGACCGTTGATCTCGCTGGCATGGCGGGTGCTGTAGGCCAGCATCTGGTTGAACTCGCCGAGCAGGGTGCCAAAGCGGCTCTGCACTGCCGGGCTCTTGAACTGGCCGTGCAGGGCGATGCTCCAGGCACCCATGACGGCACCTACCTCGTCGCTGGCCTGCTCCGGGAAGAGCAGCGGATGGGCGCCCAGCGCCGTCAACGCTTCGGCCAGCGCCTCGGCGGCGGCCGGGCCGTCTTCCTTGTGCTTGCCGTAGTTGTGGTAGTTGTGGGCGCGCACGTATTCCAGCAGCAGCTTCATGGCCGGATGGGCCGGCTGATTGGCCGCCAGCAGGCTCTGGATGCCGCGCGACACGGCCAGCAGCTTGGTGTCATCGTGACCATAGTTCTCCTGCCAGACCGGTGCGGGCTGGCCACTGGCATCCTGCACTATCTTGGCCGCTTCGGCGTCCAGCAGTTCGGTGCCCGGCAGATCCGGCTCGGAGCAGGCGCGGCCGTCGGCACGGCGACAGTCGAGCTGCTCTTCCTTGCTGGCCAGCACGATGGGGCGGTTGAGCACCCGGTTCTCCTGCCACTCGGTTGTCTCCGGCAGGGTCTGCCATTCGCTGCCCCCCACCGGGTATTGATAGCCGGTGTCCTTCAAGACCACCTGCACTTCGCTGCCGGCGGGCAGGGTCTGACGGCACACCCGGTAGCTGATGGTCTTGTCCCCTTCCTGACGGGTCTGGGGTTCATCGCACTCCTGCTGGGTCTTGGCCTGTTCCAGCAACCAGGTGTACTGGCGCCAGACATGCAGCTCGCTCACCTGCTTGGCGGCCTGGCTGCCCGCGATGGGCTGCAGGCGGAAGAAGATCTGCTCGAGGCGGCCATCCCGTTCATTGGGGGTCTCTTCCAGCACCTTCAATTGCTGCCAGTTTTGCGGCTGGTACTGCCATGCCTGCTCGGCGCAGCGACCTTCGGCGTTGAGCTCGCAGCGATCCAGCTCCTGCTCGCTGTGACCCAGGATGACCCGCTCCGCCAGCGGCAGACGATCCTGGCGCGGCGCGGTAGGGGTGCCTGCCAGTGGCTCCCAGCGGCCCTGCTTCATGCCGTAGCCAAAGTCATAGCTGCTGGCCGGGACGGCCTTGCCAGCTGGTACTACCTCTTCACAGCTGAGGTAGCGGATCTGCCAGCCCTGCTCGATCTTGAGTTGCGGCTCGCCGCACTGCTGTTCTGCCAGCGCGGCCAGGTTGGCATCGCTCCAGTCGAAGCGGCGATACACCCTCAGCTGCTGATAGGGGGCGCCGCCATTGCGGGCGCTCAGCTCGTAGGTCACTTCGGTGAGACGATCCCCCAGCTGACGGCTGGATTCATCTTTGAGTTGATACTGTTGCCAGTCGGAGGGGGAGTAGTTGGCCAGCGCCGAAGTGGCAAACAGGCCCGGTGCTGCCAGCAGCAGCAACCTGGTACCCAGATTGTTCATTTTTATCCCTTTGCTTGATTGTCTGCGTGATTGACGCGTGCAATCTAGTCAGCCCCAAAGGGATATCAACCCACCAATCAGGCCATATAAATCATTTATTTAGATTAAATCAAAACAAAGTGAGTCCCATTGGGGGCCTGGTTGATAGCAAGGACTCATCTGCCATCTGGGGGGGATCTCAGTCTGAGGCCGGCAACTGTGATCTAAGTCTCGTTTGAGGTTCTTTGGCCAAGCGGGAATGCGACAGTAGCAAGCTGGGGATCAAGCAGGGAAAGAGCTGATCTGCCTGTGTAGAAAGCCGAGTGTTGCAGTGAGTATCGTAGTGAAAAGCCGCCGGGCGGCAGTTGGCATGGCAGCCGAGAAAAACGGGAGGGGGATTGGTGGATGAAGAGCAGTGATTAACGATGGCAGCCTAGGGGAGGCGGCGGGGGGTCATTTTGCAAAAGGCGAGCAGATCCGCCCGAGGTAATGAACAACCCCGGGCAGATGGCAGGAACGACCCGATCAGAGGTAGCTGACGGTGACGATGGCCATGTTGCTGCTGCCAGCAGACAGCTTGTACTGCATGGTGCTGCTGATGGTATTGAGGCTGCCGGCTTGCTGCAGGCTGGCCAGATCCAGGGTCTGGCGCTGGGTGCCGGAATAGCAGGTCACGCTGTTGTCGGCGAAGTCGCAGGGAGCTTCGTAGATGGTACCGGTGAAGGTGACGGAGCCGTCGGCAGCGGAGGCAGTGGCAGGCAGCAAGGCAGCACCCAGCAGCATGGCTGCGGCGGCAGAAGAAGCGAAACGGATGGCGCTGTTGCGAACGGAAGCGGTGGAAGTGTTCATTTTTATGTCCTTTTCGTCACATGTCGTTGTACGAAAAGGGCAACGCAATCAAAGAGAATGACACAGATACAACTGATGACATCGCTCTTCTCAGATGGCAGCTCCGCTGTCTTAGGTTATGAACCCTTAGACCGGTGGCTTTGCGTCCCGACCTTTCGACCGGTTTGCCCTTTACTCTATGTTTAGATGATAACACCCCACTTTGAGAAATCAATCGCCATAAAAAAGTATGGGATATCAGTCACAAATAAAATTTTATATATGACCGTGACAGGAAATATATGGTCTGGCCCATATTAGGCGGTATATATCCAATCTTGCTCATCACTATTGGCTACTGGTTTTCGACGAAGCCTTATTCTGTGGTGAAAATACATGGCTGGCATCTGGTGAATTAAAACCAGGGTCACACAGGAAGGTGGCAACAGCAGAGATATCAACTTTCCTCCATGCCTAATGGGTTAAAATGATTACCTGATTACCTGATTACCTGATTACCTGATTACCTGATTACCTGATTACCTGATTACCTGATTACCTGATTACCTGATTACCTGATTACCTGATTACCTGATTACCTGATTACCTGATTACCTGATTACCTGGCGATATGAGTGAGCCGTTTTTACTATTGCTTTATGGGTATTTTTAAAATCACCTAAAATACTTCTAAAACATTATTTTGTTGTGTTTTTGTTAATGCTTGTTGAGTGATTAAAAATATCCGACTTCAAATTATGCAATGGGTGTTTGCTATATGAGCGTTATTTATTTTATGGCGTTCGCCAATGTTCCGGTTTGATTTTAAGTGATTGTTTTATATGTGTTTATAACTGAATTTATAAAAATCAAAATGTATTTGATGTGCATCATATGAGTCGTTAATTTGTCCATCAAGCAAAAGCGGAACACGGCTTTCTGCACAGACGACAAGGATGTATGTAGTTGTGCAGATGAGGTGTAGCGGGAACTGCCCCTGATGCGGTGTGCTGCTTTTGCTTATTTAAATAGACCTTAAAAGGCACAGCTGATTATTGGCATGACCCCTCACCGGCTTAATGAGGAGGTTGGGCACCAGCAGTTGCTGTGCAGTATATCGCGGCATCACTGAAGATCGTGACTCCAGCATGATTGGAGTGATGCAGTACAACACACGTTAATGTAGGTATAAACGAATGAAAGCTAACAAGATTCTGGTTGCTATGGGTGTTGGTTCCATGTTGCTGTGCGGCTCCGCTGTTGCTGCCGGTGGCGCTGGTTCAGGCAAAGTCACCTTCAATGGTGAAATCATCAACGCTCCTTGCTCCGTTGCTCCTGAGTCTGTTGACCAGGTAGTTGAAATGGGCCAGGTCAGCACCAAAGAGCTGGTCAACGGTGGTGAGTCCAACTCCAAGCCGTTCAGCATCAAGCTGCTGAACTGTGAAATCTCCGAGAAAGAAGATGCCGTCAAGGTAACCTTCAGCGGTGCCTCCGAGCAGGATGGTCTGTTGGTGATCGGTGGTGGTGCTGCCGGTGCTGGTATCAAGATGAGTGCGCCGGGTGGTGCCCCGATCGTGCTGGGTACTCCGACTGCCGCTTTCAACCTGGTCAACGGTGACAACGAGCTGCCCTTCAGCGCCGTGCTGAAAGGTTATACCGATCAGACCGCCAACCCGCTGAAAGCCGGCGCTTTCACTGCAGTAACCAACTTTACTCTCTCCTACGAGTAATAGAGTGCCTTAACGTGTGATCAGGGTTGTGGTGGTGCGAGCCACCACAACCTCACACCTTCTGTTTCCTCACATCGAACCTTGATCATGAAAACTTCAATGATGGCAGCTATGGCGCTGCAGCTGGTGATGATGGCGGGATCAGTCCACGCCAACGAACGCACGGATGGACTGGCCGAATCGGGCTGTACGCTGGAGGTGCTGCGCAGCATTCCGCTGCAGGCTCAGCAACCGGGCACGCTGAAAATCAGCGGCTGTCAGGTCGATGGGGCGACGGAGGCATCACTGCCTTTTATTTCCATGTCCGTGCGCGGTGCCATGAGCGATGAGCTGGGCATTCTCAACAACGGCCAATATCACAAGGTATCCGGCGAGCATTTTATTATTTCGGATATCGTCAACAGTGATTTGGAATTCAATTTGGGGCTCACCAGTAGTCAGCTGTTTTTTCCGGACAGTACGACACTGTTTGAACTCAATTATATGTAAGCAAGCTAATTGCTTAGTGTAGATACCTCATTACGTGAGACCGTTATGCAATTCCTAGAGTGAAAATATGAGCGTTTCAACATCAGACTCTGTGAGAAAAAAACATTATTCAAAAATGGCTTTTATGCTATGCGTGCCCGGCCTGATGGCGGTGGCAAATCACGCATGGGCAGAAACGGAGTTTAATATTGATGCGCTCGATCTGGACGAACGGACCAAGATCGACCTCTCCCAGTTTGCCGACGAAGGTTACATCCTGCCCGGCGACTATTACCTCGAGATCGAGGTCAACAAGAACAAGCTGCCCCTGCAGAAGATACCTTTCTACGAGACTGACACCGGCAAGGGAAAGGGTGGGGTGGCCTGCCTGCCGCAAGAAGTTATCCCCAAGCTGGCGCTGACCGACGAGGCCATCGCCAAGATCGATACCTGGCACGATGGCCAGTGTGCCAACCTGCTGGCGCTGGACGGTGTGGTGATCTCCAATGACATAGGTAACGGCTTGCTGCGCATCGCCGTGCCTCAGGCGTGGATGAAATACAGCGATCCGAACTGGATTCCGCCCGAACAGTGGGATGAGGGGATCCCGGGGATGATGCTGGATTACAACATCAACGCCCAGGTCAACGAAGGGGATGGTTACTCCAATCGCAACATCAGCAGTTACGGTACGCTGGGGTTCAACTACGGCGCCTGGCGTCTGCGGGGCGACTATCAGGCCAGCTCTTACTGGGGCGACAATGAACGGACATCGACCGAGCTGAACCGTATCTATGCCTATCGCCCCTTGACCGATATGGCTGCCAAGCTGACGGTGGGCGAGCAGCAGCTCAACTCCCAGCTGATCGACGGCTTCCGTTATACCGGCGTCAACCTGGCCAATGACGAGCGCATGTTGCCGCCAAGTCTGCAGGGCTATGCGCCGGAAGTGAGCGGCATCGCCAAGACCAACGCCAAGGTCACCATCTCCCAGTCCGGCCGGATCATCTATGAGACCAACGTGCCGGCCGGTCCGTTTCGCATCCAGGGGCTGGACAGTTCGGTGCGCGGTCGTCTCGACGTACGGGTGGAGGAGCAGGATGGCAGTGTCAGCTCGTTCCAGGTAGACACCGCGACCGTCCCCTATCTGACCCGTCCCGGTTACGTCCGATACAACCTGGCGGTGGGTGCGCCTTCCGAACAGACGGATTCGGTGCACGATGTGCACGGCCCTGCCTTTGTGACCGGTGATTTCTCCTGGGGGGTGGCCAACTCCTGGTCGCTGTACGGTGGCAGCCTGGTTGCGGGTGAATACAACTCCATGGGGCTCGGTATCGGTCGCGATCTCTATGCCTTCGGTGCCATCTCGGCCGACCTGACCCAGTCCATCGCCAAGCTGCCGGGCCTTTCCACCAAGATTGGCCAGTCGGTGCGGGTGAACTACGCCAAGCAGTTTGATGAATACAACAGCTCGATCACCTTCGCCGGTTATCGCTTCTCCCAGCACAACTTCATGACCATGTCGCAGTTCCTGAGCAACAAGGATCGGTTGGAGAACAACACCACGACCTCGAGCGATGACTACAACACCTGGGGTGACAAGGAGCTCTATACCATCACCGCCAACAAGACCTTCTGGGCGGAGGATGCGGCCAAGGCGCTGACCGTCTATCTGGACTACACCCACAGAACTTACTGGGAGCACGATGCCGAGGATCGTTACGGCCTCTCCATCAACAAGAACGTGAACATCGGCAGCTTCAAGGATGTCTCCGTCTATGTGTCGGCCTACAAGACCAAGACCGAGAACTACGAGGATGACAAGAGCGTCATGCTGACCCTGAGCATGCCGATCGGGGACAGAAAGAGCGCGGGATACAGCGTGCAGTCCTCCAATGGCAAGGTCACCCATCTGGCCACCTACCAGGATTACAGCCGGCCGGATGATACCTATCAGCTGGGGGCGGGCGTGCAGAGCAACGGCCACGCCGTGGCGCGGGGCTACTACAACCACAACAGCGACATCGGGGCGGTCAGCCTCAACGCCTACAGCGTGCAGAGCGAATACACCTCGGTCGGGGCCAGCCTGCGTGGCGGCCTGACGGCGACCCAGCACGGTGCGGCCCTGCACCAGGCGACCCGCCGTGGTGGTACCCGCATGATGGTGGATACCGACAAGACCTCCGGCGTCTCTTTCAACAATGGCCGCGCCGTGACCAACCGCTTTGGCGTCGCGGTGATCAGCGACATGACCGACTATCGCAAGAGCGACACCCGGGTGGACGTGGATCAGCTGAGCGATGACATCGATGCGATGAACGCCATCAAGCAGGGGACCCTGACCGAGGGCGCAATTGGGTATAATGCCTTCGAAATGGCCGAAGGGTTCAAGCTGCTGGCCAACGTCAAACTGCCCGATGGTTCAGTGCCGCCGTTTGGTGCCACCGTCGTCAAGGATTCCGGCCGGGTACTCTCGGTGGTGGATGAAGATGGCCTGGTCTATCTGACCGGGGTGAAACCGAATGAAGCGTTTGAACTCTCCTGGGGCGGCGCCCGCCAGTGCAAGATAGTGGCGCCGCAACAAGTAACCGATCTGTCGATGAAGACTCTCACTTGCAAGTAATGGGATACCGATGAAAAAGCTGCTCTCTTATACCTGTCTGGCCGTGCTGGGCATGACCTCGCTCAACGTCAGCGCTGCCATCGTGCTGGACCGTACTCGTGTCGTCTATCCGGGCGGTGCCAAGTCCATCAGCCTCAACATCAAGAACGAGAACCAGAAGTTGCCCTACCTGGCGCAGGCCTGGATTGAAGATGCCCAGGGCCAGAAGATCGCGTCTCCCTTCGTGGTGCTGCCGCCGGTGCAGCGGGTGGACGCCAACCAGAAGTCCATCGTGCGGATCGCCAGTGTGCCGGCCATCGACAGCCTGCCCAAGGATCGCGAATCCATCTACTACTTCAACTTGCGCGAGATCCCGCCCAAGAGCGAGAAGAGCAACGTGATGCAGATTGCCGTGCAGTCCAAGATCAAGCTGTTCTACCGCCCCGAGGCCATCCTGCCCGAGCGCGGCGCCATCTGGCAGGATCAGGTGCTGATCACCAAGCAGGGCAAGGCCCTCAAGGTCAACAACCCGACTCCTTACTACATCACCTACGTGGGCCTCGGCCATCCACAGGGCAAGGAGCGGACCACCATCAAGGGTTTCTCCGCCTTTATGGTTGCCCCCAAGTCAGAGCAGACGGTCACCATCCCGGAAACCCTGGGCAATGAATTTGTGATCAGCTACGTCAATGACTACGGCGGATATATGGATATCAAATACCAGTGCACAGGCAATGCCTGTAAAGCCATCAAGAGCGAGTAAGGTCATGTTACGTTCCATCTTCTGTTCAAGCCTTATGCTGTTTGCAGGAACGGCATTGGCAAATGGCTATGTGACGCCCAACCCAACTCATGATTACTATATATCGTTGGACAAGGCTGATATTCAAAACAAACCTGGTTTTACTACCAAGGCATTTGAGTGGAACTTAGGTGGGCAATATTCAGGTATCGTTACTTGTCCGGATAGAAGCATTCCACAATCTCCAGTGTACTATAAGGCGACCATGACGGATGGCTTGCCTCAAGCAGGTGATGGTTTTGTAAAGCTAAATGACTTTCTGGATATGAAGGTCGAAATTTGGATAGCCGGTTGGAAGAAAAAATTTGTTACAGCACCATTTCCGAATGAAAGTAACGATTACCCAAATTACTCTTGTACTAAGGGGAAAGAGACAAGAATAAATAATTTCGAAAGTGGTAGCCGCGGGCGAGTAACATTCCGTGTAAGAAAGCAAATAATTAACGGTGTGCAAATATCAGATCGTCAAGTGGTAGAAATGTATGGCCGCTTAGGGTCTACCACTACAGATTTCAATAATTTGCCAATGTCTCGAATTACGATTACATCTGCAATCTTATATGTTCCAGAAGAGTGCGTGATTAATGGTGGGCAGACTATTGAAGTAGAGTTTGGTGATTTGCCTGGCTCGGGATTGGATGGGAATAATTTTGAAAAGACGGTTCCTCTGACATTTCAATGTCGTGGTGGTGTCTTCGAAGGGGATGCCTTGAAGATCAATCTTGGTATTTCTGGAAAGCCAACCTCTTTCAGTCAAGACTATCTGCGGACAACCCGAGATGGTTATCAAGGTGGAAATGTCATTTCCGATTTGGGGATCAAGTTCAAGCAGCTGGATGGTTCACAGTTGCATTTGAATACGTTTTATCCGGTTTCCATGCAGGGAAATATTGGTGACTGGGGCTTTATCGCCGCACCGGTAACACCAGTAGGTGCGGATATCCCGGCCGGTGACTTTTATGCCACTGCTACTATCGTTGCCGAGTTCCAATGAGGAGTTGTTTTATGCTACGGACATTGTGGATAGGCTTGGCGCTGTGCCCGTTGTTGGCGGTAACGGCAGCTCCCCGTGCCAGCAATGACCTGGAGTTGCTTGGCAATACGGTCCATCTCCATGGCCGTATAATCGACCAGCCCTGTGTGGTTTCCCCCGAATCCCTTGAGCAGGAGGTCGAGATGGGGGTGGTCGATGTCAAGCAGCTCTATGCCAACGGGGCCGGGGAGCAGGTACCTTTCTCCATCCGCCTGACCAACTGCAAGCCGGGGATTTTCCGCATGGCCAAGGTGACCTTTACCGGCTCGAAGGATGCCCAGCTCAGCGGCGGGCTGGCCTTTACCGCGGGCATTGCCAAGGGCGCCGGTATCCGCTTGTATGACGTGACCCAGACACCCCTGGATCTGGGCACTCCCTCCCGCGGTTATTTGCTGGGCGGCAGCGCAGACAATGAGCTGCAATTCTTTGCCCGGGTGGAAGGGCACCCGGATGCGCTGGCGGCCAAGAACATCCTGCCAGGTGACTATTCCGCCGTTGCCAACTTCATCGTTGCTTATGAATAAACTCAGAGGTCGTTGCGCTGGATGACCTTTGAATTGCCGAGGCTGGGCCAGGTGATGACGCCACCCAGATAATTGGAGAGGTAAATGCCGCCCGGCAACTGAACAAATTGTGCCGTTTGTTTGGGTGGCGTCAACGCCGCTACCAGGGTTGCTACCATGCCATTGCTGGTCAGTGCCTGCTGATCAATGAAATTGACGATGGTATTTTTCACCTCGACCGAAATATCGCCATCATCCCGCTCCAGATCCCCGACGGAATCCAGATTGAACAGTGTTTTGCCCTGATTGTCGGTGGCGATCACGGTTGCCACCACTATTTCCCTGTTCATGGTGACAATGAATTTGCTCTTTCTGGTCATCTCCACCCAGTTGTCCGGCGCCTGGCAATTGCGGTGATAACGGACTGTGGTATCTGGATTGTTGTAATAGTTGTGGGAAACATTGTCTCCCTGCTGAGTCATGGTGGTGATCACACATTGTACTTCTTCAGCCACTGGATGACCGCTGCGCAGCAGAAAGACATTCTCGGATAATTTTCTGCTGTTATTGTCGATGGAGAAATAGCTGATGGCTTCTTTACCGACCAGAATGGAAACCTGTTCATCCGCCTTGCGCGAAATACGCTGTATCAAGGGGGTCAGCGAATCGATTTTCACATTCAGCGCTTTTTCCGTCTCGCTGGTCATATAGAGGGAAATCTGGCTGAGATTGATGGTGCGCAGCGTATTTGCCGTCGCATAGTTATAGATGACGATAGCCAGCGAAGTCAGTGAGATAAGTAGTAGAGCAAACAGCAGAATACGCTTTGGGCTGAAATAGCGGTCATATTTTCGGCGAGTATATTGCCGTCTGGCCTGAGGCGCATGAGCAGGGATCGCCGCTTGAGTTTCTTCATTGGGTGCAGCTTCTTCGGTCTCTCCAGCAGCCTCAATAGGGGCACAAAAGATATATCCCACGCGTGGGATGGTATCGATCGCATCCATCAAACCGAATGATTCCAGCTTTCTTCTCAATGAGAGGATCTGCCGGTTCAGATTGGTATCGGTATTGTCCTGGTTTGGCCACAAGGCATCTTGCAGTTTGCTTCTTGGAATGACACTGCCTGCCTCATCACACAGCATTTCGAGCAGCTCGGCTTCTTTGTTGCTGAGCTTGATGTCCTTTTCTCCCTTAGAGAGCCGGAATATTGCCGCGGAGAAAAATATCTCCTCTGCAATTTTATAATTTTTGTTACTCATGTGTGACTCGCCTTACTGCCAAGGAGAGCATTTTACCACCATGCAGTCTTTGTTCAAATAATGCAAAATTGACAATGTCTTTAACTATCAAACGGTTACCTTTCCATTGAAATGCATGATGGCGGATATGGTACTACAGGTAATTAATTCAGTTCAAAAAACGTGCAAAAAAATAGCCATTTATGTAATCGTTCTCACTTACTTGGGCCTGTGAGGAAGATTTTGACACCGCCAGCATTTTCTTTCGAATAATGTGCGTATTTGGATGACTCCTGCATGCCAGGTCCTGTCGCAGGAGTGATTATTGCGCCTTAAGAATATTCTGATATTGCTTGCGCTGCGGCTTGAGGTGACCGCCCAGATCGGGCCAGGGGTGCCACTGGTCCGGCACCATGAAACCGGGCAGAACCTGCCGGATCCAGGCCGCCAGCTCGGCAGGGGACACAGATTCGCCATGCCAGTCGATGAAGGCGGCCGGGCGCTGCCCCCACTCATCGCTAGGCACCGGCACCACCAGCGCCTGTGCCACGGCGGGGTGATCCACCAGCCGCTGCTCTATGGTCTCGGGCTGGATGTTCTCACCGCCGGAGATGAAGAGGTTGTCGAGCCGCCCCTCTACCACCAGTTCGCCATCCGCGGTGAAATGCCCCTTGTCGCGGGTGTGGAACCAGCCTGCCTCATTGAGCGGCCGCTCCAGCCCACCTGCTTTGAAATAGCCGGCAAACAGGGTGTCACCGCGCACGCAGATCTCCCCCTGCTGGATGCAGACCTCCCGTCCCGGCAGCGCCTTGCCCACCACGCCGGCGGTGGACGGCCGGCCGGTGCAGACCTGGCTGCCCATCTCGGAGAGGCCGTAGCTCACCTTGGGCACCAGCCCCATGGCGCTCAACCGGTTCACCAGGGGCTGGGGAATGGCGGCGCCGCCGAGCAGCAGCTCGCGCAGCCGGGTTTGGGCGGGATCGAAGCCCTCCGCCAGTAGCCGCCAGAGCTGGGTCGGCACCAGGGAGAGATGGGTGATGGGTTGCTGTTCGAGCCGCTCCCTGAGCGGGCGGCTGCGATCGTCCAGCACCAGGGCTGCACCTGCCAGAAAGACCCGGAACAGGATGGCGTAACCGCCGACATGAAACAGCGGCAGGGAGAGCAGCCAGCCGCACTCGGCATCGAGCGGGATCACGGCGGCCGAGCCCCGAGCCGAGGCCAGATGATTGGCCAGCCGGTGTACCACGGCCTTGGGCGTGCCGCTGGACCCCGAAGTGAGGATCATGTTGTTGAGCCGGGCAGGATCCAGCATGCAGTTGCCCTCGTCCACCGCCAGCTCATGGGTGAAGTCGAGCCGCAGTGGTTGCCAGTTGCCAGTCGGGATCTCGCCTGCCGACCAGCAGGCCCTGACGGCGAGCAGGGCCGCCAGCTCCGCTTGTCGCGCCAATGGAAAGGCGGGATTGAGCGGGCAGAAGACGATGCCGCTGCGCACGCAGGCCCAAGCCAGCAGCAGGTCGGGCAGGGCGCCGCGCACCACGGTGGCGAGGCGATCACCGGCCTGTAGGCCCGCCTGCCCCAGCTGCCGGCACAGGCTGTTGAGTCTGGCATCCAGCTGTTGGTAGGTGAGCGGGTCGGCGGCGTGAATGGCGATGCGGTCCGGGGCGGACCTCGCCCAGTGACGCACCGGGCAAGGTTGCAGAGGGTGGTGATGGTCAGATAGCGGTGGCATGCAGGCCCCTTCAATCACGGTGAAACAGGGGCTCCAGCAGGCTCAGGTCGGGTTTGCCGGTCGCGTCCAGCAGATCGGTGGCCAGCCAGCGCCGGGTATCCAGGCCGGGGGCCTGATCCGGCGCCCATTCGCCTGCCAGATGAAACAGCTGGTTCAGGCCGAGGCCGGATTCGAAGCAGGAGGAGACGATCACCTTGAGGCGCAGCTCGCGAGCGCGGGCAACCAGCGCCTCGCAGTGGGCCAGGGAGCCGAGCAGGGTGGGCTTGAGCACCAGGGCGCGCAGCTGGGGAATGGGCTCCCACGGCTTGCCTTGGGCCAGCAGCTCGTCGATGGCCACCGGCATGCCGGTACGGTTGGCCACGAAGGCGATGTCGGCAAAGTCGGCGCAGGGGTCTTCCAGGTACTCGATCCGGTTTGGATCCAGATGGCCGCAGAAGGCCCAGGCCTCCTCGCGGGTCCAGCCCTGGTTGGCGTCCAGCACCAGCTTGAGGGTAGGGATGCGGTCGCACAGCAGGCGGATCAGCGCCAGCTCGTCGCGCATGGGGTAGCGGGCCACTTTCAGCTTGGCCTTGCTGGGGGTCTTGTGCAGCCAGTTCTTCCAGTGCTTGAGCAGCTCCTGGGGGGAACCCTGGATAAGCGGATAAGGCTCCGGCAGCGCAGTGGTCTGGGCAGGCCAGCAGCGGCGGGCGCAGTCCAGCCCGAATTGTACCGCAGGGAGCTGCGGGGCGATCTCCTGCCACGCCGCCAGCCGCTCCAGACAGGCGATGGCTTCGGCTTGCGCCTCGGCCAGGCTCTCGCGGGAGAAGCCGGGCAGGGGGGCGATTTCCCCCCAGCCGTCGTCAACGCGGACCAGCAGGCCCTCTCGCGCCACCTCCACCTTGCCATGAAAGGTCAGGGGCTGGGTAAAAGGCAGTTGGTAGCGATAGAGAGCGAGTGTCATCAGGGATTCCGCTTGTATTTGGAGAAGTCGGGACGGCGTTTCTCGTTGAACGCGTTGCGCCCTTCCTGACCCTCTTCGGTCATGTAGAACAGCATGGTGGCATTCCCCGCCAGCTCCTGCAAGCCGGCCTGGCCGTCGCAGTCGGCGTTGAGGGCGGCCTTCAGGCAGCGCAGCGCCATCGGGCTGTTCTGCAGCATCTCGCGGCACCAGCGCACGGTTTCACGCTCCAGCTCCGCCAGCGGCACGACGGTGTTGACCAGCCCCATGTCAAGGGCTTGCTTGGCATCGTACATACGGCAGAGGAACCAGATCTCGCGGGCCTTCTTCTGGCCGACGATGCGGGCCATGTAGGAGGCGCCCCAGCCGCCGTCGAAGGAGCCCACTTTCGGGCCGGTCTGGCCAAACTGGGCGTTGTCGGCGGCGATGGTCAGATCGCACATCATGTGCAGCACGTGGCCGCCACCGACCGCGTAGCCGGCCACCATGGCAACGACCGGTTTCGGACAGGTGCGGATGTCGCGCTGGAAGTCGAGCACGTTGAGGTGATGAGTCCCCTCGTCGTCGCGGTAGCCACCGTAGTCGCCACGGATCTTCTGGTCACCGCCGGCGCAGAAGGCCTTCTCGCCAAAGCCGGTCAGGATGATGGTGCCGACCTGATCGTCGTAGCGGGCATCGGCCAGCGCCTGCAGCATCTCTTTGACGGTGCGGGGGCGGAAGGCGTTGCGTACCTGGGGGCGGTTGATGGTGATCTTGGCAATGCCATCGTCGGACTTGTGATAGAGGATATCCTCGTAACCGGCGGAGCAATCACGCCACTCGACGGGGGCATAGAGTTCCGCTTCAGTCATTGCTTCAATCATGACGCTTCTCTTCTTGTTGTTGGTTGACCCACTCCGCGAGGAGCCGGGCAAAAGTCTCAGGCTGGTGGGCATGCAGATTGTGGCCGCCATCCAGCTCCAAGTGGTTGATTTTGCGATGCTGACTCGCCATGAGGCAAGCCAGCTGATGGAATTTGTGATCCCGCTTGCCGCTCACGTAGGTGACCGGCAGCGCACCTTGCGCCAGCCAGGGGGCGAGATCCGGCTGCTGGCCCAGGGAGGTGGCGCGCAGCATGGCGGCCACGGCCTTGCCGTCGTTGCCAAGGCGGCGGGCTATCTGGCGGGCGCGGGCATCCTCGCCCAGATCGGCGAACACCTCCTGCCGATACCAGTCGGCCAGCACGGCCGCCAGGGGCTCCTGCTCGAAGCGCCGAGCCCAGCTTTCATCGTGGGCGAGGCGGGCGGGCCGCTCTGCCGGTGGCAGGCCGGGGTGGCAGTTCTCCAGCAGCAGGGCCTGCAGCCCCACCGGCGACTGGCTGGCGTGATAGAGGGCGAGTCGCCCGCCCAGCGAATAGCCCGCCAGTTGGTAGCGACCGATGCCGCGCGCGGCCAGCTCGTCACACAGCCAGCGATGGGTCTGCTCGAACCCCGCGACCCGCACTGCCTGGTTGCTGCCGTGGCCCGGCAGATCCAGCGCCAGACTGGGGAGGTCGGCCAGGGCCGCCTGCACGGGTTGCCAGTCGTTGGCATCGCCGAGCAGGCCGTGCAGCAGCACCAGCGTCGGCTTATCGGCACTAGCTGCCACGGATCGCGCTTCCCAGTGCCTTCAGATCCTCGGCGACTTCGCTGCTGGAGACCTTGATTTCAATCAGCGTTACCCCCTTTTCCAGCGCGGCGGTGTAATCCCGTTCAAAGTCGGCGAGGGTGGCCGGCGCCCGGTAGTGGAGGCCGAACATGGCGGCGGCGTGCTCGAAGTGCAGGCCGTGGGGCAGGCAGTAGTAGGTCTCCAGCAGCGCGTCCTGGGTCGGCACCGGCAACATGCGAAAGATGCTGCCGCCGTCGTTGTTGAGCAGGATCACCACCAGCGGCCGGCTCGATTTGCCGAGCAGGGCGAGGCTATTGAGATCGTGCAGGGCGCTGAGATCACCGAGCAGCAGGGTGGTGGGCTCATTGCTGCCCGGCTGGACCGATTGCGCGAAGCCGTAGGCGGTGGCGATGAGGCCGTCGATGCCGGAGGCGCCGCGGTTGGTCATCACCCGGCTGGGGCCCTTGCCCACCTCGCCGAGCATGTCCATCAGCCGGGCCGGCATGCTGTTGCCGACAAACAGCTGGCCCCTGATCAGCTGATTCAGGCGATGGCACACCCCGAGTTCGGAGAAACGCTCGCAGGCGCTGCGCACCTGCTGGCTCACGGCCTGCTGGCGCTCCGCCAGCCGGTGCCAGGGCAGGTGCGGGTGCGCCACCGGATGGGCGGCGGCAAAGGCACCGGGCTCGCACAGCAGGCGGCGGCGCAGCCGGTAGTCCGGGTCGAGCCGGGCTGGCTGCGGGTCGATGAGCCAGTATGCCTGCCAGGGCTGCTGCTTGATGAACTGGCCGAGCCGCTTGGAAATGAGGCGGGCGCCAAATTGCAGCAGCACCTCGGCCCGGGCCAGTTCGGCCACGAAGCCGCTGTGTTGCAGGGCGAGATCGGCGTGCACCAGGTTGCGACCATCGAAGCGCAGCTGGCTCTGCAGGTCAGCCAGCAGAGGCCAGCCGAGCCGCTCGGCCAGCGCGGCAACCGCCTTGGCCTGAACTGGATCCTGAATGCGGCCGGCGACGATGAGGCCGCGCTTGCCCTGCAGCTCGTCCCAGTCGGGCTGACACGGGCAGGGGGCCTGCGCCAGTTGCCAGGGGCTCCAGGGCTCGGACGAGCTGAGCCAGTCGCCGAGGGGGGCCAGGTAGGCGGAGCAGTCCAGATAGGCGTCGCCCGGATAGAGGGGTTCGGGGTACATGCAGTTGAAGTGCACCGGCCCCGGAGTGCGCGCCTGCTGGGCCAGCGCCTGATCCACCGAGCTCAGCACGAAGGCGGCCGGGATGGTGGCGGTGGGGCTCGGCAGGTTCTGCTGATAGACGGGGTAACGGCCGAAGATCCCCTGCTGATCGATGGCCTGGTTGGCCCCGTTGTCGATGAGCTCGGGCGGCCTGTCGGCAGAGAGAATGATGAGCGGCACGCCGGTGAGCTGGGCCTCGGCCACCGCCGGCCAGAGGTTGGCCACTGCGGTACCCGAGGTCATGATCACCGCGACCGGACGGCCGCTGCCCTTGGCCAGCCCCAGCGCCATGAAGCCGAGGCCACGCTCGTCAAAGTGCAGATGGCGGCGAAAGCCGGGGTGGGCGGCGGCCGCCATGGTGAGCGGCGCCGAGCGCGAGCCGGAGGCCAGCGCGATGTCGCGCACGCCGAGGCGAAAGAGCTCCTCCAGCAAGAGGGAAGACCAGACGTGGTTGAAGGTGGCATGGTGGCTGGCAAACTCTTGGCGCGCGGACATGAGGCTCTCGCAGTGAGGAAACGGTGAGAAAACGCTATCCCAGCAGGGAGAGCACGTTGGCGATCTTGTTGTCGAGTTCGGCCCACTCGGCGGCTGGCTCGGAACCCGCGACGATACCGGCGCCGGCAAACAGGGTGATGGCCTGTGCCGTGATGCGGGCACTGCGGATGGCGACCGAGAACTCCGAGGTTTCCCGGCTCAGCATGCCGCAGGCGCCGGCATACCAGCCGCGATCATAGGGCTCGCGCTCGCGGATGAAGGCCAGCGCCGCCTCGCGCGGGGCGCCGCCCACCGCGGGGGTGGGGTGCAGCGCCTCCAGCAATTGCCAGTCGCAGACGCCGGACTTTAGCTCGGCTTCGATGTCGCACTTGAGGTGCTGCAGCAGCCGCAGTTTGAGAATGCGCGGCTCGGTCAGGGTGGCATCTGTGGTAAGCGGCGCCAGCCGGCTGAGGATGTCGGCGTGCACCAGCCGGTTTTCCAGCCGGTTCTTGCTGTCGGCCAGCAGCTCGGCGGCCAGCGCCGCGTCGGTCGCCTCGTCGCCGGAGCGGCGGATGGTACCCGCCAGCGCCTCGGTGAAGAGGTGCTGCTGTTCACGGCGATAGAGCCGCTCGGGGGAGCAGGCGATGAAGCTCTGCTCGGGCGAAAACTGGAAGCCGAAGTGAAAGCAGTCCTGGCCGTGCTGTGCCCAGCTGGCCAACAGCGACCAGGGGGCGACGGCCTGCGGGTCGGCCGTGCGCGTCGCACCGTCATGGGTGAGCCGGCTCTGGCGCGACAGCACCACCTTGGGGGTGTGGGCCTGGAACTCGGGAGCGGTGACCTGCTCGACCAGGGTCTGCCACTGTGGCTGGCTCGGGCAATCTTCCCGCTGCCATGAATGACGGGTCAGCGGCGGCAGAGGCGCCTCCGGCCGAAGGGCGTCGAGGGCAGCGGCGGCGGCCTGCAGTTCGGCCTCGAAGGCGTCGCTGCCGGTCTGCTCCGGCAACCAGAGGTTGAGGCAGAGGGTGACGCACTCGCCACGGCGCACCAGCTCGATGCGGGGCAGCACGAAGCGGCAGGGGCCGAACCCCTGCCAGCCGGGCTGGGTGGGATCGAACGCCAGTCCGCCATAGTAGCGGGGGGTGTCGTCATGGGGCTGGCTGGTCTGTTCGCAGACCTGGCGGATCGCCTGGGGCTCGGTCAGCTCGCGCAGGCAGCCCAGCGCCACGTATTCGGGGCGGTCGTGTCCTCTGGCATGCCAATAGATACGGGGATAGAGGGTCTGCGCCGCGAGCCAGCCCAGAAAGGAGCCGACCTCGATTGCCACGCGCAGCCGCACGAAGCCGCAGGCATTGCCGTGACGCAGGGCGTCCAGTTGTTGCTTGATATGGGTCTGAGCCAACATGGATTTCGTCTATGAGCCGATAGTGACGGTCCATCCTGCAGAAGGATGCCGTTGGTTTATGCCAAAGGAGCGATTATTCCTATATATTATCTGCCCATTCGTCCATGTAAATCGCCCGGGGAGCCACCTCCCGAGGGGCCAAGTATACCGAAATCCGGTTCGATAACCCTTAACACGATCAATATCTGATTGTTTGGCCATCACAATATGACAAATACCTTATCTATTTGGTTGCTGGCGGCGCGTTTGCGAACGTTGCCGCTGGCGTGCTCCTCCATTTTGCTGGGTTCCGGGCTTGCGGCCAGCCGCGGTGCCTTCGACGGCACCATCATGGCGCTCTCCCTGCTGACCGCCATCCTGCTGCAGATCCTCTCCAATCTGGCCAACGATTATGGGGATGCGGTATCCGGGGCGGACAATGGCGAGCGGATCGGTCCCCAGCGCGCCGTGGTCTCCGGTCTCATCACCCGCCGGCAGATGTGCGTGGCCATGGCGCTGACCGCGCTGGCCGCGGTGATCAGCGGCCTCGCCCTGCTGGGTTGCGCTTTTGGCGATCAGTGGCTGCAGATCCTCACCTTCGTGCTGCTCGGCGGCGCCGCCATCGTCGCCGCCATCACCTACACGGTGGGCAAGACTCCTTACGGCTATCGCGGCTTCGGCGACATCTCGGTGTTCCTGTTCTTCGGCCTGCTGGGGGTGCTTGGCTCCTACTACCTGTTCACCAAGACCCTGCAGTGGGATCTGCTGCTGCCGGCCACCGCCTGCGGCCTGCTGGCCACCGCGGTGCTCAACATCAACAACGTGCGCGACATCGAGACCGACGCGGTCAGCGGCAAGATCACCCTGGCGGTGCGGCTCGGTCGCAACCGGGCCATCGCCTACCACTGGGTACTGCTGGGGGCGGCGTTGCTGACCACCATCGCCTTCCTGCTGACCCAGCCCGCCAGTTTCTGGCCCTGGATCTTCCTGCCGGCCATGAAGCCGCTCACCGATGCCGCCAAGACCCTGCGCCAGAGTTTCGATGGCGAGGTGCTGACCGGCGCGCTCAAGAAGACCGCCATTAGCGCCTTCCTGTTCAGCCTGCTGCTCTCCATCGGGCTGGCGCTCTCCTGACTGGGTGCCATGTGATCGGCAAGACAAAAAGGGCTCCCTGACGGGGCCCTTTTTGTTGGTTGGGGTATGCTGGCCGGCCAATCACTCATCAGGCCGGAACGCCGCCATGCGCGACTCGCTCAAACAGAAAATCATTCAGGTGTGCCATCAGAAAATCGCGCAGAAGGGGGAGGCGGTCGGCGTCTCCTTCTATGCGTTTTTTGCCAACCGCAATGACGACCCCGAGTTGCTGATGGAGGCGGCGACCTGGTGGATCCAGACCCAGCGCCTCGATCACTTCGAGAAGGCGAGGAAGATCCTCCTGCTGGTGGAGTAAGTGTAAAGGCGCGCTGAAACCAGGAGGGCTCCCGTGTGGGAGCCCTCCTTGAGTGGCAGCTTGGTGCGGTGCACGGCGCCGGCGACTAGCTGACCCGTGCCAGCCGGGGTGCCCGACGGCGGGCGAAGAGCAGGCAGTCCAGCAGCCAGATCACCAGCATGGAACCCCCCACCAGCGGGAAGCAGATACCGAGCAGGATCAACAGGGCAATGGCACCGCGCATGGGGGGCAGGCTGGCCGGCAAGGGCGGGGCGGCGAGGCGACCACTGGGGCGGCGGCTCCACCAGATCCAGAGCCCGCTCACCGAGCTCAGCAACACCAGCAGGCAGATGAGCAGCATGGCCAGCTGGTGTGGCCAGCCGTAGAGCTTGCCCATGTGCAGCATGACGCCGGTTTCCACCGTCTTGGCGACCGGACCGTAGTCTTGCCAGCGCACGTCGGCCAGCACCTTGCCGCTGTATTGATCGATGTGCAGGGTGGCGTCGTTGCGCGGATCATCGGCCGAGATGGCGATGGTGTAGACGCCGCTCGCCCCGGCCGGTGGCGTGATGCTGTAGCCCGGCGTGACCTGGCGCGCAGCGGCGATCTCCACCACCTGTTGCAGCGGGATGCGGTGCTCCGCCATCACCATGCCGTCGTGCTCGCCGCCGTGACCCATGGCGCTGTGGTCGTGGGCCTTGGGCTCGGCCGAGCTGGGGATGGGGGTGTTCTCGACAGCCCAGGGGACTGTCTGTTGATGGGCATGGTTGAGGCTGCGGGCCAGGGAAGCCGACTTGGGCACCTCGTTCCACATGGCGGCCGGGAAGCGGTTCCAGACGGCGGCAAACTGATCGCCCCAGAAACCGGTCCAGGTCATGCCGCTCAAGAGCAGCAGCAGCAGGAAACCGGCGCCCCAGAAACCGACAACGGCGTGCAGGTCGCGCCACCAGAGCCGCCCGCGCAGGCTCCAGCGCGGCCACAGGATGCCGCCGACTCCTGGCCCCTTGCGTGGCCACCAGAGATAGAGCCCGCTGATGAGCAGCACGATTCCCCAGCCGGCGGCCAACTCAATCAGCCGATCCCCCACGGTGCCTATCATCAGCTCGGCGTGCAGGGCGCGGGCCACCGCCTGCAGATTCCACTTGTTGTCTAGGGTGCCGAGCAGGGCGCCGCTGGCGGGATCGAGGAACAGGGTCAGCTCGTTGCCGCCCTGGCGGACGATGAACTGGGCGCTGGCCTCCGGGCTGACCGGTGGCAGGTACTTGCTCAGGCTGGCGTTTGGCATCGCCACCATCGCCTTGACCAGCAGCTGATCGGCGCTGAGCGGCTGGCTGACGGGGGCGACCTTCATCAGCTCGGGGTACATCAGGTTGTCGAGCTGGGGCTTGAACAGATAGACGATCCCGGTCAGCGAGAGCAGGATCAGGAAGGGGGCGACGAAGAGACCCGCATAGAAGTGCCAGCGCCAGATGCGCTGATAGTGGTTCGCGTCCCGATTTTTCATCTCTGTTCCTTGCGCCGTGAGTTAACGTTTCAGTTGGTGGAATGTTGGTGGCGGCGCGGATGATAGCAGCAACGTTTTGTTAACTGCAACAGAACATGAGGGCTGGTCGAGGCGGTGGGCAAGGGCGTGCTGAGCAGGCCGCCAGTGGGTCAACCGGTGACACAATCCTTCCAGGTTCGCGCCTGGCAGAATGGACTTTTTGCAGAGAAATCCTTACCTTGTTGCAACATAAAGGGGTGCTTGCGCGACGAAGAATCCAGGGAAGGAGGCAGACGTGAAGTTGCAACCACACGGCCATTTCGAGATGCAGCGACGAGGTCAGGTGCTGATCTGCCGACCGAGCGGCCCTTTCAATCTGGCGGGGGCCATGGCCTATGAGGCCCAGTTCAGCCAGCAGATCGCCAGCCTGCGCGACGCGCCCTGGGGCATTGTCGAAGTGGCGACCGAGTTCGAGGCGGCGGGCCCCGAGGTGCTGGCACGCTTTCGCCGCCAGTTCGGCTGGTGCGCCAGCAACGGCTGCGCCTTTCTGGCGGTGGTGCTGGCGGGCAGCTTCAAGCAGTATCTGGCGGATCGGGTGTTCAGCGGTTTGCCGTTTCAGGGCGTCCGCTACTTCGAGCAGACCGACGAGGCGCTGCAGTGGCTGGAACGGCAACTGGCCGGGCTGGTCTGACGGCACTGCAGGCTGATCATTACCCGCAGCTCAGTTGAGCTTGATAAACCACTTGTCCCGCTCGTCGACGCAGTCGGGCTCGCCCATTTCAAATTCACGGCAGATCAGGGGGCGGACTTCGTAGATGCGGCACATCATGGTGTTGCGGTCGAGCGCCGCGCACCAGCCATCTTCCAGCCGGTGCATCACCGGCACTTCACCTTCCCGCTCTTCCACATAGCGATCCGGTACGCCGGTATCGGTAAACAGCATCACCTCGAGGCGGCAGCAGCAGGCTTCGCAGTTCTGGCAGCTCACTTCGGGTCGGGTTGTCTGGGTCATGGCATCTGCCTTGTTCTCATGGGCACGGATAAATATGAAACAGGCGCCGAACCGGCGCCTGTGTCGTGAACCTTAGCCCAGCTTGCGAGCGCGGTAGCTGCGCCCCTTGATCTTGCCTTCCTGCAGCCGCTTGAGGGCGGCGCTCGCCACCTGGCGCTTCACCGCCACGTAGGAGTACTGCTCGGAAATCTGGATCTTGCCCACATCGGCCCCGGCAATGCCGCCTTCGCCAGTCAGGGCGCCGAGGATGTCACCGGCACGCACCTTGCTCTTGCGGCCCGCATCGATGGAGAGGGTCACCATCTGCGGTGCAATTGGCTTGATGTCGCGGCCGATCCCGGCCAGGTCGCCCTGGGGAATGGGGGCCTGCTGGTACTCCTCGATGAAGTTGACGCGCTGGGCCTCGTTCGGCTGGTAGAGGCTCAGGGCCAGGCCCTGCTGGCCGGCGCGGCCGGTACGGCCGATCCGGTGCACGTGTACCTCGGGGTCGTAGGTCAGCTCGTAGTTGATGACGGCGCCCAGCTCCTTGATGTCGAGGCCTCGGGCGGCCACGTCGGTGGCCACCAGGATGGTGGCGCTGCCGTTGGCGAAGCGTACCAGCACCTGATCCCGCTCACGCTGCTCCAGGTCGCCGTTCAGCGCCAGCGCCGAGAAGCCCTTGGCGGCCAGGTGATCGGCCACGTCGTTGCAGGCCCGCTTGGTGTTGCAGAACACCACGCAGGAACTCGGCTGGTAGTGGCTGAGCAGCCAGCCGAGGGCGTCAAGGCGCTGGCCGGCCGGCACTTCATACAGCTTCTGCTCGATGGCGCTGTCTTCGTGCAGGGACTCCACGCTCACCTCGACCGGGTTGCGCTGCACGCCGCGGCTCATCTGGGCGATCCCCTCCGGATAGGTGGCGGAGAACAGCAGGGTCTGGCGGTCGCGCGGGGCGTGGCTGATGACCCGGTTGATGTCTTCACCAAAGCCCATGTCCAGCATGCGATCCGCTTCGTCCAGCACCAGCGTCTTGAGGCCGTCCAGCTCGAGGGTGCCCTGCTCCAGGTGCTTGAGGATCCGGCCCGGGGTGCCGACGGCGATGTGGGCGCCAAAGCTCAGGGTGGCGGATTGCGGTGCGGTCGGGGTGCCGCCGCACAGGGTGACCAGCTTGACGTTGGGCAGGGTACGGGCGAGACGGCGGATCTCGGTGGCAACCTGATCGGCCAGCTCGCGAGTCGGACAGAGCACCAGCGCCTGCACCTCGAGCCGGTTGACATCGAGGTTGGCAAGCAGGCCGAGGCCGAAGGCCGCGGTCTTGCCGCTGCCGGTTTTTGCCTTGGCGATCAGGTCTTTGCCATCGAGTACCAGGGGCAGACTCTGGGCCTGGATCGGGGTCATCTGCAGATAACCCAGGCTGGCGAGGTTGTCCTGCAGGGCGGGGGAGAGGTTCAGGCTGCTAAATTCGTTGTTCACAAAAAGACTCTATATCGGAGAAAACGGGCTGCGCCGTGCGCAAGGGCGCGCATTGTATCAGAAAGCGCTGCCGGGTGTGGCGGATTTTTGAACGACTGGACGGCGATGATGGCGGGGCCGCTGCCGGGGAAAAACGGTGGTGGCATGTTGTCCGGCTCGTCTGAAAATACCCCACTGCCTTTCGGAAATTAGCTGAAAGAAGCCGGGCCATTCATCGCAAATAAGATAAACGTTTGTCATTTTGATTTGATTAAATAAATTCGCCGTAAATTTAACCTCGCCGCTATGACGCCATTTGCCAGGTTTTAAATAAATGTGATAAAGCTGTGAAAACAGCCCTTTCAGACTGAATGGTTTATTTTTAACTATCTGTTTATTAATGACTTTTATGTTTATTGAACGATGATTAGATGCTTGTGTGAGCGTTTAATTAATTTAAAAACGTTTGTATTATCCAACATGCATATTTTTACCGCAGATTGTGATGGCTATCTGATTTTTAAATATGCAAATGTCTATGATGGCGCCGGTCAAAAAATTACAAATTACTCAGGTGCTACTGGTATGGAATACGTTCACTTTGTGCTCGGACTCGTGATGGTCCTCGCTCTTGCTTTGCTGGCCAACCGCCACAACTGGAAACAGATCAAACTGCGTTATATCGGCCAACTGCTGGTGGTCGAACTGGCGCTGGCCTGGTTCATGCTGAACTCCGAAGTGGGTCTGGCGGTGGTGGGTGGCTTCGCGGCCGGCTTCACCAAGCTGATGGAGTTTGCCAAACAGGGTACCGACTTCGTGTTCGGCGGCCTGGTCAATGAAGGGGCCTTCTCCTTCTTCCTGATGGTACTGATGCCCATCGTCTTCATCTCCGTGCTGATCGGTATCCTGCAGTACATCCGTCTGCTGCCGCTGGTGATCCGCGGCATCGGTACCGTGCTGGCCAAGATCAACGGCATGGGCAAGCTGGAGTCCTTCAACGCCATCAGCTCCATGATCGTCGGCCAGTCCGAGAACTTCATCGCGCTCAAGAACATCCTGCCGCACCTGAACGAGAAGCAGATGTACACCCTGGCCGCCACTGCCATGTCCACCGTCTCCATGTCCATCGTCGGTGCCTACATGCAGCTGATCGAGCCGCGCTACGTGGTGGCCGCGCTGGTACTCAACATGTTCAGCACCTTCATCGTGCTGTCGCTGATCAACCCCTACGAGCCGGACAACACCGTGACCGACGCCAAGGCGCTGGCCGAAGGTGACGAGCACCACAGCCCGAAGAAAGAGAACTTCTTCGAGATGCTGGGCGAGTACATCATGGCCGGTTTCACCGTGGCGGTCATCGTGGGTGCCATGCTGGTCGGCTTCATCGCCCTGATTGCCCTCATCAACTACCTGTTCGAGATGGCATTCGGCGTCAACTTCCAGTTCGTCATGGGCTACCTCTTCTACCCGATCGCCTGGATCCTGGGCATTCCGAGTGGTGAAGCGCTGCAAGCCGGCTCCATCATGGCGACCAAGCTGGTAACCAACGAGTTCGTGGCCATGATGGACTTGGGCAAGATCGCTGCCCAGCTCTCTCCGCGCACCATCGGCATCCTCTCCATCTTCATGGTGTCGTTCGCCAACTTCAGCTCCATCGGCATCATCGCCGGTGCGGTGAAGGCGCTGAACGAAGAGAAGGGCAACATGGTCTCCCGCTTCGGTCTGAAGCTGGTGTACGGCTCCACCCTGGTGAGCCTGCTCTCCGCCGTGATTGCCGGTGTGATGCTGTAATACCGCCACCCGCTCTCACCATGACAAACCCCTGCCTCGGCAGGGGTTTGTTTTTTTGGGCGACAGCAGGCGCTAGCTGGCCTGACAGGCCGCTAGCCTGGCCAGTGAGCCCAGTAACCGGCGGCCAGCAGGGTGAGAGTGCAAAAGCCGGTCTCGACGGCGCCGCCGCTTTTGAGCGGCCAGCCCGGCAGCCGGTAGCGGCGCTTGCTGGGCCACAGCAGCGGAATGCCGGCCGGGGTGAGCCAGTCTCCCAGCAGGTGGCTGAGGTAGCCGATGATAAGGGCATCCTTGACGCCGGTGGGCAGCAGGGCGGGAGCCAGGCTCTGATCCAGTCCCCAGATGGCGGCGGCCACCGCCAGCAGGCTGTGGGTGAAGCCGCGATGGCCGAACAGCCGCGACAAGGGTTTGGAGATCCAGGGCAGGCGTTGCCCCAGCACCGACTTGGGGTGGTCGAGGTCCGGCAGCAGGACGCTGGCCAGTGCGGCAGGAATGGTGTGCCACAGGCTGGCGTCGGCCAGGGCCGGCGTCAGCTGGAGTTTGTGGGCGATCAGGGTGCAGGTAACGGAGAAGAGCAGGTGCCCTTGGGCGGTCATGATGGCTACGACATGGGGAAAATGGCGGCGCATCTTACCAGCCTGATGGTTGTGGTCAGCTGTTATTTTGAAAATCAGTATGTTACGGCGAAAAAGCGCCCAGAGAGGGCGCCTTTAGGGTCTCTTTACAGCTTGCCTTTGACCAGCCACTTGTCGAGGGCGTTGGCGAAGCGCTGCTTGTCGGCCGCGTTGAGGGGCGCCGGGCCGCCGGTCTGCACCCCGGCCGAGCGCAGCTCCTCCATGAAGTTGCGCATGCCGAGCCGCGCCTTGATGGTCTCGCGGGTGTAGATCTCGCCGCGAGGATTGAGCGCCTCGCCGCCGGCATCGATCACCCAGGAGGCGAGCGGGATGTCGCCGGTGATCACCAGATCGCCGGGTTTGACCTGCTGGGCGATGACATGATCTGCCACATCGAAGCCCTTCTCCACCTGCTGGGTCTTGATGAAGGGGGAAGGGGGTACCCGCAGCCCCTGATTGGCCACTAACGTGGTCACCACCTGGGCACGGTGGGCGGCGCGGTAAAGGATCTCCTTGACCGGAATGGGGCAGGCATCGGCATCAACCCAGATGGGCATGGCAGGGCTTCCTGTGTCTGAAACGAGTGGCGCATCTTAACACGGCCGGCGCGGGGCGGCTGCCCCGGGGCTGAGTCTGGCCCGGCTTTGGTGTAAGCTGGGCCGATGCACATGAGCGAAAAGGACGAGCAGATGGATCGGGTGCCCAGTGACGTAATTTATGGCCTGACCCTGGATGGCAGGGGTGGCATGCAGCCACTGGTGACGGGCAGCGAGATACCGGCGCAGCAGCCGGGCTGGCTGCATCTGGACTACGGCAATCCGGAGGCGGCGCGCTGGCTGCTGCAGACCCCGCTGCTCAATGATGCGGCGCGCGAGTCGCTGCTCGGCCAGAGCAATCGCCCCAAGCTGGTGCGGATGGGGGAGACGGTGCTGCTGATCTTGCGCGGCATCAACCACAACAAGGACCACAGACCGGAAGAGATGGTGGCGCTGCGCATCTACATCACCCCGGATCTCATCATCAGCAGCCGGCGCCGGCCGCTGCTGTCGGAACAGGACGTGTTCAACCAGCTCAAGCTGGGGGGCGGCGCCGATACCCAGGCTGACTGGCTGGTGGAGATCTGCGATGCCCTGACCGACCGGGCCGGGGAGTTCGTCGAGGAGCTGCACGACCAGATCTTGGATCTGGAGGAGATGGTGCTGATGCGTGACCTGCCCGCCAACGGCCGGCTGGCGCTGATCCGCAAGCAGCTCATCATGATCCGCCGCTACCTCTCGCCGCAGCGGGATCTGGTGGCGCGCCTCGCCAACGAGAAGATCAGCTGGCTGGATGAAGATGACCGACGGCGTCTGCTGGACATCGCCGACCGGTTGCGGCGCTGGCTGGACGATCTGGATGCCGGGGTGGCGCGCACCGCCGTGCTGGCAGACGAGATCAACAACCTGATGGCGGAGGCGACCAACCGCCGCGCCTACCAGATGTCGGTGATGGCGCTGCTGTTCCTGCCCGCCAGCTTCCTGACCGGCCTGTTCGGCATCAACCTGGGGGGCATTCCCGGGGCCGAGAGCCCGACCGCCTTCTGGATCTTCTGTGGCTCCCTGGTGGCGCTGGCGACCGGGCTGGCGGTCTGGCTCAAACATCGGCGCTGGTGGTAAGGAGCAGACATGACGACATGGGAATCTTTTGGCGTGACCCTGCTGTTGCTGCTGGGCCACACCCTCATTCGCGGGCTCATTCACAAGAGCCTGCTGGCGCTGGCCCAGACCCGGCAGGTGAGCGAGAACCGGGTGCTCTACGTGGAGCACGTATTCCACTTCCTGCTCGGCTGCGCCACCCTGCTGATCCTGGCCGGGGTGTGGGGGCTCGACTTCTCGCGGCTGGTGGTGCTGGCCTCCTCCTTCTTCGCGGTGCTGGGCGTCGCCATGGTGGCGCAGTGGTCGATCCTCTCCAACATCACCGCCAGCATCACCATCTTCTTCGCCTTCCCCTACAAGATTGGCGACCGGATCCGGATCCTCGACAAGGATGATTCGGTCACCGGCGTCATCACCGAGATCGGCCTCTTCTACGTGCGGGTGCGCGATGACAACGGCGATCTGGTCACCTATCCGGCCAACCTGATCTTGCAAAAGCCGGTCAGGCGGCTGGAGGGCAAGGGGGCGGAACCCCTGCAACCGGAATGAGAAAAGGCTCCCGCGGGAGCCTTTTTTTGAGCCTGCCGATCCCTCAGCGTTCGAAGAAGCGATAGAGGTGTTCGACCTGGATCGGGCAATCCGCCACCAGGTGCACGTGCTGGCGGGCCTCCTCGACCGAGCCGAAGTAGCGGGGGCAGCCCAGGGTGTCGGTCATCTCGTACAGCTTGCCGTCCTGACCCCTGAACTCCACGATCCAGCCGGGCAGGATGGCGTCCTGCAGGATCTCGGCTTCCTTGAAGGCTTGCTGCTGATAGAGCTGGCGAAGTTCGCTGACTGTCATGACATCCTCCCGTGACGCTTGATGCCACTTCAAGTCTAGTGGCTGCGGTCGGGGTCGGCCGGCTCATTTGGCCGATTTGAGGTGCTCCCAGGCCCAGCGCAGGCGGATGAAGGTGTCGGCATCGCCCCCGCGATCCGGGTGGTGTTGCAGCGCCAGCTGCCGCCAGCGGCGGCGGATGGCATCGGGCTGCGCCCCGGTCGGCAGGGCGAACAGGGTCAGCGCCTCGGCCCTGTGCTCATCTCGCTCACAGGCCCGCCAGAAGCTGCCGAGCAGCGCCTCCACCTCCTCCCGGTCGGTCTGCCAGAACACCTGCCAGTCGAGGTAGTAACTGCGCAGCGCCTCGCCCTGGGCGAGGGCGCTTGCCCCCTCGCGGGTAGCGAGCGGTTCGAGCCGGATATCCAGGGTGCTGATCACCAGCCACCACCCTTCGCCATGAAGCTCGGCCTGCAGCTGGTAGAGGGCGTTCATGATGAGGAAGTTGAGCCGAAACAGCTGCAACTGCTCATCCCCCGGTAGAGGCGGGATGACCTCCTGGCGACGCAGCTCTGCGAGCAGCTCGTGTACCTTGTAGCTGCCGCTTGCCTGCCGCAGCAGTGCCAGCAGTGGAGCCAACAGCGGGTTGGGCCGGGTCTCGTTCATGGGACGGCCGTCTCCTTCGGTAGCTGCAGGGCGATCAGCAGCTCCCCGGCCAGCGGTTCGACGGGGCCGGTGACGATGCGGGTGCGCCCCTTGCCGTCCAGCACGAACAGCGGGATGGCGCCCGGGTTGGCCTCCTGGTACTGGGCCCAGTCGAACGCTTCGCTCAGCCGGGTCGCCTTGATCTGGCCGCCCCGGCTGAGCAGGCCGCTCAACCGGGCGTAGTTGATGTCGGGACCGAACAGGTTCTGGCGGGCGCGAAAGGTGGCGCTCTCCCGATTGGCCTTGCCGTGCTGCTCGCTGGAGCGCAGGGAGTAGACCTTCTCCTCGCCGTAGAGGTGGGCGAAGTGCAGCACGCCGAGGGCGTTGTTGTGGCGGTTGGGGGAGAGCGCGAGCACTGTGCTGATGCTGGTGAGCGGCAGGTGCAGCTCGGCGTGTTCGGATTGCGGATTGCCGAAGTAGCAGGGCAGGTTGCTCATCCGCGCCTGACGGCAGAACTCCCAGGCCGGATCGCAGAGCTGGACCGGCACCCCCTGATCCGCCAGTGCCCGGCCGATGGCCCGCGCCACCGAGTTGGCCCCGATGATGAGCCAGGTGTTGGGGGCGCTCTGGCGCATCTTGAGCAGACCGGCCAGCGGCGCCGAGGTGAGGCTCTGCAGCACCACGGTGGAGATGATCACCGCAAATACCAGCGGCACCAGCTTGTCGGCATCGGGAATGCCGGCTTGGTGCAGGCTGATGGCGAACGAGGCGCTGACCGCCGCCGCCACTATGCCGCGCGGCGCAATCCAGCCGAGCAGGGCGCGGGCCCGCCAGGAGAGATCCGATCCCCAGGTGGAGACCAGGATGCAGAGCGGGCGTGCCACAAACTGCACCACGCACAGCAGCGCCAGCACCATGGGGCCGAGCTGCCAGAGCTGGGCCAGATCGAGGCGGGCCGCCAGCAGGATGAACAGGGAGGAGATGAGGATGACGGCGAGATCCTCCTTGAAGGCCAGCACCTCCTCCAGATCCAGCCCCTCCTGATTGGCGAGCCAGATGCCGAACACGGTGACCGCCAGCAGGCCGGATTCGTGGCTGAGCCAGTTGGAGAGGCTGAAGGTGACCAGCACCAGCGCTAGCACCCCGAACTTGTGCAGGCTGACCGGCAGCCAGTCCTTGCGGATCAGCAGGGTGGTGAGCCAACCGGCACCGACCCCGATGAGCGAGCCCACCCCCACCGTCTTGGCCAGCGCCAGCAGGGTGTGACCGATGAGATCCCCCTGACTGCCGAGGCGCACCGCCTCGAACACCAGTACCGCAAACAGGGCGCCGATGGGATCGATGACGATCCCTTCCCAGCGCAGGATGCGGTCTACCTCCCGGGTCGGGCGGATCACGTTGAGCATGGGGGCGACCACGGTGGGGCCCGTCACCACCAGCACGGCGCCGAGCACCATGGCGACCCGCCAGTCCAGCCCCAGCAGGAAGTAACCGGCGCTGCCGATGACGGCGAAACTGGCCAGCATGCCCACCGAGCAGAGGTTGCGCACCACCTTGCCGATCCCCTTGAGCTCGGCCAGGTGCAGGGTGAGCGCCCCCTCGAACAGGATGATGGCGACCGACAGGGAGACCAGCGGAAACAGCAGGTCGCCGAGCAGGGCGTCGGGGTCGAGCAGGCCGCTGACCGGGCCCAGCAGCAGGCCGGTGAGCAGCAGAAACAGGATGGCGGGCACCCGCAGCGACCAGGCCAGCCACTGGGCCAGCACTGAGACCAGGGCGATCCCGGCCAGGGAGAGAGCAATCATGCAGACCTCGATTAAGGCGATGAACCTGGAGGAAGTGTAGTGGGGAAGATGGTCAGATTGACACCAGCCGTAGGCGGGAACAAGGGGGGAAGCGGCTCGCGCGACAGCGGGCGTCACGGGGGCATGGCCGCGGGAGAGGGGCGGGGTGTGGCCGCTGGCTGCGGCCACCAGCTGGATTAGATGGGGCTCTCTTTGTGGAGTTCGGTGACGCAGTCGGCCACCGCCAGCACCAGCGCCGAGCGCACCACCTGATCGAGCCGGTTCAGCTGCATCTGGTAGAAGGGCCAGTCCTCCTCGTTGGCGGGGGCTTCCTGCGGCATCATGCCGCCCTGGCTGACGCCGTGCAGACGTGCCAGCAGATCGCGGATCGGTTTGTCGCTGAAGCGGTAATCCTTGGGGTCGCGCACCAGAAAATCGCGGATCTTCAGGTAAGCCTCGAGATCCTGATAGCGTTCGAGAGAGATGAGGCCGAGGGCGAAGATGAGCTTGAGGCGCACCTCCAGCTGGCCGAGAGGGCCGCTCTGGTTGAGCAGGGGTTCGATGGCGTATTTGACGGCATACTCTTCCTGACGGAACGCGCGTCGCATCAGGGAGTCGACCGCCTCTTCCAGGATGGTCACGACCTCGAGAAAGAAGCCGCGAGGGCCATCCTGCTCGTTCAGTCGCTCCAGTACTTCATCTTCCTGGTGTGTGGTCATAAGTGCATTGGGTCCAGCTGACAGGGAGAGAGTGGGCCTCTCTCCCGGTTTTTATCGTATGAGGCGCTTTGGTGGCCGGCCCGGGTGGGCCGGCGGCGACGGCGCCTCATCAGGTCACTTCAAATTGCCATAACGGGTGACGATGGCGCTGACGATGTCGCTGTCGGCAGCCAGGCCGGTGATGCGCGCCAGAGCCTGGGCCGGGCCCAGCTCCGCCAGCAGCTGTTGCAGTTCCACTGCCTGCGGGTCATCGGCGTTGCGATAGTGCAGCGCCGCGGCGATCCCCTCCTGCAGGTGATCGCTCGGCAGGCCGTACTCCAGGGTGCCGAGCAGCGGCTTCACCAGCCGATCCCCCGCCGCCAGCTTGCGCAGCGGCTGACGGCCGACCCGGTCAATCTCGTCCACCAGATAGGGGTTGGCGAAACGGGCCAGGATCTTCTCGATGTAGGCGGCGTGCAGGCGCGGGTCGAAACCGTAGCGTTGTACCAGCACGGCGCCGCTCTCCTCCATGGCGCGGCGCACCTTGCTGCGGATCAGCGGATCTTCGATCGCCTCGCGGATGGTGCGATAGCCCCTCAGCTTGCCGAGGTAGGCGGTGACGATGTGGCCGGTGTTGAGGGTGAACAGCTTGCGCTCGACGAAGGCCATCAGGTTGTCGGTGGGCTCCATGCCCGCCACCTGCGGCAGCTCCCCCTTGAACTGGGTCTGATCGACGATCCACTCGCTGAAGCTCTCCACCGTCACTTCCAGCGGATCATCGTTGGCCGCCGCCGGCGGGACGATGCGGTCCACCGCCGAGTCGACGAAGCCGATGCAGGCATCGAGGGTGGCATGATACGCGACCGGCAGGTACTTGAGTACCTCCTGCTTGAGATGGCTGGTGCCGCGCACCATGTTCTCGCAGGCGATGACGTTGAGCGGCGTCAGGTTGCCGGCATCGAAGCGGGCCTGCAGCCCCTTGGCCAGGGTGCTGGCAATCTTGTCCAGAATGTTGGGACCGACCGCGGTGGTGACCAGATCGGCGGTGATGATGCGGGCGATCACCTCGTGGCCGGCGGAGCTCACCGCCGCCACGTTGCGCACCACGTCCAGCTTCTGATCCGCTCCCACCACGTGCACCTTGTACTCCTGGCGGTGGTTGAGCTGGTCGATCAGGGTCTCGTTGACGTCGGCGAAAGTGACCTGGTGGCTGGCGTCAGCCAGCAGTTTGCCGATGAAGCCGCGACCGATGTTGCCGGCACCAAAATGCAATGTTTTCATGATATTAACCTCTTGAACCAAAGACGGTGAAGGACGATCAGGCAGCCTGTTCGGCACCCAGCAGATCCAGGAATTCCTGGGGATCCTGGGTGCTGGCCAGCCGGTCGATGAGGCCGGGTTCGTCCAGTGCATTGGTCAGGCGGGTTATCACCTGCATGTGTTCGTCGTTGCGGGCGGCGATGCCGATCACCAGCCGCGCCACTTCATCGGCCGCCTCGCCGAAGGCAACCCCGGCCGGGTATTGGCAGATGACGATGCCGGTGCGCTTCACAAACTCCTTGGCGGCGATGGTGCCGTGCGGCACGGCGATGGATTCGCCGAGGTAGGTGGAGACCAGCTGTTCGCGCTCCAGCATGGCGTTGACGTAGTCGGGCGCCACGTAGCCCCGCTCCGCCAGCAGCTTGCCGGCAGCCCGGATGGCGGCCTCCTTGTTGTCGGCCTTGAGCCCCAGGTGCACGTCATGACGGCTCAGGGTGAACACTTCAGCGGTCTGCGGCTCGTAGCTGTCGTCGTTGGCGGCCACCAGCAGTTGCGGGTTGGCAACGTCATCGTTGGCGGCCTGGGTCAGGCTCTGTACCAGCTCCTGATAGAGACCGTTGTCGAGGAAGTTGGTGAGCGAGATGTGGTAGGCGTGCGGCGCATGGCGACGGGCCCGCGCGGTCAGATCCTTGTGGGTGATGACCCAGTCCACCTGATCGTCGAGCTGATCGATGGCGCGGTTGGTGACGCTGATGTCGAGGCCGGCGGCCTGCACCCGCTTGCGCAGCAGGCCGGCGCCCATGGCGCTGGAGCCCATGCCCGCATCGCAGGCGACCACGATGTTGCGCACTGCCATCAGTTCACCGCCCGGCTTCTTGGCCGCTGCGGTCTCGGGCTTGGCACCCTTCATGGCTTTCATCTTGCGGGTGGCTTCACCGAGGGCATCGGCCTCGTCGGCTTCCGGCTGCTGGGCACGCACGAACACGGCGGCGACCAGGAAGGAGACCAGGGTCGAGCAGATGATGGAGAGAGCAACCCCGATCAGGGAGGCTTTCGGTGTCATCAACAGCACGGCGAAGATGGAACCCGGTGAGGCGGGGGAGACCAGACCTGCGTTGAACAGGGTCAGGGTGAACACCCCGGTCATGCCGCCGGCGATCACCGCCAGGATCAGGCGCGGGTTCATCAGTACATACGGGAAGTAGATCTCGTGGATGCCGCCGAAGAAGTGAATGATGGAGGCACCGGCAGCGGACTGCTTGGCGGCGCCGCGACCGAACACCATGTAGGCCAGCAGCACGCCCATGCCCGGGCCCGGGTTCGCTTCGATCAGGAAGAAGATGGAGCGGCCGTGCTCGGTGGCTTGCTGGATCCCCAGCGGCGAGAAGATGCCGTGGTTGATGGCGTTGTTGAGGAACAGGATCTTGGCCGGCTCGACGAAGATGGAGGTGAGCGGCAGCAGGTTGTTGTCCACCAGGAAGCCGACGCCACCGGCCAGTACGCCGGAGAGCACCTTGACGAAGGGGCCGATCACGAAGAAGGCGAGGATCGCCAGCAGCATGCCGATGAGGCCGGCGGAGAAGTTGTTGACCAGCATCTCGAAGCCGCTCTTGACGCGACCTTCCATCGCCTTGTCGAAACGCTTGATGGCCCAGCCACCGAGCGGGCCGACCATCATGGCACCCATGAACATGGGAATGTCGGTCCCCACGATGACGCCCATGGTGGTGATGGCACCGACCACGCCGCCGCGCTCACCGCCCATCAGCTTGCCGCCGGTATAGCCAATCAGCAGCGGCAGCAGATAGGTGATCATGGGGCCGACCAGCTTGGCCAAGGTTTCGCTCGGCAGCCAGCCGGTGGGGATGAAGAGGGCGGTAATAAAGCCCCAGGCGATGAAGGCGCCTATGTTGGGCATGACCATATTGGACAGGAAGCGTCCAAAATTCTGTATCTTGACTTTGGTATCCGGTGATAACATGTCGGGACCCCGTTTTAAGCCTGTTTGATTAAAAGTGGTAGTCGGGCTGGCCGGTTTTGCCGAACCGCCATCCCTGTCGTCTAAGCAACTTCAATCTACCAGCTTGTGATCAAATTAGGCTGAAAACGGGGTGTCTTGTGACGCAGTTCTCAAATACCCCGACCTCCCCCCTCCCTTCATGGTGATGTCGATCACATTCACTCTCTGTATTTCGGCTACATTTCGATCTTTGTTGCCGCCAGCATCGTTTTTATGTGATGCAAATCACTCTTTGATGTTTGCGCAAACCTGATGTCAATGTGATCTATTTCTCACTTTCATTATTTGTATTCAATTGGAGCAATTCGCCTGACCTGAAAACTGAGGGTGATGACGATGGATTGGTTAAATCCATATTCAAGTAACCAATGAATCAATTATTTTGTAACCCACTTTCAGTTTTTCATGATGTTCTTCAGCCGCAGAGCCGACGCATCAGCCACTCCAGAGGGCCTCGCTCGAAGCGCAGACTCCATAGATTGGCAAACAGCAGCGCCGCCAGGGCGAAGAGGCTGGCGGCCAGCACCACCTCGGGCAGATCCTGCCCCTGCAGCCAGCCGATCGCCTCCAGTACTCCCATGCCGAACATGATGTGGGCCAGATAGAGGGTCAGGGTCTGCCGGCCGACCGGCAGCCACACTCGCCACCAGCGGGCTTCGGGCAGGGCGCGTCCCAGCCAGAGGCAGAGGGCGATCAGGGTACTGGCCGCACCCATGCCGAACAGCAGGTAGAGCGGCGCCGGGGGAATGGGCTGGGTCGCCAGCAGTGGCGCCAGCTCGGGGTTCGGCAAGAGGGTCGGCAACCAGAGCGACAGCCCCTTGGCCAGCGCCATGGCACTCACCCCGCCGGCCAGCAGCCAGCGCTGGGTGACCGGATTGGCCAGAGATTGGCGGCTCAGCCAGAGGCCGTAGAGCAGAAAGCCCAGCCAGGGCACCACGGGGTGCCAGCCGTTGAACAGCAGATTGCGGATGAAGCCGGCCAGGGTCCAGAACTCGGGATAGCTGAAGCTGTGCCACTGCCAGCCCCGATCGTAATCGAGCAGGAACAGCAGGCCGACGAAGCTTGCCGCCAGCAGCGGGATCAGGGCCAGCAGCCAGGGGGAGGAAAGCCGGAGACAGCAGGCCCCCAGCAGAAAGTAGACGGCGTAGTAGTGGATGATGTCGGCCGGAAACACCAGGTAGTTGAGCAGCCCCACGATCAGCAGGAACAGGGCCCGCCTGGCGGTGTGGCTCATGGCCGCCGACCACGCCAGCTTGCGGGTCGACAGCCCCAGCCCGATGCCGGCCAGCACCACGAAGCTGGCGGCGGAGCGCCCCTCCAGTGCATCCAGCAGGGGTTTGAGCCAGGTCTGCCCCCCCGCCAATACCCCCATGGCGATGCGAAAGTTCACCAGCACCATGCCGATAAGCGCCATGGCGCGGGCCAGATCCAGTCCTTCCAGTCGATTGTGCGGTGTCGTCATGGTGGTGACTCCTTGGGGTGATCAGCGGGCCGGGCCGAGCAGCTGGTCCAGCAGGAATGGCAACCTTTGCTCTACCGGTGCCTGCTCTGGATGCAGGGCCAGGGCGTGGCGCACCGCCTGCCCCTCCAGTGCGTCCAGCAACAGCTGGGCGGTGAGATCCGGCAGCAGATGTGCGGCCAGCTCCCCCGCCTGCTGGCCACGGTGCACCGTCGCTGCCAGGGCATCGCACAGCTGGCGCTGGTTGCTGGCGAAGGTGGCTGCCATCTCCGGATGGCGGGTCAGCTCGGCCAGGATCTCGGTGCCGAGCAGCAGGTTCTCCGGGGCCAGCGACCAGGCGAGGTAGCCGGCGGCGAAGCGGGCCAGCGCCGCCCGGGCCGGCCCCTGGACCAGCTCATCCAGCAGGGGTTGCAGCTCGGCCGCCTCCAGCGAGGCGATCAGGGCGATCAGCTCCTCCTTGCGGGCGAAGTGGTTGTAGAGGTTGCCGAGGCTCACCCCGGCGGCGGCGGCGATGTCGCGCATGCCGGTCTGGTGGAAGCCTCGCTCGATGAAGCAGCCGAGCGCCGCCTGGATGATCTGCTCGCGCCGCTGCTCCAGCCGCAGGTTGTTGGTGGTCATGGGGATGCCTCTTGCCTGAAAATTTACCATGAGCGAACGTTCGTTCATTTGTGGGTTCACTCTATGCCCGTAACGAGCAACTGGCAAGCTCGGAGCGTACAAAAAGTGATCACCGGACTCGGCGGGTGGCATGGTCCAATAAAAAAGCCCGCAGAGTGCGGGCTTTTTACAAGGTGAGGGGGCCTGGTTTATTCGGCCTTGGGCGCCTCGTCAGCAGGCGCGGCATCGGCCTCGCTGATGGGGGCGACCGGCGCCGGGCCAGGTACCAGCTCCACCGCCGGCTTGGCGATGAGGGAGCGGGTCTCTTCCACCGCTTCGGTCAGCTTGACCTCGATGATCTGGCCGAGCTCGTAGACCACCTCGGTCTTGTCCAGATAGACGCGGCCGTTGTCCCAGTTGCACTCCAGCCGATCCTTGTTGTCGAGGATATGGCGGGCGGGCATGAACACCACGGCACCGTTCTCGCGCAGACGCAGCTTGAGGCCGGCGCGCATCACGTCGATGATCTCGGCGTTGAACACCTTGTCGGTGCCGGCATCGGCCTTGAGGTAGCGGACATAGAGCCAGTCGCCGATGTCACGCTCCACCATGCGGTGCAGGCGGCGGCAGGCGGTCAGGTGCTCGGTGAGCTCCAGGCTCGGGCGCTCACCCGGGGTCTTGCCGGCGATGACGGCCTTGAGCAGGCGATGGTTGACCATGTCGCCGTACTTGCGGATCGGTGAGGTCCAGGTGGCGTAGGCATCCAGCCCCAGGCCGTAGTGGGCGCCCGGTTCGGCGGACATCAGCGCATAGCTCTGGAAGCGGCGGATCTTGCCGTCCAGCCAGCGGGTGTCCAGGCTGTCGATCCAGCGGCGCAGGGCGCAGAAGCCGGATAGGCTGGCGATCTCTTCTTTCTCGAACGGGGCCTCGGCGCTTTTGAGCAGGTCGATGGCGCCGTCGAGGGACTCCTCGTCAAAGCCGGTGTGGACGTTGAAGATGCCGTAGCCGACGCTCTTGCCCAGCACGCGGCCGGCGCAGATGTTGGCGGCGATCATCGACTCTTCCACCATGCGGTTGGCGATGCGGCGCGGCTCGACGTGGATGGCCAGCACAGCGCCGTTCTCGCCCAGCTCGAAGTCGTAGTCGGGGCGGTCCGGGAACACCAGGGCGTGTTCGGTGCGCCACTTGATGCGCGCCTCGGTCATCGCCTTCATCAGCGGCAGCTGGGCCAGCACGCCGGCGTCGATATCCAGCTGCTTGCCGTGTTCGGCCCAATCGGAAACGTCGTCATAGTTGAGGCGGGCGTGGGAGCAGATGCGGGCGGCGAAGAACTCGGTCTCCTCCAGCAGCAGGCCATCCTCGGCGATCAGCAGGCGGGCGCACAGGGTGTTGCGCTCCTCGCCCTCTTTCAGGGAGCAGAGCTCGTCGGAGAGGGTGCGCGGGATCATGGGCACGTTGCGACCCGGCATGTAGACGGTGAAGGCGCGCTGGGCGGCCTCCTTGTCCAGCTCGCTCCCTTCGGCCACATAGGCGGTCGGGTCGGCAATGGCGACCAGCAGCTCCCAGCCGTTGTCCAGCTTGCGGATGGCCAGGGCATCGTCCATGTCCTTGGTCTTGGCGCCGTCGATGGTGAAGAAAGGGGTCGCGGTCAGATCGGTGCGGGGCAGCTCTTCCTCTTCGATCACCTTCCACTCCGGCAGATCCGCCGGCTCGACCTGGGCCAGGTTGTGGCGCGCCAGCACCACCCACCAGGGCACGTTGTGATCTTCCTGGGCGGCGATCTTCTGGGTGATCTCGGCGGAGAAGTTGCCGTCCACCAGGGCGTGACGCTTGAGGGTGGCAACCACCCAGTCCCCTTCCTTGAACTCTTTCTCGTCCAGCCCCTTCTTGACGCGGGCCTTGATGGCGTCCTTGATCAGCGGGTGATCGGCGACCACGTTGAGGCGGTCGCGGAACATCTTGACGCGGGCCACGAAACGGGTGACGGACTGCTCCAGCAGGGCATCCGGCTCGGCCACTTCCTTCTCTTTTTCGGTGCGGATCAGGGCGCTCACCCGGTCACCGTGCATCACCTTCTTCATGTAGGGAGGCGGCACGAAATAGCTGGTCTTCTCATCGACCTCCAGGAAGCCGAAGCCCCGATCGGAGGCGCGGATCACACCCTCTTTCTTGGGGATGTTTTCGCGGATTTGTTGCTTGAGCTGGGCCAGCAGCGGATTGTCTTGGAACATAAGTGAGGAACCTGAAGTGGAAAACCTGGGTGGAGACCTGATGACGGATCGCCCAGCACTATACGTTTTTACCCCTCCAAAGCCAAGGTGAATGGCCGGTTCAGCCGGGTTGCAGTGCCCGACGACCCTGCTCGATCAGGCGCTGGGATATCTGTTTGTGCAACCCCCGTTCCAGCACCCAGCGGTGCCAGTAGAGCCGCTCGACCAGATGCTGGTCCGGGCTGAGATCGAGCAGACTGCCTTCCGCCAGCTGGCGGCGGATCTGCAATTCCGGGATCAGGCAGCAGGCCAGTCCCTGTTCGGCCATGGCGACGAAGGCCTCGGACGAGCGCACCGTGTGGCAGGGGTAGCCGCCGGGCTCCAGCCCGAAGTGGCGGGCCATGTAGCTGACGTGCATGTCGTCGCGCTGATCGAAGGCCACCGCCGGCGCCTGGGCCAGCGCAGCCAGGGTCAGCCCCTGCGGGAAGTGGCGGGCAACGAAGGCGGGGCTGGCGGTGAGCAGATAGCGCATCTCGCCGAGCTCGTCGACGCAGCAGCCGGCCAGCGGCTGGCCGTGCAGGCTGACGGCGCCGAACGCCTGCCCCTCGCGTACCCGATCCAGGGTGCGGCTCTCGTCATCCACCAGCAGGTTGAGCTCGATGGGGTGCTGCTCCAGCAGCGGTGCCAGGGCCGGCAGAAACCAGGTAGCCAGGCTGTCGGCGTTGACGGCGATGCTGACCCGGATCGGCGCCTGCGGCTCGGCGGGGGAGAGTTCGCCGGCCAGCTCCAGCTCCAGCTGGCGCACCTGACGGTAGTGGGCCAGCAGCTTCTGCCCGAGCGCGGTGGCCTGCAGCGGCTGGCCGCGAATCAGCAGCGGTTCGGCAAACTGCTGCTCCAGCTGCTTGATGCGCTGGGAGATGGCGGACTGGGTGATGTGCAGGCGCTGGGCGGCCCGCTCGAAGTTCTGCTCCTGCATCACCGCATCCAGCGCCAGCAGCAGCTTGTAATCCAACGCCTTCATCAGCACGCCTTATCAACAGAGGGAATTGAGAAGGGATGCTACTCAAGTGGTGGCGGGAGAACAACCGGGGATCGCTGAAAATGTCGGCAGACCAGGCGTGACAAGGGCTGTGGGGTCAAAGCGGGTTTGTCACTGTGAGATGTGACAGTGGTGGTCAAAAGGTATTCAGGAGATACTCTTTTGCGTCCGTTTTTGCATGGGGTGGAAACGGGCCATAGCGAGAACTTTTAATCCCGGGTCTTACCCCGGGATTTTTTTGCGTCGTCTTTATTCGGTGACCAGTTCGCGCGCCTCGTCATAGGCACCCTGCAAGGGCTGGCCGACGGCACGGGCGAAGCGCTCGTCCAGATGGAAGCGGATCCCGACCCCGCGCACGGCGCCCAGATCCACCGCCTGGCGGTGACCGAGCCGTTCGATGGGCAGACCGAGGCGGCGGAAGATCCGCTCTACCGGCAGGCTGACCACGGCAACCAGCTCGCGGATCCCCTGCGCCTTGGCGAAGGCATAGACCTCGCGGAAGATGATGCAGGTCAGTTCGCTGATGCCGTTGCCGAGCCGGGGAGCCCGTTCGGCATCGATGGCGAGGCGGGTCAGCTCCCACACGTCGTTGCTGCGCGGCGGGGCTTCACCGGCGAGGGCGGTGGGGAAGATGCTGGGCAGCATGTAATCCTGGGCACAGCTGAGCAGACGGATGCAGCCGCACAGGCCTTCCTCGTCTTCGATCAGCACCCAGTGGGTGTCAGGGGTATCGAAACTGTCCTGCTCCAGACCACGGTGGGATTCCACATCCCAGCCGAGGCGATCGGAGAAGACGCGATTGCGAAAGCGATAAAGCTCGTTTTCTACCTCCCATCTGGGGTGTTCTTTTAATTTTCCTTTGAAAACAAGCATTCAGATGTCTCCATTTCAGTGTTCGGCGCTATAATCGAGGCCCTGGCCAGGGGGGCTAGCATATGAAACAAGACCAACTGCTTGAGTACCTCGAACATTTCACTTCGGTAACGGACGGGGATCGTTTGGCCGAGTTGATCGGTCGGTTCACGCTCGGTATGGGTTACGACTACTACCGGTTTGCGCTGATCATTCCCATGTCGATGCAAAGACCCAAGGTGGTGCTGTTCAACCAGTGCCCAGACTCCTGGGTGCAGGCCTACACGGCCAACCATATGCTGGCCTGTGATCCCATCATTCAATTGGCCCGCAAGCAGACCTTGCCCATTTACTGGAACCGGCTGGATGAGCGGGCGCGTTTTCTGCAAGAGGGCAGTCTTGACGTGATGGGGTTGGCGGCGGAGTTCGGGCTGCGCAACGGAATTTCGTTCCCGTTGCACGGTGCGGCAGGGGAGAACGGCATACTGTCGTTCATCACCGCCGAGCGGGCATCGAGCGATCTGCTGCTGGAGTCCTCGCCCATCCTCTCCTGGATGTCCAACTACATCTTCGAGGCGGCGATCCGGATTGTGCGGGTCAGTCTGCGGGAAGATGACCCTCAGGAGGCCCTGACTGACCGGGAGACCGAATGCCTGTTCTGGGCCAGTGAAGGGAAAACGTCGGGTGAAATCGCCTGCATCCTGGGGATCACGGAGCGAACCGTGAACTACCACCTCAATCAGGTCACCCGTAAAACGGGGTCGATGAATCGCTACCAGGCCATCGCCAAGGGGGTGAGCAGTGGCATTTTGCTGCCCAATCTCGAGCAGGTCGTGGTCACCAACTTCCCCAAGCTGATGCAATAAAACCCGATGATTCTCGGGGCAGAGTGATTGGCTAACAATTGTCAGATCCTGCAATTGACAGTCATGGCCGAATGGCGGCCCTTCTGCCCCGAAGGGGTTATGCCTGCCCTGCAGTCATTAGCAAAACCAATGGCTCAGCAGATCAATGAATTTCTCTAAATAGAACTGCCCCCCTTATAGTGCCGTCCAATCACTCTGCTGGACGGTTCATCCATGTTTGCTACCACCCTGCAAGGCTTCACCCTCGGCCTTGCCATGATCATTCCCATCGGTGCCCAGAATGCCTTCGTGCTGAGTCGGGGCATCCACCGCAATCACCACCTGCTGACGGCGACCCTCTGCTGCCTGTGCGATCTCGTGCTGATCGGCATCGGGGTGTTTGGCGGGGCCAACCTGCTGGCGGCCAGCCCGATCGGCCTGGCCCTGTTGACCTGGGGCGGCGTGCTGTTTCTCGGCTGGTTCGGTATCCGTTCCCTGCGCAGTGCCTGGCGCGGGCAGGGAGCCAAGCTGGCGGACTCGCCCCAGTTGATGGGAGTCAAGAGCGTGCTGGCCATGACCCTCGGGGTGACCCTGCTCAACCCCCACGTCTACCTGGATACCCTGATGTTGCTCGGCTCCTTCGGCAGCCAGTTTGCCGAAGAGTTGCGGCCGGCCTTTGCGGCGGGGGCCATGCTGGCCTCACTGGTCTGGTTCTACAGCCTGGCGTTCGGGGCGGCCGCCCTCTCGCCCTGGCTCGCGCGCGGCAGGGTTCAGCAAGCTATTGATACTATTGTTGGTTTCATCATGCTGGGGCTGGCGTTGCAGCTGGCGAGCGGGGCTCTGCTGGCGTCATAAGGCTATTTTTGTGCCGCACCTCATAAAAATTAATCCCGGCTTCATGCGCTGACATATTCGTCTGTTAAATTCCCGTCGCTGGTAAAGCGACACTCATAATAAAAGGGACAAGACAGTGAATAAAACCATGAAGCTGGGTGCTATTGCAGCCATCGTGCTGTTATCTGCCTGTAGCAATGAAAACGACAGCAAGGCGCAACCGGGTGAGGTTGCCCTGCGTCTGATCCAGACCTCCGATATCCACTCCAACGTGCTGGGCTACGACTACTACCAGAACAAGGAAGATCGCAAGTTTGGCCTCTCCCGCACCGCGCTGCTGATCCGCGCGGCCCGCGCCGAAAACCCCAACAACCTGCTGCTCGACAACGGCGACCTGATCCAGGGCACGCCGCTGGCGGACTACATCTTCGAGCAGTCCGGTGCCGGTTACCTCGACAAGCAGGCTCACCCGGTGTTCAAGGCGATGAACGAGCTCGGCTACGATGCCGGCAACCTGGGCAACCACGAATTCAACTACGGGCTGGATTACCTCACCAAGACCCTGCAGGGAGCCAAGTTCCCCTATGTGAACGCCAACGTGTTCGAGGCGGGCGCCTTCAAGCGCGATGCCAAGGGGCAAATAGACTGGAGCGGCAACAAGTTCACCCCCTACCTGCTGCTGGAGCGCAAGGTGAAGGATGACAAGGGCCAGTTGCAGACCGTCAAGGTCGGCATCCTGGGGCTGACCCCGCCGCAGGTGCTGCAGTGGGACAAGCGCCATCTGGAAGGCAAGGTGGTGGTGGCCGACATGGTCGAGACCGCCAACCACTATGTGCCCGAGCTGCGCGCCAAGGGCGCCGATATCGTGGTAGTGGTGGCCCACACCGGCATCAACGCCAGCAGCTACGAGGCCATGATGGAGAACTCCGCCTGGCACCTGGCCAAGGTGAAAGGGGTGGATGCCCTGATGCTGGGCCACGCCCACAAGAACTTCCCGGGTGACTTCCCGGATCTGCCGGAGGTGGACAACAAGGCCGGCACCCTGAGCGGCATTCCGACCGTGATGCCGGGTTACTGGGGCAACCACCTCGGCATCATCGACCTCAAGCTGGAGCAGGTGGACGGCAAGTGGCAGGTGAAACAGAGCCAGGCCAGCCTGCGCAAGATCGACTCCAGCGAAGGCAGCGCGGTGGATCAACGGGTGGTGGACCTGGTGCAGGCCGACCACGACGCCACCAACCAGTGGCTGGACGAGCCGCTCGGCAAGATCACCTCCTCCATCCACAGCTTCTTCGCCCTGGTGCAGGATGATCCTTCGGTGCAACTGGTGAGCGATGCCCAGCGCAAGCATGCCGAGCAGTTGCAAAAAGATGGTCTGCTCAAGGAGTCCTACCCCATCCTGTCGGTGGCGGCCCCGTTCCGTGGCGGTCGTAACGGCATCAATGACTTCACCTATGTGGCTCAGGGTGACATCTCCCTGCGCAACGTCTCCGACCTCTACATCTATCCGAACACCCTGCAGGTGGTCGAGGTGAACGGGGCCACCGTCAAAGAGTGGCTGGAGATGAGTGCCGGCCAGTTCAACCAGATCGACACCGGCAAGACCGAGGTGCAGTGGCTGGTGAACGAGAAGTTCCCCACCTACAACTTCGACGTGATCGACGGGGTCAACTACGAGGTGGATATCACCCAGCCGGCCCGTTACAACAAGGAAGGGGCCAAGGTCAGCGACGGCCAGCGCATCAGCAGCCTCACCTTCAACGGCCAGCCCATCGATCCGGCCCAGAAGTTCTACGTGGTGACCAACAACTACCGCGCCAGCGGCGGCGGCCACTTCCCGGGCATCGACGGCAGCAACATAGTGCATGAAGACCCCTTCGAGACGCGCGAGATCATCGCCCAGTACCTGAAGGCCCAGTCTGCCGACAACCCGGCCGGCTTCAGCCCGGCGGCCAACAACAACTGGCACATGAAGGCCCTGCCGGCCAACGTGGACGTGCGGCTCTACTCCTCGCCCCGTGAGGAGGCCAAGCAGCTGGCCGGTGCGGATCTGGAGTACAAGTCCACCCTGCCGATGGATGACGCCCAGCACCCTGGTTACGCCATCTTCCGGCTGATCCGTCAGTAATTCCCGGCCGACATGGCAATAAAAAAAGCCCTCGCAGTGCGAGGGCTTTTTCATGGGCGGAGGGTTCCGAGGGCTTAGTTGACCACGGCCACGTTGATGGTGCCGTTGCCCTGAGTCATGCGTACCCGGGCGCCCGGTACGAAGGTGGGGCTGGCCTTTTGCACCACCACGATGGATTCGCCGTTTTCTTTCTTGATCTCGAGTTCGACACCGTCCACCTGGTTGAGCTTGTCACCGGCTGCTTTGCCCGCTGCCGCACCCGCGATGGCGCCACCGGCTGCGGCGATGTCGCTGCCGCGCCCGCCGCCAATGGTGCTGCCAAGCAGGCCGCCGACCACGGCACCGCCGATGGTGCCGATCAGCGAGTTCTCATCGGCCTGGATCTTGACCGGGCGAGTGGAGAGGATGGTGCCGTAGCTGACGGTCTGCACCTGCTTGGCGCGATCCTTGGTGTAGACGTCACCGGAGTAGACGTCGCTGTTGGCACAGCCGCTGAGGGTGGTGGCGGTGGTGGTGGCCAACAGGGCGATGAGGGTAATGCGTTTCAACATGATGGGCCTCCTGGGCTGGCATCTAATCTGGTTTGTTCGGTCAGTGATTCAACTCTACGCCAACCGGATTGAGCATGAAACCAGCAAAGTGTAACCAATTATAAGGCCTGGGCCCCGCAAACCCCGTCACTGCCAGTTCAGCCGAGCCGTTTTTCCAGCAGCAGGCGATCCTCGCCCGGGCCGAAATAGTCACGCTCCTCGGCCAGCTGTTGATAACCGAGTCGAAAGTAGAGGCGCTGAGCCGGATTGGCCGGATCCACCGTTAGTCTGACCCGCTCGATCCCCAGTGTCAGCAGTGACTGCTCCACCTGCAGCATCATGCGTTCGGCCAGGCCGAAGCCGCGCGCCTCCGGCAGCACCGCCAAGGAGAGCAGCCAGCCCTGCGACCGATCCTGTCCCAGTCCGCCCAAGGCATAGCCCAGCAGCTTGCCGTCCAGCTCGGCCACCAGCAGCAGCTCGGGCCACAGATCCATGGCCTGGCGGAAGAAGAAGCCGGGATAGACATCCTCCCCGAATACATTGACGTCGATCTGCCAGATGGCGTGCATGTCGGTGTGGCGCGCCACTCTCAAAACGGGGGGCTGGTGCATCCGGGCTCCTGTGGTGTCGTACGTGCTGCCGGGCGGCAGTCAAAAAGGAGCCACAGGGTAGTGGGCCCGCCGGACTGATGCAAGCGGGTCTGAGGCGCTGAGCGGCAGGGCAGCCCCGATTCAGGGCGGCAGGGGACGGCTGCCCGGTCGTTTGGGGGCCTTGCGACGGCTGTCCAGCAGGTGGCGAAGGGCCAGCCAGGGGTGATGCCACAGCATGCGCGGGCCGCTCCACTTCATCACCAGCTGGATCTGCTTGCGCATGGCCGGGGCATAGCAGTGGATGTGGCAGTTGGCACAGGTGGGCTTGTGGCCATGACCATAGCGGCAGCGGCGCAGCCGCTGGTGGGCGAACTCCTGCAACTGCTGGCAGTGCCGGCAGGCGGGGTCCTGATGATGATGGTCGCAGTAGAGGCGGATCATGGCGCTGACCGTCTGCTGCTCCCGCTTGAGCCTGGGATGCACGGGCGCCTTGTCGGCACGGGCCGGGCGCGCGGGGTGGGAGTGATGGGTCGTCATGCAGGGCATTGTCCGGACCTGGGGCGACGGGGTCTTGATACAGGTCAAACCGGCAGGCAAAAAAACAGGGCCCGCGGGCCCTGTTTCATCAGACAAGCAGCGTTGTCTGCGCTTAGATGAGGCTGGTTGCCTGCTCCAGCCAGGCGAGATCCTCGCCCTCCAGCAGCGGGCTCAGGCGGCGGTAGACCTCGGCGTGATACTCGTTGATCCAGCGGAACTCGGCCGGGCTCAGCAGGCTGCGATCGATGAGGCGGGTATCGAACGGTACATAGGTCAGCCGCTCGAAGCCCAGCATCGGCAGCTCGCCGATCTGCTCCTGCTCGGTGACCACCACCAGGTTCTCGCAACGGATGCCGAAGGCATCTTCCCGGTAGTAGCCGGGTTCGTTGGAGAGCACCATGCCCGGCTGCAGGGCCACCAGGCTGCCCTTGGGGGCGATGCGCTGCGGACCTTCGTGCACGCTGAGGAAGTGACCGACGCCGTGGCCGGTACCGTGGTCGTAGTTGTAACCGGCCTGCCACAGCGGCTGGCGGGCCAGCACGTCGAGCTGGATACCGGCGGTGCCGCGCGGGAAGCGGGCCTGATCCAGCGCGATGTGACCCTGCAGTACCCGGGTGAACATCGCCTTGTGTTCGTCGGTCAGCTCACCCACCTTGATGGTGCGGGTGATGTCGGTGGTGCCGTCCAGATACTGGGCGCCGGAGTCCACCAGATAGATGCTGTCCTGGCCAAAGGTGCGCGGGGTGCCGTTGGTGTGGCGGTAGTGGCACATGGCGGCGTTGGGGCCGAGCGCCGAGATGGTGTCGAAGCTCGGCTCCACATAGTGCTCCTGCTCGCGGCGGAAGGCTTCCAGCTGGTCGGCCAGGGTGCCTTCATCCACCCCGTCGAACTCGCCGCTGGCGATCAGCCGATCCAGCCAGGCCAGGAAGCGGGTGACGGCGACGCCGTCGCGCAGATGGGCGGCACGCATGCCGGCCAGCTCAACCTCGTTCTTGCACGCTTTTGGCAGCATGGTCGGGTCCTGACCGGCTACCAGGATGGCGCCCGCCTCTTCCATGACCAGCTGGGTCCAGGCGTTGGCAGTGTTGGGATCGGCCAGTACCTTCTGCTGATCCTCGCCGATGCGCTGCAGCACGTCACCCAGCTTGTCGATGGGGTAGACGGAGACATCCTGCCCCACGTGCTGGCTGAAGGCGAAGCAGTCGATCTTGTCGGTGTCGACGAAGAAATCCATGGTGGCGTTGGCGTAGAGCACTGCAAAGCCAAGTACCACCGGCAGCCGCTCCACGTCGCGACCACGCAGGTTGAGCAGCCAGTTGATGGGCTCGGCCTGGGTCAGCAGCACCGCATCCAGCCCGCGCTTGCGCAGATCGCTGGCCAGCATCTCGCGCTTGGCCTGGCTGGACTGGCCAGCCAGCGCTTCGCTGTAGAGGATGGCCGGGTTCTTGGTGGGGGCGGGGCGATCGCTCCAGTGCAGATCGATGGGGTTCTGCTCCACGCGCACCAGCTCGATGCCGCGCTCGGTCAGCACCGCCTTGGCATTGTGATACCAGGCCAGGCTGTGCAGGCGGGCGTCGAAGCCGACCCTGGAGCCGGACGGCAGCTGATCCGCCAGCCACTGCACATGGGGATCTTCCACCAGATGGAGAAACTCGAAGAGCTCGGCCGGTGCCTGCATGCGAGCCTGCACCGTGTAACGACCGTCGATGAACAGGGCCGCCCGCTGCGCCAGGATGATGGCGAGGCCGGCGGAGCCGTTGAAACCCGTGATCCAGTCCAGTCGCTCGGCGTAGGCGGGAATGTACTCCCCCAGGTGCTCGTCGTCGTGGGGGACGATGAAGGCGTCTAGCTCCATCATGGCCAGTTCGGCCCTGACCTGGGCGACGCGGGTTTCAATAATCTCGAAATGATTCATGTCGTTAATGCCAGATTGTTGTGATGTGAGTGTTCAGTGGTTGTGGCCGCTATCCAGGATCCGCTTGATGGACTGGCCAGCCGCCTCGATATGTTGCTTGAGCAGTACCACAGCCTCGTGTTTGCGGCGGGCGCGGCACAGCTCCAGCAGTTGGGCGTGCTCGCGCTCTGCCTTGTCGACGCCATCGCTGGCGAACAGCAGCTCGAAGCGCACATAGCGGTCACAGCTCAGATTGATCTGGGCGATCAGCTCCAGTGCCTGGGGGCGGCCAGCGGCCTGATAGAGGGTGGCGTGAAAACTGTGGTTCAGTTCGGCCCAGCGTTCGATCTGGGTGCCCGACTCGAGGGCCTGGTCGAACTGGGCGAGGATCGCCTGCGCCCTGGCGAAGGTCTCCTCCGTCATCAGGTCGACGGCGTGGAACAGGGTATCGGCTTCCAGAAGGGCTCGCAAATAAAAGAGCTCCTCGATGGCCGCTGCATCCAGCATGGTGACCACGGCGCCACGGTGGGCCTCGAACTTCACCAGCCCCTGCGCTTCCAGCTGCATCAGGGCTTCGCGCACCGGAATGCGGCTCACCGCCAGCTCCTTGGCGATGGCGTCCTGGCGCAGGGGGGCGCCGGCGGGAAACTCACCGCGCAGGATCCGGCCACGGAGGTTTTCCATCACCATTTGGGTACGGGTCTTGTAGGGTGGGGTCATGGTCGGGTCACAGAGGAATCGTTACAAAATTGTATATTGTATAAAGTTGGGCTGAATCTAACGCGCAAGGGCCCACAAGGCAAGGTTTGGCGGGAGTCAAACGCCGCGCTCTGCTCAAAAAAATACCGGCCAGCTGGGCTGACCGGTATGAGATTGGCTATGAAAGGGGTTGCTGTTACAGCTGCGGACCTGCCGCTACCAGACGCTTGCCCTCTTCATTGTCGGTGAAGCGCTCGAAGTTCTTGATAAAGCGCTGGGCCAGATCCTGTGCCTTGGCATCCCACTCGGCCTTGTTGGCGTAAGTGTCGCGCGGGTCGAGGATCGCCGGGTTCACGTCGTGCAGGGCGGTCGGCACTTCCAGATTGAAGATCGGCAGCACCTTGGTCTCGGCCTTCTCGATGGAGCCATCCAGAATGGCGTCGATGATGGCGCGGGTGTCCTTGATGGAGATGCGCTTGCCGGTGCCGTTCCAGCCGGTGTTGACCAGGTAGGCTTCCGCGCCGGCGGCTTCCATCCGTTTCACCAGCTCCTGACCGTACTTGGTCGGGTGCAGGGAGAGGAAGGCTGCGCCGAAGCAGGAGGAGAAGGTCGGGGTCGGCTCAGTGATGCCACGCTCGGTACCGGCCAGTTTGGCGGTGAAGCCAGACAGGAAGTGGTACTTGGTCTGCTCCTTGGTCAGCTTGGAGACCGGGGGCAGCACGCCGAAGGCGTCGGCAGTCAGGAAGATCACCTTGTTGGCGTGACCCGCCTTGGAGACCGGTTTGACGATGTTCTCGATGTGATAGATGGGGTAGGAGACCCGGGTGTTCTCGGTTTTGGAGCCATCGTCGAAGTCGATGGTGCCGTCGGCCGCCACGGTCACGTTCTCCAGCAGCGCATCGCGACGGATGGCGTTGTAGATGTCCGGCTCGGCCTCCTTGGAGAGCTTGATGGTCTTGGCGTAGCAGCCCCCTTCGAAGTTGAACACGCCGTCGTCGTCCCAGCCGTGCTCGTCATCGCCGATCAGCTGACGCTTGGGATCGGTGGAGAGGGTGGTCTTGCCGGTACCGGAGAGGCCGAAGAAGATGGCTACGTCACCGTCCTGACCCACGTTGGCGGAGCAGTGCATGGAGGCGATGCCGCGCAGGGGCAGGAAGTAGTTCATCATGGAGAACATCCCCTTCTTCATCTCGCCACCGTACCAGGTGCCGCCGATGAGCTGGATCTTCTCGGTCAGGTTGAAGGCGACGAAGTTCTCGGAGTTGAGACCCTGCTCCTTCCAGTTCGGGTTGGTGCACTTGGCACCGTTCATCACCACGAAGTCCGGTTTGAAGGTTTTCAGCTCTTCATCGCTCGGGCGGATGAACATGTTTTTCACGAAGTGAGCCTGCCAGGCCACCTCGGTGATGATGCGCACGGCCAGGCGGGTGTCCGGGTTGGCACCGCAGAAGCCGTCGACCACGAACAGGCGCTTGCCGGAGAGCTGTTTGGTCACCAGGGATTTCAGATGTGACCACACTTCCGGGCTGATGGCTTTGTTATCGTTTTTACCCTGGTCAGACCACCACACAGTATTCTGGGTAGTGGCATCTTTGACGATATATTTATCTTTGGGGGAGCGGCCGGTGAAGATGCCGGTATTGACATTGACGGCGCCCAGTTCGGTCACCACGCCGCGCTCGAACCCTTCCAGGTCGGCACGTGTCTCTTCCGCGAACAGCTGGTCGTAGGAAGGGTTGCGCAGGATTTCAGTGGAGTTCTTGATACCGTACTGGTCCAGTCCTAATTGCTTGGCCAGGGTGGGTTCTGCCACGATTGTCATTGTATTCTCCTGGGTTCAGAGGTTGGTAGGGTTCTATCTGGCGTTCATCCTATCACTTAGGTGGTAGAGTTTAGCGATCGCCATCAAACTTTATAAAATAGGGTATTTTTTTGTTATTTAAGTTAAAGGCGGGTTTTGCCCGCCTTCAATTAGTGTAACTTGTTTGCATCATTACCGGGAGCCCTGCTGAACAGGGTTTCGACGTCGATCCCATCAAATTGGTACTGGGCGCCGCAATAATCACAGTGCATGTCGATCTTGCCGAGCTCCTGCACCATCTCCATGACCTCTTCTTTCTCTATCTGCAGCAGAGCCCCTTCGCAACGGGCGCGGGAGCAGGTGCAGCGGAACTCGACCGCCTGCGGATCGAACACCCGCACCTTGTCCTGGTGGTAGAGGCGGTAGAGGATCTCTTCCGCTTCCAGACCGAACAGCTCTTCATCCTTGATGGTGCTGGTGAGTTGGGTCAGGTGCTCGAAATCGTCGCTGTGATCCTCGCTCTGGGCAGGCAGCTCCTGCAGCAGGATGCCGGCGGCGCGCGGCTCACCCTGGTGGTAGCCGGTGCGGATCCACAGCTTGGTCGCCAGCTGTTCGGACTGGGCGAAGTAGTGCTCCAGGCAGCCGGCCAGGGTGTCGGCGTCCAGCGCTATGATGCCCTGATAGCGTTCACCCTGCTCCGGGGTGATGGTGATGACCAGCTGGCCTTCTCCGATCAGGCTCTGCAGCTTGTCGTCGCTCGGCAGTTCCCCTTCATAGCGGGCCACACCACGCAGCTGCTGGTTGTTGTCGCCGTTGATGACGGCCAGCCGTACCGGGCCGTTGCCCTGCAGCTGCACCGTGATGGAGCCTTCGAACTTGAGGGTGGCGGTCAGCAGGCTGGTGGCGACCAGCAGTTCACCCAGCAGTTTTTGCACCTGTACCGGGTAGTTCTGGGCCTCAACCACGTGGCGGTAGGTGTGGTCCAGCTGGACCAGCTCGCCCCGGACTTCGTACTCTTCGAACAGATAGCGATACAGGAGATCTTGGTTACTCATCATGCATTCCTGGGTTCTTCGGTGGGGTAAATAGATAAAAACATTAATAAACAGCTGGTTAGGAACTTATTCCGGCAGCTGTCGTCATAAAAGGGCCATCTTGGCGGGTCAATATTGCTTGACCTTGATCAGCTGGCGCCGCTCCTGCTTGTCGGGGCGACGCTCGGGGCTTGGCGCAAACTGGCTGTTGAAGCGACGTGCCTCGCTGTTTTCGGCCCGCTTTTTCAGGCTGGCCTCGGTCTCTTCATAGAGCTGCTGGGCCAGCGGGGCGGACTTGCGCTGCTCGCTCACCTCGAGCACCCGCACTTCCCGTTCGTCCTGGCCCTGCCAGCAGCGAATGAGGGCGCCGACCTCGACATGCTTGCCCGGTTTGCTGCGCTGGCCGTTGTAATGCACCTTGCCCCCTTCAATCTGGTCGCGGGCCAGGCTGCGGGTCTTGTAAAAACGTGCCGCCCACAACCACTTGTCGAGACGGACCAGGGCTGGGGTTTCTGCGGGGTTCGGCATGAATCGACTCCGGAATGGCTGAAAGGGGTGCCTGATTATACCAGAGGCGGGCCCCGGGATAGAAACAGGGGGGCTGATGGTGTGACGGAATGTCAATTTTCGCAGCTTCATCCCATCCGGTCGGTTGTCTCTGGGTCCATTGCCGTACACAATAGCCAACCGATTTGGATGCCAGAAAATATTGATAAACATGACGCTACCGTTCAGGGATGACTTGTTGAGCTCCCTTCTGGCCCGTTGTAAAACCGTGCCACTCTCCCGATTCAGCCAGCCTCTGTTCTGGCTTCTGCTGCTGTTGCTGGCCCACCAGTGTGCCGGTCTCACCTGGCGTCTGCTGGATCTCGGCAGCCGGCCCGTCAGTCAATCCTGGCAACCGTCGGTGGTCGCCAATCAGAGCCAGGGTGCAAACCGGCTCGACCTGAGCGGCGTCAGCCGGCTGGCACTGTTCGGCAAGGCCAAACAGCAGGCCCAGGCGGCCGATGTTGTCGCAGCCGATGCTCCCAAGACCCAGCTCAACGCCCAGCTCAACGGCGTGCTGGCGAGCTCGGATCCCGCCAAATCCATCGCCATCATCGCCCACAACGGGCTGCAGAACTCCTACGGCATCGGTGATCTCATCGATGGTACCCAGGCCAAGATCCGCCAGGTGTTCCCGGATCGGGTCATCATCGAGCGGGACGGCCGCGACGAGACCCTGATGCTGGACGGGGAAGAGTACGGCAAGCCGCTGCCCAAGCCGGGCAACCAGGACGGCAAGCTCTCCTCGGTACGCAACGAGCTGATGGGCAACCCCGGCAAGATCACCGATTACCTCAATATTTCCCCGGTCCGGGTCGATGGCCGCATGGTCGGCTATCGCCTCAATCCGGGCAGCAATCCGGAACTGTTCAATCAACTGGGGCTGGTCGCCAACGACATGGCGGTCAGCATCAATGGGCTGGATCTGCGGGATAACGCTCAGGCCATGCAGGCGATGCAGCAGGTGGCTGGCGCAACGGAAATGACCGTCACCGTCGAGCGGCAAGGACAGCTCTACGACGTTTATGTCGGCTTGTCAGAATAATGATTTGGAGTAGCACCAAGAATGATAAATAAAGGGAAGGGCTGGCGTCTGGCCACCGTGGCTGCGGCGCTGATGATGGCAGGTTCTGCCTGGGCCACCGAATATTCCGCCAGCTTCAAGAATGCCGACATCGAAGAGTTCATCAACACGGTCGGCAAGAACCTGAACAAAACCATCATCATCGAGCCTTCGGTGCGCGGCAAGATCAACGTCCGCAGCTATGACCTGCTCAACGAAGACCAGTACTACCAGTTCTTCCTGAGCGTGCTCGACGTCTATGGCTTCGCCGTGGTCCCCATGGACAACGGCGTGCTCAAGGTGGTGCGCTCCAAGGATGCCAAGACCTCCGCCATCCCGGTGGTGGACGAGAGCAACCCCGGCAGTGGTGACGAGATGGTGACCCGGGTCGTGCCGGTGCGCAACGTCTCGGTGCGCGAACTGGCGCCGCTGCTGCGCCAGCTCAACGACAACGCCGGTGGCGGCAACGTGGTCCATTACGACCCCTCCAACGTGCTGCTGATCACCGGCCGCGCCGCCGTGGTCAACCGGCTGGTGGAAGTGGTGCGCCGGGTCGACAAGGCGGGCGACCAGGAAGTGGACATCGTCAAGCTCAAGTACGCCTCCGCCGGCGAGATGGTGCGACTGGTGACCAACCTCAACAAGGATGGCAACAACCAGGGTGGCAACACCTCCCTGCTGCTGGCGCCCAAGGTGGTGGCCGACGAGCGCACCAACTCGGTGGTGGTGAGCGGCGAGCCCAAGGCGCGCGCCCGCATCATCCAGATGGTGCACCAGCTCGACCGTGACCTGCAGAGCCAGGGCAACACCCGGGTCTTCTATCTGAAGTACGGCAAGGCCAAGGATCTGGTGGAGGTGCTCAAGGGCGTCAGCTCCAGCATCGAGGCGGACAAGAAGGGCGGCGCGGCCACCACCACAGGGGGTGGCGGTGCCAGCATCGGCGGTGGCAAGCTGGCCATCTCCGCCGACGAGACCACCAATGCCCTGGTGATCACCGCCCAGCCGGATGTGATGGCGGAGCTGGAGCAGGTGGTCGCCAAGCTCGACATCCGCCGTGCCCAGGTGCTGGTAGAGGCGATCATCGTCGAGATCGCCGACGGCGACGGCCTCAACCTCGGGGTGCAGTGGGCCAACACCAATGGCGGCGGCACCCAGTTCACCAATACCGGTTTGCCCATCGGTTCGGTGGCCATCGCCGCCAAGGATTACAAGGATAACGGGACCACCACCGGCCTGGCCTCGCTGGCCAAAGAGTTCAACGGCATGGCGGCCGGTTTCTATCACGGCAACTGGGCCGCGCTGGTGACGGCCCTGTCGACCAACTCCAAGAGCGATATTCTCTCCACCCCGAGTATCGTCACCATGGACAACAAGGAAGCCTCCTTCAACGTCGGCCAGGAAGTGCCGGTACAGAGCGGCTCCCAGAGCTCCACCACCAGCGATCAGGTGTTCAACACCATCGAGCGCAAGACGGTGGGCACCAAGCTGGTGGTGACGCCGCAGATCAACGAGGGGGATTCCGTGCTGCTCAATATCGAGCAGGAGGTCTCCAGCGTAGCGAACAAACCTGCCGAGGGAACTGCAACACTTGGCCCGACCTTCGATACCCGCACCATCAAGAATGCGGTGCTGGTGAAGAGCGGCGAGACCGTGGTACTGGGTGGCTTGATGGATGAGAAAACCAGCGAAACCGTCTCCAAGGTGCCGCTGCTCGGCGATATCCCGGTGCTGGGCTATCTGTTCCGTTCGACCAATAACAGCACCTCCAAGCGCAACCTGATGGTCTTTATCCGGCCCACCATTTTGCGGGATGCCAACATCTACACAGGTGTTTCCAGCAACAAGTACACCGAGTTCCGCTCCGAGCAGCAGGAGGCGGCGGCGCAGGAGGGGTATCTCACCTCGCCCAAGCGCCAGGTGCTGCCCGAGTACAGCCAGGGTGTGACAACATCGCCCGAGGCACAAAAGCAGATTGAACAGATGAAGCAGCACCAGCAGACGACAATCGACTCGGTGCAGCCATTCGTGGGTAACAAGTAATGGCGGCATACCAGCTGGATGGCGTCGACATGCCGGCAGCCCTGCCCGAGCTGCCGTTTGCCTTCGCCCGCAACTTCGGGGTGATCCTGACCGAGCGGCAGGGGACCCCGGTGCTGCTCTGCCGCCAGGGAGTGACGCCGCAAACCCTGCTGGAAGTGCGGCGGGTAGCGGGCTGCGCCTTCACGGTGGAGCAGATGGACGGCGAGGCCTTCGAAGAGCTGCTGATGGCCCACTACCAGCGCGACTCCTCCGAGGCACGCCAGCTGATGGAGGATCTCGGCAACGAGATGGACTTCTTTGCGCTGGCCGAAGAGCTGCCCCAGAGTGAAGACCTGCTGGATGCCGACGACGATGCCCCCATCATCCGCCTCATCAACGCCATGTTGAGCGAGGCGATAAAAGAAGAGGCGTCCGACATCCACATCGAGACCTTCGAGCGGGCCCTGGTGATCCGCTTCCGTATCGATGGGGTGCTGCGGGAGATCCTGCGTCCCCATCGCAAGCTCGCCTCCTTGCTGGTGTCGCGCATCAAGGTCATGTCGCGGATGGACATCGCCGAGAAGCGGGTGCCGCAGGATGGCCGCATCTCATTGCGCATCGGCGGCCGGGCGGTGGACGTGCGGGTCTCCACCATGCCGTCCAGCTACGGCGAGCGGGTGGTGCTGCGACTGCTGGACAAGAACAACGTGCGGCTCGAACTCAAGCAGCTCGGCATGACGCTGGCCAACCGCAACATCATCAGCGAACTCATTCGCAAGCCCCACGGCATCATTTTGGTGACGGGCCCGACCGGTTCGGGTAAGTCGACCACCCTCTACGCGGCCCTCTCCGAGATCAACTCGCGGGATCGCAACATCCTGACCGTCGAAGACCCCATCGAATATGACCTCGAAGGGGTGGGCCAGACCCAGGTCAACAGCAAGGTGGACATGACCTTCGCCCGCGGCCTGCGCGCCATTCTGCGCCAAGACCCGGACGTGGTGATGGTGGGGGAGATTCGTGACCTCGAGACCGCCCAGATCGCGGTGCAGGCGTCGCTGACCGGTCACCTGGTGATGTCGACCCTGCACACCAACACCGCCATCGGTGCCATCACCCGGATGCGGGACATGGGCATCGAGCCCTTCCTGCTCTCCTCCTCGCTGCTGGCGGTACTGGCCCAGCGGCTGGTGCGCACCCTCTGCCCCGATTGCCGCGCGCCGCGCCCCATCACCGAGCAGGAGCGTCTGGCCATGGGCATCGAGCTGGCGCCGGATCAGCAGGTGTGGCGGCCGGTGGGCTGCGAGCAGTGCAACCACACCGGCTATCGCGGCCGGACCGGCATCCACGAGCTGGTGGTGATCGACGAAGCGGTGCGCGAGGCGATCCACAGCGCCAGCGGCGAGCTGGCCATCGAGCGGCTGATCCGGGGTCATACCCCCAGCATCCGCCGCGACGGCATCGACAAGGTACTCAAGGGGCAGACCAGCCTCGAAGAGGTGCTGCGCGTGACCCGGGAAGACTGAGATGGCAGCATTCGAATACAAGGCCCTCGACGGCAAGGGGCGCAACAAGAGCGGCGTGCTGGAGGGGGATTCTGCCCGCCAGGTACGCCAGCTGTTGCGCGAGCAGGGGCTGACCCCGCTCGAGGTGAACGAGACCACCGAGAAGGCCAAGCGCGAGGCGAACCGCTTCGTGTTGTTCCGCCGTGGTGCCAGCACCGCCGAGCTGGCGATGATCACCCGCCAGCTGGCCACCCTGGTGGGGGCCGGGCTTACCATCGAAGAGGCGCTCAAGGCCGTCGCCGAGCAGTGCGAGAAGGCTCACCTGCGCAGTATGGTGGCCACGGTGCGCAGCAAGGTGGTGGAGGGCTATTCGCTGGCCGACTCGCTGGCGGCCTTCCCCCATGTGTTCGATCAGCTGTTCCGCTCCATGGTGGCGGCCGGCGAGAAGTCCGGTCATCTGGAGAAGGTGCTCAACCGCCTCGCCGACTACACCGAGCAGCGTCAGCACATGCGCACCAAGCTGCTGCAGGCGATGATCTATCCCATCGTACTGACCTGCGTCGCCATCGGCGTCATCTCCATCCTGCTCACCGCCGTGGTGCCCAAGGTGGTGGCCCAGTTTGAGCACATGGGTCAGCAACTGCCGGCCACCACCCGCTTCCTCATCGGTACCAGCGAGCTGATGCAGCACTACGGCCTCTGGTTCCTGTTGTTGCTGCTGGTGGGTGGCTTTGTCTGGCGCTGGTGGCTGACTGACGACAAGCGTCGCCGTCACTGGCACCAGCTGATCCTGCGCCTGCCGGTGATCGGCCGGGTCAGCCGTGGTCTCAACACCGCCCGTTTTGCTCGCACCCTGAGCATCCTCAACGCCAGCGCCGTGCCGCTGCTGGAGGGGATGAAGATCTCCGGCGAAGTGCTCTCCAACGACTTTGCCCGCATGCGCATCGGTGAGGCCACCGAGCGGGTGCGGGAGGGGACCAGCCTGCGCAAGTCGCTGGATGAAACCAAGATTTTTCCGCCCATGATGCTGCACATGATCGCCTCCGGCGAGCAGAGCGGCGAGCTCGACAACATGCTGGAGCGGGCGGCAGACAACCAGGATCGGGAGTTCGAAACCCAGGTGAACATCGCCCTCGGGGTGTTCGAACCCATGTTGGTGGTCTCCATGGCCGGGGTGGTGCTGTTTATCGTGATGTCGATCCTGCAGCCGATCCTGGAGCTGAACAATATGGTGAATTTGTGATGCTGGCGGGCAGGTGACCTCGGTCGATCCTGCAGTCAATTCGCTCGAGCTGAACAATATGGTGAATTTGTGATGCTAGCGGGCAGGTGACTTCGGTCGATCCTGCAGTCAATTCGCTCGAGCTCAACAATATGGTGAATTTGTGATGCTGGCGTGCGGGTGACATCGGTCGATCCCGCGGTCAACTCGCTCGGGCTCAACAACATGGTGAATCTGTAGGTTCGGGTGTCCGGATACGCTGCGCTATTCGAACCTGCCAGTCCAATCGAGCGATCGTGGTTTAACAGTTAATCGTTGATGGTTCATGCCATCTCATTTCGTTAGGGAGTAAGTCATGCAAAAGCGTCGTCAATCGGGTTTTACCCTGCTGGAAGTGATGGTGGTCATCGTGATCCTGGGGATCCTGGCCAGCCTGGTGGTGCCCAATCTGATGGGCAACAAGGAGAAGGCGGACCAGCAGAAAGCGGTCTCCGACATAGTGGCGCTGGAAAACGCCCTCGACATGTACAAGCTGGACAACAACCGCTACCCGACCACCGAGCAGGGGCTGGACGCGCTGGTCAACAAGCCGACCGCCGCACCTGAGCCGCGCAGCTACCGCGAAGGGGGCTATATCAAGCGCCTGCCGCAGGACCCCTGGGGCAACCCGTACCAGATGCTGAGCCCGGGCCAGTTCGGCAAGATCGACATCTTCTCCATGGGGCTGGATGGCGAAGCCGGTACCGATGACGACATCGGCAACTGGAACCTGAAGGACTTCCAATAAGTGATCCCGCCGCGTCGCGCTCACCGAGTCATCTCGAGGCTGCCTGAATGAAGGTGGCCTCTTCTGCCCGTCGCCAGGCCGGTTTTACCCTGCTGGAAGTGTTGCTGGTCGCCATGTTGATGGGTCGGCTCGAGGCCACTGCCATGCAGTTGAGGCTGGCGCCATGAAACATAGTCGCCAGGCCGGTTTTACCCTGTTGGAAGTGCTGCTGGTGGCCATGTTGATGGGACTGGTGGCCACTGCCGTGACCCTCAGCATGGGCGGAGCCAAGGGGGATAGAGAGCTCGACAAGCAGGCGCGCCGCTTCATGGCCGTGCTGCAGCAGGCGCAGGAGTACTCGGTGATGGATGGCCGGCTGGTGGGCCTGCGTGTCGAGGACAACGGCTGGCAGTTCATGCAGCGCGCGGCCAAAGATCGCAAGTGGCAGGTAATGAGCGGCGACAAGCTGCTGGATCGGGTCGAGTTGCCCGACAACATGCGGCTGGCCATCGAGCTCGAGGGCTTCAGCTGGCGGACCGAATCCGACGAGAAGTACGAGAAGGGGCGCGACGAGAAGGAGCGCACGCCGCAGGTGTTCATCTTTCCCGGTGGCGAGCTGACCCCCTTCGTGCTGACCCTGACCCAGCAGGACGACGATCTGCGCTATGTGCGCACGGTCAAGGCGGACGAGTTCGGCCGTCTGCGTCTGCTGCAGGACGAGGAGGAAGAGGAATGAACGCCCGCGGCATGACCCTGCTGGAAGTCATGGTGGCGCTGGCGGTGTTCGCCATTGCCGGGCTGGCGGTGATGAAGACCGCCAGCGAGCACCTCTCCGGCCTCAACTATCTGGAACAGAAGACCCTGGCAACCTGGGTGGTGGAGAACCAGCTGGTACAGCAGAAGCTCGAAGCCAAGTGGCCCGGTGACAGCTGGGTGGAAGGGGACGAGCAGATGGCGGGCCAGACCTGGTACTGGCGCTATCGCGGCGTCGCTACCGCCGACAGCAACTTCAAGGCGCTGGACATGGAAGTGCGTACCGCGCCCAAGGCTGACAGCCCGGTGGCCATGATCCGGACCTATATCAGCCGATGAACCTGCATCAAGGTGTCTCCATGATCCGGAGCCGGCATCAGCCGATGAACATTCACCAACGAGTCTCCATGCTCCGGAGCCAGCGTCAGGCGGGGTTTACCCTGCTGGAGATGCTGGTGGCCATCGCCATCTTCGCCGGCCTGAGCCTGGGCGCCTATCAGGTGCTGCAAGGGGTGCTCACCAGCGACGAGGTGGCCAAGCGCAAGGAGGCGCGTCTCTCCGAGCTGCAACTGGCCTTCTCCGTGCTGGAGCGGGACGTCACCCAGATGGTGCCGCGCAGCGGCCGCATCGACGGTGAGAACAACAAGGTGCTGCTGGCGGCCTCCCGCTTCGGCCAGCAGAGCGACGACTGGGGCATGGCCTTCATGCGCGGCGGCTGGCTCAACCCGGACGGCATGCTGCCGCGCTCCGGCTTGCAGCGGGTTGGCTGGCGCCTCAAGGATCACAAGCTGGAGCGGCTGAGCTACCTCTACCCGGATCCGGTGATCGGCACCGAGCCGCGCATCCAGCCGATGCTGGAGCGGGTGACGGCGCTGCGGCTCTACTTCTACGACAAGGGTGCCTGGAAAGAGGAGTGGACCCAGCGCAACGTGCTGCCCTACGGGCTGGCGGTGGAGCTGGATCTGGAAGACTACGGCACCATCCGTCGCCAGTTCCTGATCGGGGCCGGTGGTCAGAGGGCAGAGAATGGTAACTGATCGTCATTTTCCCCTGTCCGTCACGGAGGATGACGGCACTATTCGACGTCGCCAGTTCCTGACCGGTGCCGGTGGTCAGAGGGCAGAGAATGGTAACTGATCGTCATGTTCCCCTGTCCGTCACGGAGGATGACGGCACTATTTTACGTCGACAGTTCCTGATCGGTGCTGGTGGCCAGAGGGCTGAAAATGGCTGCTGATCGTCGTTTTTCCCGCCCCGGCCGTCAGGGGGGCATGGCCCTGCTGGTGGTGCTGCTCATCCTGTCGGTGATGGTGATCATCGCCAGCAACATGAGCGGCCGCCTGCAGCTGGAGCTGCGCCGTACCGCCAACCTCACCGCCGGCAAGCAGGCCTGGTGGTATGCCATGTCGGCGGAGGCGCTGGTGAGCAAGGTACTGGCCCAGGATTTCAAGGACGACCCCAATGTGGTCAGCCTGGGGCAGAACTGGGCGCGCCAGGATGCGGTCTTCCCGGTGGATGACGGCAAGCTCACCGGCCGGGTGCGGGATCTGCAATCCTGCTTCAACCTCAACAGCCTGAGCGTGCCGTTGAAGGACGGGATCAGCGGCGACGATCTGGAGAAGCAGCCCTATCCGGTCAAGGTGTTCCGGGCACTGCTCAAGCAGCTCGAGGTGGAAGATTATGAAGCGGTGCAACTGACCGATGCCATCCGCGACTGGACCGACAAGGATACCGTGCTGGTGTCGAGCTACGGCGCCGAGGATGCCTATTACGAAGGGCTCACCCCCCCTTATCTGACTGCCAACCAGTGGATGCTCGGCACCGATGAGCTGCGGGCGGTGCGCGGGGTGAGCGCCAAACTGTACGCCCGGCTGGCGCCTTATGTGTGCGCCCTGCCCAACGACAAGCTGGTGGTGAACGTCAACACCATCCGGCCGGAGCAGTCGGCCCTGCTGGTGGCGCTCTATCTGGACAAGGTGGGGCTGGACGATGCCAAGCGGGTGCTGACCAGCCGCCCCCAGAAGGGTTGGAAGAACAAGAAGGAGATGACGGACCAGATGCCGCTGCAGGTGAGCTCCATTCCGGGGCTGGATGCGGCGCTGGACGTCAAGAGCAGCTATTTCGAGGCCAGGCTGATTGCCGAGGTGGGTGACACCCGGGCCCGGCTGGAGAGCGTCTTCGTGCGTGGCAAGGACAACAAGCTGGTGATGCTGCGCCGTCTGAACGGCGGCGCCGAATAACAAGGGAGGCGGGCAACGGCCGTTGGCCGGCCCGCGCCATCCCCCGATTGGACTGCAGCCCATGGCTGCGCGCCCGCCCATCCCGAGGGATGCGAGCGAGCATGGCAGGAGAGACATTAGTGAGCGAGAGTCTGGTCATCCGTCTGGGGACCAATGCGCAGCAGCCGGTCGAGTGGCTGGTGTGGTCGGGTGGGGAAGAGGAGGTGATCGCCTCCGGTACCCTGGCCTCGGCCCATGCCCTTGGCGAGCTGCAGGAGCGGGCCGGTGGCCGCCCGGCGGTGGTGCTGGTGCCCGGCAGCGATCTTATCTTCCGGCGGGTGAGCCTGCCGGGCAAATACAGCCGCCAGAGTGCGGCCGCCTTGCCCTATCTGCTGGAGGAGCAAATCGCCTCCGACGTGGATGAGCTACACCTGGTGGTGCTGGGTCATCAGGGTCACGAGGTGGACCTGATGGCGGTCGACAAGGAGAAGATGCAGACCTGGCTCGGCTGGCTGGAGCAGGCCGGTCTCAAGAGTCGGCAACTGCTGCCGGACGTGCTGGCGCTGCCGCTGGCGAGCGAGGGCTGGTCGGCGCTGCAGCTGGGCAAGGAGTGGCTGGTCCGCCAGGGCCCCTGTCAGGGCATCGTCGCCGATGAGCCGCTGCTGGCCATGTTGCTGGCGGCGGAGCCGGCACCGGTGACCATTCACAGCCATACCCCGCCGCCGGCCATTGCGGTGGCCAGCTGGCAGGCGGCCGATCCCGAGCTGCCCATGCTGTTGCTGGCCCGGGACGCGCTCGCCAGTCAGGCCAACCTGCTGCAGGGCCCCTACCGGCCGCAGACCGAATACTCCCGCTACTGGCAGCAGTGGCGCAAGGTGGCGGTGGTGGCCGGGGCGCTGCTGGTGGTGGCGTTCGCCCAGCGCGGCGTGCAGCTCTATCAGCTGGCGGAGCAGGACAAGGCGCTCAAGGCGGAGATCCGGCAGGTCTACACCCGGATCTTCCCGGGGGAGAGCCGCATCGTCAACGTGCGCAGCCAGATGACCCAGCACCTCCAGCAACTGGGGCAGACGCCGCAGGACGGGGTGCTGATGGTGCTGACCGAGCTGGCGCCCACCTTCGCCGAAGTGCCCGGCCTCAAGCCCGAGGTGCTGCGTTTCGACGCGGCTCGCGGCGAGCTCAGGTTGCAGGTGACGGCCCCCGGTTTTGCCGAGATCGAGCGTTTTCGCGAGCTGGCCGGCAAGCGCTTCGACGTGCAGCAGGGGGAGGTGCGCAGCACCGAAGGCAAGGTTGAAGGGGCACTGGTGCTGAAGGGTAAATCATCATGATGGACAAACTACAAGGCTGGTGGCGCGGCATCAGCGCCCGCGAACAGCGGCTGGTGGCGGTGGGCGGCAGCGTACTGTTGATCGGCTTCTGCTACTGGGTCATCTGGCAGCCCATCGGCAATCGCATCGACGAGCGCGAGCGGCAGGTAATGAGCCAGCAGCAGACCCTCGCCTGGTTGAAAGAGAAGGGTGAAGAGGTGTTGGCGCTGCAGGGTGGCCAGGGCCGCCAGCTCGATACCAGCGGCACCCTGGAAGGGGTGGTCAACCGCACCGCCTTCAACCAGAAGATCAAGATCGCCCGGTTGCAGCCCCAGGGCCAGGAGCTGCAGGTGTGGATCGACACGGTGGCGTTCGATGACCTGCTGATCTGGCTGGCGACCCTGGCGGATCGCCATGGCGTGCAGGTGCAGGTGATCGAGGTGGCCCGCGAGAATCTGGCGCCCGGCCTGGTCAAGGTACGCCGCTTGCAGCTGAGTCGTCCCCAATGAAACAACGCGTCCCGAGCAGGGCTATATGCCTGAGCGGGCGTTTGCAGTCGAGTCGTTTTCTATGAAGCAAAGAGTGCTGATTGCCGTGCTGTTTCTGGCGGCCTATCTGGTTTTCCTGCTGGCCAAGCTGCCGGCGTCTCTGGTGGTGCGCTACCTGCCGCTGCCGCCCCTGGTACAGCTGGAAGGGGTGAGCGGCACCCTCTGGAGCGGCCAGGTTGCCCGCCTGCAATACGCCAGCGAGTCGCTGACCCAGCTGCGCTGGGAGCTCAACGGCTGGTCGCTGCTGCGTTTTGCCCCTGAGGTATCCCTGCGCTTTGGCGAGCGCAGCGGCCTCAACGGGCAGGGGGTGGTGGGCTGGAGCGGCGCCGCCTTTGGCCGCGACATTACCCTCAACGTGCCGGCCCCCTGGCTGCTGGCGCGGGTGCCGATGCAACTGCCCGTGCCGGTGACGGTGGCCGGCCAGCTGCAGCTCAAGCTCGATCAGGTTGCCCAGGGCAACCCCTGGTGCGACAACCTCTACGGCAACCTCTACTGGTACGGGGCCGATGCCGATACCCCGGCCGGCAAGCTGGTGCTGGGGGACCCCGAGATCAAGTTGACCTGCATCGACTCCCGGCTGGTGGCCGAGCTCAAGCAGGGCTCGGAGGCGGTGCAGGTGCAGGGCAAGCTGGAGCTGCAGGCCAATCGCCAGTACCTGTTCCAGGGCACCCTGAAACCCGGGCCCGAACTGCCGGAGCAGATGAAGCAGGGGCTGCCCTTCCTCGGCCAGCCCGATGGTCAGGGGCGCTTCCCGCTGCGCTACCAGGGCCGCATCTGACGACCTTGCTGTCTGATCTGGCAAACATTGACACCACCCCGCCCCGGCGGGGTGGTGTCGTTATGGGGAGGTGCCGGCCGGCGCGGTGATGAGGTGATTGAGGAAGAAGCTGAACAGCTCGGCCCGCGAGCGCAGGTGCAACTTGGCGTAGAGGTGCTTGCGATGATTCTTCACCGTGCCGCTGCCGATGCCGAGCTCCGCGGCAATCGCCTCGGTGTCGAGCCCCTGCAACAGCAATCCTGCCACCTGACGCTCGCGGCGGGTGAGGCTTGCGCCCCCCACGCTGGCGATGGCCCGCTCCACCGTCGCCTTGAGATCGGCACCACCTGGCAGCGCCGGGCTCTGGGCCAGCAGGGCGGCCTCCTCCCGCCAGTGCTGGCGGCACAGCGAATGGACCAGCGGAAACAGCTCCTCCAGCCGGGCCAGCTCGTCACGGCTGAGGGAGCTGCGCTTGTCGAGCCGGCCCAGAAACAGCATCAGGGTGAGGCCGCCGCGCACCGGCAGGATCAGCCCCACCTCCTCCTGCCAGCCGGTGGCCTGATAGAAGTGGTGGCGATACTCGGGGTCGAGTCGCCCCTGCGATACCTGCGCCAGGGTCCAGACCCCGGCCCCCAGACCCTGCTCCAGCGCCTGCATAAAGGGATCCTGGCTGAAGTGGCGGGTGAGGTAGCGATCGAACAGCAGGGCCCGCTGATGGTGCAGGTTGTCGTAGAGGTAGACGGGGCGCTGCCCCACCCCGAGCAGCAGGGCACAGTCGAACGCCACCTGCTGCTGGATCAGGCGCACCAGCGCCGCCGGAAAGGCGCTGCCGTGCAGGGCATCGACCACCTCGGTCATGCTGCGGGTCAGGGTATCTGTGGCGAGGGGCTGGATCATGGGCGCTGGTTCCTGGCAATGGCTTCCGGGTGGCGGGCAGGCTTCCCGCGATGGTCGTGCGATGGTCACTCGATAGCCGGATGCTAGCACGAGAGTGGCAAAACTGTCCCCTGGGGGACATATTCGGCGCGCGCCGGAGCGGCGAGGATGTGGGCTTTTCCCCCTGCTGTTGGAGCACCCATGATCAACCCCCACCTGCTTGATGAGCTGACCCGACGCGGCCTGGTGGCCCTGAATTCCGACCCGGTGGCGCTGGCCGACCATCTTGCCACCCCGCGCACCGTCTACTGCGGGTTCGACCCCACCGCCGGCAGCCTGCACATCGGCCATCTGGTACCGCTGCTGATGCTGCGCCGCTTCCAGCTGGCGGGTCACACCCCGGTGGCGCTGGTGGGCGGTGCCACCGGCCTTATCGGCGATCCCAGCTTCAAGGCGACCGAGCGCAACCTCAACAGCGCCGAGACGGTGCAGGGCTGGGTGGCCAGCCTGTCGGCCCAGATAAAAGCGCTGCTGCCGGCCAGCGAAGGGCTGGCGGCGCCGCTGCTGGTCAACAACGCCGACTGGATGGGGCAGATGTCCGCCCTCGATTTTCTGCGCGACATCGGCAAGCACTTCTCGGTCAACGCCATGCTGGCCCGCGAATCGGTACGCCAGCGGCTGGCCCGCCCGGATCAGGGTATCTCCTTCACCGAGTTCTCCTACGCCTTGCTGCAATCCCAGGACTTCGCGGTGCTCAACCAGCGGCTCGGCTGCACCCTGCAAATCGGCGGCAACGACCAGTGGGGCAACATCACCAGCGGCATGGATCTCACCCGCCGCCTCCATCAGGCCCAGGTCTATGGCATGACGCTGCCGCTCATCACCAAGGCGGACGGCACCAAGTTCGGCAAGACCGAAGGGGGCGCAATCTGGCTCGATCCGGTGCTCACCTCGCCCTACGCCTTCTACCAGTTCTGGCTCGGCACCGCGGACGAGGATGTCTACCGCTTCCTGCGCTACTACAGCTTCATGGCGCTGACCGAGATTGAGGCGCTGGAGGCGGAGGATGCGAAGCGGCAAGGGCGCAAGCTGGCGCAGCAGGTGCTGGCCGACGAGCTGACCGAGCTGGTGCACGGCAAGGGGGCGCTGGCGGCAGCGCGGCGCATCAGCGAGCTGTTGTTCAGTGGCGAGGTGGCGCGCCTTGGCGAGAGCGATCTGGCCCAGCTGGCGCAGGATGGCATGCCGGGCTGGCGTATCGAGGGAGAAACAGATCTGGTGACCCTGCTGGTGGAGAGCGGTCTGGCGACTTCGAAGCGCATCGCTCGCGAGCTGCTGGCGGCAGGTGCCATCAGCCTCAACGGCGAGATCCGCCGGGATGAGCCACTGACGGCGGCCGACCGGCTGTTCGGCCGCTACCTGCTGCTGCGCCGGGGCAAGAAGCAGTACCGGCTGGTGACGTGGCAGGGGTGAGCGACCCGGGATCGACAAGGGCTGCCTGGGCAGCCCTTTTGTTTATCCGTTAGTTCGGTGAGTTCTGCTCCCCTGCATCTCGGCTTACACGGCCAGCGGCAGCAACTCGGCGTAGTCGCGGATAGCCGGGAAGGCGGTGATGCGCTGCTCGGGCTGCCGGCTGTCCGGATTCTGGATGGCGAGCTGATAGCCGATGCCGTAATCGGCGGCGGCGCGCAGGATCCGCTCGCTGTCATCCACGAACAGGGTGCGGGCCGGGTCGAACTCCAGCCGCTCGGCTAGTGCCTGCCAGCAGTGCTGGCTCTCCTTCGACCAGCCCAGCTCGTGGGTGCTCACCATCAGATCGAGGTGGCCGGCCAGCCCCAACTGGGCATCCTTCACCGACAGGCTGGCGGGGTGGGCATTGGTGAAGAGCACCAGCTGCTTGCCCGCGGCTCGCAGGGCTGCCAGGAAGGGGATGACGTGGGGCCGCCACTGGATCTTGGCCAGGATCTCCTGCTTGAGGGCACGGATGTCGAGCCCCAGCGTCTCGCTCCAGTAATCCACGCAGTACCAGTCGAGGGTGCCGCTGACGGCCTGGTAGTGCGCCTCGATTTGCACTCTGGCCTCGGCCAGCGGCAGGCCGAGTCGCTCGGCATAGCGCTCGGGTACCAGCTGCTGCCAGAGGTGGTTGTCAAAATGGAGATCGATCAGGGTGCCATCCATATCGAGCAGGACAGTGTCTATCTGGTGCCAGGGCAGTGGGGTCGGCATGGGGCCTCGGTGGTCGGGTCGAAACGGGCGGGCATTATAACGGATTTTTCCCGCCGCTTTCCCACCCTTGCCCCGTGGTGTTCGAGAGGGGAGTCGTTTACTCTTGAAACACGATTTTTTAACGAGCAGCCAGCCCCGATGAGTGACCTCCACCAACGCAAACCCGTCCACCTCAGCGTCGACACCATGGCGCACGACAAGAGCAAGCCGGAGATCCTCAAGGCCGAGATCGTGGCCGAGAGCCGGCTGTTCAAGGTGGAGTCGCTCCATCTCAAGTTTTCCAACGGCGAGGAGCGGGTCTACGAGCGGATGCGCGGTGGCAACCGGGGCGCCGTCATGGTGGTGCCGCTGTTCGATGCCCACACCCTGCTGCTGGTGCGCGAGTACGCGGCGGGCACCCACTCCTACGAGCTGGGCTTCCCCAAGGGGCTGATCGACCCGGGTGAAGATGCCTTCGAGGCGGGCAACCGGGAGTTGATGGAGGAGGCGGGTTTTGGCGCCAACAGCCTGACCCTGCTCAAGCAGGTGTCGCTGGCGCCGGGCTACTTCTCCAGCCGGATGGACATCTTGCTGGCGCGGGATCTCTTCCCCGAGCAGCGGGTGGGGGACGAGCCCGAGCCCCTCGAGGTGATCCCCTGGCCGCTGAACCGGATCGACGAATTGCTGGCACGACCCGACTTCACCGAGTCGCGCAGCATCAGTGCGCTGCTGCTGGCCCAACGCTGGCTGGCGGAGCAGGCAGAGTAGCCCGCAGGGGCAGTTTGAATACAGAGGATAACAAGATGCAGGAGTTGTTGGCCTGGGTGCCGGGGGTCAAGGAGATCGCGCGCGAAGCGGGCAGGATCCTTCACGAAATCTATCACGGCGGTCAGTTCGAGCGTCAGCTGAAGGAGGATGCGACCCCGGTCACCAGTGCCGATCTTGCTGCCGATGCCTACCTCAAACAGGCGCTGTCGGCGCTCACTCCCCATGTTCCCGTGCTGACCGAAGAGGCGGCCGACATCCCCTTCAGCCAGCGCGCCAACTGGCGTCAGTACTGGCTGGTGGATCCCCTCGACGGCACCGGCGAGTTCATCGCCGGCAGCGGTGACTTCGCCACCCTGATCGCCCTGGTGCAGGACAATGTGCCGGTGCTCGGCGTCATCTACGCTCCCGAGTCGAACGTGCTCTACTGGGCGGTGCGCGGTCATGGCGCCTTCAAGGAGGCGAACGGCGAGGTGCACCCCATCAGCGCCATGCACCACGAGCACGATCAGCCCGATTCGCTGGTGGTGGCCATCAGCCGCCGCCAGAAGCTGGAGAACCTGACCCGCCGCCTCAACCCGGCCATCAACTACGAGCTGATCCCGCTTGGCTCCAGCTCGCTCAAGTCCTGTCTGGTGGCGGAAGGGGCGGCCGACTGCTACGTGCGGCTCGGCCCCACCGGCGAGTGGGACACCGCCGCCGCCCAGTGCATCGTCGAGGCGGCCGGTGGCCGCATCCTCAGCCTGGCGCTGCAGCCGCTGCGCTACAACGAGACGGAGTCGCTGGAGAACCCGGACTTCATCGTGATGGGGGATCCGGATCTCGCCTGGGGCAGCATTCTGGCGCACTGAGCGGGTGAACAGGTCATCATTGACGGCAATCAGGCGGCCCCATGGCCGCCTGATTGCTTGGTGTGATCCGCTGGTTTCATCGGGAATGAACAGAAATATCCGCTGGCAAAGCGCGGGAATGACAGTGAATCATCACAAGAGAGGGCGGCGGAATGGCACGATTTTTCAGGTAATTCTGCAAACGATCATTTGGCCAAAATAAAAAATTGACCAAGAGTGAGAATTTGGTTTTAAATTTCGCAAATTTAACAAAATTCAGTTTTACTCATTTATGTGATCCCGATTCCATTCCCAATCTCACTGGCTGAAGCCCGTAATGGTAGTGATATGTTTCAGGGTGGACTTTTGAGAATTAAATCCCGATAAACCACAATGAACTCAGATTAAAACACTGACAAAAAGTGAATTAGTAATGAGTTTATCTGTAGACGTCACCAAGGAGCTGTCCGGTTCCTGCTCCACCACCGTCAGCGCCACCCCCTGGCGCCGCCACGACACCCACTGGGTCATCAGCCTGTTTGGCACCGCCGTCGGCGCCGGTATCCTGTTCCTGCCCATCAACCTGGGTCTGGGCGGGATCTGGCCCCTCATCATCGTCTCCGTGCTGGCCGGCCCCATGACCTTCCTGGCTCACCGCGGGCTGGCGCGCTTCGTGCTTTCTTCTTCGCGCCCCCACGCCGACTTCACCGAGGTGGCCCAGGAGCACTTCGGCAAGATGGCCGGCCGCCTCATCTCGGCGCTCTACTTCCTCTCCATCTTCCCGATCCTGCTCATCTACGGGGTCGGGCTGACCAACACGGTGGAGAGCTTCATGATCAATCAGCTCGGCATGGATGCCCCGAACCGGGTGATGCTCTCCGGCCTGCTGGTGTTCGCCATGATCGCCGTGATGCTGGCCGGCGAGAAGGCGATGCTGCGCGCCTTCGCCGTCATGGTCTATCCGCTGGCGGCCATCCTGGCGGCGCTCTCCTGCTACCTGATCCCCCAGTGGCAGTGGCCGCAGCTGGGTAGCCTGGAGGGCGGCAGCTTCCTCAATACCGTCTGGCTGGCGCTGCCGGTCACCGTGTTCGCCTTCAGCCACGCCGCCGCGATCTCGGGCTTTGCCAACGTGCAGCGCCGGGAGTACGGCGAGCAGGCGGAAGCGAAGAGCAGCCTGATCCTGCGCAACACCACCGTCATGCTGGTGGGCTTCGTGCTGTTCTTCGTCTTCTCCTGCGTGCTGAGCCTCTCTCCGGCCCAGCTGGCCGAGGCCAAGGCCCAGAACGTCTCGGTGCTCTCCTATCTCGCCAACATCACCGACAATCCGGTGATCGTGACCCTGGGGCCGCTCATCGCCTTCATCGCCATCAGCTCCTCCTTCCTCGGCCACTTCCTCGGGGCCCGCGAGAGCCTGAAAAGCCTGATCGCCAAGCCCACCGGCCTGTCGCTGGCCAAGGCAGACCGGCTCGGCATCGCCCTGATGTTCTTCTCCATCTGGGGCGCCGCCATCATCAACCCTGGGATCCTGGGGCTGATGGAGACCCTCTCCGGGCCAGTGATCGCCATGATCCTGTTCATCATGCCGGTGGTGGCCATCTACAAGGTGGAGGCGCTGGCCCGCTTCCGCCACCGCTGGGCCAACGGCTTCATCCTGCTGACCGGCGCGCTGGCTGTGTCGGCGCTGATCTTCAGCCTGCTGAAGTAACGGCGAGCAACCAGCCGCAAAAAAGAGAGGCGACCCCAGGGTCGCCTCTCTTGTATCGATCAGGTGGTGGCTTCAGCCGAGCTTGGCACCGTTCTCCACCGCCTGCTCGGGGATGGCGATCACTACGGCGCCGTCCGGCCGGTAGAAACCGGTCAGCAGAAACTCCGACTGGATCGGGCCTATCTGCTTGGGGGGGAAGTTCACCACGGCGACGATCTGGCGGCCTACCAGCTCCTGCGGTTGGTAGAGGTCGGTGATCTGGGCGCTGCTCTTGCGCACCCCGAGCTCGGGGCCGAAATCCGCCCACACCTTGTAGGCCGGGCGGCGCGCCTCGGGGAAGGGCTCGACCCGCACCAGGGTGCCCACCCTGAGCTCCACCATCTCGAAATCCTGCCAGCTTATGGTCTGCATCTTGGCTCCTCGTTGCCCATACCTTGCATGAGCCTCAGCATGCCTCGAAACCACCTGCGCCGTCTTCGGCAAACGGCCGCCCGGTTACGGCAAGCGGCCGTTTTGTTGGCGCCAGCGGGAAGGGGTCAGTCCGGTTTCGGCCAGGAAGCGCTCGCCGAAGGCCCCCTGATTCTGGTAACCGCAGCGGCTTGCCACGTCGCCGACGGGCAGGGCGGTGTGGGCGAGCAGGGTACGCGCCAGCGCCATGCGCCGCGCCCGGATGTAGTGGGAGACGCTCATCCCCACCTGCTGCTGGAAGGCGTGCTTGAACTGGCTCTGGCCGAGGCAGGCGATGGCGGCCAGCCGTTCGTTGCTGAGGGGCTCGGCGAGATGTGCCTCGATATGACGCTGCACCTTGCCGATGCGCGGGGCGAGGCGGGCACGGCCGCGCGAGCCTGCCTGCTGCACCTCTGCCAGCAGACCCAGCCACACCTGCTCCATGCCGGCCACGTGGCGCCCCTCGGCCACCATGCGGTGCAGGAAGGCAAGATAGTGGCGCTGGGCCTCATCCAGCTCGATGAAGGGGCGCTCGCCCAGTTCGCCGGGCAGCCAGTGGCTCTCCTGCACCAGAAACGAGAGCGCCGGATCGGCGGCGTAGTCGTGCCGCTCACCGGGGGCGATGATGCAGGCAAAGCCGGGTGCGAGCCGCCGCCCCTGGCCCTGCACCTCGATCTCGATGGGACCGTCGAGGGGGATCACCAGCTGGGCATGGTCGTGGCTGTGGCTGCAGACGTCGCTCTGGTAGCGACGCAGGCTGAAAGGGGCGGATAGCGATGACGCGGCCTGGGGCCGCGTCATCGAAGGGGGTTTGCTGTTTGGCATCTGCTGCAGGATTACTCGGCGTCGAAATCTTCGATCTCTTTGCCCAGCGCTTCCATGATGGCACGCGCCTCGGCAGGGACGCTGTCCGGATGATCCTTGCGCAGATCTTCGTCGCAGGGCAGCGGCTGACCGGTGAAGGCGTGCAGGAAGGCTTCGCAGAGCAGCTCGCTGTTGGTCGCATGACGCAGGTTGTTCACCTGACGGCGGGTGCGTTCATCGGTCAACACCTTCAGCACCTTGAGCGGGATCGAGACGGTAATCTTCTTGACCTGTTCGCTCTTCTTACCGTGTTCCGCGTAGGGGCTGACGTAGTCGCCGTTCCACTCTGTACCCATGATCCACCTGTTCTCATTTAGCCGTGAGCGCGGATTTTAACCCTTAAGGAATTTAATGGCAATCCAACAGCAAAGCCATTTAGACGTCTGGAAGTGTTGACGGCCTTTTTAAGCTGGCGTAGTGTGGTTCACCATGAGCCTGCAATGGCGGGATGGCGCGTGGCAGAAACAGCATGCCAGCGTGTGAAGAGACATCAAGGAGAGTGACATGACCCACAAGGCCACCCAGGCGGTACTTTGTATCGGAAGATCGAGACAGAACGATCGCACAGTCACGGCGCCAAGGAGAGCATCATGAGTCATAAAGCCACACTGGCAGTGCGCACCGGGATTGAGACTGACCAGCAACACGGTGCCGTGGTGCCGCCCATCTACCTCTCCAGCAACTACACCTTTGCCGACTTTGGCGAGCCCCGTCAATACGATTATGCCCGCTCCGGCAACCCGACCCGCACCAATCTGGCGGACGCGCTGGCGGCGCTGGAAGGGGGGGCCGGCGCCGTGGTGACCGGCACCGGCATGGGGGCCGTTCATCTGGTCACCACAGCACTGCTCAAGGCGGGGGATCTGCTGATCGCCCCCCACGACTGCTACGGCGGCACCTGGCGCCTGTTCGAGTACCTGGCGGCCAAGGGCCACTACCGGGTGCAGTTCGTCGATCAGGGGGATGCGGCGGCACTGGCCGCCGCGCTGGCCCAGCAGCCGGCGCTGGTGTGGGTGGAGACCCCCTCCAACCCGCTGCTGCGGGTGGTGGACATCGCCGCCATCGCCGAGGCGTCCCACGCGGCGGGCGCCAAGGTGGCGGTGGACAACACCTTCCTCTCGCCACTGCTGCAACAGCCGCTGGCGCTGGGGGCCGATCTGGTGGTGCACTCCACCACCAAGTACATCAACGGCCACTCCGACGTGGTGGGCGGAGTGGCGATCGCGAAGGAACCTGAGCTGGCCGACTCCCTGGTGTGGTGGGCCAACTGTCTGGGGCTCACCTCCGGGGCGTTCGACTCCTACCTCACCCTGCGCGGTCTACGCACCCTGGCCCCCAGGTTGCGCGCCCATCAGGATAACACCGACCGCATCCTCGCCTTCCTGCAGCAGCAACCGCTGGTCAAACGCATCTATCACCCCAGCCTGCCGAGCCATCCGGGCCACGATATTGCGCGCCGTCAACAGTCCGGCTTCGGCGCCATGCTAAGTTTTGAGCTCGATTGCAATGAGGCGGGCATTCGCGTCTTCCTGGCGGCCCTCACCCTCTTCTCGGTGGCCGAATCCCTTGGCGGGGTGGAGAGTCTGGTGGCCCATCCGGCCAGCATGACCCACAGGGCCATGACCCCGGCCGCCCAGCAGGCGGCAGGCATCAGCAGCCAGCTGCTGCGCCTGTCGGTCGGTATCGAACACGGTGAGGATCTGGTGGCCGATCTGGCCGCGGCGTTTGCACAGGCACAGCAGGTGGCGAAGTAATGGAACAGCAGCAACAAGGAGAGATCGCGGTGGCAACAGAAGCAGGCTTGAAGCGACGTCACGTCCACAAATTCGGTGGCAGCAGTCTGGCGGATCCGGTCTGTTATCGCCGGGTCGCCAGCATTCTCGAACAACAAGCCGAGCAGCAGGGGGGCGGGCGAGAACTGGTAGTGGTCTCCGCCGCCGGCAAGACCACCAACCGGCTGATCCAGCTGGTGGAGCTGGCCGAAGCCGGGGATGAAGCCGCCGGCGAGGCCATCTCGGCCCTGCAGGCCTATCAGCAGAGCCTGATCGACGGCCTGCTGGAAGGGGAGCTTCACCTCGCGCTGAGCCAGCAGCTGGCCGACGACATGCAGCTGATCGCCAAGACCCTAGAGGGGCAGTTTGACCGCTTCGAACGCAACGGCCTGCTCGCCTTTGGCGAGGTGTGGTCGGCGCGCCTGCTGGCGGCCCTGCTCACCAGTCGCGGCGACAAGGCTATCTGGCTCGATGCCCGCAGCTTCCTGCGCGCCGAGGATGGCGCCCTGGTCAAGGTGGATACCGCGCTGTCCAGCGAACTGCTCAAGGCGCGGCTGGCGGAACACGCCGGCCGCATCGTGGTGACCGGCTTTATCGCCGCCGACATGGAGGGACGCTCCCTGCTGCTCGGTCGCAACGGCTCCGACTACAGCGCCAGCCTGTTGGCCCTGCTGGCGGACGGTGAATCCACCACCATCTGGAGCGACGTGGCCGGGGTCTACAGCGCCGACCCGAGGCGGGTCAAGGAGGCGCGTCTGCTGGAGCGCCTGAGCCTCGCCGAAGCGAACGAGCTGGCCCGCCTCGGCTCCTCGGTGCTGCACTCGCGCACCCTGCAGCCGGTGGCCGACAGCCGCCAGCGCCTCACCCTGCGCTGCAGCTACAACCCGGACGAGGGCTGCACCCACATCCTGCGCCGTGCCCCGCGCTCCGGCGGCGCCCGCATCGTCTCCTCGGTGGATCAGATCGCCCTCATCGAGCTCAAGGTGCTGCCGCAGACCCATTATGAGCAGACAGTGGCGGCCATCGAAGCCCATCTGGCCCGCCATCGGCTCAACCCGCTCACCCTGCAGCGCCAGCCGGATCGCCGGATCCTGCGCCTCGCCTATACCCTCGAGGTGGCACAGGGGGCGTTCGAGCTGCTGCGCGACTTCCAGCTGCAGGGCAGCTTCACCGGTCTCATCCAGCGCGAAGGCTACAGCCTAGTGGCGCTGGTGGGGGCCGGCGTCACCGACAACGCCGAGCAGTGCCACCGCTTCTACCAGCTGCTGGCGGATCAGCCGCTGGAGTTCGTGCAGGTGGCCAAAGATGGCCTGAGTCTGGTGGCTGTGCTGCGCCAGGTGGTGCTGGAGCCGCTGCTGATCGCCCTGCACAGCGCCCTGTTCAGCCGCCCGAACCGGGTCGGGCTGGTGGTGTTCGGCAAGGGCAACATCGGCGGTCACTGGCTCAACCTCTATGCCCGCGAGAAGGCACGGCTCGAGCATGAACTGAACCTGGCGCTCACCCTCTACGGGGTGTTCAGCTCGGAAGGGGGGCTGATGGATGAAGAGGGGCTGGATCCGCTCAAGGTGCAGGACAACTTCAATCCCAAGCCGCTGATCTGGCCCGAGCTGCTGCCCCAGCTGGAGCAGCACGGCTTCGATACCCTGATTGCGCTGGACATGACTGCCAGCGAGACGGTGAGCCGCTACTACCCGGACTTTGCCCAGCTCGGCATTCACATCATCGCCGCCAACAAGTTTGCCGGCGCCGCCGACAGCGAATTCTACCAGCGCATCAAGCAGACCTGCCGCGACCATCAGGTGCAGTGGCGCTATAACGCCACCGTGGGCGCCGGGCTGCCGATCCAGTCCAGCATCCAGATGCTGCGCCAGAGCGGCGACCGCATTCAGGGGGTCTCCGGCATCTTCTCCGGCACCCTCTCCTGGCTGTTCCAGCAGTATGACGGTACTCGCCCCTTCTCCGAGCTGGTGGACGAGGCGTGGCAACATGGCCTGACCGAGCCGGATCCCCGCGAGGATCTCTCCGGCCAGGATGTGCGCCGCAAGCTGCTGATCCTGGCGCGGGAAGCGGGGTTCGAGCTCGACTCCGCCGACATCGAGCTGGAGAACCTGGTGCCTGTCTCCCTGCGCAAGGTGAGCACGGATCAGTTCATGGACAGGCTCAAGGAGCTGGATGACCCGATCCAGACCGCCTTCGAGGGGGCGCGCCGGGTCGGCAAGGTGCTGCGTTACGTCGCTCGCTTCGAGCATGACGGCAAGGCGCGGGTCGGGCTGGAGGCGCTGGAGCCCCACCACCCGTTCGCCAACCTGCTGCCGTGCGACAATATCTTCGCCATCGAGAGCGACAGCTATCGCACCAACCCGCTGGTCATCCAGGGGCCGGGCGCCGGCCGGGAAGTGACGGCCGCCGCCATCCAGTACGACCTCTGGCAGATCTGTGCCAGCCTGTAACAGCGGACAAGCCATTCAGCAAAAGAGGCGCCAGTGGCGCCTCTTTTTATTGCTGGTCAGTCGTTTTGCGAGAGGATGTCTCTTAAGTGACGAGCTGAAGTAAACACGAGGGGCAAAGGGGAGCAACAAGTGCAGCGCAGGCAATCACATGGCAGGCCACTGGCCGTTTGAGGCGATGCAGTCCTGACGAAACCTCTCCCATGGGGCGGGATCCTCAACCCCATTCAGGTTCAACCCCATGTTGATCAACATGCCCTGAAAGATGCGCAGCTGACGGAGCAGCTGGAATTGCGCCTGTTCCCGAGAGAGGTTGGTCGCCAGCAGCTGAGTCATAGCATCATCGACGGCGGCACCATACTCCTGACGAAAATCTTCCAGTGTTGCCTCCATGGTCAAGTCCCTGAGCTTTTTGAGGGTGGCCGGCGGCATGGAAGAATAGGTTTTGGCTTTGGTTATCAGCCCATCACAGACCGCGATGGTATCGGCGCTATTGGCACTCGCCGTGAAAGAAGCGAAGAGAACCAGCAGACAGAGCAGGCGCATGGACAGGTGTCCTCCGTTGAAGATGAGGCGATTATGCGGCAATCAAATACCTGCGAAAAGGGCGCCAATCTGGCGCCCTGTTTATTTTTGCGTTGCAGCCTGTCAGCCATCAACCCGTGTTGCGCATACCGGCGGCAATACCGGCGATGGTGACCATCAGCGCCTGATCCAGCTCGGGATGCAGGGTCTCCGGGTGGTTGCGCGAGCGGCCCAGCAGCTCGACCTGCAGCACGTTGAGCGGGTCTGTGTAGGGGTTGCGCAGCTTGATAGACTCCTTGATCCAGGGCTGGTCGTCGAGCAAGTCGCCTTGCGGGCGCAGCTCCAGCACCACCTGGATGGAGTCGGCAAGCTCCTGACGCAGCTGTTTGCCGAGGCCCCACAGCTCCTTGGGCACCAGCCGGGTGTCGTAGTACTCGGCCAGCCAGACGTCAGCCTTGAGGAACACCATCTCCAGCATCTCGAGGCGGGTGCGGAAGAAGGGCCACTGGCGGCTCATCTCTTCCAGCACGCCCTTCTGACCGTCGGCGATGGCTTGCTGCAGCCCCTTGTGGGCACCGAGCCAGGCCGGCAGCATCAGCCGGTTCTGGGTCCAGGCAAAGATCCAGGGGATGGCGCGCAGGCTCTCGACGCCGCCGTTGGGCTTGCGCTTGGAGGGGCGCGAGCCGAGCGGCAGCTTGCCGAGCTCCATCTCCGGGGTGGCGGCACGGAAGTAGGGCACGAAGTCCGGATGACCGCGCACGATACTGCGGTAGTGATCGCAGGAGACAGACGCCAGCTGCTCCATCACGGCGCGCCAGCACTCCTTGGGCTTGGGCGGCGGCAGCAGGTTCCCCTCCAGCACGGCGCTGGTGTAGAGGTTGAGGCTCTGGATGGCCACCTTGGGCAGGCCGAATTTGAAGCGGATCATCTCGCCCTGTTCGGTCACCCGCAGGCCACCGCGCAGGGATCCCGGCGGTTGCGACAGGATGGCCTGATGGGCAGGGGCGCCACCACGGCCGACGGTGCCACCACGGCCATGGAACAGGGTGAGGCGCAGGTCGTTGGCCTCGGCCAGTGCCACCAGGGATTCCATGGCGGCGTACTGGGCCCAGCCGGCGGCCATCATGCCCGCGTCCTTGGCGGAGTCGGAGTAGCCGATCATCACGTACTGACGGCCCTGGATGTAGCCGCGATACCAGTCCACCGACAGCAGGCGTTCCATCACGGCGGTGCCCGCCATCAGGTCTTCCTGGGTCTCGAACAGCGGGGCGACCGGCATGCGGAACTTGCAGCCGGCCTCTTTCAGCAACAGCTGCACCGCCAGCACGTCGGACGGTGCGCCGGCCATGGAGATGATGTAGATGCCGAACGCATCGGGATCGTGCTGGGCGATGACCTTGCAGGTATCCAGGGTCTCGCGGGTCTCGTCGCTCGGCTCCCAGTCGGTCGGGATGAGTGGGCGGCGGGAGTTGAGTTCGTTGAGCAGGAAGGCTTGCTTGTCGTCCTCGCTCCACTCGGCGTAGTCACCCATGCCGAGATAGCGGGTCAGCTCGGAGAAGACCTGGCCGTGGCGCTCGCCATCCTGGCGGATGTCCAGCTTGACCAGATGGATGCCGAAGCAGGCCAGCTTGCGCAGCACGTCCAGCAGCATGCCGTCGGCGATGTTGCCCATGCCGCAGGCGTGCAGGGAGTGGTAGCAGAGCTCCAGCGGCTCGCGCAGCTGGGCGGTGGTCTTGACCAGATCCCGGCTCTCGCTCGCCTGGCCCTGCACCTTGGCGGTGAGGAACTCCTGGGTCTCGCGCAGCTGTTCGCGCAGCTCGCGTACCAGGGCGCGGTAAGGCTCGGGGTGATCGCCGACCCGCTCGCGCACGGCGTCGGTGCAGTCGGACATGGAGAGCTCGGAGGTGAGCTCCTTGATGTCCTTGTAGAACAGGCTCACCGCCATCCAGCGGCCCAGCTCCAGCACCTCGGCGGTCACCTTGGCGGTGACGAAGGGGTTGCCGTCGCGGTCACCGCCCATCCAGGAGGTGAACTTGACCGGCGCGGCATCCAGCGGCAGCCGCACACCCAGGTGGTGTTGCAGCCGCTCGTCCAGATTGCGCATGAATTCGGGGATGGCCGGCCACAGGCTGTTTTCCACCACGGCGAAGCCCCATTTGGCCTCGTCCACCGGGGTCGGGCGCTGTTCGCGGATCTCGTTGGTGTGCCAGGCCTGGTTGACCAGCTGTTCGATGCGATTGAGGATCTTGTCCCGCTCGCGGGGCAGCAGATCGGAGAGTTCCAGCGCCTCGAGGCAGTCGTTGAGCTGTACGTGCTTGTGGATCAGGGTGCGACGGGTCACCTCGGTGGGGTGGGCGGTCAGCACCAGATCGATGTCCAGCTCGCGCACGGCCTGGATGATGGCTTCCTGCGACAGGTTGGAGGCTTTCAGCTTGTCGAACATCTGCTCCAGCGGATCCGGGGTGCAGACCTGCTCTTCGCAGCGACGGGAGATGGTGTGGAACTGTTCGGCCACGTTGGCCAGGTTGAGAAACTGGCTGAAGGCGCGGGCCACCGGCAGCAGCTCGTCATCGCTCAGGTTGCGCAGGGTATCGAGCAGACGTTTCCGGTCTGTCTCATTGCCTTTGCGGGAGGATTTGGCCAGCTGGCGAATGGTTTCGATCTTGTCGAGGAAGGCCTGTCCCTGATGATCCTTGATGGACTTGCCCAGCAGTTGACCCAGCATGCCTACGTTGGCGCGTAGTGCGGCGTACTTTTCGTTCATTCCACATCCTTATCTTGTTGGTGCCTGACACCCATCCGGGGTGAGAGACGACCTCACTTATTGTTGTGCGATTACAACATATGCTCCGTCATCTTAGGGTGACAATCTACCCAGATTGTCTGCGCAAGGTCAAATAACAGGCCGATTCAGAACATGTATTTCCATCACCTGTCCCGAGGTGCGATGTCATGTAACTTACTTACATTCCCGTCAATTCAGAGACAGAAACGGCGGATCAGGTGCTGCAATACGCTGGTGGTCGGTTTGACGAACGACAGATCCAGATATTCGTCCGGCTGGTGGGCCTGGGCGATGTGGCCGGGGCCCAGCACTATGGTTTCACAACCGAGTTGCTGGATGAAGGGGGCCTCGGTGCAATAGTTCACGGATTCGGCGGCCCGGCCGCTCGCCCGCTCGGCCTCGCGCACCAGTTCGGAGTCATCGGCGCAGGCGTAGGCGGGGATCGGCTCGTGCAGGTGCTGCAGGTGCAGGCAGCCAGGCTGGTGGATCTCGATGGGGGAGAGCGCCTCTTTGAGCATGTCCATCAGCTCGTCGGGGCCCACCTGCGGGGTGGGGCGCATGTCGATGTGCAGTTCGCAGCAGCCGCAGATGCGGTTCGGGCTGTCGCCCCCCTGGATGTAGCCGAGGTTCAGGGTCGGCTGCGGCACGGCGAATCTGTGGTCGGCGTACTTCTCCTTCAGGCTGTGCTGCAGCTTGAGCACCTGGCCCATGGCCTGGTGCATGATCTCCAGCGCGTTGACGCCGTTGGCGGGATCCGAGCTGTGACCGCTCTTGCCGGTAATGCGGATGGCTTCCGACATGTGCCCCTTGTGGGCCACCACAGGCACCAGCCCGGTCGGCTCGCCGATCACCGCATAGTCGGGTTTCAGCTCAGCCGCAGCGGCGATGGCGCGGGCCCCCGCCATGGTGGTCTCTTCATCGGCGGTGGCCAGGATGCGCAGCGGCTTGCTGAGGGTTTTGAGGTCGATCTCCTTGAGCGCCTCGACGATAAAGGCGAAGAAGCCCTTCATGTCGATGGTACCGAGGCCATAGAGGCGGTTGCCCTCTTCGGTCACCTTGAAGGGATCCTTGCGCCAGGCGCCCTCGTCGAACGGCACAGTATCGGTGTGACCCGCCAGCAGCAGCCCCCCTTCGCCCTGACCTATCGTTGCCACCAGATTGAACTTGCCCGGCAGATCGGGCAGGGCGGTCACCTCGCACTGAAAACCGAGCTGACCGAACCAGTCGGCCAGCAGCCGGATCACCGCCTCATTGCTCTGATCCCAGCGGGGATCCGTGCTGCTGATGGACGGAATCGCAATAATATTCTTGTAGAGTGAAAAAAAATCCAGATTGGCCACCTGCTCCTCCTTGCTTCCCCGGAATGTTTCTGTTAGAAAATACAAATGCAAAGTGAGTGCATGAATATTCTGTAAGTTTGCCTGAATACGTGGCTCATCGACAAGGCTTCTAGTTGTAAGGGAAAGTTAATGTTCTGTCACCTGATCTATAACCGACGACACACACCCGCCTGAATTGCCCCTCCGCACTTGTGCATGGGGCATCGAACCCCCTTGTGCACCGCAGCACCATGCTGTGAATCTCGAACTCTGACTTGGAATACTCAACATGCTTAACACCGTTATCGTCGGTGCCAGTGGCTACGCGGGAGCCGAACTGGCCGCCCTGGTCCAGAACCATCCACAACTCAAGCTGTTCGGCCTCTATGTTTCCGCCGGCAGCCAGGACGCCCACAAGCGTTTCTCTGCTCTGCATCCCCAGTGGGTCGGCGCGCTGGATCAGCCGCTGCTGCCGCTGGACGAGGATGGCATGACCCGGATCCTGACCCAGGCCGATCTGGTGCTGCTGGCCACCGCCCACGAGGTGAGTGCCGAGCTGGCACCCAAGTTCCTCGCCAAGGGTCTGCCGGTGTTCGATCTCTCCGGTGCCTTCCGGGTCAGGGATCAGCAGTTCTACGCCTCCTATTACGGCTTCACCCACGAGAGCGAGCAGTGGCTGGATCAGGCCGCCTACGGTCTGGCCGAGTGGAATGCCGAAGCGGTCAAGGCGGCCCAGCTGATTGCGGTGCCGGGTTGCTACCCGACCGCCTCCTTGTGCGCCCTCAGGCCGCTGCAGCAGGCAGGACTGATTGCCAAGGGGTGGCAGCCCATCATCAACGCCGTCTCCGGGGTCTCCGGTGCCGGTCGCAAGGCGGCCATCAACACCAGCTTCTGCGAGGTGAGCCTCAACCCCTACGGCACCTTCAATCACAGGCACCAGCCGGAGATCAGCCACCACCTCGGCAAAGAGGTGCTGTTCCAGCCCCACCTTGGCAACTATGTGCGCGGCATCCTGGCCACCATCTATGTGCAGCTGGCGGACGGCGTGACGCCGACCCAGGTGGATCAGGCCTACCTCAAGGCCTACGAGGGCAAGCCGCTGGTGCGTCTGACCGGCCAGATGCCCTCCATCCGTGGCGTCGCCGGCACCCCGTACTGCGATCTCGCCTGGCAACAGCAGGGCAACATGCTGGTGGTGGTTTGTGCCATCGACAACCTGCTCAAGGGCGCCGCCTCCCAGGCCATGCAGTGCATAAATATCAAATTCGGATTTGAACCGGCCACCGGCCTGATTTAAGGACTCAAGGAAGGATCGCAACGATGGACAAGCAGACTCTGGTAATCAAGTTGGGCGGCGCACTGATCGAAAACGACGAGGCGCTGACCGCCCTGTTCGCCACCCTCAAAACCTTTCTGGACGAGCAGCACAGACCCCTGGTGCTGGTGCACGGCGGCGGCTGCCTGGTGGATGACCTGCTCAAGGGGCTGGGCCTCACCTCCACCAAGAAGAACGGTCTGCGGGTGACCCCGTTCGAGCAGATCCCCTTCATCGCCGGCGCGCTGGCCGGTACCGCCAACAAGATGATGATGGCCAAGGCCATCGCCACCGACATCCCGGCGGTGGGACTCTGTCTGGCGGACGGCGGTCTGTGCCAGGTGACCCAGCTCGACCCGGCACTCGGCGCCGTGGGTGACTGCCAGCCGGGCAACCCGGCGCTGGTGGCGGGGATCCTCGCTCAGGGCTTCTTGCCGGTGGTGAGCTCCATCGGCATCACGGCCCAGGGGCAGCTGATGAACGTCAACGCGGATCAGGCGGCCACCGCCATTGCCGAGGCGCTGGGCGCCGACCTGGTGATGCTCTCCGACGTGAGCGGCATCCTGGATGGCAAGGGCAAGCTGGTGCCTCAGCTCGACAAGGTGACCGCGCTGGATCTGATGGAGAAGGGGGTGATCAGCGACGGCATGGCGGTCAAGGTGAAAGCCGCCCTGCATGCCGCCGAGACCCTGGGCAAACCGGTCTGCGTCGCCAGCTGGCGCTACCCGGATCAGCTGCTCAAGCTGCTGGCTGGCGGCGCCGTCGGCACCCAGGTCACCCTCTGATCTCCACCGGAACAAGGAATATCCGATGCAACATCTTCTGAAAGACAGTGATTTAAGCAAGGCCCAGATTGAGGCGCTGATCGCCCTGGGCAAAGCGGTCAAGGCCGATCCGAAAAAGTACGGCCAGGCGCTGGCGGGCAAGAGCGTGGTCACCCTGTTCGAGAAACCCTCCCTGCGCACCCGGGTCACCTTCGACATCGGCATCGCCAAGCTGGGTGGCCACAGCGTCTATCTGGATCAGCAGAACGGCGCGCTCGGCAAGCGGGAATCGGTGAAGGATTTCGCCGCCAACCTGTCGCGCTGGTGTGATGCCATCGTCGCCCGGGTGTTCGATCACCAGACTCTGGTCGAGCTGGCCGAGCACGGCACAGTGCCGGTGGTGAACAGCCTGTGCAACCTCTACCACCCCTGCCAGGGGCTGGCGGACTTCATGACCATCAGCGAACACTACGCCGATCTGTCGAAGGTGAAGCTGGCCTATCTCGGCGATGGCAACAACGTCAGCCACTCTCTGCTGCTGCTGGGGGCGACCCTGGGTACCGACGTGACCCTGGTCTGCCCGAAAGGCCACGGCCCGGATACCCAGATCTTCCTGCAGGCCCAGGCGCTGGCGGCCCAGTCCGGTGCGACCATCCACATCAGCGACGACGTGGCGGCCATCGAAGGGTTTGACGTGGCCTACACGGACACCTGGGTCTCCATGGGTGACAACACGCCAATGGAGCAGGTAAAAGATATCTTTATGCCTTATCAGATCAACCAGGCCCTGCTCGACCGCACTGGCATCCAGCACGTGCTGCACTGCCAGCCGGCGCACCGGGAGCTGGAGATCACCTCTCAGGTCATGGACGGGCCTGGCTCCCTCATCATGGACGAGGCAGAAAACCGGATGCATATCCAGAACGCCGTACTGCTGACCCTGCTTGGGCACAAATAACGGCAACCGACCCCAAATAACACCCTTTTATCGAATCATCATGGAGAGAAGTAAATGAGCGGAATCAACAAGATCGTACTGGCTTACTCGGGCGGACTGGATACCTCGGCCATCATTCCCTGGCTGAAGGAAAACTATGATGCGGAGATCATCGCCTTCGTCGCCGACGTCGGTCAGGAGCGTGACGATCTGGAAGGGATCGAGCAAAAAGCCATCGCCTCCGGTGCCACCAAGTGCATCGTCAAGGATCTGCGGGAAGAGTTCGTCAAAGAGTACGTCTATCCGACCCTGAAGACCGGTGCCGTCTATGAGGGCACCTACTTGCTGGGTACCTCCATGGCCCGTCCGGTGATCGCCAAGGCGATGGTCGAGGCCGCGCTGGCGGAAGGGGCCGATGCCATCTCCCACGGTTGCACCGGCAAGGGCAACGATCAGGTGCGTTTCGAAGGTGCGGTCGCCGCGCTGGCGCCCCAGCTGAAAGTGATCGCCCCCTGGCGTCTGTGGGATATGCGCTCCCGGGAAGATCTGCTGGCCTACCTGGAGACCCGCAACATCCCCTGCAAGGCGACCCTGAAGAAGATCTACAGCCGCGATGCCAACGCCTGGCACATCTCCACCGAGGGTGGCGAGCTGGAGAGCACCTGGAACGAGCCGTCCGAAGCGGTCTGGCAGTGGACCGTGCCGGCCGAGCAGGCACCGGATCAGCCGGAGTACGTCAAGCTGACCGTGGCCCAGGGGGAAGTGGTGGCCGTTGACGACCAGCCGCTCAGCCCGCACCAGATCCTGATGACCCTGAACGAGCGTGCCGGCAAGCACGGCGTGGGCCGTATCGACATCACCGAAAACCGGATGGTGGGCATGAAGTCCCGTGGCTGCTACGAGACCCCGGGCGGTACCGTGATGGTCGCCGCACTGCGCGCCGTGGAAGAGCTGGTACTGGATCGCCCGACCCGCGCCTGGCGGGAAAAGCTGGGTGCCGAGTTCTCCCATCTGGTCTATGACGGTCGCTGGTTCACCCCGCTGTGCAAGGCCATCGTCGCCTCTGCCAACGCCATTGCCGAAGATCTCGACGGTGAAGTGGTGCTGAAGATGTACAAGGGTCAGGTCACCGCGGTGCAGAAGAAGTCGCCGAACAGCCTCTACTCCGAAGACTTCGCCACCTTCGGTGCCGACGAGGTGTACGACCAGAGCCATGCCGAAGGCTTTATCCGTCTCTACACCCTGGCCAGCCGGATCCGCGCCATGAAGGAGCAGCATCAGGCCATCGGTGGCGACCACACCCACGGCTAAGCCGCTGGAGTTAATCCGCTGGTACCGAAGAGGGGGCATTGCCCCCTCTTGTATCAATGGGGTGTGAGCAGAGCGGCAGCGCCCCGGCCGCTTCTGTGCGATAACAGGGGCTGTGTGAATATGATGCTGACGTATTTTCTCCCTTCTCCCGCCTACTCGAAAAACAAGGGGAGAAGGGTCGGAGATGAGGGGGAATTACCCTCACCCTAGCCCTCTCCCAGAGGGAGAGGGGAGCGGTTCGTAGTTGCTGGATGTGACATGTTCAACGGCAACAGCGTCGCTCACCAGCGCACTGTTATGCAGAAAAATACAGGGCAAGATTTCTGCGCGCAGGCCAAGGGGCCGCGCGAGTACGGCAGGCGCAAGGCGCCACCGACAACGCATTCAAGGAGAGCAGTATGGCACTTTGGGGTGGACGCTTCAGTCAGGGGGCCGATAGCCGGTTCAAGCAGTTCAACGATTCGCTGCGGTTCGATTACCGGCTGGCGGAGCAGGATATTCAGGGCTCCATGGCCTGGGCCAAAGCGCTGGTCAAGGTGGGCGTGTTGACCGCCGATGAGCAGGGCAAGTTGCAGCAGGCGATGGAGGTGCTGCTCACCTCGGTGCAGCAGGATCCCCAGCAGATCCTGAGTTCGGATGCCGAAGACATTCACTCCTGGGTCGAGAGCCAGCTCATCGCCGCCGTCGGCGATCTCGGCAAGAAGCTGCACACCGGCCGCTCGCGCAACGATCAGGTTGCCACCGATCTGAAGCTCTGGTGCAAGGCCCAGGGCGAGCTGCTGCTTGGCTCCATCACCGCCCTGCAACAGGGGCTGGTCGCCTCTGCCCGTGCCAATCAGGCTGCGGTGTTGCCGGGTTACACCCACCTGCAGCGGGCCCAGCCGGTTACCTACGCCCACTGGGCGCTGGCCTATGTGGAGATGTTGGAGCGGGATTACTCCCGGCTGCAGGATGCCCTCAAGCGCCTCGACACCAGCCCGCTCGGCTGCGGCGCGCTGGCGGGTACCGCCTACGCCATCGACCGCGAAGCCCTGGCGCTCGACATGGGCTTTGCCGGCGCCACCCGCAACAGCCTGGATTCGGTCTCCGACCGGGATCACGTGGTGGAGCTGATGCACGTGGCGTCCCTCTCCATGACCCACCTGTCGCGCTTTGCCGAAGATCTCATCTTCTACAACACCGGTGAGGCGGGCTTTGTCGAGCTCTCAGATGCGGTCACTTCCGGCTCGTCGCTGATGCCGCAGAAGAAGAACCCGGATGCGCTGGAGCTGATCCGTGGCAAGACCGGCCGGGTGGTCGGCGCCCAGATGGGCATGCTGATGAGCCTCAAGGCGCTGCCGCTGGCCTACAACAAGGACATGCAGGAAGACAAAGAGGGGCTGTTCGATGCCCTCGATACCTGGCACGACTGCCTCGACATGGCGGCCCTGGTGCTGATCGATCTGAAGGTCAACGGCGAGCGCACCATGGCGGCGGCCCAGGGCGGCTACGCCAACGCCACCGAGCTGGCGGACTATCTGGTGGCCAAGGGCATTCCGTTCCGTGAGGCGCACCATATCGTCGGTGAAACCGTGGTCTACGCGATCCAGGTGAAGAAGCCGCTGGAGGAGCTGACCATCGGCGAGTTCCAGCGCTTCAGCCCGGTGATCGAGTTCGACGTCTACCCCAATCTGGAGCTGGAAGCGACCCTCGCCAAACGGGTCGCCAAAGGCGGCGTCGCCCGCGAGCAGATCGAAGGCGCGCTGGTCGCCGCCGAAGCCTGGCTGGCCAAGCGCGGCTGATTGCCAAGCCGAATGAAATGAAGAGGGCTCAGGCCCTCTTTTTTATGTCTATGCCATCGCCTGCCACTCCTGATTGCGCAAGAATGGGCTGCTGTATGGACGCCAATGCCTCGCTCAAGGAGCCCTTATGTATCAACCACCCCATTTCGCCGTTACCGACTCCGAGACCCTGCACCAGCTGATCCGGGCCTATCCGCTGGGGGCCCTGATCACTCATGGTGAAGGGGGACTGGATGCCAACCATCTGCCGTTCGAGTTGGATGCTGGAGAAGGGGAGCATGGTGTCCTGCGTGCCCATGTTGCTCGCAACAACCCGCTCTGGCAGGAGGTGAAAGACGGCGACGACGTGCTGGTGATCTTCAGGGCCGCCGATGCATATGTCTCCCCGAACTGGTATCCGGGCAAGCATGAACATCACCAGCAGGTGCCGACCTGGAACTACAGCGTGGTGCATGTTCACGGTCGCATCCAGATCCGCGACGATGCACGCTTTGTGCGCCGGCTGCTGGCAAATCTGACTCGTCACCATGAGGCCGGAGAGCCGATCCCATGGAAGATGGCGGATGCGCCGCGAGACTATCTCGAAACCATGGTGCAGGCGGTTGTCGGCATCGAAATCGAGATAACCGGGTTGGTCGGCAAGTTCAAACTGGGTCAGAACAAGGAGGCAGCGGATCGCCTGGGTGCGGCCAATACCTTGCAGGATCGCGGGCAGACCGCGCTGGCCGAGGCAATGCTGAGTCCACCTTGCTCACTACCCTAGCGTGACATCATGAGATCCGGCCCGACAAAAACGGCAACCTCCAAGTTGCCGTTTTTCATGGTTCCACTCCCGCTCACGCGCTGGCATTGAGCAGCTTGCCGACGCCTTCCCCCTTCCCATTGGGCAGGGTCTGCTTGAAGGCATAGAGCAGCTGATCGAGGTTGAGGTCGCTGTTGCCCAGGGAGCCCTTGAGGGTGTCGAGTTCGCTCTGCAGCGCGTCGAGGCGGGTGCTCTGGGTGCCGTCGGCCAGCTGGGTGCGGGCGGCGTCGATGGCCTGGGGCAGCGACTGGCCCGAGAACTCCTGACCCAGGGTCTGCATCAGTGCCCCCATGAAGTGGTTGATGGCGGGGCGGTTCTGCTCGCTGTTGGCATCCTTGACTCCCAGCCGCTGGAACAGGCTCTGCACCGTGGGAGCGAGCCGCTCTTCCTGCGCGGGAGGCTCGGCCTTGGCCTGTGGCGTGCCATCGCCGAGCAGCTTGCTGCCGAGCTTGAGGGCAAGGGAGGCGAGGGGAAGCAGGGTGCTGATGGCGATCATGATGTCACTCTCCGTACGACTGATGTCATGACGGAGCAGGGAATGGGCCAGCTTGGCGAAAATTCAGCCTGAAAATGGCAAGGGACTGATCCTGCTGTGAATTTAGTTTTTGCCTGGCAGGAGGCGGGTGAGCGCGGGAGGGGGCGGCGGCAAACCCTTGCAGCCCGTGGGCTGGCCGGTTTGCCGCCCGGCTTGCCGGATCAGAGCTCCTTGAACGGGCGGCGCTTCTCCTCCTCGATGACGATGGCCTCCAGATTGGCGATGCGCTCTTGCAGCTGGTTGATGAGCACGTCCTGTTTGCCGAGGCGGTCGGTGATGCGAATATCCCCCAGCTGGTAGCGGGCCCGCTTGCTGAGAAAACCGAACAGTGCGCTGATGAAGACGATCAGCACGATACCGGTCCACATGGTCATGAGTGACTCCTTGCCGATGAACAAACGAGAAAACAGCCTGATTGCCTTCTGTTGTCTCATACCCGATTGCCGGCTGCAATGGCCGGCAATCGGGCACTGCGACCCGCGTCAGATCGTCTGCCAGAGCGGACGGCCGAGCCAGAGTCCCCACAGGGTGAGGTGCAGCAGCACGATGAACCAGAACACCCGGCGGTAGCTGCCCTTCTGGGTCTTGTGGCGCAACCAGTGACGGGCCACCAGGGCGCCAGGCCAGCCACCGAACAGCTCCAGCAGGTGGAGCCGGGATTCGGGGATGCGCCAGCCGCCGCGAATGGCCTGGCGCTTGTCGTGGGCGTAGGCCAGCACCGTCAGCAGGCTCATGGTGGTGACGATGGCGAGCGGCCACCAGTTGGTGTCGGCCAGGCCGAGCCAGGCGGTCCACAGCAGGGGAAGCAGGGCGAGCCAGATCACAGGGCCAGCTCCCAGCCGCGGGGGGCGTCCGGGCTCAGGCTGCGGATCACCCGCGCCGGGTTGCCCACCGCCACCGAGTCGGCCGGGATGTCGCGGGTGACCACGGCGCCGGCACCTATGATGGAGCGCGGGCCTATGGTGACACCGGGGCAGATGATGGCGCCGCCGCCAATCCAGCAGTCATCGCCGATCCGTACCGGCTTGTTGTAGGCGGTCCAGTTGCGTCGCTCCAGATAGTCCATGGTGTGGGTGGCGGTGTAGATCTGCACGTTGGGGGCCAGCAGCACATGGCTGCCGATGTGCACCTCGCCCACGTCGAGAATGGTGATGTTGAAGTTGAAGAAGGTCTTCTCGCCGATGTGGATGTTGCGGCCGAATTCGCAGGTGAAGGGAGTGCTGATCCAGCAGGAGTCGGGGCAGTGGCCGAACAGCTCGCCGCACAGGCGCTGGCGCAGGGCTTCGTCACCGGCCGGGGAGGCGTTGAGTTGTGCCAGCAGCGCCTGACCGCGGATCCGGTCGTTCGCTATCTCCTCGCTCTGGCTGTCCAGGGCGCCGCCCGCCAGTACCTTGTCCCAATCGCTTGCCATGCTACAGCTCCTCTCATGTGCCAAGAGGAGCCAGTATACGCGAGCACTCTGGCGGCGTCAGGCTGTCACTTGCTGCAAGCTCAGGCGCCGGGCCAGATCAGCGGCAGGATCAGCAAGGCCGAGACGAAGTAGGGCAGCAGTACCCGCAGCCCCAGCCGGCGGCCGCCGATCCCCAGGGCCAGCAGCCCCTTCACCAGCGAGTTGACCAGCCCGGCCAGCAGGATGCCGCGGGCCGCCACCTCCAGCGCCAGCTCCTTGTGGGAGAGCTGGGAGAGTGACAAGGTGATGGCATCCACGTCGGTGATGCCGGAGACCAGCGACAGCAGATAGACCCCGGAGTTGCCCACCTTGCTCTGCAGCAGGGTGGCCATGAAGCCGATCAGCGCCAGCAGCAGGCCGAACTTGATGGCGGTGGCGAGATCGAGCGGGTTGCTGGTCTGGGGCTGCACCGGGCCGTCGGTCAGCTCCTCGCGCTGGCGCCAGAACCAGAAGGCGAAGCCGTAGACGGTGGTCGCCAGCAGCAGCAGGGGCGCCGCCAGACGCATCGCCAGCTCGCTGTGAATGAGCAGCACCAGCACCAGCAGCCGCAGCCACATGGTGGCCCCCGCCAACAGGATGCCGGTGGCCAGCAGCCGTTCCAGCCCACCCTGCTCCTTGTTGAGGCGGGCGAACTGCAGGGTGAGGGCAGTGGAGGAGGCGAGCCCGGCGAGTATGCTGGTGAGCACCAGCCCGGCGCGGGTGCCGAGCAGGCGTACCGCGAAGTGGCCGCAGAACGAGATGCCGGCGATCACCACCACCATCAGCCAGATCTTGAAGGGGTTGAAGGCATCGAGCGGCCCCATCTCCTCGTTGGGCAGCACCGGCAGCAGCACCAGCGAGATGAGCAGAAAGCGCAGGGTGGCGTGAAATTCGGTCTCGCTCAGAAACAGCATTCCCTGCTGGATCTTGCCCTTGAGCCCCATCAAGAGGGCCGCCAGCACGGCGCAGGCCACCGCCTCGCTCGGGCTCAGCAGCACCGACATCAGCCCTAGCAGATAGGTGAGCAGCATGGCCACCGAGCTGGTGAGGCCGAACTCCCCCTGCCAGCGCTGGGCCAGCCAGACCGAGAGGCCGCAGCCCGTCACCACCGCCAGCAGACCGAGTAGCGGCAGCCAGGGGCCCAAGGTGGGCAGCAGCAGGGCGCAGACCCCGCCGAGCAGGCCGATGAGGCCATAGGTGCGCATCCCGGCGATGCGCTGGTTGTCCCCCAGCTGGCGCACCTGCCAGCCCCGCTCCAGACCGATGATGAGGCCGATGGCCAGCGAGACCAGGGCGCCATTGACGGGTTCTGCATTGATCCACATAACGACTTCCTTTTCGTCATCTGCCTGCCTTGTTTCCATGATGGCACAGCCGGCACCGGGCCAGCGCGGCCTGGCTCACAGAGTGCGCGAATGGCGCCTGTGGCCTCCTGATATGAGCAAATGAGATAAGCAAAGCGTTATTTCTTGGTTCTCGGCATAACAAGCCCACGGCATGCTGCATTCAACCCAACGAGATATGGAGTATCCCCATGAAACTGCGAATGACCGCCCTGACCCTGCTCTCCCTGCTGACCCTCGGTCAGGCCAATGCCGCCGAGATCCGCCTGCTCAACGTCTCCTACGATCCGACCCGCGAACTGTTCCAGGAGTACAACGGCGCCTTCGCCAAGGAGTGGAAGGCGAAGACCGGCGACGACGTGGTGGTCAGCCAGTCCCATGGCGGCTCCGGCAAGCAGGCGCGCGCCGTGGTGGACGGGCTGGAGGCGGACGTGGTGTCGCTGGCGCTGGCCTACGACGTCGATGCCGTGGCCAAGCAGGGGCTGACCGCCGCCGACTGGCAGAGCCGGTTGGCCAACAATGCAGCGCCCTACACCTCCACCATCGTGTTCCTGGTGCGCAAGGACAATCCCAAGCAGATCAAGGACTGGGATGATCTGGTGCGCAAGGACGTGGCCATCGTCACCCCCAACCCCAAGACCTCCGGCGGGGCGCGCTGGAACTACCTGGCAGCTTGGGGCTATGCCCTGAAGAAGAGCGGCAGCGAGGAGGGGGCCAAGCAGTTCGTCGGTGATCTCTACAAGAACGTGAAGGTGCTGGACTCCGGCGCCCGCGGCGCCACCACCAGCTTCATCGAGCGCGGCCTCGGCGACGTGCTGCTGGCCTGGGAAAACGAAGCCCTGCTGGTGCTGGGTCAGCCCGGCAACAGCGACAAGTTCGAGCTGGTGGTGCCGTCGGTCTCCATCCTGGCCGAACCGCCGGTGGCGGTGGTGGACAAGGTCGCCAAGAAGCACGGCACCGAGGCGGTGGCCAAGGCTTACCTAGACTACCTCTACTCCGACGAGGGGCAGCGCATCATCGCCAAATATCACTATCGCCCCAGCAACCCGGCGATCCAGAAGGAGACCGCAGCCCAGTTCCCGCAACTGGCGCTGTTCACCGTCAAGGATCTGGAAGGGGATTGGGACAAGGCACAGAAGAAGCACTTCGCCCAGGGCGCCCTGTTTGACCAGATCTACCAGCCGGGTCGCTAAGCGGCCGGCCATCGCCAACTTAACTGGCCCCTGTGCCAGCTGATAGGAGCACCAAGATGAACAAGATCCTCCTGGTTCCCGGTCTGCACAACAGTGGGCCGGATCACTGGCAGAGCCGCTGGCACCAATACTTCCCCCACTGGCAGCGGATGGTGGGGTTGCCGTGGGATCGGCCTGACCTCACGGTCTGGAGCGCCAAGCTGGCGAGCAAGCTGCGCAGCCGGCGCGGCCGGGCTCACCTGGTGGCTCACTCCTTCGGCGCGCTGGCGGCCATCACGGCGGCGCGCCAGCAGCCCGACAAGGTGGCCTCGCTGTTCATCGTGGCCCCAGCGGATCCGGCCCGCTTCGGCTTGCCAGACGAGCTGCTGGCTGGTTCGCTCAAGGTGTCGGCCCAGCTGGTGGCCAGCCGCAACGATCCCTGGATGAGTTTTGAGCGGGCCGAGTACTGGAGCCGCCAGTGGCAGGTGCCGCTGTTCGATGCCGGCGAGGTGGGCCACATCAATGCCCAGTCCGGCCACGGCGAGTGGAACCAGGGGCTCAACCTGCTCGGCACCCTCTATCGGCGGGCCGAGATGGTGGTGGAGCCGACGCCGGCGGTGTGGGAGCGGCGGGCAGCCGTGAGTTTTCGCTGAGCGGCGAGCGTTGATCACACGGGTTTGGAATAGAGAAGGAGGGCAGGCACCCGACACCACGACAGTCTGATTTGGATAGCTTGGTACATTGCACGACGCTCCATTTTTAGGTCTTTTATTTATATAAAAGACCTTTTTTTCATTTTATGGCTCTAAAAGCCTTGTCCACCGCTGTTAGACAAAAAAGTGCTTAGCAAAGGCGTTATTGGTGTTTGTTGCCCCAAACAGGAATGCGCAGAATCGCTGTATCTAATGTTTTTCATAACAAACGGATGCGTTATGCGATTTGGTTCTTACTCCGTGCTGCCGGGCTTCGGCCCGACCCTAGGCTTCAGCCTGCTCTATCTGGGCGTGCTGGTGCTGCTGCCGCTCTCGGCGCTGGTGCTGTTCGCGGTGAACAATCTGACCCTGGCCGAGTTCTGGCAGGTGATAGGTTCGCCGCGGGTGCTCGCCTCCTTTCGTCTGAGCTTCGGGGCCGCCCTGGTGGCGGCGCTGCTCAACGCCCTGTTCGGCCTGATCCTGGCCTGGGTGCTGGTGCGCTACACCTTCCCCGGCCGCAGACTGGTGGATGCCCTGATCGACCTGCCGTTCGCCATGCCCACCGCCGTCTCCGGCATCGCCCTGTGCGCCATCTTCGCCCCCAACGGCTGGATCGGGCAGTGGGTCGCCCCGTTTGGCATCGAGCTCGCCTACAACCCCATCGGGGTGGTGATCGCGCTCACCTTCATCGGGCTGCCGTTCGTGGTGCGCACCCTGCAGCCGGTGCTGCGGGAAGCCGAGACCGAGCAGGAGGAAGCCGCCGCCAGCCTGGGCGCCGATCGCTGGCAGACCTTCATCCGGGTGCTGTGGCCGACCCTGGTGCCGGCCCTGCTGACCGGTTTTGCCCTGGCCTTCGCGCGGGCGGTGGGGGAGTACGGCTCCGTCATCTTCATCGCCGGCAACCTGCCGATGGTGTCGGAGATCGCGCCGCTGATGATCATGAGTCACTTGGAGGAGTACGACTACGCCGGCGCCTCCGCCATCGCCGTGGTCATGCTGCTGATCTCTTTCATTTTGTTACTGCTTATCAACAAGTTGCAGGCCTGGAGCTGGGCCCGTATCGGAGGGAGCCGGATATGAACGCATCCAACGCAAGCCTGGCGCTGGCAACGGGCGAGGCGGCGCCGACCACCTCGGTACGCCAGCCCCCCGTCATCCGCGAGCCGGTCTGGGTCAAGTGGCTGCTGATCACGGTCGGCCTCGGCTGGTTTGCCGCCCTGCTGCTGCTGCCGCTGGCCACTGTCTTTATCCAGGCCTTATCCCCCGGACTGAGCTTCTTCTGGCACGCCATCAGCGAGCCGGACGCCCTCAGTGCCCTCGGCCTCACCGCCCTAGTGACCCTCTGCTCGGTGCCCCTCAACCTGCTGTTCGGGGTCGCCGCGGCCTGGGCCATCGCCCGCTTCCGCTTCCCAGGCCGGCAGTTGCTCATCACCATCATCGATCTGCCGTTCTCCGTGTCACCGGTGATCGCGGGGCTGATGTTCGTGCTGATGTTCGGCAGCCGCGGCTGGTTCGGCGAATGGCTGAGCGAGCACGACATCAAGGTGATCTTCGCCACTCCAGGCATCATCCTGGCCACCACCTTCATCACTGTGCCCTTCGTGGTGCGCGAGCTGCTGCCCCAGATGGAGGCGCGCGGCCCGGAAGAGGAAGAGGCGGCCATCATGCTGGGGGCGAGCGGCCTGCAGATGTTCTGGCGGGTCACCCTGCCCGGCATCCGCTGGAGCCTTATGTACGGCCTGCTGCTCTGTACCGCCCGGGCGGTGGGGGAGTTCGGCGCCGTGTCGGTGGTATCCGGCCATATTCGCGGCCAGACCAACACCCTGCCGCTGCACATCGAGATCCTCTACAACGAGTACCAGACCGGCGCCGCCTTCGCGGTAGCCAGCCTGTTGGCCCTGTTCGGGATCTTCACCCTGCTGGGGGAAACCCTGCTGGCCCGGCTGCGTGCCCAGCCTACTCACTCTCACTGATCACCGAATTCAAGAGGCTGCCATGAGCATTCAGGTACAAGGACTCAACAAGCATTTCAACCAGTACGCGGCGCTGGCCGACATCAACCTCGACTTTCACGACGGTGAGCTGGTGGCGCTGCTCGGCCCCTCCGGCTGCGGCAAGACCACTTTGCTGCGGATCATCGCCGGGCTGGAGCAGGCCGACAGCGGCAGCGTGATCATCCGCGGCGAGGATGCCTCGGATCTGCACGTGCGCGAGCGCAACGTCGGCTTCGTGTTCCAGCACTACGCCCTGTTTCGTCACATGACGGTGTTTGAGAACGTGGCGTTTGGCCTTAGGGTCAAGCCGCGCAGCGAGCGACCGGCCGAGGCGGCGATCCGCGCCCGGGTCAAGGAGCTGCTGGATCTGGTGCAGCTCAGCCACGTGGCCGCGCGCTACCCGACCCAGCTCTCCGGCGGCCAGCGTCAGCGGGTCGCGCTGGCCCGTGCGCTGGCGGTGCAGCCCAAGGTACTGCTGCTGGACGAGCCCTTCGGCGCCCTCGACGCCCAGGTGCGCAAGGAGCTGCGCCGCTGGCTGCGCGAGCTGCACGACGAGCTGCACGTCACCAGCCTGTTCGTCACCCACGATCAGGAGGAGGCGCTGGAGGTGGCGGATCGGGTGGTGCTGATGAATGCCGGCAAGGTCGAGCAGATCGGCACCCCGGCCGAGGTCTATGACCAGCCCGCCAGCTCCTTCGTGCACAGCTTCCTCGGCAGTGTGAACCTGTTTCGCGGCCGGGTGGCCGGGCAGGGGCTCGGCATCGGCGAGCAGTTGCTGGGCGGACCCATCAGCTCCCAGCTGGCGGAGGGCAGCGCGGCCGTCGCCTATGTGCGTCCCCACGAGCTGGAGATACTGCCGGCGGATGCGCCGGGCGGGATCAGCGCCACCATCACCCGCCTGCTGCCCATGGGGCCGCGCATCCGGGTGGAACTGCGTGGTAATGGGGATACAAACGGTGCACACTTCGAGGCCGAGCTGAGCAAGGAGGCGGCCCGCGCCTTCAGCCCGGGCCAGGGGGTGCGGCTGGTGGCCAAACAGGCCCAGCTCTACCCGGATTACCAGATTTGAGAGGCAGACCCCTGGCGGGCCGTGCAGGCAAGCCGCGTGACCATGGCGGGATCTGCCCGCCTGGGATACCACAGGGTCAGTATGGCGCTCAGAGTTCAGGCTCGGGCGGCCAGACAAGATAACAACAAGGCGGCGGGGAGGACCCCGACCGGCCGGTCAGCGCAGGAGGCGATGACGTGAATTTTCAGCAGTTGCGAATTATCCGGGAGGCGGCACGGCGGGATTACAACCTGACCGAGGTCGCCAATGCCCTGTTTACCTCCCAGTCCGGGGTCAGCCGCCATATCCGCGAGCTGGAAGAGGAGCTGGGGATCGAGTTGTTCATCCGCTACGGCAAGCGGCTGCTCGGCATGACCGAGCCGGGCAAGGAGCTGCTGGTGATCGCCGAGCGCATCCTCAACGACGCCAACAACATCCGCAAGCTGGCCAGCACCTTCGCCAACCGCGAGTCGGGCCGGCTGCTGGTGGCGACCACCCATACCCAGGCCCGCTATGCCCTGCCACGAGTGGTGAAGGCGTTTCGCGAGCAGTTCCCGCTGGTGCAGCTGGAGCTGCGCCAGGGCAGCCCGGAGGAGATAGTGCGGCTGGTGCAGACCGGCGAGGTGGACATCGGCATCAGCAGCGAGCAGCTCGACAAGAGCGAAGGGGTGGTGGCGTTTCCCTACTACCGCTGGCACCACAACATAGTGGTGCCGGAGCAGCATCCGCTCACCGCCGAGCGGGAGCTGACCCTGGCGGCGCTGGCCCACTGGCCCATCATCACCTATCAGGCCGGCCTGACCGGGCGGGCGCGGGTGGACGAGGCGTTTGCCGAGGCCGGCATCGCCCCGCAGATCCTGCTGACCGCGCAGGACTCCGACGTCATCAAGACCTATGTCGAGCTGGAGATGGGGGTGGGTATTTTGGCGGACATGGCGTTCGACACCCAGCGCGACAAGGGGCTGGTACAGCTGGACGGCAGCCGGTTGTTCGCGCCCCACACCGCCTGGATCGGTCTCAAGCAGGGGCAGTTCCAGCACAACTTCGCCTGGCAGTTCATCCAGCTCTGCAACCCGGAGCTGGCGCTGGCGGACATCCAGGCCCGCGCCATGGGCAGCGAGGCGGCCATCGATTTCCAGATCTGAGGTGGTGCATCAGAGAAAACGGGGAGCCAGTGGCTCCCCGTTTTGTTGATGGTGTCATGCTGTGCCTGCGGATCAGTTCACCTGGATCCAGGCATCCTGCCAATTGGTGCCGACCCCGGGTTCATACTGGGTGGCACTGGCCGACCACTGGCTGCACCAGCCGCGATAGGGGAAAGGCTTGCACTGGTAGACCTTGCCGTTCTTGGGCTGCAGCACCTTGGTGCCGTCGGTGTAGGACTTGAGCCCGTCCGGGAAGGTGAACTGGTAGTCACCGCCGGCGGCCGGATCCTTGAGCATCAGATCCAGGGTCTGCTGCACCGCATCGCCACCGGCCTTGGGTTTGCCCTCGATCACCAGCTGGTGGTGACCGGCGCTGAGCCCGGTCAGCGGTATGGTGAAGCTGTGGGTGCTGTCCTTGATGTCGGCGCTGGTCTGCCCCTTGGCGGCCCCACCGTGATCATACAGGGTGTTGGTGACGGTCAGATCGCCCTCGGCGGCCACGGTAAAGTTGAGGGTAAGCTTGCCCTCGTCGAGCAGGTAGTCGCTCTCCAGGCCGCTCACGCTGACGCCGTTGCTCACCGGCGGCTGCTGTTGCTCGAGCTGGATCTCGACCCGCTCCAGGGCGCTGCCGGCCTTGAAGTAGACCGGGTTCTGGCCGTAGACGGGGTTGAACTGGCCTTCGCCGCTCTGCTGGCCGGCCCGGATCTGGCTCTGCTCTGCATTGATCTTGCTCGCCAGGGCGTGGGTCCAGTTGTTCTTCTGGCCCTGCTCCGGGCTGGCGATGGTCAGCTCGGTCTGCAGATCGGGGCGCACGCCGTTGGCGTCGAACACCAGGGTTCTGGCCTTGTCGCCGACCGCCAGCTCGGTGGAAGGATAGATGGTGCCGCCCTGGCTCCAGGCCAGCGGCGGCTGGGTGCCGCCCTTGAAGTTGGCGTCAATCACGTTATAGAAGCTGTTGCTGGTGTCCCCCACTTCCCACACCCCCAGGATCACCTGATAGCCGGTGCGCTGGGGCAGGTTGCACTGGTGGGTGACCTGCTTGGGCGGCTGGGTCATGTTGCCGTCCACCACGCAGAAGGGGGTGATCTCGAAGGCGGCGCGGGTCAGTGGCTGGTTCGGGTTCCAGTCCTGCTTGGTGAGGTAGTAGCGCCAGTTGCGGGTGACGTGGTTGGCGGTGAAGGTCCAGCTGATGGCGAAGGGGCCGGCCTGCACCTCGCGGCGGGTCCAGCGGTCGCTGGTCTGGGCGTTCAGCTCGCGCCAGCTGGCACTGCCGGCCGAGGCGATCTGACCATCGGGCGGACCGGCCTGCGGGAAGCCGGAGGGGCCTTCCACGCTCTGGGGCTCCCATTGCACTGCGCCGCACTGGCTGTTGCCGCCGGTCTTGCACAGATAGTTGCGCGATTCCGGCTGGCTGATGTAGCCGTGGGCGAGCACGCTGCCACTGACCAGCAGGGCCAGGGTCGCAGCGACGTGATTGAGTTGGATTTTTGCTGCCATACATTCCTCTGTTCGACAGATGTGGGCAGTCAAGTTGGCAGGGGGAGTTCCCCGAAGCACGATGTGGCAACCCCGCTATCCTGGACGACATGTCTTTAGACCGGAGGCTTTGCGTCCTGGCCTTTCAACCAGTTTGCCAAATGACTACATAAAGGGTCATGGTGTCGCGTTTGGCGACAACCCATCATGGCTATTTTTGATTAAATAATTAAGTGTAAATCTTTACAGCTTGACCTCATCGGAGTAGAGCAAACACTTAACTGTTTGTTTTTAAATGATGGTTAACTGAACGCTGCCGCATCAATGTCGTCGAACAGGTCGACAAGATGCAAAAAATCCACATGTTTCATCAATGAAGCACGCCCCCGTCAGCCGGGCTGACGGGGGCGTGCGCTGCGACAGGGCAGGACGGATCAGTGGCGAGCGCGGGGGCGTTCGGCCGGGCTCACCTGCCGGTGCAGAGGGGCGAGCCGCTGCTCCAGCTGCTGGTCGATGGCGCTGCCGAGTTTGAATACCGCCAGCCGCTCGTCCAGGCTGCGGGAAAGTCCGGCCAGCAGCTCGCTCTCCTGGGCCAGCTGGGAGGCGGACTGGGACATCTCCAGCGCCGAGTCGTTGATGCCGCTGACGTTGCGGTTCATGTCCTCCGCCACCATGCTCTGCTGCTCCGCCGCGGTCGCTATCTGGGTCGCCATGTCGCTGACGTGCTGGATATGGTTGACGATGAGGGAGAGATCCTGGCCTGCCTTCTCCGACTGGCTGACGCTGCTCTCCGCCAGCTTGCGGCTGGCGTCCATGGCGCTGGCGGCGGTCACCGCCCGCTGTTGCAACTGGCCGATGGTGCTCTGGATCTCCTCGGTGGACTGGCGGGTGCGGCTGGCCAGCTGGCGTACCTCGTCGGCCACCACCGCAAACCCGCGGCCCTGCTCGCCGGCGCGGGCCGCCTCGATGGCGGCGTTGAGGGCCAGCAGGTTGGTCTGCTCCGAGATGGCGCTGATGACTGCCGTCACCTCGCTTATCTGCATCACCCCCTCCTTGAGCTGGTTGACCTGCAGGGTGGCCTGCTCCACCTCGGTGGCCAGCGCCTGGATGCCGTGCACGCTGGCGTGCACGTCACGGTTGCCGAGGCCGGCCTCGCTGGTGGCGTCCTGAGTATCGCGGGCGGTGTTCTCGGCGTGGCCCGCGACGTCGGAGATGGTGGCGCTCATCTCGTTCATGGCGGTGGCGAGCTGGGCCAGCTGATCCCGCTGGCTGTTGACCGCCTGGTTGGTCTGCTCGGCGGAGGCGGCGATGCGCAGAGCGGCATCCGCCACGTTGCGGGCCCCCTGGCTCGCCTCCAGCAGGGCGCGGCGAATGGCGTCGAGCCCCTGATTGGTGCAGCTGGCGACGGCCCCCAGCTCATCCTTGCCGTGCACCGGGATGCTCACCACCAGATCGCCGGCGGCCACCTGTTGCATGGCCCGGTTGATCTCTGCCAGCGGATTGACGATGGAGCGGCTGATGGCAAAGCCCAGCAGCCCCATCAGCAGGGTCACCAGCAAGGTGGCGCCCCCCATCAGCTGATACTGGGACCAGATGGTGGCCTGGATGTCTTGCAGCAACACACCGGAGCCGAGGAGCCAGCCCCAGGGCTGATAACCGGCCACCAGCGACATCTTCTGGGCCGCCTCGCCGGAGGGGGAGATCCACTTGTATTCCAGCCGGCCGCTATGGCCCCCCTTGCCGAGATCCACCATCTGCTGCCAGTGGACGCCGGCGGTGGCGGTGCCGCTCTCGCCCATCTGCTGGCCGACCAGCTCGGGCCTGACGGGGTGCACCACCATCCGGCGGTTCTCGTCCAGCACGAACAGGTAGTTGTCGCCGTCAAAGCGCATGCTGTTGAGCATGGCCTTGGCTTCGGCCTGGGCCTGGGGGGCGGGCAGGCTGGCCGCCAGCGTCTGGATCCGGCTCATGGCCAGGTCCAGTACGGCCTGCAGCCTGGCTTCCCGTTCACTCATCAGGTTGCGATGCAGGGCACTGACCGAGATGAGCAGCAGTGCGATGAAACCGATCAGCGCCAGTGAGAGCAACAGCATCAATTTGCGGCTCACGGCAATATCACCGAGCTTGAACATAGTCTCTTCCTTAACTTTCCCGTGCGGGTCTGGTGGTGGCCAGTCCGTTGGCTGGCCCTGATTATTTTGTTATTAACATTTAATTAACTTTCAATGGCTTGGGGCCATAAAACGCCAATTGAGCAATTTGACAATCAGTATAGCCAGCAGACAGAAACCCTCGCTTTTGATAGCGTGATGGCGCGCATCCCGGCGCACTATTTGTCTGCTCAATTTGCAGAAAATGTGAATGAGTTGGCATTTCACCAAAAAGGAGTGGGCGCCCTCGCGGCCGCCCCATAACAAGAGGGAAGTTATGAGTTCCATTGCCAGGAATTATCTCAACCAGCTCAACGCCGACTACCTGCAGGTACACAGGCGCAAGGAGGATCTGTTCTGGTCCACCTACATGGGCACCAGCGACGATCAGGCCGGCTTCACCGCCGCCGAGCAGGCTTACAAGGCGTTCTGCGCCGATCCGGCGCGCCTGCCGGTGCTGCGGCAGATGCAGGCCCAGGCCGAGGAGACCGAGCTCAAGCGCGGTCTGGGGGGCTGGATCGCCTTCTTCGAGTGCAACGTCATCGAGGATCCTCAGGCCGCCGCCCTGATGGACGAACTGGTGGCCGCCGAGGCGGCGCTGTTTGCCCGTCGCCGGGAGCTGAAGCTGACCTTGCTGGATGAGCAGGGCCGGCAGGTGGCCGGCAGCCTGCCCGCCGCCAGCACGGCGCTGGCCGCCAGCAGCGACGAGGCGGTGCGCCAAAGCGCGCTCGCCATGTTCCACACCCTGGAGCAGTGGGTGGTGGACAACGGCTATCTGGCCATCGTCGCGCTGCGCAACCGCTTCGCCCGCGCCATGGGTTATCGCGACTACTTCGACTACAAGGTGCACAAGAACGAGCAGATGAGCCCGGCGCAGCTGTTCGCCATTCTCGACGACTTCATCGCCGGCACCGAGCAGCGCCTGCACCAGAGCCTGGCCGAGCTGAAAGCGGCCAAGGGGGAGGCGGCCCTGCTGCCCCACAACCTGCGCTACAGCGTGAGTGGCGACGTGACCCGCCAGCTCGACCCTTACGTGCCCTTCTCGCGGGCGTTGCAGGACTGGGTCGAGAGCTTTCGCCGGCTCGGCATCCAGTACCGCGGCGCCACCCTCACCCTGGATCTGCTGACCCGGGAGGGGAAATACGAGAACGGCTTCTGCCACGGCCCGGTGCCGAGCTTCTGGCAGGAGGGGGAGTGGGTGCCGGCGGTGGTCAACTTCACCAGCCTGGCCAACCCGGCCCAGGTGGGCAGCGGCTGGAGCGGGCTCAACACCCTGTTCCACGAGGGCGGCCACGCGGCGCACTTTGCCAATGTCACCGGCAACGCCCCCTGCTTCTCCCAGGAGTTCCCGCCCACCTCCATGGCCTACGCAGAGACCCAGTCGATGTTCTGCGACAGCCTGCTGGACGACGCGGACTGGCTCAAGCGCTACGCCAGAAACGCGGCGGGGGAGCCGATCCCCGATGTGCTCATCAAAGCGATGATCGAGGCGCGCCAGCCGTTTCGCGCCTTCAATGAGCGCCAGATTGCGCTGGTGGCCTACTTCGAGCGGGATCTCTACGCCATGGACGAGGCCGAACGCACCCCGGCCGTCGTGCTGGCGCTGGCCCGCCGCTGGGAGCGCCAGATCCTGGGGGTGGAGAGCCCGCGCCCGCTGCTGGCGATCCCGCATCTGCTCAACCAGGAGTCGGCCTGTGCCTATCACGGCTACCTGTTGGCGCTGATGGCGGTGGAGCAGACCCGCGCCTACTTCCTCAAACGCGATGGCTACCTCACCGACAACCCGCGTATCGGGCCGGATCTGGCCGCCCACTACTGGGGGCCGGGCAACGGCATGACCCATGACGAGACGCTCAGGAGTCTGACCGGCAAGGGCTTCAGCGCGGGGCCGCTGGCCCGGGCCTGTAACCAGAGCGTGGCCGAGGCGTGGCAGCAGGCAGAAGCCTGCATGGCGGCGGCCCGCCAGCGTCCTCCAGTTGGCGAGGGTGAGCCGCTCAATGCCCGCATCCGGGTGGTTCACGGCGACCAGCTTATCGCCGACAATAGCGGTTCCGAAGCGGCCATGCTGGCCGACTTCGAGCGCTGGATCCGCGACCACTACCAGGAGGCGGTGACCAGCCACTGAGGCGCAAGCCGGTGAACATGCGTTATGTCAGACCCCTGCCGCGGCAGGGGTCTGTTTTCATGGGAAGGAGTCGAGGGTGGGAACAACAGCGCGGTGGCGGTGGCTTCTGGCCACGCTGCTGCTGACGGGATGGCTGGCGCAGCCGGCCCGGGCACTGCAGGCGCTGACCGAGCAGATGCCCCCTTACAACTACCAGCTGGCCGGTCAGCCGGTGAGCGGTTTCTCGGTGGATCTGCTGCATGCCCTGCTGGCGCGCAGCGGCCTGGTGCTGCGCGGAGACATCCAACTGCAGCCCTGGGCGCGGGCCTATCAGAATGCCCGCTATCAGGCGGGCAGCATCCTCTTCTCGGTGGCGCGCACCCCGGAACGGGAACAGCAGTTCCAGTGGGTGGGGCCGGTCGGGCCGCGCACCATCAGGGTGTGGCGGCTGAGCTCGCGCACCGACATCCAGCCCCGCAGCCTACAGGAGGCGAGTCACTACCGGATCGCGGTGGTGCGCAATTCGGCCTCGGCCCAGCAGCTGATCCGCCAGGGGCTGGCGCCGGTCAGCGTCAACAGCGAGGAGGACAAATTTCGCATGCTGCTGCGCGGCCGGGTGGAGCTGGTGACGGCGCTGGATCTGGGGGCCGCCTTTCACATGCACCAGCTGGGGCACGGCCTCGAGGCGCTTACCCCGCTGTTCGTCTATGACGACGGCGAGCAGTACTACTTCGCCCTCAACCTGGCGACGGAGACGGCCAAGGTGCAGGCCCTGCAGCGAGCCCTCGACCAGATGCGCCAGGATGGCTCGCTGGAGGCGCTGCGCCGGCGCTGGCTCAACCTCCATGCATTGCCGCCTGCCCCGGCCAGCGGGGCGACCCCCTCCTGATGCCGGCCCGGGCTCAGCCCTGGATCTTCAGCACGCTGACCGGCTTGTCCTTGAGCGCCACCAGCAGCTGGCGGCCCGGCAGCTTGTGGCCGTCGATCATGATGGAGCTGTGGCCGAAGTTGGCCACCAGCCGGCTGCCGTCTGAGAAGCGGGTCTCCTGCACCCGGCCCACCCCGTCACGCCAGCGAAAGCCTACCAGCGCCTTGTCCCACAGCGCCTCGTGCAGCGGGCCGAACTGGCTGTCTAGCCTCACCAGCTCCGGCAGGCGGCTCGCCAGCGTGCTGCGACTCAGGTTGACCAGCGGCGGCGTGTTGTAGAGCAGGCCGAGCAGGGCGCGCTCCTCCTTGATGCCCGGGAATTTCAGGTTGTCCAGCAGCCAGTGGTGGCTGTTGAGCACGGAGTCGTGGAACACCGCCTGATAGAGGGGCAGTCGATCCGCCGGGTTGAACACCGTCTTCAGGTAGCGCGGCTTGAGCCGGGCGGGCTGAAAGAAGACCTGCGGCGCTTCGTCCGGCCACCACTTGCCGAGGTAGTAGGGGGACTTGGCCTGCTTGCGCATGGCGACATCGGTCCAGCCAAAGCCCCAGCTCTGGATGCCGTGGGCAAACAGCAGCGGCTTGCTGGTGAGGGCGTTGCCATCCTCCGAGCCCAGCACCAGCCCGAGCCGCTCCCCCACCCAGCTCATGCGGGCGTTGCGGTCGGCGATCATCGCCTGGCTGCCCTGCTGGTGGGCCGGATTGTAATCGTTGGAGGCCATGGCGGTGCCGTCCACGTCGAGGAACAGGCTGTTGATGCCGCTGGCCTTGGCCAGCTCGCTCATACGGCTCTTGGCAAACGGCAGGGTGCAGCCGGGGTTGAGATAGACCCCCTCGCCACCAAAGCCCGGCTTGGGCTTGCCGTTGGCCTCGACGATGGCGCAGCGCTTGCCGATCTCCGGCGGCAGCTGGGCGGTGAGCCAGCTGTCGTTGGTGCCGGGCGCGATGGCGGTATCGTAGGAATCATAGCTGCCCACCAGATAGCCCTGGCGCTGGGCGGCGGTGAGGGCATAGCCCTGCTGCAGGGCCGCCGTCCACTGCGGGGTGCCGAGCCACAGCTTGCGCAGTCCCGCCTGCTGCAGCGCCTCGATCACCGGCAGTGACAGCCCCTGGCCCCAGCGCTCCTGCGCCACCAGCTGTTCACCGAACTGGCTCTTGACCCACTGCTGGCGCAGGGCCAGCACCTTGCTCTGGGCCTGCGGGCCCTGCTGGGCAGGCAGCGGCAGCTGGTCGGCAATCAGCCGGTTGAGACCGGCCATGATCAACGCCTGCTGCCAGGGTTCTGGCGCCTTGGCGGCCAGCGCCTCCCGCTCCTCGCTGTTGAAGCCTTGCAGCCACTCCGGCTTTTGCCGGAGCTTGGCCTGCAGCGCGGGCCACGCCTTCACATCTTGCCGATCGAGCAGGGCATCACCCCACAGGTAGACATGGCTGGCGCCGATCAGCCGCCGCCCGGCGGGAATGCGGGCGACCTTGTCGGCCAGAGACTGCCAGGCCCCCTCGCTCTGCAGCCATGCCCGGTAGCGGCGGGCGCCGGCCAGCCAGTCATCCCCCACGCTCAGCCGCACCACCATAGGCGCCTGCTGGTTGAAGCTGCTGAATTCATGGCTGGCGCTCAGTTGCAGCCGGCCTCCCTGGCGGCTGAAGCGAAGCCGGTTGTCGTAGGGGGTCTGTAGGATCCAGCTGTAGGTCTGCTTGCCGGCATCCTGGCTCCAGAGCGGCAGCTTGAGGTCGTAGTGGGTGTTGAGCTCTGCCAGCTCGTCACCGACATAGCCGAGCCAGTCGCTGTCGCGCACCGAGAAGCGGCTGCCCTCGCCGAAGGCCAGGGAGAGGTGGGTCTGGTTTTTCGGCAGGCTGAACCAGGCCAGCTGACGGGGACTGTCGCTGACCAGCGTCAGCAAGAGGTCGTCGCCATCCAGCTTGACCTCCACCCTGGCGTCCTGGGCGGGCCAGTGCCAGCTGGCCTGCTGCTCCCCTTGTTGCAACTGATCAACCTGGCGGGCGGGCTGGCCCGCGCTGACCAGGATCTGGTTGACCGAGATGGCCAGGGTATCGGGATCGATGCGGTAACGCTGGGTCTCGCCCTGCAGCGTCAGGGGGGCGGCGGCCAGCGGCACCGCCAGCAGTGAAATCAACAGCCAGCCCAGTGCTGGCGCCCGTATCGGCAAACCGTTCATGCAACATCCTTGACCTGATTGATGCCATCAGGGTACGCCGACGCCCGCCCCCCGGTACAGCCAAATCTGCTTAACCCATATGGGGTGAATGGCCTCATTCCAGCCCTTTTCTGGGCCATTTTCATGTGGCAAAAAAGCATCATTCGAACCCTCTCTCAGCCCCCGCCAGCACTGACTTGCGCGACTCATCCTGCGGGTGTGAACCTCCCGCGCCCATTTTTTCGACGCCCCATATAGGGGGGTGCCAGCCTGCTCGACGGTTTCTAGCATGCCTGCTCACTTTGAACGCAATTCATTGTTTTATAAGGATTGTTTTTGACTGGAGTATCAGTATGAAGAGAGCGAAATGGAAGCCTTGGCTGGGGTTGGGCGCCCTCTTGGCCGGGGTGATCGGCTGGTACCTGTGGCCGCAACCGGTGGCGCCCGGTCAGGCGGCGGCAGGGGATGAGGAGCGCGCGGCGGATAGCGGCCCGCTGGCGGAGCTGACGCCGCTCGCCGCCATGCCTGCCCCCGTGCTCAAGCCGGCGCCGGTCGCGGTCCCCACCAAGCCGGATCGGCTGCGGGAAGATGGCAGCCAGCAGCTGGAGACCCCCTGGCAGGCGGCCGAGGTGGATGCGGACTTTCCGCTGGCGGAGCCCGGCGATGCGGTCGAGCAGCCCCAGCCGATCGCCCTGCAGGGCAGCGATCTGGAGCGGGCCCAGGTGGGTGACAGCGTGGCCCTGCCGCTGCCGGACGGCAGCACCCTGCAGGCCAGGGTGACCAAGGTTGAGCTGCAGCGGGGCGGGGAGCGCAACTGGCAGGGAGAAATTCGGGTCGACGGTGACAGCTATCCGGTCAATTTCACCGTCGGCAAGCAAGCGACTTTCGGGTTCATCGGCACGCCGCAAGGCAGTTACTCCGTCGAGACCCTGGGAGGCAAGGGCTGGGTTTACAAGAACCCGCCGCTGGATCTGGGTCATGGCGGCGATGACGCCCTGATCCCGACTCACCAATAACAACAGAAAAGGAAGATCACATGCAGAAAACCACCTTGGGGATCATGATTGCGGGATTGCTCGGGGCGACCCCGGTGCTGGCGGAAACCATCGACCTGATGGTGCTGCACAGTCCGGGGCTGGCGGCCCGCTATCAGGGGGACGCCCAGACCCGGATCCAGCACATGATCAACGTCACCAACCAGATCTATGCCGCCAGCGGCCTGGATCTGACGGTGCGGGCCGTGCACGACCAGCAGGTCAATTACCCGGATGGCGGCACCGACAAATCTGCGCTCAACGCGGTGACCTACCAGCAGGATCCGGCTTTCAAGCAGGTACCGACCCTGCGCACCCGTTATGGCGCCGACATGGTGGTGCTGATGCGCCCCCAGACCGGTGACCACGGCAGCTGCGGGCTGGCCTGGGTTGGCGGTTCCGCGACCTATACCGATGGCCGCAAGGCGTATGCCGACGGGGATGTCTCCCAGGATGCGGGCAGCATGTTCAGCCATGTCACGGCCACCGGCTGTGGCGACGTGGTGCTGGCGCACGAGTTGGGTCACAACATGGGGCTCAACCACTCCCGCCTGCAAGATGGCACGGGGGGCACTTATCACTATGCGCTGGGGCACGGGGTGCGGGGTTCCTTCGCCACCGTGATGGCTTATCCCTCCAGCTTCGGGGTCTACAGCCACGAGTACAAGTTCTCCAGCCCTGACCTGATCTGCAAGGGGCAGCCGTGCGGCGTGGATTACCGGGATCAGGCCAACGGTGCCGATGCGGTGCGGGCGCTGAAGGTGACGACGCCGCAGATCGCCGCTTTCTACCCCACCATGGTGACGGAAGCGCTGCCGGATCTGGGCGAGCTGGAGCGCTCCCTCGAGACCCGGCGCCAGGACTTGGCGGCGGCTCAGGAGCACTACAGCCAGCAGGTGGCGGCCAGAACCGCCCTGCAGGATCGCCAGCAGACGCTCAAGGGCAACTTTGATCGCTACCAGCGTGAGCTGAGCCAGCTGAACCAGCGCAACCGCCAGACGGTGCAGGAGATCAACCGGCTGGTGCGCGAGCACAACAGCTACAACGGCAGCTACGGCCCGGAAGAGTATCGCCGGATCCGCGCCATCCAGGCGAGCCTGAGCGCCCGCATCGATCAGCTGCACGATGAGAACAACGCCATCATTCGCCAGTCCAACGAGATCAGCCAGCGCTACCAGGCCGAGGTGAACGAGTACAACGGCAGCTGGGATCGCTACAACCAGCTGGTGGCAGCGGTGAAGAGCGCCGACGGCAAGGTGGACGAGGCGCGCCGCGAGCTGGAGCTGGCCGAGCACAGGTATCAGCTGGCGCTGGCCCGTCAGCCGGCCGAGACGCAGCCGGCCTGATGCAACAAGGGCGCCCCGCAACAGGCGGGGCGCCCTTGATGTCTGTCTGTCAGAGGAGCCGACCGGGCAAGCCCGGCCGGCTCCTCTTTTGCTGGTGGGCGTCAGTCAGCCCGTTTGGCCGCGGGTTTCGCATTCGTCGTCAACTGGGCGAGGGCGGCCTGCACTGCGGCTGCCAGCTGGGGATCGCGCCCCGCCAGCATGTCGGCCGGAGTCAGCGCCACCTGTACGTCCGGGATCAGCTCCTGATTCTCGTACAGGGTGCCGTCGGGGTTGCGCAGCCCCAGGGTCGGGATGCCGTAGGCAAGGCCCGGGATCAGCCTGGAGGTGTGGGCATACACCATGGTGCCGGTGCCCGGCACCGGCTCACCGACGATGGGGCCCACCTTGAGGGTGCGGTAGTACTGGGGAAAGGCCGAGCCTTCCGAGTAGCTGCCCGCATTGACCAGCACCACCGAGGGTTTGGTCCACTGGCGGGTGGCGGCGTCCGTCTCCCCTTTGCCAAGGCGTGGCCAGCTGCGGGCCATGCCCTGGGCGCTGCCGCTGCCGGTCAGGAACTCCACCAGGGTGTTGGCCAGATAGCCCCCCTTGTTGAAGCGCACGTCGACGATCAGCGCCTCGCGGTTGCGCTGGCGACCGAGGGCGTCGGCCACCACCTCCTCATAGACGGCGCTGCTCATCTCCGGCAGATAGACATAGCCGACCCGCCCCTGGCTCAGCTGCTCCACCTGGCTGCGGCGCTTGGCGATCCAGCCGTCGAGCTGCAACTGATACTCCTGCTGCAGGTCGATGGCGGTGACCTCCAGCTGGCTGGGCTCCTTGGCTCCCTTGGGCAGCACAGTGAGCGCCAGCCGCTGGCCGGCCTGGTGGTTGAGCAGGGCATCCAGCTCGTTGAGGCTGTGCAGCTCGGTGCCGTTGACGGCCAGCAGCCGGGCTCCCGGTGCCAGATCCGTCTCCTGCTCTAGCGGGCCGCCGGCCAGCAGGGCGTCGAGCTCGACCGCCCCCTGTCGCTCGCGCCAGTAACCGCCGAGGCTGGCGGTCTCGTCCGGCATGCGCAGGGAGGGGGCCGGGCCGCTGCCCCAGGTGTGGGAGACATTGAGCTCGCCGGCCAGCTCCGCCAGCAGGTTTCCGAAGTCACGATCGTTGCTGATGCCGGGCAGCAGGCGGCGATAGGCGGCCACATAGCCGTCCCAGTCCACCCCGTTCATGTCGGCCCGGTAGAACTCGTCCCGGGTGAGGCGGGTGATCTGGTCGAAGGCGGCGCTCATCCGATCCTGCCAGCTGGCGGTGATCAGCAGATTGAAGGGGTGGCTGCTGGCCTCGCCGGAGCGGGTATCGATGAGGGCGATTTCCCCCTCCCGCACCAGAGTGGCGAGGCTGGCATCCTGGTTGAGGCTGGCCTGCGCCGGCCCCGGTTGCTCGGCAAACAGCAGCTTGGTTTCCCTCTTGCGCAGATCCTGGGCGTAGCCCTTGATCTCGCTATCGCCGTTGGCGTCCATCACCTCCACCAGATAGATCAGATGATCGTCGACGATGCGACTGGCGAGGATGGGGCCCTCTGGCTGCAGCTGGATCGCCTCCCGGTGTGCCAGCCGGTCGGCTTCGAAACCGTAACCGGCCTTGGGTGGCGCCTGTTCGGCGATGAAGTCGCTCTTGGCGGCGCGGCTGCTGTAGAGGCCGAGCAGGCTGCCGCCGAGGGGCTCGCCATCGGCGCCCAGCACACCGTACTTGGTGGATTGCCAGTAGAGGATGCCGCCGTCCTGACTCCAGGCAGGATCGCCATCCCGATAGCCGTTGAGGCTGACGTTGACCGGTTTGGCCTTGGCATCCCGGGTATCGATGACGGCGATCTCCTGCTGGGCGGAGTCGGGCTGGATGGTCAGCGCCAGGTGGCGTGAATCGGGGGCAAAGGCCAGCTCCACCGCGTGACGGGAGGGGTTGAACTCGGCGGCGACCAGCTGGCGCTGCTTGCCGCTGGCCAGATCCAGCAGGTGGACGGCCTGGCCGTCCACCACGAAGGCGAGCTGTTTGCCGTCGGGGGAGAGGGTCGGCACGCTGATGGCGGCGCCCGGGATGGCCAGCAGTTTCTCCTCGGTCAGGGGGCCGGGGTCGCTGAACAGCTTGTCCGGTTGAGCCTTCTTGAGGCGATACAGCGCCGCCGGCCCCTCCTGTTCGGAGAGGTAGATGATCTCCTGCTCTTTATCCAGATAGCGCGGCGCCGACTGCTCGCTGGGGTGGCGGGTGAGCTGGCGTACCCGCTCGCGCCGGGTGTCGACCGCGTAGAGATCCCCCTGGCTGACCAGGATCACCTCTTCCCCGTCCTGGCGGGCGATGGCCTCGTCCACGGGGCCGGGCTGCCAGCTCTGCTCGGCCGGTACCTTGGCGAACAGCGGCTGGATGACGAGCTTGCGCGGGGTGTCGCTGCCGGCATCGAGGCGGTAGAGCTCCCCCTGCCAGGACCAGACCAGATCCCCCTGGCGGGAGGCCGAGAGGCCGCGCACCGGGTGGCCCTTGAAGTGGGTGAGCTGGCGATCCTGGCCGCTGGCCAGATCCCGTTGCCAGACGTTGAAATCGCCGCTGCGCTCGCTCAGGTAGTAGAGCTGCTTGCCCTGCTGGTCCCAGACTGGATCGCTGGCGGCCACCCTGTCTTCGGTCAGCTGGCGATGCTGCTTGCCGTCGAACAGCCACAGACGGGAGACGGCAAACGAGTGCTGGTGCTTGCGAAACGGCTGATCCATGCCCGGCATCTGGTAGGCCAGCTGGTTGCCGTGGGGGCGGGCCAGGGTGGCGGGCAGGGGCTGGGCCGGGGTCAGCGGGCCGCCGGCAACCGGCGTCCAGTAAAGGTTGCCGGCCTGATAGCCTTCTGCCACGAAGTGATCGGCGTCGGGGTCGGTGAGGCGCTGGCTGCTCAGCAGCAGCTGCTTGCCGTCGGCGCTGAAGGCCTGGGGCAGGTCGGGGCGCGAATCGCGGGTCAGCCGCACCATCTCGCCGCCGTGGCTCGGCACCACGAACACGTCCTCGTTGCCGTAGATATTGGCGGCAAAGGCTATGAGTTTGCCATCCGGCGACCAGAGCGGGCGCTGGCTCAGGTAGTTGCCGTCGGTGAGGGGCACGGCGGTGCCGCCATCACCGGCGCTCAGGTAGACGCGGCCCTGCCAGGTGAAGGCAAGCTGCTTGCCGTCGGGGGAGAGGGCGGGCTCGCGCAGCCAGAGCGGCTCGGCCGCCTGCAGGGAGGAGCAGAGCAGCAGGAGCAGCAGGGAGAGTCGGTATCGCATCGTGAGGTTCCTGAGAGGTGAAAAGCGCCTTATCTTCCCCCAATGTCCCGCCCGGGACTATCCCGAGATAGGGGGGTTATCCCGTTGTTTTGGCAGTTAATTGTAACAATCTATAAAAGATGGCGCGGGATATGTTTCTCTGGATATATTGAGTATTGATGGCGATCCAATATGATGGCGCTCGCCCGCCACACGAGGCGGTGCAGTTCAGATGATTTGGTAACAGAAAAGCCCTTACCAGAGGCTTGCCGAGGGATGGAATGAGAGCCGTATTACTGTGTTTGCTGGGGCTGTGGCCCGCATTGAGTTTTGCCACCCTGTCCGCCGATATGGTGGTGGTGAAGAAATCGAGTTATAGCCTGACCCTGATGAAGGATGGCAAGGAGGTCAAACGCTACTGGATCGCTCTGGGTCCGGCTCCCAAGGGGCACAAGCAGCGGGAAGGGGATCAGCGCACGCCGGAAGGCCGTTACATCCTCGACTACAAGAAGACCAACTCCAACTATTACAAGGCCATCCACATCAACTACCCGAATCTGGACGACATCAAGGCGGCCAACGAGATGGGTGTGCGACCGGGTGGCATGATCATGATCCACGGTCAGCGCAACAGCATAGGCAACACCCGCCTGCAGCCGTCCAACTGGACCAATGGCTGCATCGCCATGCTCAACAAGGATCTGGACGAAGTGTGGAACGCCATCGAACCCGGCACCCCCATCATCATTCAGCCCTGACCCTCAACAGCGCGCCACCTCCGGGTGGCGTTCTGTTTTTTGGCCCCTCTGTTCATCGTCACCTCTCTTTACCCGCAGCCTCTTGGTATCCGTCCCCGTGCTGTGCTAGTTTTTCCGGCTCGCCGTGGACGCAACAAGGATGATCCCATGCCATCAGCAACCTGCTCCCGGCCCGTCGGGGCCGAGAGTACCCGCGCGCTCTGGTGGCGCGCCTCCATCGATATTCTGCCGCTCTCCGTCTCGGTGATCCCCTGGGGGATCCTGTGCGGCGCCCTGGCGCTGCAGGTGGGGCTGAGCCCGCTGCAGGCCCAACTGATGTCGCTGCTGGTCTATGCCGGTGCCGCCCAACTCTCGGCCACCACCCTGTTCGGGGCGGGCACGCCACTGCTGCCCATCATGGGCTCCACCTTCGTCATCACCTCCCAGCACCTGCTCTACGGCTTCACCTTTCGCCGCGACGTGCTGCCGCTCTCCCTGCGCTGGCGCGCCAGTCTGGCGTTCTTTCTGACCGACGAGATGTTCGCGGTGGCGCTCAAAGACCGGGAACGCAGCGGCCGTTTCGATCCGGCCTACGCGCTCATCGCCGGCTTCGTCTTCTATCTGTTCTGGAATGCGGCGACCCTGCTCGGCATCGCCGCCGGCCAGTACATCGACGGGCTGGATCAGATGGGGCTGGACTTCGCCATCGCCGCCACCTTCATTGCCATGACCATTCCCGCCATGAAGAACCTGCCCATGGTGGCGGCTACCCTGGTGAGCGGTGCCATGGCGCTGCTCACCAAGCCGCTGCTGGCGGAGGTCTACATCATCATCTCGGCGCTCTCGGGCATGCTGGTGGGTTATGTGCTGCACCGGATGAGGAGGTAATCATGAGCTGGCTGATGATAGGCCTGCTGGCCCTGATCACCTTCTTCAACCGCTTCGCCTTCTTCTCGCGGCTGACCCGTTATCAGCCGGGTGCCGAGATGGGGGCCTTCCTCAGTTTCTCGGCCCAGTCGGTGCTGACCGCCATCTGGTTGCCCATCGTCTTCAGCTATCAGCCTGGCATTGGGCTGAGCTGGGATCCGGACTACCTGGTCGCCACCCTGCTGGTGACGGCGCTGACCCTGTTGCGACTGCCGACCCTGCTGGTGGTGGTGGTGGGCATGGGGGGCTTCTTCCTGCTGCGCTGGCAGGGGGGCGTGGCCCAGCTGCTGCCCTGGTTGGGCTAGGCCCGTGATCTTGCATGGCGGATGTCTTCATTGGATATCCGCCATGTTGTGAATGTCACTTCAAAAAACACCTCTCAAGTGTGAGGATTTAGCTCCCATCCGTCGAGGCGCGAGCCATGTCCTTCACCGAAACCTGTCAGCGCATCGTGCGCGATCCCCTGCTGTCACCGGCCCAGAAGAGCCATGCCCTGGCGCTGGCCGCCGAGAATGCGCTGCCCTATCCCGAGTTGCCCGCCGAGGTGAGCGAGGCGATGGCCAAGGGCTTTGTCTGCGACATGTTCGAGGGGCACACCCCCTACAAGCCGCGCTATGTGCTACCGGATTACGAGAAGTTTCTGCGCCAGGGCTCGGCCTGGCTGGAGCTGGCACCGCCGCAGGATTTCGACGAGGCGCTCGATGCTCTGCGCATCCTCTACCACCATGTACCCTCCGTCACCGGCATGCCGGTCTGGCTGGGCCGGCTCGACCACCTGCTGCTGCCCTTCGTCGGCGAGCTGGATGACGAGGCCCTCTATCGCAAGCTGAAGGGGTTCTGGATCTACCTGGACCGGGTGCTGCCGGATGCCTTCATGCACGTCAACATAGGCCCGGATGACAACCGGCTCTGCCGCCTGATCCTGCGCATCGACGGCGATCTCAAGCAGGTGGCCCCCAACCTCACCCTGTTCCACGATCCGGCACAGACCCCGGACAGCCTGCTGCTGCAGGGGGTGAAGAACATCGCGGCCTGCAGCAAGCCTCACATCGCCAACTACCCGCTCCATCGCAACACCTTCGATGAGCGCGGCTTCGGCATTGTCAGCTGCTACAACGCCCTGCCCCAGGCGGGCGGCGCCAACACCCTGGTGCGGGTCTCCCTCAAGTGGGTGGCCGAGCAGGCCCACGGCATCGACGACTTCCTGGGCTGCCTGCTGCCCCACTACTGCCGCCTCGCCTCCCGCCTGATCGAGGCGCGTGCCGCCTTCCTGCACCAGGAGTCAGGCTTCTTCGACAGCTTCCTGGTGCAGGAAGGGCTGCTGGAAGAGGGGCGTTTCGTGCCCATGTTCGGCATCTACGGCATGGCCGAGGCGGTCAATTTGCTGATGGACAAGGAGAATCTGCCAGAGCGCTACGGCCGGGACGAGGAGGCGAACCAGCTGGGCTACCGCATCTCGGCCCAGCTTGCCCGCCACGTGAGCGAAACGCCGCAGCGTCACGCCTGGGGCGGCCGCGCCCTGCTCCACTCCCAGGGTGGGCTCAGCGTGGATCGCGGGGTGACCCCCGGGGTGCGCATCCCCTATGGGGAGGAGCCGGATCCCGCCAGCCACGTGCTGGCGCTGGCCCCCCACCACGGCTTCTATCACTCCGGGATCAGTGAGATCCTCACCCTGGATCCCACCATCCGCCAGAACCCGCAGGCGCTGCTGCAGCTGTGCAAGGGGGCGCTCGCCATCGGCATGCGCGAGTTCACCGCCAACGTGGCCGACAGCGATCTGGTGCGAGTGACCGGCTACATGATCCGCAAGAGCGACGTGGCCCGTTTCGCGACCGAGGGCTCGCGGCTGCAGACCACCTGCCTTGGCGCCGAGGCGAGCGAGTTGACCGGGATCCGCCAGCGGGCACCGCGGGTGGTGGGGCGCGAGGCGACCCTGTGTGACTACTGAGTGCGGCAGGCGGGCAGGGGCGGCGCGCACCGCGACGGTGAGCCGCTGGTTGCCCTTCTCCTGCGTGGACGGCCCCGGCAACCGGCTGGTGCTGTTTCTGCAGGGCTGCAACTTCGCCTGCCCCGGCTGTCACAACCCGCACACCATCGGCCTCTGCGATCATTGCGGTGACTGCGTGCCCGGCTGCCCGAGCGGGGCGCTGATCCTGCACGAGGGGCGGGTTAGCTGGCAGGTGGCGCACTGCACCGACTGCGATGCCTGTCTCGATGCCTGCCCCCGCAGCGCCAGCCCCAAGACAGCTGTCATGACGGTGACCGAGGTGCTGGCCCTGCTGCGCCGCTACGGCCCGCTGCTGACCGGCATTACCGTCTCCGGCGGTGAGGCCACCACCCAGCTGCCGTTCGTGATCGCGCTGTTCACGGCCATCAAGGGGGCGCCGGATCTGGCCCATCTCGGCTGCCTGCTCGACAGCAACGGTTCTCTCGCCGAGGCTGGCTGGCAGCGGCTGCTGCCGGTGCTGGACGGCGCCATGATCGATCTCAAGGGGTGGCGCGACTCTGTGCATCACACGCTGACCGGCTATGGCCGCGAGCGGGTGCTGGCGTCGCTGCAACTGCTGGCGCAGGCGGGCAAGCTGGCGGAGGTGCGCCTGCTGCAGGTGCCGGGGCAGAGCGACTATCTCGCCGCCGACGGCACGCTGGAGGGCGGGCTCGCCGCCTTCTTGCGCGCCCTCGGGCCCGTGCCCATCCGCCTCAACGGCTTTCGCCATCACGGCGTGCGCGGGGCGGCGCAGGGCTGGCCAGAGGCGGCGCGAGAGGAGCTGGATCAGCTGGCCGCTGCGCTGGCGGTGGCCGGGCTCGGCCCGGTCAGCCTGCCGCCACTGCTCTGAGTAGCCGGATGCTAATCAGCTGATCGCAAAGGGATTTACTACTACAAGGCAAGATTGGACGGCGAACCGAGCGGTTCGGCGTGGCTTTTTTGCTGCCTGAGTCTTGAGATGACGTAACTGTGATTGCTGTCTATTTGAGCTCTGCGAGGTGGCGGCTAGAATGGGTCAATCGCCCACCATCAACAGACGAACATGAGTGAATCCAACGCCTTATATCGAGTGCAGTTCATTTGTCACAACGAGCGTTACGAAGTCTATGTCAGGGAAGTGAGCCAGGGTCAGCTGTTCGGCTTCATCGAGATCGCCAACTTCGTGTGGGACAACCACACGGCGCTCATCGTCGATCCCAGCCACGAGAAGTTGAAGAGTGAATTTGCCGACGTCAATCGCACCATGATCCCCATGCACCACGTGCTGCGGGTCGATCAGGTGCGCAAGCAGGGCGCTGCCCGCATCACCGAACTGGGCAACAACGTCTCTCCCTTCCCCAGCCCCATCTACACCAAGAAACCCTGACACCCGCCATGCCCGGCCGGCGTGTACCGGGCATGGTCGTCTTTATCCCAGCTCGCGGGCCAGTTGCAGGATGCGCTGGCGAAACCAGCGCCGGGCCGGCTCTTCTCCGGCCGGGCCGTACCACACCAGGCTGTGGGTGACGGCGCCGTAATCGAAGGGAACCGGCCTGCTCACCAGAGCGTGGGGGGCCGCCTGCTCGGCCCAGCCACCGATGGCGGTGAGGATCAGATCGCTCTGGCGCAGCAGGGCTGCCGCACTGCCAAAATCCGGCAGGATGGCGGCGATCTGCCGGCGCACCTGCAACTGGGCCAGGCTCTGTTCGAAGAAGGGGTTGGCCAGCTCCTGATCGCGAATGGCGATATGGCGCCAGCTCAGGTAGGCATCGAGATCCCAGGATCGCGCCAGCGCCGGGTGATCCGCGCGCAGCAGGCAGACAAGCTTGTCCTCGCGCAGGGTCTCCCACACCAGCCCTTGCTGGCGGGGCAGGGGCTGGCTCTGATCGTGGGGCAGGATCACGAAGTCCAGCTTGCCCGCCGCCAGCGCCGCCAGCCCCTGCTCATCCTTGTTGCGAATGTCGGGCACCAGGCCCGGCACCTCGCGCATCAGCTGCGCCAGGATGGGCCCCATGGGCCAGACCATGCCGCTCTCGCGCAGGGCGAATTTCAGCTGTCCCTGCCAGCTGGCGGGATCGAACCCGCCCTGGCCGGTGAGGCCGTTGAGCTCGCTCAGCAGCCGGTGCAGGGTGGGGCCGAGCCGCTCGGCGAACGGGGTCAGCAACAACTGGTTGCCCTGGCGGTAGAGCAGCTGATCGCCGAGCAGATCCCGCAGCTGGTTGAGGGTCTTGCTGACGGTGGAAGGAGTGGTGCAGAGCCGCTCGGCGGTGCGGGTGACGCTCTGGCTGTCGAGCAGCAGATGCAGGGTGACCAGATGACGGCCGCCCAGTCGTGACAGCGCGATCAGATCCATGAGGCCTCCTGCTGCGAGACGAGGCGGGCCGGATGGCGTAATGGAGACGGCGCGATCAGGTTCATAGGGACTCCACAAGCAAACGGGACAAACAAAAAGCCCCGCCTGAGCGGGGCTTGCGGGGATCAGCCCTTGAGCACGGCGGCCATGGCGTCGGCCACGTAGTCGACGTTGCGGCTGTTGAGGCCCGCCACGCACATGCGACCGGAGCGCACCAGATAGACGGCGAACTCCTCGCGCAGTCTGTCCACCTGCTCCGGGGTGAAGCCGGTGTAGCTGAACATGCCGCGCTGGTTGATGAAGTAGCTGAAGTCACGGCCCGGCACCTTGGCACTCAGCACCTCGAACAGCTTCTCGCGCATCGCCTTGATGCGGGTGCGCATCTCGGTCACTTCATCGACCCACATGGCGTGCAGCTCGGGCTGGCTCATCACCGCTGCGGTGATCTGGCCGCCGTGGGTGGGGGGGCTGGAGTAGTTGCGGCGCACGGTGGCCTTCATCTGGCCCAGCACCCGGCTCGCCTCTTCGGCATTTTGGCAGATGACCGACAGGCCGCCACAGCGCTCGCCGTAGAAGGAGAGGTTCTTGGAGAAGGAGTTGCTGACGAAGAAGCTGACGCCGGCAGCCACCATGGCGCGAATGGCGTAGGCATCCTCTTCCAGCCCGTCGCCGAAGCCCTGATAGGCGATATCCATAAAGGGGATCAGGTTCTTCTCGACCACCAGCGCGATCACCTGGTCCCACTGGGTGCGAGAGAGATCCACCCCGGTCGGGTTGTGACAGCAGGGGTGCAGCAGCACGATGCTTTTCGCCGGCAGGCTGCTCAGGCAGTCGATCATGGCGTCAAACTGGACGCCGCCGGTGGCCGCATCATAGTAGGGGTAGTCGTGCACCTTGATGCCAGCGCCCTCGAACATCGCCTTGTGGTTGTCCCAGGTGGGATTGCTGACCCACACCTCGGAGGTCGGGAAGTAGCGCTTGAGCAGATCGGCGCCGATCTTCAGCGCGCCGGAGCCGCCGATGGTCTGGATGGTGGCGATGCGACCCGCCTTGACCGCTTCGTGGTCGGCACCAAACAGCAGGTGCTGCACCGCGGTGCGGTAGTTGGCGGCGCCTTCCATCGGCTGGTAGGGGCGGGGGGCCGGGGCGGCGGCGCGCTGGGCTTCGGCCTGCTGTACCGAGGCCAGCAGCGGAATGCGGCCCTGCTCGTCGTAATAGAGGCCGATCCCCAGGTTCACCTTTTGCTCGCGGGTGTCTTTGTGGAAGGTTTCGACCAGGGTCAGGATGGGGTCGCCAGCATAGGCATCGACGTGTTCAAACATGGGGGGTCCTTGCGAAATGGAATCCAGGGTATGGCGATCAATGATCGGCGGTCATCATGGCGTAAAGCCGGCGAGGGCTCAAGTCTGAAAGGGCCGTGGGGCCGACGCCGCCCAGCCGTAAACGGGATGAGGCGGGCCACCCGCGGCCCCATCCACTGGCCCTACTTCAGATAGGATCGCAATACTCGCACCACCTGATCCAGATCCTCCAGCCGCTCGGCCTGGGTCGCCTCTTCGGCGCCGAGATGTTCGCGCATGTGGCCCTCCAGCACCTCCAGCATCAGGCCGTTGACGGCGCCGCGAATGGCCGCGATCTGCTGCAAGATGGCGGCGCAGTCGCTCTCCTGCTCCAGCGCGCTCTCCAGTGCCCCTGCCTGCCCCTTGATGCGGCGCACCCGCGCCAGCAGCTTCTTCTTGCCGTGAATGGTGTGTGACATGCAGGATCCTCTCGATCAATAAAACTATACTGGGGTATAGTATATTGCATTATCATCCTCAGGAGAAATCCATGTCATCCCTCGCCTCATCCCACTGCCACCAACCCGTCGTCCACGAAGGGAATCCGCTGGCCGAACAGAAGACCCGCTGGGCCGTGCTGCTGACCGTCATCATGATGGTGGCGGAGATCGGCGGTGGCTGGTTCTACAACTCCATGGCGCTGCTGGCCGATGGCTGGCACATGAGCTCCCATGCGCTGGCGCTCGGCCTGTCGGTGCTGGCCTACCGCGCCGCCCGCCACTTCGCCCGCGACCACAGATTCAGCTTCGGCACCTGGAAGATCGAGGTGCTGGGGGGCTTCACCAGTGCCCTCTTGCTGGTGGGAGTGGCCGGCATGATGCTGTTCGAATCGGTGTTCCGGCTGCTGGATCCCAGCCCGATCCACTACCAGCAGGCCATCGTCATCGCCATCGTCGGCCTGCTGGTGAACCTGGCCTGCGCCTGGCTGCTCAAGGATGATCACGGTCACCACCATGGGCACGGCCACGACCACCATCATGATCATCACGACCACGCTCACCCACACGATCATGGCCAGCATCACGGTCATCAGGATCTCAACCTGCGCGCCGCCTACATCCACGTGCTGGCGGATGCGGCCACCTCGGTGCTGGCCATTCTGGCGCTGGTGGGGGGCATGCTGTGGGGGGCCGACTGGCTGGATCCCCTGATGGGCATAGTGGGGGCCGGGCTGGTGGCGGTGTGGGCCTGGGGCCTGCTGCGCGACTCCGGCCGGGTGCTGCTGGATGCCGAGATGGACGCGCCGCTGGTGGCGGAGATCCGCGAGGTGATCGCCGAGTTGCCGGACGCCGAAGTGCGCGATCTGCACGTCTGGCGGGTGGGCCAGCAGCAATATGCCTGCGTGCTTTCCCTGTTGATGGCGGCGCCGGTTGCCGCCAGCGAGATCCGCGCCCGGCTCGCCATCCACGAGGAGCTGGTGCACGTCACCATAGAGGTGAGCGCAGCCTGATCCTGGCCGGTTGGCCGCACGCAACAACAGGAAGGGGCCAAGGCCCCTTCCTGTTTTTCTGGCTCAGTGCGGCTGGCCCTGCACATCCTCCGGTTTGTGCTGCCAGATGGCGCCGAGCAGCAGCTTGAGCAGCAGCTCGGGCGGGTTGTCCAGCAGCCGGCCCGACTCCAGCAGCAGGTGGCCGTCGGCCCGAAAGCCGAGGCTGGCGTGGATGGTGCCCTCCTCGCCGCACACCTGGAGCAGCCCGCTCAAACTGCCGCGCTCTCCCGGCTGGCAGCGCAGCCGCAGCTCCCGTGGCTCCCCCAGCAGGGTGAAGGCCCGGGTGAGGGGCGGGGTATCCTCATAATCCGGCCAGTTGAAGAAGTGGTACTGCTCGGCGAGCGTCCCCGCCTGCTGACAAAATTGGTCGAACAGCTGGGCAATCTCTTGATACTCCAGGTCCAGCCGCCTGGCCTGCTCCTCAATCCGCTTCATCTGTCGTGGCTCCCTCTCTCTTGCTGTATCCACTTATCCATTTGATCGGAAATCAATTTTTCCAGACATCATGGCTCTGCCCGCAGGTATGTGCCGAATCGGGCGGCAGGTCTGTGAGCCCGATCCGATTTTCGTTATGAAAACGTTATCTTGTTGAAAGCGGTTAACTTTTTTGCCCCCCTGCTCACATTTGAAACGATTTCTGCTGATTAATATGGCACCGCTCGGCAATGACCGGGTACTCGGATATCGAGACTAACTACAGCGGGAATTATAAAAAAATGGATATGAAAAAGACCAAAGTGGCGCTGGTAACAGCCTCACTGCTCGCGCTTTTGTCCGGCTGCAATGACAACAGCTCCTCCCCCTCCACCCCTGACCCCACGGACGGCCCCGTCGCCCGTCTGCCCAATGTGCAACCCCCTGCCGAGCAACTGGTGGCCGGGCCCGATCAGGCGGTGATCGCCCTGGTGGATACCCAGACCAGTGCAGCCCGCGGGGTCACTGGCCCCTTCGCCAACTACAGCCTGTACCTGTGGAACAACGACGCCTGCAGCGCCACCGCCGAGAGCGGCCTCAACGCGGGCTGGGACGACAAGGTGAACACCCCGGCCGCGGCCGACGGCTTCGGCCCGAGCTGGGTGGTGCCCCTTAGCAAGCTGGAAGGCTGCATCAACTTCATCGCCCGCAACGGCGATCTGGCCAACCTGACCGGCAGCGACATGAAGGTGGTCTTCAGCGATCACCCGGACCGCACCGTGGCCATCGTCGCCGGCAAGAACGAGATCTTCGGCAGCCGCGCCGAGGCCTTCACCGCCGCCTTCGGCGTGGCGGGCGCCAGTGCCCACTTGATCGACGGCAACACCCTGATCTGGCAGGGGGGCAAGGACAAGCCCCATGTGCGCCTCTATTACACCGAGTCAGGCACCATCAAGGCCAATGCGGAAGGGGTGTTCGACTTCCCCTACATCACCCTGACTCCGACCAGCCTGACCGCCGAGCAACAGGCCAAGTATCCGCATCTGAAGGATGCTGCCGCCTTCGCCCTGCCGGCTGGCAAGGATCTCAAGCCGCTGCTCAAGGGTGAACTGGTGGCCATCGGCACCGATGCCGACGGCATTCTGCAGGGAGCGACCCTGGTGCAGAGCGCCGGTGCCCTCGATGCCCTCTACAGCGAAGCGGCCACCAAGCTGACTTATGGCGCCGTGGTCGAGGGGGGCAATGTCACCTTCCGGCTGTGGGCGCCGACCGCCAGGTCGGTCAAGCTGGCGCTGTTCGACGGCCAGCACAAACCGCTCGGCGAGCGCACCATGACCCTGGACGAGGCCAGCGGCAGCTGGAGCGTGCAGGGTGGCAGCGAGCTGGTGGGCAAGTTCTACCGCTACGACATCCAGGTCTATCACCCGGTCAGCCGCAAGCTGGAATCCTATCAGGTGACCGACCCCTACTCCCTGAGCTTGGCGATGAACTCCGAGTTCAGCCAGGTGGTGGATCTCGACGATCCGGCCCTCAAGCCGGAAGGATGGGACAGCCTGAAGGCGCCCCACAGCCAGCAGAACCCCGCCGACATCACCATCTATGAGGCCCATGTCCGCGATCTGACCGGCAACGACGACTCCACCCCGGCCGAGCACCGCGGCAAGTTCCTCGGCCTGGCCGATACCGACACGGCGCCGGTCAAGCACCTGCAGGCGCTGGCCAAGAGCGGCGTCAGCCACCTGCACCTGCTGCCGGTGTTCGACATCGCCACCGTCAACGAGGATCCGGCCAAGGTCGCCAACATCAGCGACGACTTCGGCAAGCTGTGCCAGGTCAACCCCGAGGTGCAGAACTCCAAGTTCGCCGGCTACTGCAGCAGCGGCCAGACCATCGAGGCCGTGCTCGGCGATCTGCAAGGAGGCGACAGCAAGGAGAACCCGCAGGTGCAGGAGCTTTACGGCTATCTGCGCGGTGTTGACTCCTTCAACTGGGGTTATGACCCCTACCACTACACCACCCCGGAAGGCTCCTACGCCACCAACGCCGAGGGCAGCCAGCGCATCCTGGAGTTCCGCGAAATGGTCAAGGCCATCAAGCAGAACATCGGCATGAACGTGGTGATGGACGTGGTCTACAACCACACCAACGAGGCGGGCCTGGGGCCCAAGTCGGTGCTCGACAAGATAGTGCCCTGGTACTATCAGCGCCTCAATCCGGAGACCGGCTCGGTGGAGAACTCCACCTGCTGCTCCAACACGGCGCCGGAGCACGCCATGTTCGCCAAGCTGATGGATGACTCCCTGGTCACCTGGGCGCGCGACTACAAGATCGATGCCTTCCGCTTCGACCTGATGGGTCACCACCCGAAAGATCAGATGGTGCAGGCGCTGGCCGCGGTGAAGCAGGTCAACCCCGAGATGTACTTCTACGGCGAGGGCTGGAACTTCGGCGAGGTGCAGGATGACAAGCGCTTCGTGCAGGCGACCCAGAAACACCTGGCCGGTACCGGCATCGGCTCCTTCTCCGACCGGCTGCGGGATGCGGTGCGCGGCGGCAGTCCGTTCGACGGCGGCGACACCATTCGCAAGACCCAGGGCTTTGGCAACGGCGCCCTGGTGGATGCCAACGAGATGGATGGCGTCGATCGCGCTACCGCTCTGCATCAGGCCGATCTGGTGCGTCTCGGCATGGCCGGCAACCTCAAGGACTTCATCCTGACCGACAAGGACGGGATGCCGAAGAAGGGCTCCGACATCGACTACAACGGTCAACCGGCGGGCTACGCCCAGGATCCGACCGAAATCCAGAACTACGTCGACAAGCACGACAACCAGACCCTGTTCGACAACCTGATCTACAAGGCGCCGCAAGGGGCTGATCTGGTGCGGATGCAGGGGGTGTCGCTGGCCACCGCCATGCTGGGGCAGGGCATTCCGTTTACCCACGCCGGTGTCGAGCTGCTGCGCTCCAAATCCATGGAGCGGGACAGCTACGACTCGGGTGACTGGTACAACCGGGTCGACTATACCCTGGCCGACAACAACTTCGACAAGGGGCTGCCGCGCAAGGACAAGGATGGCGACAACTATCCGCTGATCGAGAAAGTACTCGACAAGCACGTCAAGCCGAGCGGTGCCGACATGGCGACCATGGTGGGCTTCTATCAGGAGCTGGCCGAGCTGCGTCAATCCTCCCGTCTGCTGCGTTTGGGCAGCGGCGCCGAGGTGATCAAGCGGGTCGACTTCCGCAATACCGGCCCGGATCAGGAGCCCGGCCTCATCGTGATGACGGTGGATGACGGCATCAATGCGGGGGCGGATCTGGATCCGGCCATCGACGGTCTGGTGGTGATGATCAACGCCACCAATGCTCCCCAGAGCGTTAGCGACTTCCGTGACGGCAACGATCAGCCCATCGACCTGACCAGCCTGCAGCTGAGCCCGGCCCACCACGGTGGCGAGAGCATCGCCCGCGATGCGGCCGTCAATGGCGGTACCCTGACCCTGGGTGCCTGGTCGGCGGCAGTGTTCGTCAAGCCGCAGAGCGGTGCCCAGGGCTCTGGCCTGCCGGTCGGCAAGAAGACTGATCTGAGCACGGTACCGCCGTTCGGTGACACCGCCGTCTATCTGAAGGGGTTCCTCAATGAGTGGGGCAACACCAACCAGATGACCTTCAGCAGCAACTTCATGTACGAGTTCACCACCGAGGTGAGCAGCGACAAGCTGGGCACCACCAACGTCAAGATCGCGGATGCCAGCTGGGGTCCCCTCAACTACGGCAGCTGCAATGCGGGTGACAAGCTGGTGGTCGGCACTCCGCTGACCCTTTGCAAGGGTGGCGATACCGGCAATATCGGGCTCGATCTGGCCAAGGCGGGCAGCTACAAGTTCGTGTTTACCGCCATGAACAAGGACAAGCCCACCTTGAGCGTCAGCTTCACCGAGCCGGTGCAGAGCTGCAAGGTGCTGGACACGGTGGCGGGCAATCCGCTCGGCTACAACCTGTTCGTCAAGGGCGAGCTCTCCGGCTGGGCCGCTCAGCCCCAGTACCAGTTGAGCTACAAGGGGATGGACGGCGATCTTGCCATCTATCAGGCGGCCTTCAACTACACCGGCAGCACCGAGTTCAAGGTGGCCAACGAGGACTGGAGCAAGGAGTACCTGCTCAACGGCGGCGGCGCGGTGACGGCGGAGACGGGTTATGCCATCGGCTTCTCCCAGCCGGGCAGCGCCAACAACAGCATCACCTTGTCGCAGGGGCTGTGGAGCGTGCTGGTGAAGGTTGACCCGGCCGGCACCAAGGCAGGTACCGCTGTGATCCAGGAGTGCAGCGCCAAGTAGTCATTCCCATCGAGCCCGGGGCTGGCTCGGCACCCCAGGGTTGAATTCCACCTCGCCAAGGGTGGGATAACTCCGAGAGAGTAAGCAAAGCGCGACTGCCGACCGGCAGCCGCGCTTTTTCTTTGCTCGTGGGCGAGGCAATAAAAAAGCCGCCCCGTTGGGGCGGCTGTTGGTTGTGCCGTCAACGGCCGGCTTAGCGCTTGCGCAGCAGGCGCAGGGCGTTGGCGGTGACCAGGGCGGTGGCGCCGGTGTCGGCCAGCACCGCAATCCACAGGCCGGTGATGCCAAGCAGGCTGGTGACCAGGAAGATGGCCTTGAGCCCCAGCGCCAGCGCTATGTTCTGGTGGATGTTGGCCAGTGCCGCACGTGAGAGCCGGATCATGGCGGCGACCCCGCCGAGCTGGTTGTGGGTCAGCGCCGCATCGGCGGTCTCCAGCGCCACGTCGGTACCGCCCCCCATGGCGATGCCGATGCTGGCCCGCTTCATGGCCGGTGCGTCGTTGATGCCGTCGCCGATCATTGCGACCTTTTGCGCCAGACCGAGCTTGGCGATTTCATCGACCTTGCCCTCCGGCAGCAGGCCGGCACGCCAGCCCATGCCGAGCTCGCCGGCGATGGCCTCGGCGGCGCGGGGGTTGTCACCGGTCAGCATGATGCTCTGCAGGCCGAGCTGGTTGAGCTCTTGCAGCGCCGCAGCCGCTTCCGGCCGGATCTGGTCGCGCAGGGCCAGCAGGGCGGCCGGGGCGGCGTCAGGCTGACCGAGCACCACCACCGTCTTGCCTTGCTGCTCCAGGGTGGCGACCCGGGCCTGCATCGCCGCATCCAGGGTGGCGACCCGGCTCGGTGCCAGCAGTTGCCAGAGGGTGCCGTCGATGCGACCTTCCACGCCCATGCCGGGCAGGGCGCGCAGCTCCTGAGCCGCGGCGAGGCTGAGGCCCCGTTCGCTGGCCGCCGTCACCACGGCGCGGGCCAGCGGGTGGTGGGAGCCCTGCTCAATGGTCGCCGCCAGTGCCAGCAGTTCGGCCTCAGGCTCGCCATTGAGGCTCACCAGCTCGGTCAGCTGCGGCTTGCCCAGGGTCAGGGTGCCGGTCTTGTCAAAGGCCACGGTATCGATGTGGGCGAGGCGCTCCAGCGCGGCGCCCCCCTTGATGAGGGCCCCCTGCCGGGTGGCTGCCGCCAGCGCCGAGGTGACCGCCGCCGGGGTGGAGATGACCAGGGCGCAGGGGCAACCGATCAGCAGCAGCGCCAGCCCGCGATAGACCCACTCGTCCCAGCTCTGGCCGAAGGCGAGCGGCGGTACCAGCACCACCAGCAGGGCGACCAGCATCATGGCCGGGGTATACCAGCGGCTGAAGCGGTCGATGAAGCGCTCGATGGGCGCGCGCTGGGTCTCGGCCTCCTCGATGAGATGCAGTATGCGGTCGATGGCGTTGTTGCCGGGCTCGGACACCACCTCGAGGCGCAGCACCCGATCCGCCGCCAGGCTGCCGGCGGGCACCTTGTCACCCTGACGGCGCTCCACCGGGATGGATTCGCCGGTCAGGGCGCTCTCGTCAAAGGCGCCGAGGGCGTCGAGCAGGCGGGCATCGGCGGCCAGGCGGGCACCCGGGGCGATTTCGATGATGTCACCGGGGCGCAGCTGGTCGGCAGCGACCTCTTCCCGCACTTCGCCCTCGGCAGTGGTGCGGATGCGCAGCGCCTTGTCGGGCACCAGCGCCATCAGGGCGGTGACCCCGGCGCGGGCGCGGCCGGCGGCGTAGGCCTCCAGATGTTCGCCCAGCATGAACAGCAGCAGCACCATGGCCGCTTCGGCGGTTTCGCCGAGGAACAGGGCCCCCACGGCGGCGACAGTCATCAGGGTTTCGATGGCGAAGGGGGAGCCGCTCTTGGTCAGCGCCCACGCCTTGCGGGAGATGGGCCACAGGCCCCAGAGGGTGGCCAGGGTAAACAGCGGCTGACCGATCTGGCTCGGCAGCAGGGCCGCCACCCCCATCAGGCCGGCCAGCGACAGCGGCTGCCAATATTTGGCGAGCAGGGTCTGCCGCGGGCCGCGCTCGCGGCCGGACTCCTGCTTGCCGCTGCGTTCGCCCTTGAGCTGGAAGCCGGCGGCCAGCACGGCGGCGGTAACGGGATCGGGGGAGAGGCCGGGGGCCAGATCCACCACCAGCTTCTCGGTGGCAAACAGCACGCGGGCCTGTTGCACGCCGCTCACCCGGCTGACGGCGGTCTCTATCTTGCGGGCGCAGCTGGGGCAGTCCATCCCCAGCACCTGCCAGCTGTGGCGGCGGCTGTTCTGCTCGGGGGCGTCCAGCGGGGGTTCTGCCGCGACGGCATGCTCATGGTGGTCGTGCTTTCCGTCATGGGCATGGGCGGGCGGCGGAGCGGCGCAACAACCCCCTCTGGGGGGCTCTTCCCCCTCGGGAGCGTCGCTGGCGGCATGATCCTGATGATCATGGGGGGCCTGACTCGCGCAGCAGCTGACCGGTGCGGCCTGGTCGCAGCAGTGGCTGTCGTGCTGGTGCTCGGCCTGGGGCGCCGCTGTCTTGCTGACGGCCTTGATGGGGGCGGCGGCGTGTTGATGGCTGCAGCAGGATTTGCTCATGATGAGTCCCTCTTGGATGGATCCCGCCGGTGCGAGATCTTCGATGACTGAGCCGAGTGTAAACCTTGGTGTTAAGTCCAAGGTCAAGCCCCTTTCTCCCGCTCCTCGCAACAGGCTGCCGGCAGAGGTGATATCCCTGTGGTTGGCGGGTGTTTGTCCCCGCCCGGCGGGCCTATACTGGAGGGCCTGATCCTCCCTCGATAATCAAGGACATAACATGAGCAATTCCGTTACCCTGCAAGGCAACCCCGTCTCCGTCGCCGGTCACTTCCCGGTCGCCGGCGAGCAGGCCAAGCCGTTCTCCCTGGTGGCCAAGGATCTCTCCGATCTGACCCTGGCGAGCTTCGCCGGTCAGCGCAAGATCCTGAACATCTTCCCGAGCGTCGATACCCCGACCTGTGCCACTTCCGTGCGCAAGTTCAACGAGCAGGCCAGCGCACTGAACAACGCCGTGGTGCTGTGCATCTCCGCCGACCTGCCGTTCGCCCAGTCCCGCTTCTGCGGCGCCGAAGGGCTGGACAAGGTAGTGACCCTCTCCACCCTGCGTGGTGCCGCCTTCCTGCAGGACTACGGCGTGGCCTTCTCCTCCGGCCCGCTGGTGGGTCTGGCTGCCCGTGCCATCGTGGTGCTGGATGAAGAGAACAAGGTGCTGCACAGCGAGCTGGTGGCCGAAGTCGCCGATGAGCCGAACTACGCCGCCGCCCTGGCCTTACTGTAAGCAGGCAGGCTGACAATAATCCCGCCGGGGCATAGCCCCGGCGGGATTTTTTTATGGAACAGTCAGGGGGATTTGGTCACGTCTTTGGCGGGTAGTGGCTCCGGGTGGGGTTGCCACTCGACATAGGGGCGGTGCAGCCTTGAGTAGATCTCTGCCAGCTTGCCGGAGGCGGCGAGCCTCTCGATCGCCTCGCCGAGGAAGCGATCCACCTCGTCGCCGGTAGGCCCCTTGGCGATGATGAAGACATCCTCGAAATCCCCCAGGTGTTCCCGGTGAATGTTGGTCAGTTTGAGCTGGCGCAGCATCAGGTCGGCCTCCTCCTGGGCCCAGATGAAGGCGTCGATGCGCCCGCGCGCGAGCTTGCGCAGGGACTGCTCTATGCTCATCGACCGTTGCAGCGGAATGGGCAGAAAGCCGGGGGTCGCCTCGATCAGCAGATCCCGTTTGGTGGGCACTATGCCGTAGGCCATGTCGGGGGTGATGAGGTGGTCGGTATTGCTGTAGAGCACGTGGGTGACCTTGCCGAAGCTGCGGGTGCTGAAGCGATAGGGCAGCAGGTCGGCATCCTGCAGATTGCGGATGGCGGGCAGGCTGAAGTCGGCGGTGCCGGCGATCACCCCGGCCATGGCCCGGGCGAGGGGATAGATGGTGATTCGGATGCTCACCTCGGGGTAGAGATCATCGATGGCGCGCACCAGATCGACGAAGGGGCCGGTATTGTCGGCGTTGATGAGCCCCGGCAGCTCGCCGAGGTGGGCGTTGAGGATGCGTACCGGCTTGGCGGCGGGGGTAGCAGCCGTGTCGGCGCGGGAGAGGCTGAGGCTGGTCAGCCCCGTCAGGCAAAGCAGCAACAGCAGCAGAGAGGGATGTCTGGTCATGGTCTGGTCACGTCCCCGGGGGAGGTTCCCTGAAGTGTAGTCAGGCCCGCTTTGCGCATGGCGGGCCGGGGGCGGGCCGCTGGCTGCGATGGATGGGATTTTACTTATGGTCGGCCGCTCTCTAGACTTCGCCCCCACATTCTTATTCTGTCGATAGCTGCGTAGCCCCATGACTTTTGATGAACTTGCCCTCGCCCCCGCCCTGTTGGCGACCCTGCCTGCCGACCTCAAGCGCCCGACCCGGGTGCAGCAACTGGCCATTCCCGCCGCGCTGGCGGGTCGGGATCTGCTGGCGCTGGCCCGCACCGGCAGCGGCAAGACCCTGGCGTTCGGCTTGCCGCTGCTGCAGCGCCTCGATCCGGCCAGCGATCGGGTGCAGGGGCTGGTGCTGGTGCCGACCCGCGAGCTGGCGGTGCAGGTGAGCGAGGCGTTGCAGGGGCCGGCCGCCGGGCTGGGTCTGCGGCTGGTGACCCTGTGCGGCGGGGTGGCGCAAGAGCTGCAACAGGCCGAACTGGCGCTGGGGCCGCAACTGCTGGTGGCGACCCCGGGGCGGCTGCGGGATCTGCTGGCCCAGCAACTGCTGGGACTGAGCCAGCTGCACCATCTGGTGCTGGACGAGGCGGATCGGCTGCTGGAGATGGGCTTCTGGCCCGACATCCAGTGGCTGCTGAATGCCATGCCGGTCGAGCGTCAGACCCTGCTGTTCTCGGCCACCCTGCCGGCCGAGCTGGATGCGCTGGCGACCGGTCTGCTGACCGAGCCGGTGCGGGTGGAGGCGGATCCCCGCAACAGCGTGGCCGACGACATCGAGGAGCGCCTCTATCTGGTCAACAAGAGCAGCAAGGTGCCAGCGCTCATCAGCCTGCTCAAGGCCCACGAGTGGCCACAGGTGCTGGTCTTCATCAGCGCGCGGGACGACGCCGACGGGGTGGCCCGCAAGCTGGCCAAGGCGGGCATCGCGGTGGCGGCGCTGCACGGCGAGAAGGAGCAGGCGGTGCGCGAGCAGGCGCTCGGCGACTTCAAGGCGGGCAAGGTGCGGGTGCTGGTGGCCACCGACCTGATGGCGCGCGGCATTCACGTGGAGGCGCTGCCGCTGGTGATCAACCTGGATCTGCCCGCCTGCGCCCCCGTCTACGTGCACCGCATCGGCCGCACCGCCCGGGCCGGACGCAGCGGGCTCGCCATCTCGTTTACCTGCCATGGCGAGGCCGACACCCTGGCGGCGATCCGTACCCTCACCGGCCGCGAGCTGCCGCTGGCGGAGCTCGCCGGCTTCCCGGTCACCGATCAGCCAGCCAGCGGGGAGGGCAAGCGCGCCCCCCGTGACAAGCAGGCCAATCGTCGCACCCAGGCCAAGCGCAGCGCGAAACAGTTCAAGAGCAAGGGCTGACCTGCCCTGCCCGCTTGGGCAGTACCAAAGGACGCCCGTTTCACTATGCTCCATGGGTTCAACCACGGAGGGATAGGCAATGGCGAGTCTGGTGATGGGGCCCCTGCTGGGGCTCGAAGCGGAGACGCAATACAGCATCTGTTTTTTGGCGGGGCCTGACTGCAAGGGCGCCGGTGTCAGGATCAACGGCAGCCTGCTGGCCGCCGGCAAGCAGGCGGATACCCCCAGGGGCGGCTTCTGGCGGGTCAGCTGGACGGCGACACCGGCCGAGGCGGGTTCGAGCGTGGAGTACCAGATCCTGCTGGATGGGGAGCCCGCCCGGGATCTAGCCGGAGAGGATCGCTGGCAGTTTCATCTGCCAGGGTCGGCGGAGCGGGTGCGCATCGGGTACGCCTCCTGCAACGGTTTTTCCGACTTCAAGCTGCTCACCTCCACCCCGCAACCCTATGTGATGTGGGACAAGCTGGCCGCCGAGCACGCCACGCACCCCTTCTCGCTGCTGCTGATGGGGGGCGATCAGGTCTATGCCGACTCCCTCTGGACCACGGTGCCCAGCCTCAAGGCCTGGAACGAGCTGGACATGGCGGAGAAGGTCAAACGCAAGGCGACTCGCACCATGGAGGAGCAGCTCGATCGCTTTTACTGCGATCTCTACTGCAAGCAGTGGAGGCGGCCCGAGGTGGCGTGCCTGCTGGCCCGGATCCCGAGCGCCATGATGTGGGATGACCACGACATCTTCGATGGCTGGGGCAGCTATCCCGAGTCGCCAGCTAATCTGCAGGGCTGCGACGTCTACCGGGTCATCTATGCCGCCGCGTCCCGCTATTTCCGGCTGTTCCAGCTGCGCTCCGTTGCCAACGTCTCCCTGCTGGATCCGGTCAAGCTGGGCCACCACTCCTGGCGGCTCAGTTTTCGGGGCTACCAGATCCTGGCGCTGGACAACCGGGCCAATCGGACCCGCGCCCAGGTGATGAGCCCGTCCCAGTGGGATCAGATCAACGACGCGCTGGCCGCCTGCGACGCGGGCCACCTGCTGGTGCTGGCGGGGGTGCCCGTGGTCTATCGCGACTTCTCCTTCACCGAGGCGGCGCTGGACGCTACCCCCTGGGAGGAGGAGCTGACCGACGATCTCAAGGATCACTGGCGGGCCAAGGATCACCAAGGGGAGCGGGCCCGCCTCATCATGCGGCTGCTGGACAACGCCAGGATCCGGCGCCAGAAGGATGCTGGCTGCAAGACCCTGATCCTCTCCGGCGACGTGCACGTGGGCTGCCTCGGGGTGATCCAGGACAAGCGGGAGGGGGTGCTCAACGTGCACCAGCTGGTCTCCTCCGGTATCGTCCACCCCTGTCCCACCCAGTTCCAGTGGATGGGGATCCTCGCCATGACCAACGACAATGCCGAATACCTCGACGAGAACCGGCTGATCCGCGCCGAGCTTATCAAGCCGTTCGGCGCCCCCGTCTACCTGCGTACCCGCAACTTCGCCACCCTGCTGATGGGCACCGACAACAAGTTGTGGGCCAACTGGCACTGTGAGAACGGGCTGGCTGCCAGCTACCCGCTGGCCTGATGGCGGGAAAATGCGAAGGGCCCTGACGGGCCCTTTTTCTTGTGGGGATCAGATGCCCCAAGCCGTTGCCTGCTCAGGGCTGATCCGGCGTCTGGGCGAAGAAGTCGCGCCGAAACTGGCCGAGTACCGCCTCCCTGTGCTGTTGCCAGCTTGCCTCATCCATGTTGCCCCGGCTGGCCGCCAGCTGCTGCTCCAGCTCGGTCAGTTGCTGCTGGTAGTGGCTGCGCTGCGCCAGCTGCTGCTGTCGGCTGGCGGCAAACTGCACGGTCGCTTCGGCCTGCCCGGCCGGCAGGAAGTGGCGAGCCAGGGTCGCCAGCTCCTCGTCCCCCCACAGCTGGCGCGCCTGCTGCAAGCGGGCGGCCGGGTTGAACAGCTCCGCCGCCAGATCCGGATGATCCGCCGCCCACTCATCCTGCAAGCGGGTGAGGGCGGCCAGTCGCTCGGCCAGCGGCAGCTGCTCATGCTCCTGCGCCAGCTGCTCGAGTGCCAGGGCGTAGCGCCCCTGCAGCCGAAACAGGCTCTCCCCCTCGCTCAGCCATTGGGCCTCTATCGCCTCCAGATTGGCCAGCCGCTCTGCCAGCGGCTGCTCGCTGTCGCTCACCTCGCTGGCGAGCTGCCGGTTCATCTCGTCCGGCAAGTCGCGCCAGCTGGCAGACGCAGGTGTTGGGCCGGCTGGCACGGCGGTGGCGGCAACCGGGCCGCTAGCGGTGGGCAATGGCGGCTGTGTCTGCGGCGACGCTGCGGCGGTTGGCTGAGCGCTCTGGCCGGTGTGTGCCGGCCGCGTTGGCGCCTCCTGCCAGCTGAGGTTGAGCAGCAACAAGGCCAGCACCGCCAGTGCCAGCAAGCCGTAGCGGCGCTTCATCGGCTGATCTCTCCCTTGACCGGGAAGTGATCGGAGAGGTTGCTGGCGGGCCAGAGGCTGCCATCGCTGCTGCGCGGGATCCAGACGCTGTTGAGGTTGTGGCGCACGGCGCCGTATTCCCGGCTCACCACCAGATAGTCGAGGTACTCCACGTTGGCACCGCCGGAGAGCGGGCCGCCGGCATAGGGGTTGATCCTGGGGTCGAAGGTGGCCTCGGTGTAGCCGCCGTAGGCCGGCTCGTCGGCGTTGAGGTTGGCCAGCATGCCGGCGTAGTCGTCGGCAAACTTGCGCTTGTTGACGTTGAAGTCGCCGCCGTAGATGACGGTGTCGCTGGCGGGGATCTTCAGGCTGGCGGCCAGGGTGCGGATCTGGCCGAACTGGATCTGGCGCAGCCGGCGCGCCTCGTCGGTGTCGAAGCTGGCGGTGTGGGTGGCGAACAGGTGCCAGGCCTTGCCCCCCTTGATCACCTCCGCATACATCACCCCCTTGTCGGCGAAGCAGTCGGTGCCGGTGCACTGGGGATAGACCAGCTGGGCCTCGCGCACGATTGGGTAGCGACTGACGATCACCACGCCGCCGTCGTGGATGTTGACCCCGGGCTTGTCGAGCACTCTGGTCTGGTACGGGTATTCCTTGGCCAGCGCCTGCAGGAAGCCCTCGCGGCGCCCGTCGAACACCTCCTGCAACAGCAGGGCATCATAGCCCTTGAGGTGCTCGGGCAGCAGCGCCAGCCGCTCGCCGATGCTGGAGGCGATCACCGGCAGCGCCCAGACGTTGTAGCTGGCCACCTTCAACCTGGCTTCGTCAGCTTCGGGCAGCTCCACCTGCCTGGGCGGAGTCAGCATGTAGTGCAGATCGTCGTAGCGGCCGGTGAACTTGGCGGCAAAGGCCAGCTCCTGCGGCCCGTTCAGGCGGTGAATGGTGCGATCGCTCTGCCAGCCGGAGTTGTCTGCCGGCGTCTCGCCGCCGTGTTGCAGGGTGCTGTTCCACCAGGTGCCCTCCATCTTCTGGTTGAGGCGATAGGTGTCACCGCCGGGAGTGGTAACCCGGGTTTCGAACAGATAGCTCTTGCCCGCCTTCACCCCCTCGTAGCGGTTGAAGCTGAGCACCATGGCGCTCTCCCAGGGGCCCAGCTCGGTTCTGTGCTGAAGCCACTGGCTGCCGGCCTGCAGCTGGCCGGAGCCGCTCTGGCGGATCTCCAGCTGGACCGGATCCGGGCCGTTGTTGGTGAGGTAGACATCGGTGTCGGCCAGCGCCTGCAGCGGAAACTGGCTGGCCAGCAGCAGGGCGGCATAACTGAGGGGTTTGTGCATCATGAAGTCCTTTTGGTGGAGGCACGCTGGAAAGTGACTGTTATGGCGGGCACAGAGGTCATTTCATTTACATTTTTGTTACAAATAAATGAAAGGCCCCATATGGGGAGGTGTTAACCCATGAGGTTGGCAACGGCCAAAGGGACAGGGGAGGTCAGGCGAACGAGGTGAAGCGGGCGTGCCGGGCGGCACGCCCCTGCAAGGCGGTCAGTGCTGGAACTGGTTGATCAGGCGGGAGAGGGCATGCAGACGCTCCACCAGCAGGGTGATGCCGTCGAGTGCCTGGCGGCTGTTGTCGGCGGTGTGGCTGGCCAGCTGGTGGATCTGGTGGATGCCCTTGTCCAGGGTGCTGGTGACATCCGCCTGCTGGCTGACGGCCTGGGCAATCTCGTCGCTGGTATGGGTGACCCGGGCCAGCATGCGGTTGATCTGGTTGAGCACCTCGGCGGTGGTCCCCACGTGCTGCTGGCAGCGGTCCGAAGTCTGGGCGCCCTGGCTCATGCCGTCGGCCAGCTGACGGGTCGTCTGCTGCAGCGCCTGGATCATCTCGTTGATCTCGCCGGTGGAGCTGCGGGTCTTCTGGGCCAGCGCCCGGATCTCGTCGGCCACCACCGCAAAACCGCGCCCCTGCTCGCCGGCCCGCGCCGCCTCGATGGCTGCGTTGAGGGAGAGCAGGTTGGTCTGATCGGCGATCTGGCTGATCACCTCTAGGATCCCGCTGATCTTCTGGCTGTCGCCAGTCAGCCTAGCCAGCACCGCGTGGTTGGCATCGAGCTCGTGATGGAGCTGATCGACCGAGGACTGGGTGGTGGCGAGCGCCCGCAACCCCTCGGCGGAGACCTGCTGCACCTCGCTCACCAGTTCGCTGGCCTGATGGGCGTTGCTCGCCACGTCGCGAATGGAGTGGCTTAGCTCGGTGATGGCGGCGGCCAGCTGCTCGCTCTGGGCCCGCTGCTGCTGCAGGTGGATGTCGATGGTCTGGATATTGCCCCTGTCGTCCTCGGCGGCCTGCAGGATCTGCTGGTTGGTGTCGGCGCTGCGCCCCACCACCGCCTTGAGCTCGGCCCGCTTCATGCGAAGCGCCAGCTCCAGGGCCGCCAGGGTATCCCGCCGCCTGGTGTAGAGCACCTGGCAAAGCGGGGTGCCCATCTCTTCGCCGGCGGTGCGGGCCAGCCGGTTGAGCCGCTGCTGCAGGCGCCAGCCGTGCAGCATCTGGGCCAGCAGGGCCAGTGCGCCTGGCGTTCCCCACAAGGGATTGCCGCTGATGATGACCGCCAGCAGGGTGAGCAGGGCGCCGCCCGACAGCAGCAGGGTGAGCAGGCCGGGTTCGAGGGCGAGCCGGCTCAGCCAGGGCAGCGCCTTGCCGGCCCGGATGCGGGCGTAGAGCTGCTCCGCCCAGGCGATGTCGTGCTCGCTGGGGCGGGTGCGCACCGACTGGTACTCGATGATCTGTCGCTGCTCGTTGAGGATGGGGGTGACATAGGCGTTGACCCAGTAGAACTTGCCGCTCTTGGCGCGGTTCTTCACCAGCCCCATCCAGCTTTTGCCCTGGCGCAGCCGCTGCCACATGTCGGCGAAGGCGGCCTTGGGCATGTCGGGGTGGCGTACCAGATTGTGGGGTACCCCCTCCATTTCGGCGGGCTGATAACCGGCCACGTCACAGAAGTGCTGGTTGGCGTAGGTGATGTGGCTGGCGGGGTCGGTCGTCGAGATCAGTGACAGGTGGTCGGGGAAACGTATCTCCCCCTCCCGTTGGGTTGTGGTCATGAGTGCATCCTGATTGAGCCAAGTAACTGATAGATTTGTTTTTATTTTTTGTGATTGTTACCGGCCCATTCTAGGGGGCAGCAAGCGCGCTATCTTGGCTTGGGTCAATTAATCGCCACTCTCGCTTAGCTAAATAGTGCAAATGAAAGGTGCATCTGCGCAGGTGAATGGCAAAGGGAGGGGCGGCGTACACCAAGGGGGGGAGCGGAGGTTGCAGGCGCCCCGCAGGGGGCGCCCGGGATCAGCGGCTGGCCAGCGGGTAGGTAAAGAGGGCCAGGTGGGCGAAGTTGAACAGGAAGTGGATCGCGATGGCGACGCCCAGGCGCCCGCTCAGCAAGAAGGCCAGGCCATAGCAGGCCCCCGCCAGCGCGGCGAACAGCACCAGCAGCGGGCCGCCGGCCAGGTGGGCGGCGCCGAACAGCAGACTGGCCACCAGCACCCCAAGCCAGCGCCGGCTGTGCTCGGCGATCCCCTGCTGCAGGAAGCCGCGAAACAGCGCCTCTTCCGCCACGCAGGTGAACAGCAGGTTGTTGAGGGCAAACAGCCACCACCAGCCGGGCAGGCCCACCTCGGGCTTGAGGGCCCCCAGTTGCCAGGCGGCGATCAGCAGGGCCGCCAGCGGCACCAGCAGCAGTGCCAGTCTGCGCCACTGAACTGTGCCGCCCGGGCCCAGCAAGGCGGGCCAGGCCAGCAGCAGACCGAAGAAGACCAGCGGCTTGTCCAGGTTGAGGTACATGTTGAACGGCACGCTGGCGGGGCCGGCCTGCACCTGATCCAGCACCTTCAGGTTGGTAAAGCCGGGGATGAGGTGCAGCATCAGCGCCACCGCCCACAGCAGCACGGCGCCCAGGGCGACGGCGCGCCAGGGCTGGGGCAGGGAGGGGGTGCGCCAGGCCAGCAGCAGGCCCGCCGCGCTGGCCAGCAGGGCGACTGGGCTCAGGTGGCCGAGGCCGAGGGCCGCCAGCAGGGCGACGGCCAGCATGATGAAGCCGGGCAGCCGTTGCCGGGCCAGACAGAGCAAGACGGCCAGCGCCAGTGCTCCCCAGATGAGTGAATCAGGTAGAGGTAACATTGAGTCTCCAAGGCCGATGAAAGTCCCGCACCTTAACAATGGGACATCCCATGAGACAAGGCTTAATAAGCTGGTCGGATCCCGTGTTCGGCTGGCAGCCAGGGCGCGCGGCCATAAAAAAACCGGAGCTGGGCTCCGGTTTTGGCAAGGGTGACAAGGCGTCTCAGCGGCCGGATTCGGCGATCACCCGGGCAATGATGTCGGCACGCTTGCTGGCTTCCAGCTCACCCAGGGCGATCAGGCCAGCCTTGAAGATGACGTTCTTCGGCAGGCTGACGTCGTCCAGGGTGGCGATGGCTTCGACGTGCATACCGTTCAGACGGCTGGCATCGCGCGGGCTCAGGTTGACCTGGGTGTTCAGCACCTGCTTGCCTTTCTTCTTGGCAGGGGCGGCTTTTTTCGGTTGTTCCTGCTCGTCTTCCGGCAGTTCGTCATCAAAATCGTAAATAGACATAGTCAATCCTGTTGGTTAGGCAATGGGGCATGGTTGCCCGATGTCGTTTTTCAGAGGGGTCGATCAGCCCATATCCTCGTTGCGGATAAAGGCGCGCCAGGAGCCGAGCACCTGGGCAAAATCTTCCAGCCCGCACATGGCCAGCTGTTCATCATCGTAGTAGGCGAGATCGTCGAGATCCTCATCCTGCTCGATATTGAGGACGTTGGCCTTCACCTCGGCTTCCTCGTGGGTCAGCAGCAGGGAGTAGTCGCCGCCCAGCAGCCGATATTCGACGCGAGTCCGGCTGGAGAGCTGATCGATGATGGCGAACAGCTCGTCGAGTTTCTCCTCGTCCTTGCCCACTTCGTCGATCAGCCACTGGCCGATGGCCTCATGGCCCATGGAGAACCGGGCGCGATAACCGCCGAACGGATCGCGGCGAAATTCATAATCCATAGTTCAGTCCATAGCGGAAGGGTGGGTCGTCATGGGCAGGGCAAATCCTGCTCCATGGCGGAGCGCATATAGCGTAAAGTGGCCTATTCTAGCGAGCCCCCCCTCGCTTGTCTTGAAGATGTGGCATCTTTGCCCCGCTACCGGCGCTTTGTGGCCGGTCCGGCCCCCGCTTTGGAGATGTGATGCAGCTAAACGATACCCTCGCGCGCCAGAGAGTCAGTCGGGCGATGAAGATCCTCTCTTCTTCGGCCAACGTGATGGACGAGCCACAGCGACTCGTCATCGCTTCAGGCTATTCCCGGTTCATTCAGCGGAGTACCTATGCAGCTCAATGACACGCTTGCACGGCAGATAGTCAGCCGGGCGATGAAGATCCTCTCTTTTTCGGTCAACGTGATGGACGAGCACGGCCTGATCATCGCGTCCGGCAACCCGGAGCGGCTCCATCAGCGTCACGAGGGGGCCGTGCTGGCGCTGACCGAGAACCGGGTGGTGGAGATCAGCGACGCCACCGCCCGCGAGCTGAAGGGGGTGCGCCCCGGCATCAACCTGCCCATCGCCTATCAGGGGGAGCTGCTCGGGGTCATCGGCATCTCGGGCGATCCGGACGAAGTGCGTGCTTACGCCGAACTGGTGCGGATGACCGCCGAGCTCATTCTGGAGCAGGCGGCGCTCACCGAGCAGCTGCAGTGGGACAAGCGCCACAAGGAGGAACTGGTACTGCAGCTCATCCGTGGTGAAGGGCGGGACGATCAGCTGCAGCAGGCGGCCCGTTTCCTCGGGCTGGATCTGGCCCAGCCGCGGGTGGTGGCGGTGCTGGCGCTGGAGGAGGCCGACCCGGCCCGGCTGCGAGAGCTGGTGCATCTGCTGGAAAACCCGGAGCGGGACAACCTGGTGGCCATCAACGGCCTGGACGAGATAGTGGTGCTCAAGCCGGCCCAGCTCAGCGACGGTATCTGGCAGTCGGCGCAGGAGCGCAGCCGCATCAAGCAACTGCTGGCCCGTATCCCCCACTTTCGGGTGCGCATCGGGGTGGGTGATTACTTCGCCGGCACCGGCGGGCTGGCGCGTTCCTACCAGACGGCGCGGGACACCTTGCGCCGTGGCATGCGACAGGCGCCGCGCAAGCAGGTCTATTTCTTCGAGGATTACCGGCTGCCGGTGCTGCTCGGCAGTCTGGCGGACTCCTGGCAGGCGGATCAGCTGCGGGCCCCGCTGCACAAGCTGGCACAGGAGGACACAAAGGGAACGCTGCAGAAGACGCTGCGCCAATATTTCTTGCAGGATTGTGATCTGCATCCCTGCGCCGAAGCCTTGTTCATCCACCCCAATACCCTGCGCTATCGGCTGACCCGGATTGAGCAGATAACCGGGTTGAATTTCAACAAGTTAGATGACAAGTTCCTGCTTTATCTCGGGCTCAACCTCGATAGCTGATTTGTTCATTCATACAGAAAGTTCCGTTTTAAAAAGCTGATATTTGGTTTTTTGACCAAAGTATTCCGATCCCGGATCACCATAATGGCCACCACTCACTCATTTGAAAGGTGCCCGTCATGATCCCTGTATCCGCGCTCGGCGCTCTCGCCGCGCTCTCCATCGCCATCTTCCTGATCCTGAAGAAGGTACCGCCCGCTTACGGCATGATCGTCGGCGCCCTGGCCGGCGGCCTGATCGGCGGCGCCGATCTGACCCAGACCGTCGCCCTGATGATCGGCGGTGCCCAGGGGATCACTACGGCGGTGATGCGGATCCTGGCGGCGGGCGTGCTGGCCGGCGTGCTGATCGAATCGGGCGCCGCCACCACCATCGCCGAGACCATCGTCAAGAAGCTGGGCGAGACCCGCGCCCTGCTGGCACTGGCACTGGCCACCTTGATCCTGACCGCGGTCGGCGTGTTCGTGGACGTGGCCGTCATCACGGTCGCCCCCATCGCGCTGGCCATCGCCCGCCGTGCCGACCTCTCCAAGGCGGCCATCCTGCTGGCGATGATCGGTGGCGGCAAGGCGGGCAACGTCATGTCTCCCAACCCCAACGCCATCGCGGCAGCCGATGCCTTCCACCTGCCGCTCACCTCGGTGATGGCGGCCGGCATCATCCCGGGCCTGTTCGGGCTGGTGATGGCCTACTGGCTGGCCAAGCGCCTCAACAACAAGGGCAGCAAGGTCGCCGCCGACGAGGTGGTGAGCTTCAATGGCAGCAAGCTGCCGGGCTTTGCCGCCGCCATCAGTGCACCGCTGGTGGCCATCCTGCTGCTGGCCCTGCGCCCCATCGCCGGCATCGTGGTGGACCCGCTCATCGCTCTGCCCCTCGGCGGCCTGGTAGGCGCCCTGATGATGGGCAAGTTCAGCAAGGTGAACCAGTTTGCGGTCTCGGGTCTTGCCCGCATGGCGCCGGTGGCCATCATGCTGCTGGGTACCGGTACCCTGGCGGGCATCATCGCCAACTCCGGTCTCAAGGATGTGCTGATCAGCGGCCTGACCGCCTCCGGCCTGCCTTCCTACCTGCTGGCCCCCATCTCGGGTGCCCTGATGTCGCTGGCGACCGCCTCGACCACCGCCGGTACCGTGGTGGCCTCCAACGTGTTCAGCTCCACCCTGATAGAGCTTGGCATCAGCAGCCTGGCGGGGGCCGCCATGATCCACGCCGGTGCCACCGTGTTCGACCACATGCCCCACGGCTCCTTCTTCCATGCCACCGGCGGCAGCGTCCACATGGGCGTGGGTGAGCGGCTCAAGCTCATCCCCTACGAAACCGCGGTCGGTCTGACCATTGCCGCCGTCTCCACCCTGATGTTCGGCGTGTTTGGCCTCGCCTAAGGAATTGATATGAAAATTGTTATCGCCCCCGATTCATTCAAGGAGAGCCTCAGCGCCATGGCGGTGGCCGATGCCATCGAGGCCGGATTCAAGCAGGTGTTGCCGGATGCCACCTACGTCAAATTGCCGATGGCCGATGGCGGCGAGGGGACGGTGCAGTCCCTGGTGGACGCCACCGGTGGCCGCATTCTGCCCTTCTACGTGACCGCACCCCTTGGCAACAAGGTACAGGGCTTCGTCGGTTTGCTGGGGGATGGCGAGCGCGCCGTCATCGAGATGGCGGCGGCCTCCGGCCTGCATCTGGTGGCGCCTGAGCTGCGCAATCCGCTGCACACCTCGAGCAGCGGCACCGGCGAGCTGATCCTGGCAGCCCTCGACATGGGGGTGAAGCATCTGATCCTCGGTATCGGCGGCAGCGCCACCAATGACGGTGGTGCCGGCATGATCCAGGCGCTTGGCGGCAAGCTGCTCAAGTGCGACGGCACTCCCATCGCACCGGGCGGCGCCGGTCTGGCCGAGCTGGCCACCATCGATCTGAGCGGGCTCGATTCGCGCCTCGCCAAGATCACCATCGAAGTGGCCTGTGACGTGGACAACCCGCTGTGCGGGCCGAAAGGGGCCTCCGCCGTGTTTGGTCCGCAGAAGGGGGCGACCCCCGCGATGGTGGCGCAGCTGGATGCCAACCTGGCTCACTACGCCGACTGCATCGAGCAGGCGCTTGGCAAGCAGGTGAAGGAGATTGCGGGGGCGGGCGCCGCCGGTGGCATGGGGGCGGCCCTGGTGGGTCTGCTCGGCGCCGAGCTGAAACCCGGCATCCAGATCGTCATCGAGGCGCTGAAACTGGCCGAGGCGGTGGCCGACGCGGATCTGGTCATCACCGGCGAGGGACGCATCGACAGCCAGACCATCCACGGCAAGACGCCAATCGGTGTCGCACGCTGTGCCAAGCAGTTCGGCAAGCCGGTGATCGGCATTGCGGGCTGCCTGACCGACGACTACGGCGTGGTGCACGAACACGGGCTGGATGCGGTGTTCGCCGTGGTCAACCGCGCCATGTCGCTGCCGGAGGCGCTGGCCACCGCCACCGCCACCACCAACCTGCAGCTCACGGCCCGCAACGTGGCGGCGCTCTATCTGCTGCGACCCTGACTCTCTTCTGGCCGGTGCCTGACGCCGGCCAACCTAGCCCCGTGTCGCGGTGACGACCTGCCCCGCTGCCGGTCTGCCCGAAACACCTTGCCGATCAGATGATCGGCTTTTTTCATTATCCTGCTGTATAGCCTGTGCTTTTCTGCGGTTTCTGTATTCTGGCCGCCGACTTTGCGGCATAGTGATCCCCCATAGTACAAGGAGCAACCCATGATCTTGCTGACCCTGGGGGTACTGCTGTTTACCCTGATCCACCTCTATCCCTGCTTCGCAGGCGCCCATCGGGCCCGCTTGCGCGAGCGGCTGGGGGAGAATCGCTACAAGGGACTCTTCTCGTTGCTGGTGTTCATCGCCATCGCCTGCATCATCGCCGGCTGGCGCAGCGCCAGCCCCCTGCCGCTCTATTTTCTGCCCGCCTGGGGACCGACCCTGATGATGGCGGTCATGCCCATCGCCCTGATCCTGTTCTGTTCCGGCCAGGGGCCCAACCACCTGCGGCGCTGGCTGGTGCATCCCCAGCTGCTCGGCACCCTGCTCTGGGTCGGCGCCCACCTGGCGGTCAACAGCGAGGCCCGCTCCCTGGTGCTGTTTGGCGGCATCGGCCTGTGGGCGCTGGTGAGCATCGTCTGGATTTCAGTGCGGGACTGGCAGCGCCATCCCCGTCCGGCGGCCAACTGGTATGGCACCGGGCTCAGCGTGGGGGCCGGGCTGGCGCTCACCGCCCTGCTGATCTTCTGGGGGCACGGCATGCTCACCGGCATCCCCCTCTATTGAGCGGGTGAACCGGCTGGCGTGCCCACGCGTATGTCACTCATCTGCCTGACAGGAGTCGCTCGATGAAATGGATCATGTTGTTGCTGACACTCGGGGCCGGGGCGGCCGTCGCCGCCTGCCCGGACTACTTCAACGTGGAGATGCGGGAGCTCAACAGCACCCAGCGCCACAACCTCTGCCAGCTGACCGAGGGCAAGGTGGTACTGGTAGTCAATACCGCCTCCTACTGCGGCTATCGCGGCCAGTTTCGGGATCTGGAGACGCTCTACCAGACCTACAAGGAGAAGGGGTTGGTGGTGCTCGGCTTCCCCTCCAACGACTTCTGGCAGGAGGCGGGGGAGGAGGGCAAGACTGCCTCGGTCTGCCGACGTGATTACGGGGTGACCTTCCCCATGTTCAACCGGATCGCCGTGCGCGGGGCTGATGCCAGTCCGCTTTACCAGGGGTTAGCCGCGGCGGCGGGCGAGGCGCCGGGCTGGAACTTTCACAAATACCTGATCGGCCGTGACGGCAAGCTGGTCGCGAGTTATGGGGCGAACCAGAATCCGGCGGACGATCCCCTGCAAAAAGAGGTCAAACGGGCGCTCGGCCTTTAGCGCTACCCCGCGGCGGGCGGCTCTGGAATAATGGGGGTCCGCTCTTCTCTCTGGTAATCCCGTGCTGCAACGTCTGCCCCAAATGGTGATCTTCGATGCCCTGGTTCGTGAACAGGGCATCTCGGCGGCCGCCCGGCGGCTCGGGGTCTCCAAATCCCACATCAGCAAGCAGCTGGCCCAGCTGGAGACCGAACTCGGTGCCCAGCTGGTGCAGCGCACCACCCGCCGCTTCTCCCTCACCGAGCTTGGCCAGGAGTATGCCCGCCACTGCCGCGCCCTGGTGGCGGTGGCACTGGAGGCCGACTCCATGGTGGCGGAGCGGCGCGGCAAGGTGAGCGGCATCCTGCATCTGGGGGTTGGCCAGTCTTTCGGCCGGCTGCACGTGATCCCACGCCTCAAGGCGTTTCAGGATCGCTACCCCGAGCTGGAGCTGGAGGTATCGCTGTTCGATCACCGCACCAACCTGGTGGATGAGGGGCTGGATCTCTGGATCACCACCTACGAGGACAAACCCGAGGCCCTGGTGGGGCAGCGGCTGGCGGATATCCACTTCGTGCTGGTGGCCTCGCCGGACTATCTGTTGAGCCACGGCACCCCGCTGCATCCCAGAGATCTGGCCCAGCACAACTGCATCACCTATCAGAGCCGGGAGCGACGCTACCACGAGTGGTCGTTTCGTCAGGGCAAGGAGCGCCAGACGGTGCAGGTGGCCGGCAACTACCGGGTGGATCTGGCGGAGGCGGTGCGCGACGCGGCCCTGGCCGGGCTCGGCATCGCCTACGTGGCCAACTACCTGCTGGACAAGGAGTTGCAGTCCGGCCAGCTGATCCCGCTGCTGCCCCAGTGGCGGCCGAACCAGAAGATGGCGGTGCACGCCGTCTATGCCAGACGCGAGCACCTGGATCCCAAGATCCGGCTGTTCATCGACTTCCTCAAGGAGAGCTTCGGTCCGAATCCCTACTGGGAGCAGCGGCTGGCTCCCTGGCTCGGTGGCAAATTGTCCGGCACAGAGGAATAATCGTTTCCATATAAGAACACTGGCTTTCGCTTGAAACCAAAATCGAGTCAAATCAGCCAGTTGCCGCAACCGGTATCGTGCAAACGTTTTTGCTAACAGGGTTGTAACCAAGTGGACTTGCAGTGGCGAGGCCGGGAGCGCAGAATCCGCGCCCATCTTTCGCCCCACCTGATGGAGTCCCTATGATTGCCCTGCTCGGCATCCTGAGCATTCTGGCCGTGGCCACGCTCTGCTCTGATAATCGTCGTCGTATCCCGTTGCGAACAGTGGGTCTCGCCCTCTGCCTGCAGATCCTCTTCGCCGGCCTGGTGCTCTGGCTGCCCGCCGGTCAGCATGTGCTGAACGGGGTGAGCGAAAGCGTCAGCAGCGTGATCGGTTACGGTCAGGAGGGGATCGCCTTCCTGTTTGGCGATCTGGCCAAGTTCAAGCTGGGCTTCATCTTTGCCTTCAACGTGCTGCCGGTCATCATCTTCTTCTCCGCGGTGATCGCCATCCTCTATCACATCGGCCTGATGCCGAAAGTGATTGCCTTGCTTGGCGGCGGCCTGCAGAAGCTGCTGGGCACAGGCCGCGCCGAAAGCCTCTCCGCCACCGCCAACATCTTCGTCGGCATGGTGGAGGCGCCGCTGGTGGTCAAACCCTATCTCTCCAAGATGTCCGACTCCCAGTTCTTCGCGGTGATGAGCTGCGGCCTCGCCTCCGTGGCCGGCGGTACCCTGGTGGGTTACGCCAGCATCGGGGTCGAGCTGAAATACCTGATCGCGGCGGCCTTCATGTCGGCGCCGGCCGGTCTGGCCATGGCCAAGATCCTGGTGCCGCCTGCCGCCGAAGAGCAGGATCACCATCAGGACGTGGTGATCCCGCGCGCCACCAACGTGATTGAAGCGGCCGCCGATGGCGCCATGTCCGGCCTCAACATTGCGGTTGCCGTGGGGGCCACCCTGCTGGCGTTCGTCGGGGTGATCGCCATGCTCAACGGCCTGCTGGGCTGGGCCGGCGACCTGGTGGGGCTGGAGTTGAGCTTCCAGATCATCCTGGGCTGGCTGTTTGCTCCCGTCTCCTGGTTGATCGGCATCCCCTGGGAGCAGGCTCAGGCCGCCGGCGCCCTGATCGGGACCAAGATAGTGGTGAACGAGTTCGTCGCCTTCATCGCCCTGGTGCAGGACCAGACCCTGAGCGAGTCGAGCAAGGCCATCGTCACCTTCGCCTTGTGTGGTTTCGCCAACATCTCTTCCATGGCGATCCTGATCGGCGGCTTGGGCGCCATGGTGCCGGAGCGTAAATCCTTCATCGCCCGCTACGGCATGCGCGCCATCCTGGCGGGGGTGCTGGCGAACCTGATGAGCGCCTCGCTGGCCGGCCTGTTCCTCGCCCTTTGATTGACCCCAGAAGTTAGCACCTTCCGGTCAGAGCCCGCTTCGGCGGGCTTTTTTGTGGCCGCTTGCCGGCAAAAAAAAGCGCCTCAGGGAGGCGCGGGGAAAAAGACAGATTGGAAGCGTCACATGGGTGCCACTTGAATGAGGGATGAGCCATGCCATCCAAGTGTGAAGCCATGATGCCTGATGCTGTCTGAAGCCCTTCTGAGGCGATTCTTCATACTCTGTTCATTTTGCTAAACGCAATGGGACTGACTGGTTAGAGGCTCAGGGGGTCAGCGTAAAGTTGTCGGTGGTCTGCTGTTCCAGCGCTGGCAGCCAGCGTTGTGAACGGGATGCCGCTGTCTGGTCAGGGGTCAGCACGACGTCGTCAGTGGGGGCTGCGGCGCCGGTGTCTGCCCCGTGTTGTGAACAGGGTGTCTCTGGTTGGTTAGGGGGTCAGCACAAAGTGATCGGCAGTCTGCTGTTCCAGCGCCAGCAACCAGCGTTTGATGGGGATGCCGCCGGCATAACCGGTCAGCTCGCCGCTGCGGCCGATCACCCGGTGACAGGGCACTATGATGCTGAGCGGATTGCGCCCGTTGGCCGCCCCCACCGCGCGAACCGCCTTGGGATTGCCGATGGCCTGGGCAATCTCGAGGTAGCTGACGGTCTCGCCGTAGGGAATGTCGCCCAGGGCGCGCCACACCGACTGCTGAAAAGGGGTGCCCCGGGCGGCGAGCGGCAGATCGAAGCGGCGCAGGCGACCGGCGAAGTAGGCCGCGAACTGTTCGATGAAGGGGGCCAGCGCCTGATCGTCGCGCTGCCACTCGTCAGTCGGGGTCACCGGCTGCTCGCCTAGTACGAACTCCACATAGCGCAGCCCGTCCCGGTCGATGGCGATGAGCAGGGGGCCGTGGGCGCTGTCGCAAAAACTGAATTTCATTCTGTCATCCTCGGGCGTTGGGCAAGGGCCCGGCTAGTCCACTACCGGCTTGCCGCGGGTCGATTTTATCTCCCCCTTGCGCTTCTTGGCATCGACCCGCTTGCGCTGGGAGCTGCGGGTCGGCTTGGTGGCATGGCGGGCCTTGGGGCGCCAGGCCGCTTTCTTCAGCAGCTCCACCAGACGGTTCATCGCCTCCTTGCGGTTCATGTCCTGGCTGCGGTGGGTTTCGACCCGGATCATGATGAAACCGTCGTGAACCCGGTTGTCGCTCAGCTTGTCGAGCCCCTCCTTGTAGAGCGGGGTGAGGCTGGGAGAGTTGCGGTAATCGAAGCGCAACCAGACGGCGGAGTCGGTCTTGTTGACGTGCTGGCCACCGTTGCCCTGCGCCCGCATGGTCTGGAATTGCAGTTCATGCCAGGGCAGGGTAACGCTGTTGGAGATGACTAACATAGTGCGGTGCTCTTGTTTGGTGCATCGGCTGTGGCTGGCTCAGCTTGGTGCCTCATAATGGGGCGAGATGCGCCCCCTTGGTGATGCCGGGAGAGTCCTGTTCCAGGCCTAAATGCTATCTTTTTGAAATTAAACAATAAAAAGACTTGGCACAAGAATTGATTCCCCATTCATGACATACCATGGATTGGGAGCAACCAGATGAAGCTGATTACTGCGATTATCAAACCCTTCAAGTTGGACGACGTGCGCGAGGCCATCGCCAACCTGGGGGTCGAGGGTCTGACCGTGTCCGAGGTCAAAGGGTTTGGCCGCCAGAAGGGGCACACCGAATTATACCGGGGAGCCGAGTATCAGGTCGACTTCCTGCCCAAGGTAAAGCTGGAGATAGCGACTGCCGACGACAACGTCGAAGGGGTGATCGAGGCGATCTGCAAGGCCGCCTATACCGGCAAGATCGGTGACGGCAAGATCTTCGTCTACGACCTGCTGCAGGCCGTGCGCATTCGGACCGGTGAGAGTGACGACGAGGCGCTCTGATAGCGCTGGATGGGGCGAATGATCGGTACGCTGTCGCTGATTGACTCCATGGTGGGGCCGGATAGGATTCTATCCGGCCCCCTTTGTTTGAACGGCGTTTAAATATGTGATCCCGCCACATCAGGATTTCTTGATCCGGCTGTCGAGCTCAATGCAAAATGCAAACAGCAATGGTTCTCACTCGATATAGCAACTCAAGGAATGGATGATGAAAATGAAGATGTTGGCACTGGCTTTCTCTGCGTTGGCGGCTCAGTCGGCATTGGCGGCAGGGGAGGTGAATGTCTACTCCAACCGGCAGGATGAGCTGATCAAGCCCATCATCCAGCAGTTCGAGAAGGAATCGGGCATCAAGGTCAACGTGGTGTTCGCCAAAGAGGGGCTGAACGAGCGTCTGGAGCGGGAAGGCAAGCTCTCCCCGGCGGATCTGATGCTGACCGTCGACATCAGCCGGCTGACCGATCTGGTGGACAAGGGGCTGGTGCAGCCAGTGGACAGCAAGATCCTGCAGGAGAACATCCCCGCCATCTATCGCGATCCGGACAACCGCTGGTTCGCGCTGACCACCCGGGTGCGCGCCATCTATTCCAGCAAGGATCGTCTCGGCAAGCTCGATACCATCAGCTACGAAGATCTGGCCAAGCCTGAATTCAAAGGAAAAATCTGCACCCGCAGCGGCAAGCATGAGTACAATGTGGCGCTGGTCTCCTCCATGATCGCTCATCACGGCATGGCCGAGACCAAGAGCTGGCTGGAAGGGGTCAAGGCCAACCTGGCGCGCAAGCCGCAGGGCAACGACCGGGATCAGGTCAAGGCGATCAAGGATGGTATCTGTGACCTGTCGCTCGGCAACAGCTACTATCTGGGCGCCATGTTGAAGGACCCGGCGCAGAAAGCTTGGGCCGATGCGGTCTACATCAACTTCCCGAACCAGGCTGACCGCGGCGCCCACGTCAACGTGAGCGGCGTGGCCATGACCAAGTACGCCAAGAACAAGGCCGAGGCCCAGAAGCTGATGGAGTTCCTGGCCGGCGACACCGCCCAGCACATGTATGCGGACGTGAACGCCGAGTATCCGGTCAAGGCCGGGGTGGAGCCTTCCGCCATGGTCAAGTCCTGGGGCAGCTTCAAGTCTGATGCGCTACCGGTCAGCGATTACGCCAAGCACCGCAAGGACGCCTTGCAGTTACTGGATGAAGTGAAATTCGACTTGTAATTCAGATGGGGCCAAGGGCCCCATCAACCTCTGTGGTCTCATGAAAAATTTTGGATGGATTACCGGCAGCTGGGCCAGCGCCCTGCTGCTGGCTTTGCCGGTGCTTGCTCTGGTCTTCTCCGCCTTGTCGGCCGACGGAGATCTGTTTGGCCACCTCGCCGATACCGTGCTGTTCGACTATCTGGCCAATACCCTGGGGCTGGTGGTCGGCGTGGTGCTGCTCAGTCTGCTGTTCGGTGTGCCGACCGCCTGGCTGGTGGCCATGTGCCAGGTGCCGGGGCGGCGCGCCCTGCAGTGGGCGCTGATGCTGCCGATGGCCATGCCCTCCTATATCGTCGCCTACGTCTATACCGACCTGCTCGACTACTCGGGCCCGCTGCAAGCGGGACTGCGGCAGCTGTTTGGCTGGGGCGGGCCGGCCGACTACTGGTTCCCGGCCATCCGCTCCCTCGGCGGCGCCGCCTGGGTGCTGGCGCTGGTGCTGTTCCCCTACGTCTATCTGCTGACCCGCGCCTCTTTTCTGGAGCAGTCGGTCAGCCTCATTCACTCCAGCCGCCTGCTCGGTTGCTCCCCCTGGCAGAGCTTTCGCCGCCTCAGTCTGCCGCTGGCGCGCCCCGCCATCATGGTGGCGGTATCGCTGGTGGCGATGGAGACGTTGGCCGATTTTGCCACCGTCCACTTCTTTGCCATCAATACCCTGACCACGGCGGTCTACGACACCTGGCTCGGTTACGGCAGCCTGGCCACCGCCGCCAAGCTCTCCTGCCTGATGCTGCTGGCGGTAGTGCTGCTGATTGCGCTGGAGCGCCGCTCGCGCAGCCGGCAGCAGGTGTTCCAGAAGTCCATGGGTCACGAACAGCCGCTGCGCTACCCGCTCAAGGGGATGAGCCGGGCTCTGGCCGGGCTCTGGTGCTGGGGACTGGTGCTGGCCGGCTTCGGTCTGCCGTTCGTCATCCTGCTGGACTACGGCGTGCGCTACTTCGAATTATCGTGGACGCCGGAGTTCGTCCGCTTTGCCGGCAACAGCTTGGCTATCTCGGCGCTGACCGCCCTGCTGGCCATGGGCATCGCTCTGCTGCTCGGCTTCTGTCGTCGTCTCGATGGCGGAGTCAAGAGCCTGTTGCCGCTGCGCATCGCCGCCATGGGTTACGCCATGCCGGGTACCGTGCTCGCCATCGGCGTGCTGGTACCGCTCACCGCCCTCGATTTTGCCATCAACGATCTGGCCGAGTGGCTGGGGCGTCAGGGGCCGGGGCTGCTGCTGACCGGCACCATCACCGCCATCGTGTTCGGCTATCTGGTGCGCTTCGTGGCCATCGCCATCGGCTCGGTGGAGAGCAGCATGGGCAAGATCTCCCCCAGCCTCGATATGGCGGCCCGCTCCCTGGGGCAGGGGGATGGCGCCATGCTGCGGCGGGTGCACCTGCCGCTGGTGCGGCGCGGCCTGTTTGCCGGCGCCATGCTGGTGTTCATCGAATCCATGAAGGAGCTGCCCGCCGCCCTGCTGCTGCGGCCGTTCAACTTCGATACCCTGGCGACCCACGTCTACCAGTTCGTGTCAGACGAGATGCTGGAGCGCGGCGCGCTCGGCGCCATCGTCATCGTACTGGTGGGGCTGTTGCCGCTGATCTGGGTCAACCGCAACCTGGATGGGGCGGGGCACTGAGTTATCCCACCCTGGAATGTTGTCCGGCCGCCGGTCGGTCTGGTTCAAAAGAATATGAGGAAGTCAGCCTTGTCCTGTTTGCAGGTTGAAAATGTCAGTTGCCGTTACAACGGCCGCAATGTGCTGGAGCAGCTCTCCCTGACGGTGGCCGACAACGAGATTGTCTGCCTGCTGGGGGCGAGCGGCTGCGGCAAGACCACGCTGCTCAAGGCCATCGCCGGCCTGCTGCCGCTGGCGGAGAGCACGATTCGCCTCGGCGATACCCTGCTCGACGGGCCGGGTGCCAGCGTGCCGCCCGAGGCACGCAACATCGGCATGATCTTTCAGGATTACGCCCTCTTTCCTCACCTGACGGTGGCCGACAACGTCGGCTTCGGCCTGACCAAACTCGATCGCCGTGCTCGTCAGCAACAGGTTGAAGAGGCGCTGGCGCTGGTCAATCTGCAGGGGCTGGGGGATCGCTATCCGCACCAGCTCTCTGGCGGCCAGCAGCAGCGGGTGGCGATTGCCCGGGCGTTGGTGTGCAAGCCGCGGCTGATGCTGCTGGACGAGCCCTTCTCCAACATCGATACCCAGGTACGGATGAAGTTGATCTTGGAGATCCGCGCCCTGCTCAAGCAGCAGGGGATCGGCGCCATCTTCGTCAGTCACAGCAAGGAAGAGGCCTTTGCCTTCGCCGATCGGCTGGCGCTGTTTCGCGCAGGTCACATCGAACAGGTGGGCCAGCCGGAGCAGCTCTATCGCCGCCCGCAGAACCGCTTTGTGGCGGAGTTTCTGGGCGGGGTCAACTACCTGGCGGCCGAGGTGGTGGACAGCCACTGTGTGCGCACTGCGCTCGGGGTCATCTGCGGCAGCGAGCCCCATGGCCGAGCCGTGGGTGAGCTGCTGCAACTGATGCTCAGGCCACAGCAACTGTTGCTGGAGAGCGCCGCGGATGGCGAGCTCAAGGTGGTGGAGCAGCAGTTCCTCGGCCATCACTGCCGGGTGTTGTTCGAGAGCGGCGAGCTGCGGCTGGAGGCGAGCATCGGCGAGCCGCTGGAGGGAGTACGGGCGCGGGTCAGGGTGACGCCCCACGCGCTGGTGTTGTTTGACCCTTTACCCTGAACGCGTGATATCGTCGTGAAATCAATGAACTGGAACCGCGCTGGTTTATAATCGCGCAACGCTAACCGCCCATATCGCCAATGTCTGTTCAGGGGAGAGATATATGAAAGCCCAAGCCGGGATCTGTGCCGAGCCCAATCTGCACGCCCTCTATCTGATGTTCAACCGCACCGGTGACGCCGCCGAGCTGGTGGCCCGTCTGGCCAGGTTGCCGGCCCTGTGGGAGGCGGTGGCCGCCGATTTCCCCGCTGCCGGCTTCAGCGGTCTAGTGGCCGTCGGTGCCGATGCCTGGGATGGCCTCTATCCTGCCGCCCGTCCGCCCCAGTTCCGCGGCTTCATGGCGCAATCCGCCAACGGCCAGGAGGCCCCCAACACCCCGTTCGATCTGTTCGTGCAACTGCGCGCCGATCGGGTGGATGTGCTGCATCACGCCGGTCAGCGCGTCATGGCCCTGCTGGCCGGGCTGGTGGAGCTGGCGGAAGAGGTGTGCGGTTTTCGCAACCTCGACTGCCGCGACCTGACCGGTTTCGTCGATGGTACCGAGAATCCGCAGGATGAGCACCGCGCCGAAGTGGCGCTGCTGGACGGCGGCGAGTTTGCCGGCGGCTCCTACATCCACGTGCAGCGCTGGGTCCACGCCATGAGCGACTGGGAGAAGCTGGCGTTGAAGGAGCAGGAAGACATCATAGGTCGCACCAAGGTCGACAACATCGAGTACGAGTCGGCCGACAAGCCGCTGACCGCCCACATCAAGCGGGTCAACCTCAAGACGCCGAAGGGGGAGTCCATGGAGATCCTGCGCCAGAGCATGCCCTGGGGCACCATGACCGAGCAGGGGCTCTACTTCATCTCCTGCTGCCGCACCCCGCAGCACTTCAACGCCATGCTGGCCAGCATGTACAAGGGCGAGGGCAGTCACTTCGATCACCTGCTGCGCTTCACCAAAGCGGTGACCGGCGCAGCCTTCTTCGCCCCTTCAGAAGATTTTCTGGTGGCGCAGGGCAAATAAGGCTCGCCCACCCGCAGATAACAAAAATCCCGGCCTTGGCCGGGATTTTGCGTGTTGGCGGGACCGCGATGACGCGGCAGCAACCATTACGGCGTCTGTTCGAACAGCTCGAGGGCGGAGAGGTAGAGCTCTTCGATGTCGGTGTCGCTGGTCGGGGTGATGAAGATGGTGTCGTCACCGGCGATGGTGCCGAGGATCCCTTCGGCCTTGCCGAGGGAGTCGAGCAGGCGGGCGATCAGCTGGGCCGCACCCGGGCTGGTGTGGATCACCACCAAGGCACCGTTGTGGTCGACATCCAGCACCAGATTCTTGAGCGGGCTGGAGGTGGTGGGCACGCCCAGTTCCACCGGCAGGCAGTAGACCATCTCCATCTTGGCATTGCGGGTGCGAACGGCGCCGAAGCGGCTCAGCATGCGCGATACCTTGGACTGGTTGATGTTTTCGAAGCCCATCTCTTGCAGGGCAGTCACTATCTCTGCCTGGGAGCCAAATCGTTCTTCTTTCAGCAAGGCTTTAAAGGCCTTGGCCAGTTTTTCTTGCTTGTCGTTATGCTTCATCTTGGACTCACGAATGAGGAGGTTTGGCTGCCTGTCACGCTCAGGCGGCAGATATGAACAGCGTGCCCATTTTGCATTCATATGCCTATTTTTGCAAGGAAGCGGCGCTTGTTCTGCATATTGATTCAAATATAGCTTGCATCCACCCATGCCAGCGTTAGAATCAGGGCGAAATTTTGAAAACTTATTCAATTGGGCTGTATGGGTATTGAATTAATCGGTATCGAAAAATCCTGGCACAAGGTGCCGGTACTGCAACAGGTCAGCTTTCGGACTGCTCCCGGTGAGACCTTGGTGCTGCTGGGCCCGAGCGGTGCTGGCAAGAGTTCTCTGCTGCGCATGATGAACCTGCTGGACACCCCGGATGCCGGCGTTCTGCGCATCGGTGAAAGTGAATTTTCTTTCCCGTCCAGCCTCTCCACCGCCGAGTTCAACCGCCAGACCCAGGCGCTGCGGCGCAAGGTGGGCATGGTGTTCCAGCAGTACAATCTGTGGCCCCATCTCACCGTGATGGAGAACCTCATCGAGGCGCCGGTCAAGCTGCTCGGCATGAGCAAGGCGGTGGCCATGGAGAAGGGGGGCTATCTGCTGGCCCAGCTGCAACTGGCCGACAAGCGCGACGCCTGGCCGGCGCGGCTGTCCGGCGGTCAGCAGCAGCGGGTGGCCATCGCCCGTACCCTGATGATGGACCCCCAGGTGCTGCTGTTTGACGAGCCGACGGCGGCCCTCGACCCCGAGATCACCAAGGAAGTGGCGGAGATCATCCGCAACCTGGGCCAGACCGGCATCACCCAGGTGGTGGTGACCCACGAGGTGGAGTTTGCCCGCAAGGTGGCCAGCCAGGTGATCTATCTGGAGAAGGGGCGGATCATCGAAGCCGGCTCCGCCGCCATTTTCCAAGCCCCGCAAACCAGCCGGTTTGCCGAATTCTTGATGCATTGATATTCAAATCGATAAGGAAGCTGTCATGAAAAAGAGTCTGTTGCTGGTCGCCGCCATGGGCCTGCTGAGCACCTCGGTGCTGGCCAAGGAGATCAAGTTCGCCACCGAGGCCACCTACGCGCCGTTCGAATATCTGGACGACAAGAACGAGTTCCAGGGTTTTGACATCGATCTGGCCCGCGCCATCTGTGAACAGGCCAAGCTGGAGTGCAGCTTCCACAACCAGGCTTTCGACAGCCTGATCCCCAGCCTGAAATTCCGTCGCTATGACGCCGCCATCGCCGCCATGGACGTGACCCCGGAGCGGGCCGCCCAGGTCGATTTCTCCGACATCTATTACCAGAACTCCGCCGTGTTCGTGACCAAGAAGGGCGCCTTCAAGGGGCCGGAAGAGCTGGTGGACAAGACCGTCGGCGTGCAGAACGGCACTTCCCATCAGTCCTATCTGGTGGACAACTGGGTGAGCAAGGGCCTGCTGACCGTACCTTACGCCAGCTATCAGAGCGCCTTCCTCGACATGATGAACGGCCGCACCGACGGCGTGTTTGCCGATACCGCGGTCGCCGCCGACTGGCTCAAGCAGCACAAGGAGTATGCCGTGATCGGCACGCCGGTGACTGACGCCAAGTACTTCGGTACCGGTTTTGGCATCGCGGTGGCCAAGGGCAATCAGGAGCTGCTGACTCAGCTGAACAAGGGGCTGGCCGACATCAAGGCCAACGGCACCTATCAGAAGATCTACGACAAATATTTCGCGCACTAAGCCATGTTGAGCCTGTTGTTGGATGCAGCCTGGATGACCCTCGGGCTGGCCTTGGCATCCCTGGTTGGGGGCATGGTGCTGGCGCTGGCGTTCAGCGCCGCCGAACTGAGCAAGCAGCGCGCTCTGGTGTGGCCGGTGGCCACTCTCACCACGCTTATTCGCGGCTTGCCCGAGCTGCTGGTGGTGCTGTTCATCTACTTCGGCTCGACCCAGGTGCTGTTCCTCATCACCGGCGAGTACGTGGAGTTCAGTCCGTTCGCCTGCGGCGTGCTGGCGCTCTCCCTGCTGTTCGCCAGTTACGCCACCCAGACCTTGCGGGCCGCCCTCAATGCGGTGCCCGCCGGACAGCGGCTGGCGGCGCTGGCGCTCGGCCTTGGCAAGCGTCACATCTTCTTTCGCATCGTGCTGCCCCAGGCGTGGCGGCACGCCCTGCCGGGGCTCGGCAACCAGTGGCTGGTGCTGCTCAAGGACACCGCACTGGTCTCCCTCATCGGGGTGAACGAGATGATGCGCCAGGCCCAGATGGCCTCGGCCAGTACCTATCAACCCTTCACCTGGTATGCCGCGGCGGCCCTCATCTACCTGGCCATCAGCCTGGTGAGTGAGTTTGGCTTGAAGCAGGCGTCCCGTTACACCCGTCGTTACGGAGGCTGATCATGCAGGACTACCTGATGACCCTGCTGGGTGGCCTGGCGATTACCCTGCAACTCACGGCATTCAGCCTGCTGCTCGGCGTGCTGATGGCGGCTGCCATGACCTGGGTGCTGGAGCGCCGCATTCCGGTGGCGACCCAGCTGGTGCAGCTGTGGGTGCTGATCTTCACCGGCACGCCGCTGCTGATCCAGATCTTCCTCATCTACTACGGGCCGGGCCAGTTTGCCTGGCTCAAAGAGGGGCCGCTCTGGCCGCTGCTCAAGCAGCCCTGGTTCTGCGCCGTGCTGGCACTCGGCTTCAATACCGCCGCCTACTCCACCCGGTTGTTCAAGGGGGCGCTCGATGCCATCCCGGCCGGTGAGGTAGAGGCCTGCCGCGCGCTCGGTTTCTCCGCCGGCCAGACCCTGTGGATGAAGGTACGTCACGCTGCCCGGCGACTGGTGCCCGCCTACTCCAACGAGGTGATCCTGGTGCTCAAGGGGAGTTCGCTCGCCAGTACCATCACCATCATGGATGTGATGGGGCTGGCTCAGCGCCTCAATGCCCAGACCTACGACACCCTGGCGGTGTTCACCGTGGCCGGTGCCCTCTACCTGACCATGAACGGATTGTTAACAATTGGTTTTCGTTGGTGTGAACGCCGGGCGTTGGCCTTCCAGGGCTGAAGTCGGCATATCTACCTATTAATGGTGGGGGGAAGTGCAGGAAATCTGTGCTTCCCCTCCAATTTTTTGCATTTCCCCCCATTTTTATTCGCCGCCTGTTTATTGGCTCACAGAACCTGTGATTACAACTGTTATCAGATTGTTTTTTAGGGGGGGATCCTTTAAGGTTGGGCGCACAACAAGAAACAACCTTAAACCTACGCTTAAACATGGAGTTGATCATGAAAGTTGCCGTTCTGGGTGCCGCCGGTGGCATCGGCCAAGCCCTCGCTCTGCTGTTGAAAAACCGTCTGCCTGCTGGTTCCGAATTGAGCCTGTATGATATCGCTCCGGTGACCCCGGGCGTGGCGGTCGATCTGAGCCATATCCCGACTGACGTGAAAGTAAAAGGTTTCTGCGGTGAAGATCCGAGCCCGGCTCTGGTCGGCGCCGATGTCGTGCTGATCTCCGCCGGCGTGGCTCGCAAGCCCGGCATGGATCGTTCCGACCTGTTCAACATCAACGCCGGCATCGTCAAGAATCTGGTGGAAAAGTGCGCCGCCTCCTGCCCGAAAGCGCTGATCGGCATCATCACCAACCCGGTCAACACCACTGTCGCCATCGCTGCCGAAGTGCTGAAGAAAGCCGGTGTCTATGACAAGCGTCGCCTGTTCGGCGTCACCACCCTGGACGTGATCCGTGCCGAGACCTTCGTGGCCGAGGGCAAGGGTTTGAACGTCGACAAGGTGCGCGTCAACGTGATCGGTGGCCACAGTGGCGTGACCATTCTGCCGCTGCTCTCCCAGATTGAAGGTGCCAGCTTCACCGCCGACGAAGTGGCCGCCATGACCAAGCGTATCCAGAACGCCGGTACCGAAGTGGTGGAAGCCAAGGCCGGTGGCGGTTCCGCTACCCTCTCCATGGGCCAGGCTGCCTGCCGTTTCGGACTGTCGCTCATCAAGGGTCTGCAGGGTGAAGCCAACGTCATCGAGTGCGCCTATGTGGAAGGCGACGGCAAACACGCCACCTTCTTCGCGCAGCCCATCCTGCTTGGCAAGAACGGTGTTGAAACCGTGCTGGACTACGGCAAGCTGAGCGCCTTCGAACAAGAGGCGATGGATGGCATGCTGGCCACCCTGAAAGCCGATATCCAGCTGGGTGTCGAGTTCGTCAAGTAAGGCGTCCGGATGGACAGCAAGGGGAGCTTCGGCTCCCCTTTGTCGTTATGGTGACGGGTGCAGGCGGCGCCGGCCTAAGGGGATGCCACCGGCTGCCGATAACAGGGTGCTGCAGGAGATCCTTATGATGAAACCCATTACCCTTGTCGGCCTTCTCTGTTTGCTGACGCCCCCATTGCTGACGAGCCAAGCGCAGGGGACCGAGCCTTCCGCCTCTGCCGCCGCCGCGACGAGCGGGGCCGTGGCCGCCTCCGCATCGGCCAGTACGCCGGCACAGCCGGAGGCGGCGGTCCCATCTGCTGCGGCCGCTGTGCCGGCTGCTGCGGATACCACGGCTCCACCATCGGCCAGCCCGGCGACGACCGATGCGCCGGCAGCGGCCCCCATTCCTGCACCTGCCGCCACGGATAGCGGGCGTTCACCCAATAGCCGCCCCATGACCAGTACCCCGAGCAGCAGCGACGGGCTGAATGTGGACAGCGGCACGTTGCAGGCGGTGCCGCTCTATCGCCAGGACGAGCTGCTCAGCTGGATTGAGCAGGGGCGTCACCTGCAGCAGGTAAAGCAGGACAGGTGCCAGCTTACCCAGGATATCGAGGTGCGGGCCGAGGTGATGAAGGTGCCTGCCTATCAGTTTCTGTGGGGGGACATGCTGGCCTGGGGGGTCTGCATCAAGCCCAACGCGGAGCTGGGGGTCAAATTCATGTGGGAGGCGGCCAATCAGGGATTGGCGCCGGCGCTGGAACAACTGGGCCGTTACTACTGGAAAGGCACGCTGGTGCAAAAGGATCTGCTCAAGGCCGAGACCCTGATGCGGGAAGCCGCCAGCCTGGGCTTCCAGCGGGCACAGATCGAATGGGTGGAGATGCTGTTGCAGGGAATGGGCAGCCCGCTCGACTATGAAGAGGCCTACCACTGGTTGCACAGCACGGTGATCGGCGACAAGGCGCTGCACCAGAAGGCGACCAGCCTGCTGAGCCGGCTGGGCAACCGGATGCCGGCCAACGCCATCGCCCGCGCCAAGGCGATGCACTAAGCCAAAAAAATGACCCACGGATCTGCATCCGTGGGCCGGGAGGAGCCGGCCGCCGTGCCGTGACAGGCTGGCCCCTCAGCTGGTTATAGTGATTAGCCCGCCTTACAGATCTTGGTGGGGACCAAAAACTTCGTAATGGAGCTGGCCGGCCGGAATGCCCGCCGCGATCAACTGCTGCTTGACTGCCTGCATGAAGCCGACGGGACCACAGAAGTAGTAGTGGGCCTGCGGCGTGATGCGCTCCTTCACTGCACTCAGATCCATGGTACCGGCAAAGTCGTACTCTTTGCCCTGTACGTCACTGGCCTGCGGCTCCCGATACCAGACCCGGCTCAGCAGGTTGGCGTTTTGGCGGGACTTTTGCTGAATATCCTCCCTGAAGGCATGTACGGCACCCTGTTCACAGGCGTGCAGCCAGGTGATGTCGGCCTGATGGCCGTTCGCCAGCAGCTGGTTGAGCATGCTCATCATCGGGGTGACACCCACACCGGCCGAGAGCAGCACCACCGGGGTATGGCCATCGGCTTTCAGGTAGAAATCGCCGGTGGGGGGCATCACCTCAATCTTGTCACCCGCTTGCAGATGATCGTGCAGCAGGTTGGAAACCTGGCCCTGGGGCTCGCGCTTGACGCTGATGCGGTAGTGCTGGCCGTTGGGCGCATCGGAGAGGGAGTACTGGCGGATCTCCTGATATTCCAGCTCGGGGTGGACCAGCTTGATGCTGAGGTACTGACCCGGCTTGAAGTCCAGGACCGGCTTGCCATCCACCGGCGCCAGCAGGAAGGAGGTGATGAGTTCGCTCTCGACCCGCTTCTCCTTGATCAGGAAGGGGCGGGAACCCTGCCAGCCACCTGCCTGGCTCGCCTTCTCCTGATAAATCTCGCTCTCGCGGCCGATGAAGATGCTGGCGAGCACGCCATACGCCTTGCCCCAGGCATCCAGCACCTCGTCGGTGACCGCACTTCCACCCAATTCTTTGAGCGTGGCCAAGAGATGACTACCTACAATGTGATATTGTTCTGGCTGGATCAGGAAACCCGTGTGCTTGTGGGCGATACGCTCCACGGCCCCGGCCAGTGCCCCCAGGTTGTCGATGTTCTTGGCATAGGCCGCCACCGCATTGAACAGCGCCAGCGGCTGACCGCCGCTGCGCTGGTGCGCCAGGTTGAAAATGTCCTTCAGTTCGGGGTTATGGCTGAACATGCGCTGGTAGAAGTGCTGGGTGAGCGCGGGGCCCGCCGATTCGAGCAAAGGGATGGTGCTTTTGATGACGGCGATGGTGGCTTGGTCTAACATAGGGGGTCCTTGCTAATTAAACATCTAAAATGTCACTTAATAAGCTGCATCCTAGATGTTTATTTGATCTGAATCAATAATCAATTTCCGCGCGATGCGCCACAGGCACTATGAGACTAACTAGCTATACCGATTTTGGATTGAGAGCCCTGCTCTATCTGGCGACCCTGCCGGAGGGCGAATTGTCGAGCGTGGCCAAGGTCTCCGCCTTGTATGACGTCTCCCGCAATCACATGGTGAAGGTAGTGAACCAGCTGGTGAAACTGGGCTATCTGCAGTCCCAGCGTGGCAAGAATGGCGGGATCCGCATGGCTTGTGCGCCGGAGACCGTCAACATAGGTCAGGTTATCCGGGCACTGGAAGGGAATCTGGACGGGATAGATTGCGGCTCGCCGGCCTGCCACATCGTCTCGGTCTGTCTGCTGAAGAGTGCTCTGAAGGAGGCGATGAACGCCTTTCTGGCGGTGATGGACAGCTATACCCTGCAAGATCTGCTGGCCAATCGCGACGAGCTGCAGAAGGTATTTGGCGAATTGATTCCGACTCTGGTGCTGGAGCCGGATGAAGATAGCGAGTGAGCAAGAAAAAAGGCTGCCAGTGGCAGCCTTTTTTCAATCTTCAAAGCCAGACTCGTTACGGTATAAATCAGGCATGATCCGCGCCATCTTCACCATGTTGTTCTCCACTTCCAGGATCTCGATGGGGTAGCCGGCCAGCCGCAGGCTGATGTTGGGCTGGGGGATCTCCTCCAGGTATTCCAGGATGGCGCCATTGAGCGTTCTCGGTCCGTCGATGGGCAGTTGCCAGCTCATCTCCTTGTTCAGCTCGCGGATGCTGGCCGAGCCCTCCACCAGGAAGGAGCCGTCCGGCTGGGGGTGGATCTCGTCGCTGGGAGCGGGGGTCATGGAGGTGGTGAAGTCGCCCACTATCTCTTCCAGAATATCGTCCAGAGTGATCAACCCCTGAATGTCGCCATACTCGTCAACGATCAGGCCGATCCGCTCCTTGTTGCGCTGGAACTTGGCCAGCTGGACGTTGAGCGGCGTTCCCTCCGGGATGAAGTAGATCTCGTCCACCTCCCGCAGCAGGCTCGACTTGTTGAACTGATCCCTGGCCATCAGCCGCAGTGCGTCGCGGGCGTGCAGAAAGCCCACCACGTCGTCGATGTTGTCGCGATAGAGCAGGATCTTGGTGTGGGCACAGTGGGCCAGCTGGCGCAGTATGGTTTTCCAGTCGTCGTTGATGTCGATGGCGTAGATCTCGCTGCGCGGCACCATGATGTTCTCCACCGTCATCTTGTCCAGATCCAGAATGCTGAGCAGCATCTCCTGATGGCGCTGGGGGATGAGGCTGCCGGCCTCGTTGACGATGGTGCGCAGCTCCTCGGTATTGAGGGAGTCATCCTTGCTGGGGTTGAGCCGCAGTAGCTTGAGCAGGCCGGTGGTGATGCCGTTGATCAGCCAGACCAGCGGCGAGAGCGGTACCATCAGCCCCTTGAGCACCCAGGAGGCTGGGTAGGCAATCTTCTCCGGGAACATGGCAGCCAGAGTCTTGGGGGTCACTTCACCAAACACCAGCACGATCAGGGTCAGGCCGAAGGTAGCGATGGCCACCCCCAGATCGCCGAAGATGCGGATGCAGACGATGGTGGCGATGGCCGAGGCGAGGATGTTGACCAGGTTGTTGCCGATCAGGATCAGCCCCAGCAGGCGATCCGGGCGGGATAGCAGCTTTTCTACCCGGCGGGCAGCCTTGTGTTTGGTTTGGGCCAGATGCCGCAACTTGTAACGGTTGAGGGACATCATGCCGGTTTCGGAACTGGAGAAAAAAGCAGACAAGAGGATCAAGATAACGAGAACAATCAGTAATGTACTCGTTGAGATACTGTCCAAGAAGGGCTCCTGTGGGAGTGGGTGATAAAAAGGGTGGCGGTCAGCTCAACAAGACTTCTTTGACGAAGCGGCTGCCAAAATAGGCCAGAGTCAGGATGAAGCTGCCGATCAGACTCAGGGTGATGACCTTGCGACCGCGCCAGCCACGGGTATGGTGGCCCCATAGCAGCAGCACGTAGACGCACCAGGCCAGGATCGAGAGGATGGCCTTGTGGGACTTGCCCTGGGCGAACATGTCTTCGAGGAAGAACAGGCCGGAGGCAATGGAGAGAGTCAGCAGGAACAGACCCGCCGAGATGAGCTGGAATAGCCGCTTCTCCACCGTCATCAGGGGCGGCATGGCGGGCAACTGGCTGATCTTGCGCGACTTCAGCTGCCGGTCCAGACAGGCGAGCTGCAGCGCAAACAGGCAGGCGATCATCAATACCGAGTAGGCCATCAGCGCGAGACCAATGTGCAGTAGCAGCTGGGGATGGGCCTCCAGATGGGTGATGTAGCGACCGGGAATGAGGGCACTGGCGGCCAGCAGCAGGGCCGAGAAGCTGTAGACCACCGGCAGCAGGATCCAGCCGTTGAAGCGGCGGGTGACGCAGGTCATGAAGCAGCTGATGATGAGACTGACCAGCGAGGCCACGTTGAGCATGCTCAGATTCTGGCCGGAGTGAGTCACCAGCACTTCGCCGGCCACGGCGGTGCCATGGGCGATCAGGGCCAGTCCGATACAGGCAAACAGGGGGGCTTGTCCCACTGGTTTGGCACTGAGCAGCAGGTGCAGAGAGGCGATGATGGCCAGCAGATAGAACGCCAGGGCCAGAACAGAGATCACGATCATAACCGGGTCGTTGTCGAGCAAGCGATTGGGAATAGGAAGGGCAGTATACCTTGCACAAGATGTGCTCGCCAGTTGTGCTGCCGCCGATCCGCCCATATATAGGCAGCAGTCTGCCGCCGCGGCACGCACCAGAAGGCGCGCCGGCGCCGGCCGAAATACCAGCCTGGGTTCATTGTGCCTGCCCTTTTGAGGGCAGGTCACCGTCGTGTGCGGCGAATAATCGTCCTCATTGCGCCGGCTGAGGTATAATGCCCCCATTTGTTACGCCAAGAACCGGAATGCGTCATGTTTGAGAATTTGACTGAACGACTCTCGCGCACCCTGCGCAATGTCAGCGGCCGTGGTCGTCTGACCGAAGAGAACATCAAAGAGACCTTGCGCGAAGTTCGCATGGCGCTGCTCGAGGCGGACGTCGCCCTGCCGGTGGTGCGTGACTTCGTGGCTCGCGTCAAGGAGCGGGCGGTTGGCCAGGAAGTGGCCAAGTCCCTGAGCCCGGGCCAGGCCTTCATCAAGATTGTGCATGGCGAATTGGTCTCGGTGATGGGGGAGGCCAACGAGCAGCTCAATCTGGCTGCCCAGCCGCCAGCCATCATCCTGATGGCTGGTCTGCAGGGGGCCGGTAAAACTACCACGGTCGGCAAGCTGGCCAAGCTGCTCAAAGAGCGCAGCAAGAAAAAGGTGCTGGTAGTCAGTGCCGACGTCTATCGTCCGGCGGCGATCAAACAGCTGGAAACCCTGGCCAATGACATCGGTGTGGACTTCTTCCCGAGCGATGCCAGCCAGAAGCCGGTCGACATCGCCAATGCGGCCATCGATCAGGCACGCAAGAAGTTCTATGACGTGGTGATCGTCGATACCGCCGGCCGCCTGCACGTCGACAGCGACATGATGGACGAGATCAAGCATCTCCACGCCACCATCAAGCCGGTCGAGACCCTGTTCGTGGTGGATGCCATGACCGGTCAGGACGCCGCCAACACTGCCAAGGCCTTCAACGAGGCGCTGCCGCTCACCGGCGTGATCCTCACCAAGGCGGACGGCGATGCCCGCGGTGGTGCCGCTTTGTCGGTGCGCCACATCACCGGCAAACCGGTCAAGTTCATCGGTATGGGCGAGAAGACCGATGCGCTGGAGCCGTTCCACCCGGATCGTCTGGCTTCCCGCATCCTCGGCATGGGCGACGTGCTCTCCCTCATCGAAGAGGTGGAGCGCAACGTCGATAAAGAGAAGGCGGCCAAGCTGGCCAGCAAGGTCAAGAGCGGCAAGGGCTTCGATCTGGAAGATTTCCGCGAGCAGCTGGCCCAGATGCGCAACATGGGCGGCATGATGGGCATGCTCGACAAGCTGCCGGGCATGTCCGGCCTGCCGGACAACATCAAGGATCAGATGGATGACAAGCTCACCGTGCGGATGGAGGCCATCATCAGCTCCATGACGCCCAAGGAGCGTGCCCATCCCGACCTCATCAAGGGCTCTCGCAAGCGTCGTATCGCTGCAGGCTCGGGCATGCAGGTGCAGGACGTGAACAAGCTGCTCAAGCAGTTCACCGAGATGCAGCGGATGATGAAGAAGATGTCCGGCAAGGGTGGCATGCGCAAGATGATGGGGCAGATGAAGAACATGCTGCCACCGGGATTTGGTGGTGGCCGCGGCCCCTTCTGATTGCCGGGTCGTCATGCACACGTCAGGGGCTCACCATGGGTGGGCCCTTTTCATGGGGCCGCTTGTGCAAAAAATGGCTGGCTTGGTTGCAATTATTACGAATCCAAGTAGAATTACGCGGCTTATTTTAAGCTAGGGTCCGCGTGTTTGCGGGCCTTGTTCATTAGATGTTAATGAGGACGATATGGTAACCATTCGTTTACAACGTGGTGGCGCGAAAAAGCGTCCGTTCTACCAGGTAGTAGTTGCTGACAGCCGTAACGCCCGTGACGGTCGTTTCATCGAGCGCGTTGGTTTCTTCAACCCGGTTGCTTCTGGTAACGCTGAAAAGCTGAACCTGGACCTGGCTCGCATCGAGCATTGGGTTGGTACTGGTGCCGCTGTTTCTGACCGCGTTGCCAAGCTGATCAAAGACGCTGCCAAAGCTGCTTAATCAGCCAAACGGTAAGGAGTTAAGGTGGAAAAACCTGTAGTTCTGGGCACCCTGGGTACCGTTTACGGCATCAAGGGCTGGCTTAAAGTGAACTCCTTCACCGATGTTGCCGAAGCGATTTTCGATTACAACCCCTGGCTGATCAATCAGAACGGGGTGTGGCGTGAAATTCAGGTTTCATCCTGGAAGCGTCACAACAAGGGTCTGATCTGCAAACTCGATGGTATCGACGTGCGCGAGGATGCCCTGGCATTGACCAATGTCGAGATTGGCGTAGCCGCCGATCTGTTGCCTGCGTTGCCTGAGGGTGAGTTCTACTGGCGTGACCTGATTGGTTGCTCGGTAGTGACCACCAAGGGATACGACCTGGGCAAGGTGACCGAATTGATGGAAACCGGCTCCAACGATGTGTTGGTGGTTGAGGCCAATGTAAAAGATGCCTTTGGTGCGAAGGAGCGGTTGATTCCGTTCCTGGAAGAGCAGGTGATCAAGAACATTGATCTGACTGCTCGAACAATCGAAGTTGATTGGGATCCTGGTTTCTAGTTTCCCGCGCTAACACGGGTGCCGGAGGTTTCTTATGTGGATTGGGGTGATTAGCCTCTTCCCTGAAATGTTCCGAGCCATTACCGAGCACGGGGTAACGGGTCGGGCCGTCAAGAGTGGCCTGCTGCAGATTGAGTGCTGGAACCCCCGGGACTTTACCCACGACAAACACCGTACGGTCGATGATCGTCCTTATGGTGGTGGGCCCGGCATGTTAATGATGGTTCAGCCGCTGCGTGACGCGATTCATGCAGCCAAGCAAGCGGCGGGAGACGGGGCGAAAGTCATCTATCTCTCTCCTCAGGGACGCAAGCTGACTCAAGCGGGCGTGACCGAGTTGGCGACGAATCAGAAACTGATTCTGGTCGCCGGTCGATACGAAGGTATCGATGAACGCGTGATACAAACCGAAGTCGACGAAGAGTGGTCTATCGGGGATTACGTGTTAAGTGGTGGCGAGTTGCCTGCCATGACCCTGATCGATGCGGTTTCGCGTCTGGTCCCTGGGGTTTTGGGCGATCAGGCTAGTGCCGAGCAGGACTCCTTCACGGATGGCCTGCTGGATCATCCCCACTACACTCGGCCGGAGTTGTTGGATGGATTGGCGGTGCCAGAGGCGCTGACAAGCGGCAATCACGAAGTGATCAGGCGCTGGCGGCTCAAGCAATCGCTCGGACGAACCTGGCAGAGAAGGCCGGAACTTATTAACAACCTAGCTCTGACTGACGAGCAAGAATCACTTCTTGCCGAGTATGTCCGCGAAGTGCGTGACAGCGTTAAGTAGAGTTTTCAGTTTATCCTAGGTAAGGAAAGACAATGAGCAAGATTATTCAGCAGCTTGAACAAGAGCAACTGCGTACCGACATCCCGGCTTTTGCCCAGGGCGACACCGTACGTGTTCAAGTTCGTGTTAAAGAAGGTGGTAAAGAGCGTCTGCAGGCTTTCGAAGGCATCGTTATTGCCAAGCGTAACCGCGGTCTGCACTCTGCTTTCACCGTTCGCAAGATCTCCAACGGCGAAGGTGTTGAGCGTGTATTCCAGACTCACTCTCCGCTGATCCACAGTGTAGAACTGAAGCGTCGTGGTGATGTTCGCCGCGCCAAACTGTACTACCTGCGCAACCTGTCCGGCAAAGCTGCTCGTATCAAAGAGAAGCTCAACTAATTCGATTCGAATTGGTGTCGGTATGTCGGCGAAAAGCTCGACAGGTAGTGAAAAGGCTCGCCAATGGCGAGCCTTTTTTGTATCCGCTTTCTGGTGCCGGCTCAACCTGGCTGGCTGACCCGCACCACCGAGTTGTCGCGTCCGAAGGGACCGGGCACGTAGTCATCCGCCGCCCAGTCATTGTCGTAGTGGGTCTCCCCGTTGGGTTGCACCAGCTGGTAGCAATACTCGAAATGAGCGGGACCGTCGGTCGGCAGATTGAGGGTGGTCTTGAACTCACCGCTCTTCATCCGCTTGAGCTCGATGGGTTGCCACTGGCTGAACTCCCCCAGCAACAGCACCTGCTCGGCCTCTCCTGCGGCCTCTTTTTCCACGGCAAAGGTCACCTTGACCTCGGGGCGGGACTTGAGAAATTGCTTGTTGATCGGCATGACGCCTCCTTGTCCTGATTGCGAAGAAATTGCTGCTGGCTATTTTTATATCACTTTATGACAAGAATGTTGATAACAGAGATCAAGCGGGCAGGGCAAAGTGGCGCTGCAGCAGCCCGTGGGTAAAGCCTATCTTGAGGTAAAAGCCGCGCGGCAGGGTCATGATCGGCTGGCCATTGCGGCCGATGGCCCGGGTCAGTGCCTTGTTGTTGGCCGCCTTGGGGCGCAGTTGCAGCACCTGGCCGTGGCGGGCGCTGATCTGCTCCACCTCTCCCAGCACTATCATGTCCATCAGCTCTTCCCAGTCCTGGCGCAGCAGCCGCTCCTCCTCTTCATTCGGACTCCACAACAGCGGCATACCGATCCGGCGCTCACCGATGGGGATCTCGCGGCTGCCCTCCACCGGGATCCAGAGCACGCGAGAGAGCTTGTTGCGCACATTGGACTGTTCCCACTGCTGGCCGCTGACACCGATCAGCGGTGCCACGCAGACGAAGGTCGTCTCCAGCGGTTTGCCCTGAGGATCGATGGGGATCGTCTTGAGTTCGATGCCAAGATCCGGGAAGTCCTGTTCGGGCTTGCTGCCGGCGCTGGCCCCCAGCTGCCATTCGATCAGCTGGCCAACCCAACCCTTGTCACGACGCAGATCCGCCGGCACGGCGATGTCGGCCGTGGCGGCCAGCTGGGCCAGCGTGAAGCCCGCCATGGCATAGGCGCGGGCCAGCAATTCCTGCTCTGACTGGGGGTTGGTGGGCATGGGTCACTCCTGCAAAGGGGGATTATTCTAGCAACTCTGATCCTCGCTGAGGATCGCTGTTTTTATAACCGATCCTGGCAGGGGTATGCACAGGGGGGGCTGTTTTGTGAGTAAGTACTTATCATAATGATTTTAAACGAATTTGTCTCTATGTCGTCGGTCATTGACCGGCAGGATCCAGGCTCAAAATAGTTGTCCAAGGGTTTGCTCGCGCTGTTGCACACAGTTATCCACAGAAATCTTGGATAACTGCCGGCAAGTGCTAATAGTTGGCTCATTGTTACAAAAAAATGTGAAACAGCACCGATTTCAACGGCGATTCCAGAGCAGATAGTGTGCCACTCCTGTGGATAAAATAGCCGTGGTGGATCTTTGAACAGTCGAACTTGTTCACAATCGAGAACCCGGATCGCTGGCCGTGAAAGACATGGATCTTGATCCAGCATTGATTGTTTAACCTCATGTATTTAAATGCATATTCTGTTTTTATCAACATGGTGTATGCTGTCGCCTGGTTTGGATCAGATAAATGAAACTACTGTATATACCTGCTTGCTCACAGGCTTATGCACAGTCTGGGTGGGCAACTTGGTCCAGTTGATCCTTGGATTTGTTTATAAGTCGGCTTGAAATTGAAAGTTATTCATGAGTGGGGGATCGCAGTCCCTGTTTGCTGCCACGAGGTGAATGTGGAACAATCCCCTTATAGATTCAGCCTTTATAAGGTGATCACGTGATAGATGGCGACGGGTTTCGTCCCAATGTCGGAATCGTGATCTGTAACCGTGACGGACAAGTATTGTGGGCTAAGCGCTATGGGCAGCACTCCTGGCAGTTTCCGCAGGGAGGGGTTGATGATGGTGAGACGCCGGAGCAGGCCATGTATCGTGAGCTGTATGAGGAGATAGGCCTCAAGCCCGAAGATGTGACCATCATGGCCACCAGTCGCAACTGGCTGAAGTACCGCTTGCCCAAACGCCTCGTTCGTTGGGACAGTTCACCGGTCTGTATTGGCCAAAAACAAAAATGGTTCTTGCTGCAGCTGGATCCGGGCAGGGAGTCCAGGATCCAGTTCGGCTGTCATGGTCATCCCGAGTTTGATGACTGGCGTTGGGTCAGCTTCTGGTATCCGGTCCGTCAGGTCGTCTCCTTCAAGCGGGAAGTCTATCGACGGGTAATGAAGGAGTTTGCCCCGCTGGCGATGCCGGTGCCGGCTGTTCAGGTCAACAAGAAGGATGGGCGGCGCAATCGCCCCCGTTAAGGAGCACAGATTAGTTGTTAACGGAACTCAGACGCATCGTCGAAAGCATGGCCGAGGCCAATACCCTCGAGCTGGCCTTGCAGGCACTGGTCAGCCAGACCCGGCTGGCCATGATGGTGGACTGCTGTTCCGTTTATGTCTCAGAACCCGAGATGCGCCGCTACCGGCTGGCCGCGACCGATGGTCTGGCCGAGTCGGCGGTAGGCAAGGCCACCCTGCCGTTCGAGCAGGGCATCGTCGGTCTGGTGGGTCAGCGGGAAGAGCTGATCAACCTGGCCGATGCCCCCTCCCATCCCAGCTTCAAGTTCCTGCCCGATGTGGCCGAAGAGGCGTTTCGCTCCTTCCTCGGCGCCCCCATCATGCATCAGCGTCAGGTGGTGGGCATTCTGGTGGTGCAGCAGAAGGAGAGCCGCCTCTTTGATGAGGGGGAAGAGTCCTTCATGGTGACCCTGGCGGCCCAGCTGGCGGCCCGGATTGCCCAGGCCCAAGCCAAGGGCTGGCTGCAGAAGACCGACTGGAGCAAGCCGCTGCGCGGCATTGCCGGTGCCAGCGGCATCGCCATGGCCAAGGCCTGGGTGTGGCGGCCGCGCAAGGAGCTCAACTCCATCACCCCGCGCAAGGATGAGGATCACGCCAGACAGCTGGAGCGGCTGAATGTGGCGGTGGAGGAGGTGCGCCACGATCTGGAGAGCCTGGCACTGCGGTTTCGCGAGAGCTACAGCCAGGATTCGGTCGCCATCTTCGACATCTATCTGCATCTGTTGAACGATCCGGGTTACATCAAGCCCATTCGCAACAAGGTAAGCAAGGAGCACTGGACGGCAGTATCGGCGGTCAAGCTCATCAGTGACCGGCTGATCGATCAGTTCAAGGGGATGAAGGACCCGTACCTGCAAGAGCGCTCCACCGATGTGAAGGACATCGCCCAGCGGCTCATCAGCCGGCTGGTGCAAAACGAGCCAGAGCATATCGCCATCGGCGAGCCGGTGGTGCTGGTCGCCGACGAGGTGACGGCCACCATCCTGGCCGAAGTCCCCCGCGAGTTTCTGACCGGGGTGGTGTCGCTCAAGGGGGGCACCAACTCCCACGCCGCCATTCTGGCTCGCGCCATGGGGGTGGCGGCCATCATGGGGGTGGATCTGCCGCTCGGCGACATCGGCGGTCGCATGCTGGTAGTCGATGGTTACAGCGGCGATCTCTTCATCGAGCCCAATCAGGTGATCCTGACCGAGTACCGCCAGCTGCTGAGCGAGGAGCGGGCACTCGATACCTTGGTGCGCAGCGTCGACAACCAGCCCTCCGAGACGGCCGACGGCGTGCCAGTCTCTCTGCTGCTCAACGCCGGGCTCAGTGCCGACACCGAAATATCCCTCAATCAGCTGGCAGACGGGGTCGGCCTCTATCGCACCGAAATTCCCTTCATGCTGCAGGACAGCTTCCCCTCCGAGTGGGAGCAGACCGCCCGTTATCGCGGCATTCTCGAGACCTATCGCAATCGACCGGTCTGCATGCGGACCCTGGATGTGGGCGGTGACAAGCAGCTGCCCTATTTCCCCATCGTCGAGGAAAATCCCTTCCTTGGCTGGCGGGGGATCCGGCTCACCCTGGATCACCCCGAACTGTTCCTGGTGCAGCTCAAGGCGATGCTGCGAGCCAGCGAAGGGCTGGACAATCTGGCCATCATGCTGCCGATGATCAGCAGCGTCAGTGAAATCAAGGCTTCCCGCCGCCTGCTGGATCAGGCCTGGCGGGAAGTGTCGGAAGAGGCGGCCAGCCGTGAGGCGGTGATCCGCTACCCGAGCCTGGGGGTGATGATCGAGGTGCCTTCCGCCCTCTACATCCTGCCGGAAATGGCGCCGCTCATCGATTTCTGGTCGGTGGGCAGCAACGACCTGACCCAGTACCTGCTGGCGGTGGATCGCAACAACGCCAGGGTCGCCAACATCTACGATGCCTTCCATCCGGCGGTGATCCGCGCCCTGCAACTGCTGGTCGATGCCTCCCATCGCTATCAGAAACCGGTGTCGGTGTGTGGCGAGCTGGCCGGTGATCCGGTCGGGGTGCTGCTGCTGCTGGCCATGGGCTATCGCCGCTTCAGCATGAACACCCACAACATCGCCCGCATCAAGTACGTGCTGCGTCAGTCCACCCTGAGCGAACTGACGGTGCTGCTGACGGATGGCCTCAAGCACGACAACCCGCACGTGCTGCGCGGCCTGTTTGCCCGCTATCTGGAAGAGCACGGCCTGGGCGGTTTGCTGCGCGCCGGTCACAAAACGAAACAGACTGATTGATAATCATGCCTTGTCCCTGCTGACGAATGATCGGAAAATGCGGCTTTTCTTATGACTGGGGCCGCATATGCAGCACGATGGATATTGGGTTTTCTCGCAGATTGATCCCGTAGCATTCAGTTTGGGACCACTATCGGTACGCTGGTATGGTCTCATGTACCTGTTTGGTTTCGCCTTTGCCATGTGGCTGGCGGGGCGCCGCGCGGATGCGCCGAACAGTGGCTGGACCCGCAACGAGGTCTCGGACCTGCTGTTTTACGGCTTCCTCGGGGTGATCCTGGGTGGCCGGGTCGGTTACGTGCTGTTCTACAACTTCGACATGTTCCTGGCCGATCCTCTCTACTTGTTCAAGATCTGGACCGGTGGCATGTCGTTCCACGGCGGCCTGATCGGGGTCATCACCGCCATGGTCTGGTTTGCCCACAAGACCAACCGCCACTTCTTCACCGTGGCTGACTTCGTGGCACCGCTCATTCCGTTCGGCCTCGGTGTCGGTCGCATCGGCAACTTCCTCAACGGCGAGCTGTGGGGCCGGGTCACCGATGTGCCCTGGGCCATCATCTTCCCGGAGGCAGGTCCCGAGCCGCGTCACCCGTCCCAGCTCTATCAGTTCGCGCTGGAGGGAGTGGTGCTGTTCATCATCCTCAACCTGTTCTGGCGCAAGAGCCCGCCCCGTGGCGCCATCTCCGGCATGTTCCTGCTGTTCTACGGCCTGTTCCGCTTCCTGGTGGAGTTCGTGCGCCAGCCGGACAGCCAGCTCGGTCTCTACTTCCAGGAGATCAGCATGGGCCAGATCCTCTCCACCCCGATGATCATCATCGGTGCCCTGATGATCTGGGTTGCCTACAAGCGGCCGCAGCTGTTCGGTAACAGCGTCAAGGAGGCAAAGTAATGCGAGCCTGTCTCGGTCTGGTACAGAAGATCCTGCCGCAGCCTGCCTGTGTGGCTGTGAACCCGTTTGGTGGGACCTTGAAGGAGGCAAAGCGATGAGAACCTATCTCGACCTGATGCAGAAGATCCTCGATGAAGGGACCGTCAAATCCGACCGTACCGGTACCGGCACCGTCTCCCTGTTCGGCCATCAGATGCGCTTCAATCTGGCGGAAGGCTTTCCGCTGGTCACCACCAAGAAGTGCCACCTGCGCTCCATCATTCACGAGCTGCTGTGGTTCCTCAATGGCGATACCAACACCGCTTATCTGAAAGAGCACGGCGTCAGCATCTGGGACGAGTGGGCCGACGAGAACGGCGATCTGGGGCCGGTGTATGGCGCTCAGTGGCGCTCCTGGCCGGCGGCTGACGGGTCTGTCATCGATCAGATCCAGAAGGCGGTGGACGACATCAAGCACAATCCGGATTCGCGCCGCATCATCGTCTCCGCCTGGAACGTGGGCGAGCTGGACAAGATGGCGCTGGCTCCCTGCCACGCCTTCTTCCAGTTCTATGTGGCCGACGGCAAGCTCTCCTGCCAGCTCTACCAGCGCAGCTGTGACGTGTTCCTCGGCCTGCCGTTCAACATCGCCAGCTATGCCCTGCTGACCCACATGATGGCCCAGCAGTGTGACCTGGACGTGGGCGACTTCGTCTGGACCGGTGGTGACGTGCACCTCTACTCCAACCACATGGAGCAGACCGCACTGCAGCTCTCTCGCGAGCCGCGCCCGCTGCCGACCCTGATGATCAAGCGCAAGCCGGACTCCATCTTCGATTACAGGTTCGAGGATTTCGAGATAGAGGGTTACGACCCCCATCCCGGCATCAAGGCGCCCGTCGCCATCTGATGTGAAAGGCGCCCATGAGGCGCCTTTTTTATGCATAAAAGCCACGGAATATTCACTCTGATGACTGGGCTTCGAGTGAAATCCGTGTGGGAGAAAACCTGCTTATAGCAGGCATGTTTGATTTTGCCTTCGGTTTTCTCGTTGTATTTCGCAGTAAGAAACGATTTTCCATTAATTGTTATGGGATATAGACTCAAAACAAAGTAATACTGTGGATAATTTAACCATGAGCGACGTAATCAAAAAGTTCCTCAAGCTGGAGGCCGCCTCCGGAATAATTCTGATCATGGCGGCCATGCTGGCGATGATCCTGGCCAACAGCGGCCTGGCCGACAGCTATCAGGCCTTCCTCGATACCCAGGTGCAGGTGCGCATCGCCGCCCTCGACATCAACAAGCCGCTGCTGCTCTGGATCAACGATGGCTTCATGGCCGTCTTCTTCCTGCTGGTCGGCCTCGAGGTGAAGCGCGAGATGCTGGAAGGGGCCCTCTCTTCCCGGGTGCAGGCCACCTTCCCGGCCATCGCCGCGGTGGGCGGCATGCTGGCGCCCGCGCTCATCTATGCCTTCTTCAACTACTCGGACGAAGTGGCGCGCGCCGGCTGGGCCATTCCCGCCGCCACCGACATTGCCTTCGCCCTCGGGGTGATGGCGCTGCTGGGCAAGCGGGTGCCGGTGAGCCTCAAGGTGTTCCTGCTGGCACTGGCCATCATGGATGACCTGGGCGTCATCATCATCATCGCGCTGTTCTACACCCAGCAGTTGTCGCTGACGGCGCTGGCGATCGGCATCCTGGCGACCCTGACTCTGCTGTGGATGAACCGCCGCGGCGAGGATCGGATCAGCCTCTACATGCTGGTCGGGCTGGTGCTCTGGGTGGCGGTGCTGAAATCTGGCGTCCATGCGACTCTGGCCGGGGTCATCGTGGGCTTCATGATCCCGCTCAACGGCAAGCGTTATGCCTCGCCGCTCAAGCAGCTGGAGCATGCCCTGCACCCTTGGAGTGCCTACCTGATCCTGCCGCTGTTCGCCTTTGCCAATGCCGGGGTGTCGCTGGAGGGGATTGGTCTCTCTGCCCTGCTGAGCCCGGTACCACTCGGCATCATGCTGGGGCTGTTCATCGGCAAGCCGCTCGGGGTGTTCACCATCAGCTGGCTGGCGGTGAAGCTCGGCATTGCCCAATTGCCCAACGGGGTTAATTTCAAACAGATCTTCGCGGTCAGCATCCTGTGTGGCATCGGCTTTACCATGTCGATGTTCATCGCTTCGCTGGCCTTCGAGCACGGCGGGTTGGATTACGGCAGCTATTCGCGCCTCGGGATCCTGGTGGGATCGACTCTGGCGGCGATCGTCGGTTATCTCGCCCTGCGCATGGCGCTCCCGAACCGGGAGGCCGACCAAAGCACGGAGGGGTTATGAAAAGACTAGGATGGCTGGCCTTGCTGGCGCTGAGCCAGACGGCCTGGGCCGGCAGTCTGCGGGATTGCCAGCAGGATGCGGCCTCGGCCGGCTGCTCGGCCTACCTCAACGGGGTGGTCGACAGCGCCCTGATGCTGGGGGACAAGCAGGCCAAGGCCCAGTTTGGCGAGACCTTCGCCGAGCGGGCGCTGAGCAGCCGGGCTGGCGAGCGGGTCAAACAGTCCAACAAGCGTTACTGCGGGGAGCGGATGCCGGATCCGGCCCGCCTCAAGGCCCATCTGCAGGCGCAGTTCGACGCGAACAAGGTTGACTCGATCAGCGACATGTATGACATTCTGGCGGCTGAACTCAGTTGCTACCGGAGTCCGCGCAGCGCGGGAACCCCATCGGATGTCACACCTTAACTACAATCACCTCTACTATTTTTGGATGACTCAGAAGAAGGGCTCCGTCACGCAAGCGGCAGAAGCCCTCTTCTTGACGCCGCAGACCGTGACCGGTCAGATCAAGCTGCTGGAGCAGCGCCTGGGCGGCAAGCTGTTGATGCGCAAAGGGCGTTCCCTCGAGGCGACCGAGCTGGGTCAGCTGGTGTTTCGCTATGCCGACAAGATGTTCAGCCTCTCCTACGAGATGCTGGATATCGTCAACTACCGCAAGGAGAGCCAGATCCTGTTCGACGTCGGCATCGCCGATGCGCTCTCCAAACGTCTTGCCAGCCGGGTACTGCTCTCCGTCATCCCCAACGACGGTTCTATCCACCTGCGTTGCTTCGAATCGACCCACGAGTTGCTGCTGGAACAGCTGAGCGAACACAAGCTCGACATGATCCTGTCGGACTGTCCGGTGGACTCCAGCCAGCACGCTGGCCTGCTCTCCAAGCGACTCGGTGGCTGCGGGGTCAGCTTCTTCTGCAAGGCGCCGCTGCCATCGCTCCCTTTTCCCGCCTGTCTGGAGGAGCGCAAGCTGCTGATCCCGGGCCGGCGCACCGCCATGGGGCGCCAGCTGACCCAGTGGTTCGAGCAGCAGGGGGTATCGCCCAGCATCCTCGGCGAGTTTGACGATGCGGCCCTGATGAAGGCATTCGGCTTCTTCAACCAGGGCATCTTCATGGCTCCTACCATCTATCGGGAGGAGATCCTGGAAGGGGAGGAGGTGATGCTGCTGGGGGAGACCCAGGATCTGATGGAGGAGTACTACGTCATCTTTGCCGAGCGGATGATCCAGCATCCGGCGGTAAAACGGGTATGCGAGAGCGATTTCTCCTTTCTGTTTGCCGGTCAGGAGGATTTCACCACGATTCAACCGGCAACCCTGTCATTTTAAATCGACGGGCCACAGAGTATGATTCTTGCCTCGAACGAGAGGGAATGAGATGCAACTGGAAGAGATGGAGGCAAATGCAAGCCGGGCGGTCGCTCTGCTCAAGGCGCTGGCCAACGAGCGGCGCTTGTTTATCCTGTGTCAGCTGCTGGAGCGGGAGCTGTCGGTGGGCGAGCTCAACGAGCGGCTCGGTTTGAGCCAGTCGGCATTGTCACAGCATCTGGCTGTGTTGCGGCGGGATGAACTGGTGGAGACGCGCAAGGAGGCCCAGACGGTCTACTATTCGCTGCGCAGCCACGAGGTGCGCGAGATGATAGGATTGCTGCACAAGTTGTACTGCAGCGAACAGAAATAAAAAACCGGCACGAAGGCCGGTTTTTTTAGCTTTGTTCAGCAGATGCTGAATTAAGCCATAGCTTTGATCTGGGCAGACAGGCGGCTCTTGTGACGAGCAGCTTTGTTCTTGTGGATCAGGCCTTTGGTCGCCATACGATCCATGATCGGCTGAGCAACAGCGAAAGCGGCAGTCGCGGCAGCCTTGTCGCCAGAGGCGATGGCAGCGATGACTTTCTTCAGGTAGGTACGGGTCATGGAACGACGGCTGGCGTTGTGCTGACGACGTTTCTCTGACTGAAGAGCGCGCTTCTTAGCAGATTTGATGTTAGCCAAGGTAAAACTCCTAAAACTGTCTTAGCGAGTGTATTGAAAAGGCCCGGAAATATGCCTTCTCAACCACATATTGTCAAATGATTTGTGCAAATAAACACCGCCCCCCGGTGGTGTGTCAGATGGGAGACGGTTAAACTGTCGGCCGATTCTAACAGCATTCTTTTCTTTCCGACAGTTCCAGAGGCCTCGTCTTGAGTAAGAAATTGATCAAATCCGGCATGATAGTGTCCGGAATGACGTTGGCGTCCCGCGTGATGGGCTTGGTGCGCGATGTGGTCATCGCAAATCTGCTCGGTGCCGGGGCGGCCGCAGACGTCTTCTTCTTTGCCAACCGCATTCCCAACTTTCTGCGTCGTCTGTTCGCCGAAGGTGCCTTCAACCAGGCCTTTGTTCCCGTGATGACGGAGTACAAGAAAAAGGGCGACGAGAGCGAAGTGCGCGAGTTGCTGGCCGCAGTAGCGGGCACCCTCGGGGGGATCGTCACCGTGGTCACCCTGCTCGGGGTGCTGGGCTCCGGCGTGCTGACCGCCCTGTTCGGCTGGGGCTGGTTCTGGGACTGGTTGCACGGCGGGCCTGCGGCCGAGAAGTTCGAGATGGCGAGTCTGATGCTCAAGATCACCTTCCCCTATCTCTGGTTCATCACCTTTACCGCCATGGCGGGGGCCATCCTCAATACCTTCGGCCGCTTCGGGGTTTCCTCCTTCACGCCGATCTTTCTCAACATCACCATGATCGCCGCCGCCTGGTGGATCTCGCCCTGGCTGGACAACCCCGAACTGGCGTTGGCCATCGGTGTCTTCCTCGGCGGTCTGGTGCAGTTCCTGTTCCAGTTCCCGTTCCTGCGCCAGATCAACATGCTGGTGTGGCCCAAGTGGGGTTGGCATCATCCCGGGGTGGTGAAGATCCGCACCCTGATGATCCCGGCGCTGTTCGGGGTCTCGGTCAGCCAGATCAACCTGCTGGTCAACACCATGCTCGCCTCGTTCCTGGCGACCGGCGCCATCAGCTATCTCTATTACTCTGACCGACTGCTGGAGTTCCCGCTCGGCCTGTTCGGTGTCGCCATCAGCACCGTCATCCTGCCGGCACTGGCCAAAAAACACGTGGATGCCGATCCGGCCGACTTTTCCCGCACCATGGACTGGGGGGTTCGGATGGTGATGCTGCTCGGCCTGCCCGCCATGGTCGGGATCGCCGTGCTGCGCGAACCCATTCTGCGAGTGCTGTTCATGCGCGGTGAGTTCGGCTTGCACGAGGTGAGCATGTCCAGCGCCAGCCTGCTGGCATCCACCACGGGCCTGCTGTCGCTGATGTTGATCAAGGTGCTGGCCCCCGGCTACTACGCCCGCCAGGATACCCGCACCCCGGTACGGATCGGGATGATGTCGATGGCGGCCAACATGGCCTGCAACCTCATCTTCATCTATCCGCTCGGTTACGTGGGGCTGGCGCTGTCGACTGCCTGCTCGGGCACGCTGAACGCGGCCCTGCTGTTCAAGGGGCTCCATCAGCAGAACGTCTACCGGCCCTCCCGCCACACCGGGGTATTCTGCCTCAAGCTGTTGACCGCAAGTCTGCTGATGGGAGGCGTGCTCCTCTACCTCTCGCCGGATCTGGCCCAATGGGGCGCCTGGCACATGAGCAAGGCGAGCATGCAGCTGACCATGCTGCTGGTGCTGGGGGGCGCCATCTATGCCGGTGTCCTGCTGGCGCTGGGCATTCGGCCAAAAGATCTGAGAGCAGGGCGGGACGACTGAGTCGGCGCGCCATGGCGATTGAAGTCCCGCCTGAGCCAGCAATCAGGGCGGGATGGCTGAAATCGGGTCAGCAACAGGGCTGACCCAGAGTGCCGCCTGATATATAATCCGGCGATTTTCATAGCAGCGACGCACAAGGCATTGATGGAGCTTATCCGCGGTATTCACAATATCAAGCCCCGTCACCGGGGGTGTGTATTGACCATTGGCAACTTTGATGGGGTTCATCAGGGTCATCATGCCGTGCTGTCTCGTCTGCAGGAAAAAGCAGCCCAACTGGGCCTGCCGGCCTGCGTCATGCTGTTTGAACCGCAGCCGTTGGAGCTGTTTGCCGGGGCTGCGGCGCCGGCCCGCCTCAGCCGCCTGCGGGAGAAGTATGAAGCGCTCAAGGGGATGCAGATCGATCGCATGCTCTGTGTGCGCTTCAATCATCGCTTCGCCGAGCAGTCCGCCACCACCTTCATCGAGCAACTGCTGGTGGAGAAACTCGGCGTGCACTATCTGGTGGTGGGCGACGATTTTCGTTTCGGCAAGGGGCGGGAAGGGGACTTCCACCTGCTGGAAGAGGCCGGTCGGCGCTTCGGTTTCGAGGTGATCAGCACCCAGAGCTTCCAGTTGTCCCGTCAGCGGGTCAGCAGCACGCTAGTGCGCGAGGCCCTCGCGGCCGGCCGCATGGCGGAGGTGGAGCTGATGCTCGGCCGCCCCTATACCATCAGCGGCCGGGTGGCCCACGGTGACAAGCTGGGCCGCACCATAGGTTTTCCCACCGCCAATCTGGCCCTCAAGCGCCAGGTGATCCCGGTCGGTGGCGTGTTCGCGGTGGAAGTGTTATGTTCCGGCAAGACCTTCCCCGGTGTCGCCAATGTGGGTGTACGGCCGACCTTGAGCGGTACACAAGCCAGATTGGAAGTACATCTATTTGATTTTTCTGGCGACCTATATGGTCAACAGGTCAAGGTGCTGCTTCGCCACAAGCTGCGCGAAGAGCAGAAGTTTGCCTCTTTCACCGCCTTGAAAGAGCAGATCGAACGAGATGCCCTGGCGGCCCGAGCCTGGTTCGGGCTGCCACTACTCCATTTACCCAGCACTCTTTTAGAAAAGAAGGGAACCCAGGACTGATGAGCGACTATAAACACACCCTGAATCTTCCGGAAACCGAGTTTCCGATGCGTGGCGATCTGGCCAAGCGCGAACCCAACATGCTGAAACGTTGGTACGATCAGGATCTTTACGGCGCCATTCGCCGCGCCAAAGCGGGCAAGCCTTCGTTCATTCTGCACGATGGCCCCCCCTATGCGAACGGCAGCATTCACATCGGTCACTCGGTCAACAAGATCCTCAAAGACATCATCATCAAGTCCAAGGGCCTCTCCGGTTTCGACTCCCCCTATGTGCCGGGCTGGGATTGCCACGGTCTGCCCATCGAACTGAAAGTGGAAGGCATGGTCGGCAAGCCGGGCGAGAAGGTCTCCGCAGCCGAGTTCCGCGCCGAGTGCCGCAAATACGCCAAGACCCAGATCGAAGCGCAGAAGGCCGACTTCATCCGGCTGGGCGTGCTGGGTGACTGGGAACACCCCTACCTGACCATGGATTTTGGCACCGAAGCCAACATCATCCGCTCCATGGCCAAGATCGTTGAAAACGGTCACCTGCACAAAGGCTCCAAGCCGGTGCACTGGTGTACCGATTGCGGCTCCGCCCTGGCGGAAGCCGAAGTGGAGTACTACGACAAGAACTCCCCCTCCATCGACGTGCGCTTCAAGGCCGTCGACGAGGCGGGCGTTGCCGCCAAGTTTGACTGCGCCGAAGGCCACACCGGCAAGGGCCCGATCTCTGCCGTGATCTGGACCACCACCCCCTGGACCCTGCCCGCCAACCGCGGCATCGCCATGCACGCCGATCTGGACTATGCGCTGGTACAGGTGGAAGGGGAGCATCCTGAGCGCCTGATCCTGGCCGCCGAGCTGGTCAAGGACGTGATGGACCGCGCCGGTATCGAGCAGTTCCACAACCTGGGCTACGCCAAGGGCGCCGCACTCGAGCTGCTGCGCTTCAACCACCCCTTCTACAGCTTCGACGTGCCTGTGGTGCTGGGTGACCACGTCACCCTGGATGCCGGTACCGGTGCCGTGCACACCGCCCCTGGTCACGGTCAGGAAGACTTCGTGGTCGGTCAGAAGTACGGTCTGGAAGTGGCCAACCCGGTTGGCAGCAACGGAGTGTACCTGCCGGATACCGAACTGTTTGCCGGCCAGCACGTGTTCAAGGCCAACGCCTCCGTGGTCGAGGTGCTGACCGAGCGCGGCGCCCTGCTGCACCACAAGGTGTTCAACCACTCCTACCCGCACTGCTGGCGTCACAAGACCCCGATCATCTTCCGTGCCACCCCGCAGTGGTTCATCAGCATGGAGCAGAAGGGTCTGCGGCAGCGTGCGCTGGAAGAGATCGAGCGCATCGAGCAAGACGGCATCAAACAGCACGGCCAGAGCGGCTGGGTGCCGGCCTGGGGTAAAAACCGCATTCAGGCGATGGTCGAGAACCGTCCTGACTGGTGTATCTCCCGCCAGCGTACCTGGGGTGTGCCCATCTCCCTGTTTGTTCACAAGGAGACCCAGGAACTGCACCCGGAATCCGTGCGCCTGATGCACGAAGTCGCCAAGCGGGTCGAACAGTCCGGCATTCAGGCCTGGTGGGATCTGGACAAGGCCGAGCTGCTGGGCAGCGACGCCGACCTGTACGACAAGGTGCCCGACACCCTGGACGTCTGGTTTGACTCTGGTTCGACCCACTCCTCCGTGGTCGATGCCCGTCCCGAGTTCAACGGCAACCCGGCCGACATGTATCTGGAAGGCTCTGACCAGCACCGCGGCTGGTTCATGTCCTCCCTTATGATCGGCGTGGCGATGAAAGACAAGGCTCCCTACAACCAGGTGCTGACTCACGGCTTCACCGTGGATGGCCAGGGTCGCAAGATGTCCAAGTCCATCGGCAACGTGGTGAGCCCGCAGGACGTGATGAACAAGCTGGGTGCCGACATCCTGCGTCTGTGGGTCGCCAGCACCGACTACACCGGCGAGATGACCGTCTCCGACGAGATCCTCAAGCGCTCTGCCGACGCCTATCGCCGCATCCGCAACACTGCCCGCTTCCTGCTGGCCAACCTGAACGGCTTCAATCCGGCGACCGACATGGTGGCGCCTGCCGACATGGTGGTGGTGGATCGCTGGGCCGTGGGGCGTGCCAAAGCGGTACAGGCCGAGATCATGGCGGCGTTCGACGAGTACAACTTCCACGGTGTGACCCAGAAGCTGATGCAGTTCTGCTCCATCGAGATGGGCTCCTTCTACCTGGACGTCATCAAGGACCGTCAGTACACCGCCAAGGCCGACAGCCTGGCCCGTCGCTCCTGCCAGACCGCCCTCTATCACATCGCCGAAGCCATGGTGCGCTGGATGGCGCCGATCATGAGCTTCACCGCCGACGAGATCTGGGCGCTGCTGCCGGGTGAGCGCGGTGAGTTCGTGTTCACCGAGGAGTGGTACGACGGCCTGTTCGGGCTGGAAGCGGGTGAAACCCTCAACGACGATTTCTGGGCCGAGATCCTCACCGTGCGCGGTGAAGTGAACAAGGCGCTGGAAGTGGCTCGTGGCGAGAAACGCATCGGTGGCTCCCTGCAGGCCGAGCTGACCCTGTTCGCCAAGCCGGCACTGGCTGCGCGTCTGAACGCCCTGGCCGATGAGCTGCGCTTCGTGTTGCTCACCTCCAAGGCCAAGGTTGTCAGCGTCGATGCCGCCCCGGCAGACGCCGTGGCGACCGAGCGCGACGACCTGTGGCTGAGTGTGGCCCAGTCTGCCGCCGCCAAGTGTGACCGCTGCTGGCACCATGTGGAAGACGTGGGCACCATCGCGGGTCACGAAGAGATCTGTGGCCGCTGCGTCACCAACGTCGAGGGTGACGGCGAAACTCGTCAATTTGCCTGATGAACATGACTCACCATAAAAGCGGCCTGCGTTGGCTGTGGCTGGCAGTGCTGGCCTTTGTACTGGACCAGGCGAGCAAGCTCGCCGTGGTCAAGCTGCTGCCATTTGGCTACCCGGGGGTGGAGATCACCCCCTTCTTCAACCTGGTCCATGTCTACAACAAGGGGGCGGCGTTCAGCTTCCTGGCCGATCAGGGCGGCTGGCAGCGCTGGTTCTTCGCGGTGCTGGCGTTTGCCATCTGCGGCTTGCTGATCCACTGGCTGCGCAAGCAGTCCGTCGCTCAGCGCTGGAGCGGCATCGCCTACTCGCTGATCATCGGTGGGGCGCTCGGCAACGTGTTTGACCGGCTGGTGCTGGGCCACGTGGTCGACTTCCTCGATTTCTACTGGCAGCGCGCCCACTGGCCGGCGTTCAACCTGGCGGACAGCTTCATCTTCATCGGCGCAGCCATGATAGTGCTGGACGGTTTTCGCAGTGAGAAGAAGAAGGATGTGATGCCATGAGCCAGCCGATTGCGGCAGACAGCAGCGTGCTGTTCCACTTCGCCATCAAGCTGGAAGATGGCTCGGTGGCCGACAGCACTGCGCTGCAAGGCAAGCCTGCCCGCCTGCGGATGGGCGATGGCAGTCTGACCTCCAGTTTCGAGCGGTGCCTGCTGGGGCTGCGCGAAGGGGAGAGCAAGAGCTTCACGCTGGCACCGGAAGAGGCCTTCGGCCTCTCCAATCCCGACAACATCTACCATCTGGACCGCGCCAAGTTCGGTGCCGATGTAGAGCCCAAGGTCGGCACCATCATCCTGTTCGACCAGCCCAACGGCAGCGAGCTGCCGGGTATCATCCGGGCGGTGGCAGGGATGTCGGTGACGGTCGATTTCAACCATCCCCTGGCCGGTCACACCGTCACGTTCGAGGTGGAGATCCTGGGGGTTGATGACGAGGAAGCGGTTCACTGATGAATATTCTTCTGGCCAATCCCCGTGGTTTCTGTGCCGGTGTCGACCGGGCGATCAGCATCGTCGAGAGCGCGCTGGAGAAGTTCGGCGCCCCCATCTATGTCCGTCACGAGGTGGTGCACAACCGCTACGTGGTGAACAAGCTCAAGGAGGCGGGCGCCATCTTCGTCGAAGAGCTGGATGAGGTGCCGGACGACAGCATCGTCATCTTCTCCGCCCACGGCGTCTCCAAGGCGGTGCGCGAGATGGCCAAGTCCCGTGCCCTCAAGGTGTTCGATGCGACTTGCCCGCTGGTGACCAAGGTGCACATGGAGGTCCATCGCGCCAGTCGCAAGGGCTCCGAGGCCGTGCTCATCGGCCATGCCGGTCACCCCGAGGTGATCGGCACCATGGGGCAGTACGAGAATCGCGAGGGGGGCATGTATCTGGTGGAGACGCCGGAAGATGTGGCCAAGCTCAAGGTGAAGAACCCGGATGACCTCTGCTTCGTCACCCAGACTACCCTCAGCGTGGACGAGACCTCGGACGTCATCGATGCCTTGCGTCTCCACTTTCCCAAGATCCAGGGGCCGCGCAAGGACGACATCTGCTACGCCACCCAGAACCGCCAGGACGCGGTGCGGGAGATGGCGGGGCTGGTGGACGCCATGCTGGTGGTGGGGTCGCGCAACTCTTCCAACTCCAACCGCTTGCGGGAGCTGGCCGAGAAGGTGGGCGCCAAAGCCTATCTCATCGACGACGCCTCCATGATCGAGGCCGACTGGCTGGCGGGAGTAGAGGCGATCGGTGTCACCGCCGGTGCTTCCGCCCCCGAGGTGCTGGTGCAGTCGGTCATCACGCGCCTGCGCGAGCTGGGCGGCAAGGTGGTGGCCGAGCATCCCGGTCGTGAAGAAAACGTGGTGTTTGAGGTGCCGCCGGAGCTGCGCATCCTTTGAGTCAGCCGTCCCGTGCGGGATAGTGCCATGAGTGCCTGAGCCACCTCCTGTGAGGTGGCTTTTTCATGGGCGATTCTTATGACTCTTGTTGCCCGCTTTGTGGCGAGATTGCAGCGAAATTTGATGATGTATGTCCAAGATCTGAGTAGATTGAATTGCAAGCGAAGGTCTGCGGTCTAGACTGCTGATGATCTTCTCATCTGGCTTGATGGCACATGGATATGCGAACGAGCCTCCCCGACAAAATCAGAGCGAAACAGGATGTTTTTGCGTTCAGGTTTTAGCCTCATCGAGCTGATGGTCACCGTTGCGCTCATCTCTATCCTGCTGACGTTGGGAGTTCCCTCCTTTAGCGCGATATTGCGCAACATGACGCTGACCAGCCAGGCCAACAACTTCGTGGCCGCCATCAACCTCGCCCGCTCCGAAGCCATTCGCCGCAATACCGCGGTCACGCTTTCCGCAACCGCCAGCAACCTGACCCAGAACCACTGGGAATCGGGCTGGCAGATCTGGGTCGATCGCAACGGCAACGGCACCCTCGACAACGGCGAACTGCTGCGGCTCTTTCCCGACATGGGTGCCGGCACTCTGGTCAGCAATACGTCGCTGGTCCGCTTCAGTGGCAATGGCTTTCTCGACGGGCGTCAGCAGGTGGCGCTGGTGTTCTCTCTGCAGCCGCCGGAGTGTGCCCAAGAGGCATCGCGCGACATCACTATCACCCCGGCCGGGCGCCCATCCATCGTGGAGACCAGCTGCATATGAAACGACATCAGGGGGTATCTCTGCTTGAGATCATGATTGCCGTGCTGGTGCTGTCGATCGGCATTCTCGGCATGGCGACCCTGCAGTTGCAGGCGCTCAAGAGCAATCAATCGGCGCTCACCCGCACTGAAGCGACCCAGTTCGGCTACATGATCACCGACATGATGCGGGCCAATCGCAGCGCGGCCCTGCTCGGCCAATACAATGTCGGGCTGGGGCAGGCCGTCTCCGGCAGCTCGATGGCGATACAGGATGTGCAGTACTGGAAGCAGGCGCTGACCGGCCTGCCGGGCGGTGACGGGGCCATTGCCGTCAGTGCCGGGCAGGCGACCATCACCATCCAGTGGAATGCCAGCCGGCTGGCTACCGAGCCTGCGCTGCGCAGCATGACCCTGAGGACGGATCTGTGAGCGGGCGGCGCACCTTGTTGCGTCAGGCCGGTGTCGGTCTGGTAGAGGTGATGATCGCCCTGCTGCTGTCACTGCTGACGGTCGGGGTCATCATTCAGGTGCTGCTTGGCAACCACAAAACCTATCTGACCGGCGAGGCCATCGCCCGGGTTCAGGAGGACAGACGGTTTGCCGTCAACCTGCTGCAGCAGGAGCTGCGGATGGTGGGCTACCAGGGCTGCCTCAGCAAGCAGGGGGTCAATATCACCAACACCCTTAACGGTGGTACGGCGCTGCCCTACAACTTCACCGTCTATCTGCGCGGCTATGACAATGTCACTGCGACGCTGCCCACGGCGTTGTCGGCCCTGTTTACCGCTGCCGAGCCCAAACCCAAAGCGGGAACCGACGTGCTGCTGGTGCAGGGGCCGACCGGCGCCGGGGTGCCGGTCACTCGCAACAACAGCGCCGCCCAGCTGTTCGTGCAGCAACTCTCCAGCAAGGCCAACTACTGCGGTACCGGCAAGCAAGGCTACAGCGACTTGTGCGAGGGGGACATCGTCATGGTGTCCGACTGTCAGAAGGCTCGGATCTTCCAGATCACCCAGACCCAGGTGGTGGGGGGCGGCAGCGAGGTCAATATCGGCCACTCCAACGACAACAAATACACCCCGGGCAATGCCGTCAGCTCCTGGGGCGGCGCCAGCAGCCCGGTCGAGGAGCGCTTCGGTGCCGGCTCGGTATTGAGCCGGATGGAGACCCGGATCTATTACATTGCCCGCCCCTCTGCCAACGCGCCCTATGCCCTGTATCGCAAGAGCGGTCTGGCTGCGGGCATGCTGCTGGTGGACGGGGTCACCGATGTTCAGCTGACCTTCGGCGAGGATCAGAACCGGGATCGGGCGGCGGATCGCTATGTGAGCGCCGCCAGCAACCCGAACTGGGACAACGTGCTGGGGATCGGCGTTCAGCTCTTGATGCGCAGCGGTCAGGGCAATGTGGTATCGGATCCGCAGGCCATCAGCTTTGCCGGCGCCACCTTCCAGGCTGTCGACAATCACTGGTACTGGGTGGCCGAAACCACGGTCGCCCTGCGCAACCGGCTGCCATGAGGAGGGAGGCATGATGGCTCGACAAGGGGGAATGGCGTTGGTTATCAGCCTGATTTTTCTTGCTGTGGTGAGCCTGCTGGCGATGGCCAGCATGCAGAGCGCCCTGCTGCAGGAGAAGATGGCGGGCAACCAGAAGGAGTCACAGCAGGCGCTGCAGGCGGCGGAGGCGGCGCTGCGTGCTGCCGAGCGCTATCTGGAGGCGGGCAGCTCAGGCCCCTACGACAACAGTGCCGGCCTCTATGAGTTCGTCAGCGTGGCGGTGGACCCCGCCTCTCCCTCCACGGCCTGGCGTACCTATGCCAATAGCGGCCTGACCGGACGGGCCCCCGAATATTTCATCGAGCGGTTGCCCTATACCCAGGGCAGCAACGAGAGTCTGGCGGTTGACGAGCCCATCAGCGAGCGCCGCCTCTATCGCATCACGGCAAGGGGATTCGGACTCTCGGACGAGAGCCGGGTGCTGTTGCAATCGACCTACAGCCGCTAGGAGAACAACCCATGCGTGCATCTGGCTACGGACTCTCGGCCCTGCTGCTCTGCTCCCAGGTGCAGGCGGCCCTCGACATCGCCCAGGTTCCCCTCTATCTGGGTACCCGGGCCGAACCCAACATCATGTTCAGCCTCGATGACTCAGGTTCGATGCACTTCGAGTTGATGCCGGAGGGGTTGATCGAGAACAGCGCCCGTTACGTCTATCCCAGAGCCGACAATGTCTATGGCAGCGAGGATTATGACAACCGGACCGTGACCTTCACCAGCAGCAACGACCGCAACGCCTATACCCGCTCGAGCAACAACAACAAACTCTACTACAACCCGCAGCAGAGCTATCGGCCCTGGGCCAAGGCGGACGGTACCCTGATGGCGAATGCCAGCATCAGCTGTGCACCGCACAACCCCTTCAACACCGCCGCCGGCTGTCGTGATCTGACCAAGAACAACCGCTCCAAGTCCCTGCGTTACTACACCGGGTTCTCTTCCACCGATTACAACGACGATGAAACCTTCTGGCCTGCCGTCTACTTTGCCTACAAGGGCAGTGGCGACGTGAAGAAGGTGGGCAGTTATACCCGGGTGGAGATAAAGTCCGGCAGTACCTATGGCGGGCGCCCGAATCGCAGCGATTGCAAGAGCGCCCCCGTTTGTACCTATGACGAGGAGATCCAGAACTTCGCCAACTGGTACACCTACTACCGCTCCCGGATCCTGGCGGCTCGTGCCGGGGTCGGCCGTGCTTTTGCAAGCCAGGGGCAGGCCCTGCGGGTGGGGTTTGCCACCATCAACGCCAGCGGCAGCGTGATCCGTGGGGTAGCGCCTTTTTCCGGCACCGATCGCAGCGCTTTTTTCAGCGATCTCTACAGCCGCGATATTCCGGCCGCCGGCACGCCGCTGCGCACCAGCCTGAAGGATGTGGGGGAGTACTTCTCCCGCACCGACAACAACGGTCCCTGGGCGGCCAGTGCCGGCAGCACCTTGCCCCACCTCACCTGCCGGCAGAGCTACAACATCCTGATGACCGATGGCTATTGGAACGGGGATACCCCCTCGGTAGGGGATCTGGACAAGGATGGCTACAGCAATACCCTGGCCGACGTGGCCTACAAATACTGGAAAACCGACCTGCGTGCCGATCTGGCCGACAAGGTGCCGACCAGCACGGCGGATCCCGCCAACTGGCAGCATCTGGTCAACTTTACCGTTGGACTCGGGGTCAACGGGTCACTCAATCCGGCCAACGGCATCCCGAACAGCTGGCCCAATCCCCATGATCCGGATGACAAGGAGTACAAGAACGCGACCTACATTCCGGAGTACAAGATCGATGATCTGTGGCACGCGGCACTCAACAGCAAGGGCAGCTTTTTCAGCGCGGGCGACCCCGACATCTTTGCCGCAGCCCTGAGCAGCACCCTGGCCCAGATCGCGGCCCGCAACAGCTCCGCCAGCTCGGTGACCGCCAACGCCACCCGGCTGGACAGCAATACCCACATCTACCAGGCCCGCTACAACAGCGGCGACTGGTCGGGGCAACTTATCTCCATCCCCCTCAACAGCGATGGGTCGCTGGGCAACATGGCCTGGGATGCCGCAACCCTGATCCCGGCACACACCTCCCGCAGCATCTTTACTCGACAAAACGGGGTCGGCATTCCCTTCACCTGGGCCGATCTCAATGCCACCAACCGTGCCCTGTTCAACCTTGCCGGCGACAGCCAGGGGGAAAGCCGGGTTGCCTACTTGCGCGGCGATCGCAGTCGCGAGCAGAGCAATGGTGGTCTGTTTCGCAGCCGCAGCGATTTGCTGGGGGACATCATCAACTCGGATCCCGTCTATGTCGGCAGCCGGGATTACGGCTACGGCAGCGCCACCGGCCTGACCCAGGCGGAGCGGGACGGTTATCTGAGTTTCCTCGGTTCGACGGCTATTCGCAGCCGTACACCCATGCTCTACGTGGGGGCCAATGACGGCATGCTGCACGGTTTCAGGGTCGCCAACGGGGTGGAGACCCTGGCCTACATCCCTGCCAGCCTGTTGGGAGATCTGAGCTTGCTGACCAAGCCGGATTACAGCCATCGTTACTATGTCGATGGCACAGCCAAGGTGGGCGATGCCTATCTTGGCAGCAGCTGGAAAACCGTGCTGCTGGGATCGACCGGTGCCGGTGGCAAGGCCGTGTTTGCCATCGACGTGACGGCGCCGGACAACTTCACCGCCGACAAGATGTTGTGGGAGTTTACCAATACCGAGATGGGGGTGGCGCTGGCCGCGCCGACCCTGGTTCGGGTCAAATCCGGCAACAAATGGGTGGCGCTGGTGGCCAACGGCTACAACAGCACCAGCCAAACGGCGCGCCTGTTCGTGCTGGATCTGGCGACCGGCGCGGTGATCAAGGAGATAGATACCCAGGTGGGCTCGGCCAGCGAGCCCAATGGTCTCTCATCCCCCTTGCCGGTAGACGAGGATGGCGACCGGGTGGCGGACTATGTCTACGCCGGCGATCTGCAGGGCAATCTGTGGAAATTCGATTTGACCGACAACAACAGCGCCCAGTGGGGGAGTGCCTTCAAGACCGGCAACAAGCCAAAACCGCTGTTTCAGGCGTGCAACGGGACCTGCTCCGCCAGTACGCGTCAACCCGTCACCATGCGCCCGCTGGCCATCCGTCATCCCAAGGGGGGCATCATGGTGCTGATGGGAACGGGCAGCTATTTCACCAATGACGACAAGTTGCTGCCGGCAACTCCCAGGCTGGAGGCCGTCTACGGCATCTGGGATACGGGGGCTAGCGTGCTCAGCAACCAGCTGTTGCAGCAGAGCATTACCCACGAGTATTCCGCCAATGGCACCACCATCAAGTTCAATGTCAGGGTGGTGTCCAACACGGCAGTCAACTACACCAGCCAGAAAGGGTGGTATCTGGTGCTCAAATCCCCTGCGTTGAGCAAGGGGGTGGGGGAGCGAGCCGTTTCAGAGATGCTTTATCGCAATAAGCGGCTGATCTTCAACACCCTGATCCCCTCGGCGGACGCCTGTGACTTCGGTGGACGCTCCTGGTTGATGGAGCTGGATCCTGTCTCGGGGGCGCGTTTGACCTACTCGGTGTTCGACGTCAATGGCGATGGAGCCGTGAACGATGACGACTATGTGGGGATCAAGGACAGTGGCGGCAACGACATCAAGGTGCCGGTCAGCGGCAAGCAGTTTGACGAGCTCACCACGACGCCGAGCGTGGTGGAAGATGCCGACATGGAGCGCAAGTACATCAGTGGCTCCAGCGGCAACATTTCGGTCACGCTGGAAGAGGGGGCGGGTGATCTGGGTGGTCGCCAGTCCTGGTTGCAACTGGAGTAGAGGTGGAGATGGAACGCGGATTTTCCCTGATGGAGCTGATGATTGCGGTAGCCGTGATGGCCATTCTGACCGTGATCGCCTATCCCAGTTACAACAGCTACATGGCCTCTGCCAAGCGGGCAGAGGCCAAGGCCGCCCTGCTGGAGGCGGCGCAATACATGGAGCGACAGTTTACCGCCGACGGCAACTATGATGGTGGCAACCTGGCCTCCGCCGGGCTGGCTACCTTGCCCAGGGATGGCGGGACTGCCTATTACAATCTGGCGCTCAATGCCAGCGGCGCCAGCTATACCCTGACGGCGATCCCGACCGGAGTGATGAACGGCGATCCTTGCGGCCTGCTGACCCTTGACCAGGGTGGACAGCAGGGGGTGTCGATGGCCAGCATGACGGCAGCCGAGTGCTGGTAGTCTGTCACCAGCAGGCGGCAGGAGTCTTGGTATCTGCCTTGTTGAGGGTCAGTGTATCGCAGGCGGTGCTGCCGCTCTTGTCGCCTACCTGTGCCCCCTTGCTGGTGGCAATCAGGGTATAGCCGGTGGCGGTAGCACCTGAAATGGAAAAGTCGTAGTAGCTGCTGGTGGGGTTGCCCACCTGGGATGGGGTGGCGCTGTAACTGGTATTGGAAACCCGGAACTCTTCCTGTTTCAGCTGCATGCTGAGCAAGCCCTTGAGCGCTTCGGCCCGGCGGGATTTGCGCAAGCCATCGGTGAAGCTGGGATAGGCAACAGACGCTATGATGGCGACGATGGCGACCACGACGATCAGTTCAAGCAAGGTGATTCCGGACTGTTTGATTCTCATGGGGCGGCATGCTTCGTGAAACAGGTTGATACTATAGGATAGTACTGACAGTCGACCCTACTGGCACGTGCAAAAAGAAAGGAGTCTTGAGCTGATGGAAGGCAGAAAGGGCAGATCCGCCGGTTTTACCCTGATAGAGCTGATGGTTGCCCTGTCCTTGGTCGCCCTGCTGCTGACTGTGGCCATCCCCAGTTATCAATCCCTGCGCCAGGATCAGATGGTCAAGGCGGCCACCCAGGCGGTCTACACCGACATGATGCTGCTCAAGTCCGAAGCGCTCAAACGCAACAGCAATTTGCAAATGATCCTGTTCAACAGCGGTACCGACAGCTGGTGCTATCGCATCAGCATCGATGGCAGTTGCGCCAGTTGCAGCGACACCTGTTCCAGCATCGAGGGACGCAAAGGCGCTGATGCCAGTGAATTTCCCGGGATCATTCTGACGGGCACCTACACGGAGTCCTCAAGCCAGATACGTCCCATCAGCTTCTCCCCCCGGCGCGGTACCTTGCCAAGCGGCAGCATCACGGTGAGCTCCTCGGCCGCCAGTATGAAGGTTGTCACCAACAACCTTGGGCGGGTACGTACCTGTGCCGTCAGCAACCTGGCGGGGGAGGTGGCATGCAACTGAAAGTGCGGGGTTTCAACCTGGTCGAGCTGATGGTGGCCATGGTGGCGGGCTTGCTGCTGGTGGCCGCAGTCATTTCGCTGTTTGCCACCATTCTCAAGGCCAATTACACCGCCATGCAGACCAGCCGCCTGAACCAGGAAGTTCAGTTACTGACGGACATGATGGCACGAGACATCCAGCGGGCGGGGTATGACGCCAACGCCACCCAGTTTCTTGCCGCCCCTTCTGGCAGCCGATCCAGTTTCTATTTTGATGCGGCAGCGGATCTGATGAGTGAAACCGCGACGGGTTCCGGCCTGTATACCTGTATCAGGGTGCGCTATGACAACGATGAAAACGGAGTGCTGAGCAGTGATGACACCCTGATTTACAGCTACAGCAGTGCTGACAAGGGGATCAAACAGGGGACCGGTACCACGACCTGTGGCAATGGCAGTCTGATCTCCAGCGACGATACCGTAGAAATCACCGCCATGACGTTCAGGCTCCTGCCAAGCAGTCAGGTCAGTGGGGCGAGGGCGCTGCAATTGATGGTGAGCGGGCGGTTCAAGACCACGCCGGCACTGACGCTGAATCTGCAGCGGGATATCAAACTGCGCAATGATGGGTACTGACATGAGCCGACAAGCCGGTTTTACCACCTTCACCATCACTTTGTTGCTGGTGCTGATCCTGCTGGGCATTTCACTGTTGGTGGGCAAGATGCTGGTGGCAGATCGGCGAGTGACCCTCAACGAGGTGCTCTATCGTCAGGCTATGGCAATGGCGGAAGTGGGTCTGGCCGATGGACTGGGGAGGTTGACGCTGGACCCGAGCTGGAGGACCAGCGGGGCCACGACTACCTTGACCACGGGAAGCTATACCCTGTCATCTTCTGACGATACAGCTATCACGGTGGGGTCGGTGGTCGTGACGCCGATAAGGGTTCGTTCCCAGGCGACTCTCAGCAACAGTCAGGCCCAGGTGGCAGTCGAAACCAAGGTCGTACGTTTCAGCGTACTGGCCGGCTCTCCTGCCGCGCCTCTGACCGTGGCCGGTGGCATGGCGGTTGGCGGCAACTTCACCATAGTGGCCAATCCCAATGGTGGCGGGCTGGGAGTACCACTGTCGGTCTGGACCAGCGGCAATGTCGACCTGATAACGGGGACCGGGCAGACCTGTCATCAGGGGGACTACGACGGCGGCTGTTCGGCCAACATCAGTCAGAAGGGGGACAAGCAGCCGGATATCAAGGACAACGATACTGCCTTCCCGACCGACCTGGTCTGGTATCTGTTCAATGAAAAGGATGATGCCAATGGCTGGGCCAATCTGGAGGCAAGGGCGACCCAGAAGCTGACAGACTGCAGCTCGCTTGGTCCTGCCTCAACTGGACTCATCATTGTGGATGGGGATTGCAAGCCCTCCTCCAATGTCGGCTCCGCAACGGCGCCTGTGATTCTCATCGTGCGCAATGGCAATCTGGCGGTCAACGGCAATACGGTGCTGTATGGCTTGGTATTTGCCTACTCATCCAACCCCGCAGCCGCCGGGACGGACGTGAAGCTGACCGGTGGGGCCATCGTGCATGGCGCCATGGTCTCCAACTATCAACTGGGCAACGCCAACGGTACCTACGATGCCAAGTATGATGCCGATGTCCTGAGCAACATCTCGAATGGAGCCGCATTCCAGATCGTCAATCAGGTGCCCGGCAGCTGGCGAGACTGGTAAGGGGATATGGAGATGAAAGGGCAAAAAGGATTTGGCCTGCTGGAGATCCTGATCACGCTGGTGGTGTTGGGAGTGGGTATTGTTGGCCTGGTCGCCATGTCCAAGTCGGCGCTGACGGTTTCGCAGGATGGCCGGCGTTATGAGACGGCGATGCGACTGGCGGAGTCCAAGCTGGATGAGTTTCGCAATTTCAATGGGGTGGTGAGTGCAACCGCGCCGCTGACGGCCTACAACCAGATAGCCTCGGCCAGTGCGGCCGTGACTCTGTCGGGTGAGGCTTACTCGGTGGGATGGACGGTGACCAATCAGTATCTGAATGGCTCAACCTGGCAGAACGTGGCACCGGCGGGCTATCGCCTGAGTTACCCGGGCCGCAAGGCGATCACGGTCAACGTCGGGTGGACGGACAGTGAAGGGCAGGCTCAGGCGCTGCAACTGGCCGGCAATGTTTCACCCATCGAATCCTTGAGCTCCGATCAGCTGGATGGCGGTTTGAATACGGCGAGGCAAGGCCCCAAGGTCAACTACACACCCGGGGTGGCACCTGACGTCATCTCGGTGGAACTGGGGGATGGCAACAAACAGGAGACCAGCAAGCCACTGCCGACCGTGACATCCAAAGATGGTCTGGTGGGCAAGCTGGTCCAGTTCGAGACGGTGACTTACAAACCCGCAGCGGGTGGCAACACCCAGCAGGTGCTGCAGGACATGGCATCCGTCTCCTGTTCTTGCAGTTATGGCTCCAGCCTGAGCGCCTATCTGCCGGGTCAGGCCTACAGTTCAGCCAGCAACCAGCTCTATTGGAAGGCAGGCTCGCTGCAGACCAAGACCACGGGGACGCTCGACAGCAGCGTCAATGGCCAGCCGACGCTCTGTACCAGCTGCTGCAAGGATCACTTCGATGGCAGTGGCTCCAGCTTCACCAACTTCTATGCTCCGCTCAACACCAGCCGGGTACGCTACAGCAGCAGCCTCAGCACGGCGAACAGCGGCAAGTACGTGGATGCCTGCCGTTTTGTCCGGCTGGATGGCTATTATCGCCCCCTGCCTGACTGGAACCTGGTCAAGGTAGTGGTAACCACGGCCGATTTCCTGGCCAAACCAGCGAACCAGGCCAGTTATCAGAAATACATCAAGTATGTGGTCAAGACCTACATCGACTGGCAGAAGTCGACCCTGAACTGGACCCAGGGGGCCTCCGCCACCTTGCCGACCATCACCGATTTTTCAGCCTGGTTGGCTACCAACGCGGAAGCCGGGGGCGATACCACGACCGGGATCACCGTCAATACGGGTACGGCGCAGCTCATCGCCCGCGGCATCTATGTGGATGTGCTCGACCCTGTCTATCTGGTGGGGATTGATACCAGTGCAGTGGACTATCTGACCAAGGTACCGTTTCAGGACATCAACCTGACCATGCTGGCGGAGTGGGCCATGGCCCCGCAGAACTTGCTGACGGGCAATGCCACCGACTATGCCGCTGTCACCAACGAGACGGTCAAGACGGTGGTGGATCTCAACAACTACTATTTCGGCAGTTACAGCCGCGGCTACATGACGGCGAAGAAATCGACCAAGGACAGCAACCAGGTGCTGCAGAGCGTCACCGTGCGTGTCACTGCCTATCAGGGGAATTCCGGCATCACGGCTTCGCTCATCTCGCCACGGGACCAGTCGCTGGCGCAGACGGCGGATATGCTGGTCAAGGTGGATACAGGATCGCAGACGGTACCGACCGTCAGTGTCAGTGGCTGGATCCAGTGTCTGACCCGAGGGACGGGTGGCAAGAATCCCCCACCGGTAGCGTGTAGCAAGAATACGTTCAACAGGCTGAGCATCACGACTCCCAACTCCGGGGCGACCTGCCGCATCGACTATCCGCAGGCCAACAACCAGCCCGCAGCTTATCTGTGTACGGCCCCAGCGAACTCGACGCTGGCTATCAACCTCGCCTATTCCAACCAGGGCAGCACCACCTATATGTTGCAGCCAGCCTCCTTCAGCGTGCAGATGACGCAACAGTCCAACAATCAGGTGTTGAGCGGCCCCTGTTCACTGCTGGTGGACAATGGAGTGACCAACGCGACTAGCCTGACTTGCACCCCTTGAGCCTTGGGCGCTGGCACAGCCAGCGCCTTTTCTTTATCATTCCCCATCATTTTCGAATTCAAGATGCATCGCCATGGCAAAAGCCCTCTCTCTGATGCTTGCCCAGTTGAATCTGACGGTAGGCGCCATCGAAGATAACTGTGACAAGGTACTGGCGGCAGCCGCCGAGGCCGATCGGCAAGGTGCCGATCTGCTGGTCTGCTCCGAACTGGCCCTGACCGGCTATCCGCCGGAAGATCTGCTGCTGCGCGCCGATCTGATGATCCGGGTGGAGGCTGCCCTGGCCCGCATCGCGGCATGGCAGGGGGCTTGCGCCATTCTGGTGGGTCACCCCTGGCGCGACGAGGAGGCACTCTACAACGCCGCCTCCCTCTACGAGCAAGGCAAGCTGGTCGCACGCTACTTCAAGCAGGATCTGCCCAACTACGGGGTATTCGACGAGAAGCGCTACTTCACTGCGGCAACCGAGACCTGCGTGGTCCCCTTCCGTGGTCATCAGCTGGGGTTGCTCATCTGTGAAGACCTCTGGCAGCCGGGTCCGGCGCTGGCAGCCAAGGCGGCGGGAGCCGAGCTGCTGCTCACCATCAATGCTTCGCCCTATGATCAGGAAAAACCATGGATCCGCCGCGAGCTGATGGCCGAGCGCTGCGATCAGACCGGTCTGCCGTTGGTCTACCTCAATCAGGTATGTGGTCAGGACGAGCTGATCTTCGACGGTTGCTCCAAGGTGTTCAACAGCCAGGGCGAGCTGACCCACAAGCTGGCCCCCTTTGCCGAAGAGCTGGCGCTGGTGCGCTTTGCCGATGGGCAGCCGGTGAAAGAGCGGGAACCCGCAGCGCCACTGGAGCCTTTGGCTGAGATCTATCAGGCGCTGGTGTTGGCGGTGCGCGACTATGTCACCAAGAACGGCTTCCACGGCGCCGTGCTGGGCCTCTCCGGCGGCATCGACTCGGCACTGACCCTGGCCATCGCGGCCGATGCCATCGGCGCCGACAAGGTGCAGGCGGTGATGATGCCGTTCCGCTACACCGCCCAGATGAGTGTGGAAGATGCCAAGGAGCAGGCCGAGCGGATGGGGGTAGAGTTCAATATCATCTCCATCGAGCCGATGTTCGAGGGCTTTATGGCCCAGCTGGCACCGCTGTTTGAAGGGACAGCCCGCGACACCACCGAAGAGAACCTGCAGGCGCGCTGCCGCGGTGTGCTGTTGATGGCGCTCTCCAACAAGCGTCGTCGCATCGTGCTGACCACCGGCAACAAGAGTGAGATGGCGGTCGGGTATGCCACTCTGTACGGCGACATGGCCGGCGGCTTCGACGTGCTGAAAGATGTCCCCAAGACACTGGTCTTCAAATTGTGCGAATACCGCAATTCCGTCGATTATGTGATCCCGCAGCGGGTCATCGACCGCCCGCCTTCGGCAGAATTGGCACCGGACCAGGTGGATCAAGACAGTCTGCCCCCCTACGACATCCTGGATGCCATCCTCAAGCGCTACGTGGAAGAAGATGCCTCCGTGGCTGACATGGTGGCGGAGGGCTTCGAAGAGGCGGTGGTGCGCAAGGTGATCCGGCTGGTGGATCTCAACGAATACAAGCGCCGTCAGGCGGCGGTCGGGCCCCGCATCACGGCCCGCAACTTTGGTAAGGATCGCCGTTACCCCATCACGTCCGGGTTTGGCAAACAGAACTGGTAAGGAGTCACCATGAAGAAGATTGAAGCCATCATCAAACCGTTCAAGCTGGACGATGTGCGCGAGGCCCTGGCCGAGATCGGCATCAACGGCATGACAGTGTCCGAGGTCAAGGGCTTCGGCCGTCAGAAAGGCCACACCGAGCTCTATCGCGGCGCCGAGTACATGGTCGACTTCCTGCCCAAGGTGAAGGTGGAACTGGTGGTGCAGGACGAGGATCTCGATGCCTGCCTGGAAGCGATCCAGAACACCGCCCGCACCGGCAAGATTGGTGACGGCAAGATCTTCGTCTGCGAGGTGGAGCGCGTCATTCGTATCCGTACCGGCGAAGAGAACGAAGACGCCATCTGATGAGATGGCCGTGCCTCGTGATGAGCCAACGAATGGAGACTCGATCCCGCTGATGTCTTGGATGCGTCTCGTTGCGGTGGCCGGCCTGCTGGCCGGTCTGACCGCCTGCAGTACCCGGCCGCCGGCCCAGCCGGAAAACCTGTGCCAGATCTTCCGCGAGAAACCGGAGTGGCACAAGGCGGCGCTCAAGATGAACGAGAAGTGGGGAACCCCGATCCAGGTGGTGATGGCCATGATGTATCAGGAGTCCTCCTTCGTGCACGACGCCCAGCCGCCGATGCAGTATTTCCTCTTCATCCCGACCGGGCGGGCCAGCTCCGCCTACGGCTATGCCCAGGTCAAAGATGAAACCTGGGCCGACTACCAGCGGGAAACCGGCAACGGCTGGAGCGATCGCGACGACTTTGCCGACGCCATCGACTTCATGGGCTGGTACACTCACAAGGCCCAGCGGCTGAACGGCACCTCCAAGTGGGATGCGTATGGCCAGTATCTCAACTATCACGAAGGGTGGGGTGGCTATCGGCGTGGCAGCTACCGCAGCAAGGGATGGCTGATGAAGACATCCCGCAAGGTGGAGGCCCGCGCCCAGCGCTACGGCGCCCAGTATCGACAATGCAAGGATCAGCTCTCCAGCGGGGGCTGGTTCTGGTAACCAAATCAGGAGTCAGAAATGCCGTTATTGGACAGTTTTACCGTTGACCACACCCGCATGGCTGCGCCGGCGGTGCGTGTGGCCAAGACCATGCAGACCCCGAACAAGGACACCATCACAGTGTTCGATCTGCGTTTCTGCGTGCCGAACCAGGAGATCCTCTCCGAGCGCGGCATCCACACCCTCGAGCACCTGTTTGCCGGCTTCATGCGTGATCACCTGAACGGTAACGGCGTGGAGATCATCGACATCTCCCCCATGGGCTGCCGGACCGGCTTCTACATGAGCCTGATCGGTGCGCCGGACGAAGCCCGGGTTGGTGCCGCCTGGCAGGCCGCCATGAGCGACGTGCTGACCGTGCAGGAGCAGGGCAAGATCCCCGAGCTGAACGAATACCAGTGCGGCACCTACAGCATGCACTCGCTGGAAGAGGCCCATGCCATCGCCCGCCACGTGCTGGAGCGCGGCATCGGCGTCAACCGCAATGACGAGCTGGCCCTGCCGGAAGAGAAGCTGCAAAGCCTCTGATTCCTGGGGTAGTAAACATGAAAAAGGCCGGTCATTGACCGGCCTTTTTGCGTGCTGGCAGAATCAGGATGGCAGCGGCATCACCCGGTTGCGGCCCAGCTCCTTGGCCTTATAGAGCAGCTTGTCGGTGCGTTCGACCAGGCTGTCGCCCGTCTCCTGACCGCTATATTCACCCACCCCGAACGAGGCGGTGATGTGGTCGATGCGCCGGCCCGATTTGCGATCCAGAATCGACATCTTCTCGATGGCCCGGCGCAGGCTCTCCGCCATCTGGCGGCTCAGCGCCAGACTGCGCATGGGAACCAGCAGGGCAAACTCCTCGCCGCCGAGGCGGTAGGCGGTGACGCCCTCCTTGCAGGTTTCCCGCAGCCGCTTGCTGAAGGCGCGCAGCACCTGATCCCCCAGCAGATGGCCATATTCGTCGTTGAAGTTCTTGAAGCGGTCTATGTCCGACAGGATCAGGGAGAAAGGCTGCTTGCTGCGGATCAGGCTCTCTATCTCCAGATCGAAGGCGCGCCGGTTGAGCAGGCTGGTGAGGGCATCCTCGTTGGCCAGCTTGCGAGTCTCGTTGAGCGCCTCGCGCAGCTCCTTGATCTCCTTCTCGGCGCTGCTGAGCTGGTTGCGAAAGTGCATGGTGGACATGCGCACATCCCGCGACTCGCGCACCAGATCCCGCAGGATCCCCATGGTGTCCTCCAGGCTTAGCCCCTCGTCGTCGATGAGGCTCAGCCGGTCGAAGCTCTTGTCGAGCATGTCCTGAAACATGCCAGTGTCGGAGAGGGCATCCTGCATGGTGTGACCAAGCTCGTTGGCCATAGCGGCCAGGTTGAGCTTCATGGTTTCCATCTGCTGCTCATCTTGCGCGGCGAGGTGCTGGTGATAGAGGCGTTCACAGGTGGTGAGAGAGCAGGTTCCCTGCAGCTTGATGGCCTGATCGATGGCCTGATTGAGCTCGGGCATGCTGGCCGCCACGTAGTTATACCAAAGGGTGTAATTATCCGGCGTGGTGGGGATTTGATACTTTATCATCAGGGGAACCGCCTGCTTGAGATAGGCGGCGGATTGGGCGAACGAGTCCTTGCTCATGAGTTCCATGTCTCATCATGCCTGCAAACTGTGCATAGTATGACAGAGAGATTGGCCAAAAGGCAGTCGATGGATGCCATTCGCCCCCCCCTCCGATATAATGGCACCGTTACCACCTACCCTAAGGCCTGCTTATGTCTCAAAAAGATCCTTTCCTCGAACGCGAGGCCGAAAAATACGAGAACCCCATCGCCAGTCGCGAGATGATCCTCGACCTCATCAAGGGCCATGAAAAGCCCATGTCCCGTGAAGAGCTGGCAAAGGTCCTCAAGCTGACCGAAGAAGAGCCGCTGGAAGCCCTGCGCCGTCGTCTGCGCGCCATGGAGCGTGATGGTCAGCTGGTATTCACTCGCAACCAGTGTTACGCCCTGCCGGATCGTCTGAATCTGGTGAAAGGCTATGTGCTCGGCCACAAAGATGGCTTCGGTTTTCTGCGCCCCGAGGGTGGTGGCCCGGATCTGTTCCTGAACAACCGCGAGATGCAGCGCCTGATGCACGGCGATTACGCCCTGGTGCAGCCTACCGAGATCGACCGCAAGGGGCGCCAGGAGGCACGTCTGGTACGTCTGCTCAAATCCCGTGAAGCGGACATCGTCGGCCGCTACTTCGTCGAGAACGGCGTCGGCTTCGTGGTGCCGGATGACAGCCGCATCGGCCAAGACATCATCATCCCGGAAGGGGAGAACAAGGGGGCTCGCCAGAGCCAGGTCGTGGTCGTGCGCATCAATCAGCGTGCCACCGCCCGTTTCAATGCGGTCGGTACCGTGCTGGAAGTGCTGGGTGAAAACATGGCGCCCGGCATGGAGATCGAGATCGCCCTGCGTACCCACGGCATTCCGCACACTTGGCCGGAAGAGGTGACCAAGGAGGTTGCTGGTCTCGGCGAACAGGTGCCGGAGAAGGCCAAAGAGGGTCGTATCGACCTGCGCGCCCTGCCGCTGGTCACCATCGACGGGGAAGATGCCCGTGACTTCGATGACGCCGTCTTCTGTGAAGCCAAGCGCGGTGGCGGCTGGCGCCTGTGGGTCGCCATTGCCGACGTCTCCGCCTACGTGAAGCCGGGCACCGCCCTCGATACCGAAGCCTACCAGCGCGGCAACTCGGTCTACTTCCCTGAGTTCGTGGTACCCATGCTGCCTGAGGTGCTCTCCAACGGCCTTTGCTCGCTCAATCCGCAGGTTGACCGCCTCTGCATGGTGTGCGAGATGACCATCTCCGCCGCTGGCCGCATGTCCGGCTACAAGTTCTACGAAGCGGTGATGAACTCCCATGCCCGAATGACCTACACCAAGGTGGCGGCCATTCTGGAAGGGGATCCCAAGCTGCGCCAGCAGTACGAGCCACTGGTGGGTCACATCGAAGAGCTCAACAACCTCTACAAGGCGCTCAAGCATGCCCGCCATCAGCGCGGTGCTGTGGAGTTCGAGAGCGAAGAGACCCGCTTCATCTTCAACGCCCAGCGCAAGATCGACCGCATTGTGCCGCTGGTGCGCAACGACGCCCACAAGATCATCGAAGAGTGCATGATCCAGGCGAACGTGGCCGCGGCCCGCTACATCGAGAAGAACGAGGCAGCCGCCCTGTTCCGGGTGCACGACCGTCCGGGCGAAGAGCGTCTGACCGGCTTCCGTGACTTCTTGGCCGAGCTGGGCCTGGAGCTCAAGGGGGGCCTGGAGCCCGAGCCGAAAGATTTCGCCGACCTGGCCGCCAAGTTCGAAGGGCGCCCGGATGCGGAGCTGCTCTCCACCATGCTGTTGCGCTCCATGCGTCAGGCCATCTATCAGGCTGACAATATCGGTCACTTCGGTCTGGCCCTGAAGTCCTACGCGCACTTCACCTCGCCGATCCGTCGCTACCCCGACCTCATCCTGCACCGGGCGATCAAGTATCAGACCGCCAAGGAGCAGCAGGCCAACCTGCGCCACAAGTGGACCCCGAGCGGTGGTTACCACTACCAGCTGGAAGAAGTGGACCCGATGGGCGAGCACTGTTCCATGACCGAGCGCCGTGCCGATGACGCCACTCGCGACGTGGCTGACTGGCTCAAGTGCGAGTACATGCTGGATCACGTGGGTGACGAGTTTGACGGCGTCATCGCCAGCGTTACCGGCTTTGGCTTCTTCGTGCGTCTGGCCGAGATCCACATCGACGGTCTGGTGCACGTCAGCACCCTCACCAACGACTACTACCAGTTTGACCCGCTGCACCAGCAACTGATCGGCGAGAACTTCCGCCGCCGCTACCGTCTGGGTGACAAGGTGCGGGTCAAGGTGATGGGCGTGAATCTGGACGATCGCAAGATCGACTTCGTGATGGTGGAAGAGCCGCTCAAGGCAACCGGCAAGAACGCCAAAGAGATGGCGCGCAAGCAGGCCGAGATCAAGAAAGAGAAGGCCAAAAGCGCCGAACGCCACGAAAAACGCAAAGAGAAAGAGGGCAAGGACCACGGCAAATCTGCCAAGGGCGGCCGTGCCAAACCCAGCAACAGACGACCGAGCAAAAAAGCTCGCGACAAGGCCAAGAGCACTAAATGAGTACTGAACTGATCTACGGCATTCACGCTGTATCCGCGCTGCTGGAGCGCACCCCGGAGCGTTTCATCGAAGTGTGGGCCCTCAAGGGGCGCGATGACGACCGGCTGCAACCCCTGCTGGCTGAGCTGGATGCGCTCGGCCTCAAGGTGCAGAGCGTGAACCGCAAGACGCTCGACGACAAGGCGGAGGGTAACAATCACCAGGGCATCATGGCCCGGGTGAAAGAGGCGCCGAAGCTGGCCGAGCACGACCTGGCCAGCCTGCTGGACAAGTTGGCCGAGCAACAGACTCAGCCCTTCCTGTTGGTGCTGGACGGGGTGACCGATCCGCACAACCTCGGCGCCTGCCTGCGCAGCGCCGATGCGGCCGGGGTGCATGCGGTGATCGTGCCGCGCGACAAGGCCACCGGCCTGACCCCGATTGTGCGCAAGGTCGCCTGTGGCGCCGCCGAAGTGGTGCCGCTCATTCAGGTCACCAACCTGGCCCGCAGCCTGCGCGAGCTGCAGGAGCGTGGCGTCTGGCTGGTCGGCACTGCCGGTGAGGCGGATCACGACGTGTTCCAGGCCAAGCTGACCGGCCCGATGGCGCTGGTGATGGGCGCAGAGGGCAAGGGGATGCGGCGCCTCACCCGCGAGCACTGCGACGAGCTGGTGAGCATCCCGATGGCGGGGGCGGTATCCAGCCTCAACGTCTCGGTAGCGACCGGTGTCTGCCTGTTCGAAGCCGTGCGCCAGCGTCGTGCCTGAGGCGAGCTGAATGGACAGACCCCCGTTTTGCCGGAATCGGGTCACAGATGAGCAGGAGGCCGCGCGCCTCCTCTCTTTTGCCCGGCCGCTGACCCTGAGCCCCCGTGCCTGCCTCTGGCATGCTGGCGATCGACCCGATCTGCTGGTGATGGTGGAGCAGGGGCTGCTGCGGGCCAAGGTGGTGCTGGCGGATGGCCGCGAGTACATCAAGGAGTTCTACTGGGAGGGGGACGAGTTCCTCGACTTCCACCACCTGCTCAGTGGCAAGCCGGCCCGCTACAGCGTGGAGGCGCTGGAGCCCTGTCGGCTCTTGTTGTTCAATCTGGCCGACCTGCGCACGCTCTCCTGCTGGCCCGCCTGGTATCAGCATCTGCTGGCGGTGCAACTGCGCATCAAGGAGGAGAAAGAGCTGCTGCTGCTGACCGAAAGCCCGCAGGCCCGTTATCAACACTTTTTGCGCAGTTTTCCCGCGCTGGAGGCCAGGGTGCCCGATCACCAGATCGCCGCTTATCTGGGCATCACCCCCATCAGCCTGAGCCGCATTCGCAAACGGCTGAAGGATCTTAACAAAGGTTAATGCCGGCTCGCGTGCGGCTGGCTATGCTGCCCTTCTCATCATGAGCAAGGAACCCCCATGAACTGGTCTCTCAAGTCTTTTGAACAACTCGATGTCAACGAACTCTATGAACTGCTCACCCTGAGATCCCGGGTCTTCGTGGTGGAGCAGACCTGCGTCTTTCTCGATCTGGACGGGGTCGACAAGCGCCCCGACGTGCTGCACCTGCTCGGCTGGCAGGATGGGGCACTGGTGGCCTATGCCAGGCTGATGGCGCCCGGCGTGGCCAAGGCGCAGCAGGTGGTGATCGGTCGGGTAGTGACGGCGCCCGAGGCGAGAGGTGATGGGCTTGGTCATCGGCTGATGCAGCAGGCGTTGCAGGAGTGTGCCCGGCTGTGGCCAGGGGTCAGCATCTACCTCGGGGCCCAGGCACACCTGCAAGGTTTCTACGGTCGTCACGGCTTCACCGCCGTGGGTGAACCCTATCTGGAAGATGACATTCCCCACATCGGCATGAGCTCCTCTTAATACCTTTTAAGCATAACAATGAAATTATTATGTCTTGAGGTAGTAAAGAAAACGGGTGCTCGGCGCCATGTTAGTGGGTACCCTCTGAGTGATTAATCGGCAACAATCGATGGATAGGTTTTAAAAATGGTCTTTTACCCCATTAATTCAGAACAAGATTCAGCGATTGAGCCGTTGAGCCATTTTATTAGCGTTCGCCACTCGAGTGGCTGTCGCTGATGGAGTTGTTGCGCAAGCGGTTCGCACTGGACCTGCAAACCTTCGCCATCATCACCCTGGTGCTGGGCAATCTGGCCCAGGCCTTCTCCGACGTGCTGGTCAAGCTGATCGGCCCAGGCTTCAGCCCCTTCCAATACATGTTCCTGCGCCAGCTGCTGACCCTGCTGGTGCTGCTGCCCTTCATGCTGCGGGTTCCGCGCTCAGCCTGGGGGCTGGGTGCCTGGAAGTGGCACCTGCTGCGCGGCCACCTCTGCCTGCTCGGCGGGGGCGGCATGATGCTGGCCCTGACCCAGCTGCCGCTGGCCACGGCCAACGCCATCTTCTACGTCTCCCCGTTGCTGACGCTGCCGCTGGCGGCCTGGCTGCTCAAGGAGAAGATCAATTCCCGCGTCTGGCTGCTGGGAGGCATGGGGCTGCTCGGCGTGGTGTTCGTGCTGCGGCCGGGGGATTTTCATCTGGCCGGGCTGGGCGCCCTGGTGACCGCCTTCACTCTGGCGCTGTTCAACATCACGGGGCGCAAGTTGCCAGCCGGGATCTCGGTGGTAGCGACCCTGTTCTGGGCCAATCTGCTGGCTCTGCCGTTGACCGCCGGGCTGGCGGTACATCAATGGCAGCCGGTGGACTGGCGACTGCTGGTGCTGATCGGCGGCAGTGGCATCATGCAGCTGCTCTATCACGCCAGCTGCTTCTACGCCTATCGCCAGGTTGAAGCCAACCGCATCGCGGCGACCGAGTACTCGGGCCTGATGTTCGTGGTGCTGCTGGGGGTCTGGCTGTTTGGCGAGATCCCGGCGTGGAACCTCTGGGTCGGGGTGAGCTTCATCCTGCTGGCCATTCACTGGCAGCGCCGATTGCGCTGAGGCCAGGCCCATCGGCAGCAGGCCGATGGGTGAGAAAAACAGGCATCTTATGAGGCCGCTCTCTGTCATCGCCGGGCAAACCGGCTATGCTGGGCGGCCTGTTGCTATCGGAACCCTGTCGTGACCCCTACCATCTTTGCTGCCATCCTGTTGGCCGCCCTGCTGCATGCACTCTGGAATGCGCTGGCCAAGCGCCAGGCCGAGGGGCGCGTCAGCGTCTTGCTGGTCTCCCTCTGCTCCGGCCTGTTTGCCGCCCCCTTGCTGCCCTTGGTGGGCTGGCCGGTGGCGGCCGAATATCCCTGGCTGGCGCTCTCCATCCTGCTGCACTGCGGCTACTGTCTTTTTCTCGGTCGGGCCTATCGGCTAGGTGAGTTCGGCCAGATCTATCCGCTGGCCCGAGGCAGTGCCCCGCTGGTGACCCTGCTGTTCGGGGCCCTGCTGCTGGGTGAAGTGCCGGGAATGGTGGCGGTGACGGGAGCCGTGGTGCTGGTGAGTGGCGTGCTGCTGATGGCGTGGCGAGGTGGTCTGCGGCTGGCGCCGGCCGCGCTGCAGGCGGTGCTCATCACGGCGCTGTTTACCGCCTCCTACACCCTGTCCGATGGGGCGGGAGCCCGCTCGGCCGGTGAGCCGATACGTTACACCCTCTGGTTGTTCGCCCTCACCGCGCTGATGATGCCGCTGCTGATGCGCTGGCAGAGTCGCACCGCCTGGCGCGAGCTGGGGCCTGCGGCGTGGCGCAGCGGAGCCATCGGGGGCGCCCTGTCGCTGTTGGCCTACGGGATCGTCATCTGGGCCATGACCAAGGCGCCCATCGGCTTGGTGGCGGCCCTGCGCGAGAGCAGCGTGCTGTTTGCGGTGCTGCTCTCCTGGGGTTGGCTGGGGGAGACGCTGGGGCGGGTCCGGTTGCTGGCCGCCCTGGTGATCCTGGGCGGCATCCTGCTGATCCGCCTCGGCTAGGGGGAGGCGGCTTAAGGCATCCGGGCCGGCCGGTCAGGGAGTGACCCGGGTCGTGAGGGTGAACCCCTCCTCACAGGAGGCCAGTTGTACCTGGACCTGCCCCAGTTCGGCCAGGCTACCCACGTGGGTGCCGCCACAGGGGATGGTGACCTCCCGGCCTTCCAGCGAGCAGTGCCAGTAACGGGAGTCGATGATCGCCTCGCCGGCCCGGCTGCGGCGGATCTCGCCACCGGCCGCCAGCCAGTCTGCCAACTGCTGGTTGATCCTCTCTTCTATCTGCGGCAGGTCTGCCAGCAGCGCCTCGCTGTTGACTCCCTTCTTGCGCAGGCTCTTGCCGATCCGGTACTGCTCGCGCGAGCCCATGGGCTCGACCCGCGAGGTCTGGATGGCGAGGCGATCGAAGTCCGGTTGGTCCAGCGCGTCCCGCTCGCTGACCTCCTTGCGCCAGTAAGGCATCAGCGCCCGGTTGAGCGCCAGTGCCGCCAGATGACAGCCGCTGTGGCCCAGGCTCAGGGCGTGGCGGGCCTCGGCATCCACCCGCAGTGTCACCTGGCTGCCGACTGGCAGCGCACAGTGACCAGCCAGCGGGTGCACCACTACGAAGTGCCACCCTTCTGCGCCCCGCTTGACCGGGATCGCCTGGTCGACGAACAGCTCCCCATCCGGGCTGATGGCCCCCATGCGGCAGGGGCCGACGACCGCTTCGCCACCCTCCCAATGCACGGTACCCACGTCACCCGGCTGATCGGGCCAGAGGTGGCTCTGGGGATGAAAGGGGGTGAGGTCGGTGACCAGCAGGCTGGTGTCGCCGCTCTGGCAGCAGATGACGCTGGCCTGCTCCTGATGGTGGCCCAGCACGAAGCTGGCTCGGGTATGTGGCATGGATGGCTCCCGTAAATCGAAGAGGAAGAGAGCCGCCAGCATACGCCAAAGCGCAGGCCGGCTCATTAACCTCGGTTAACGAACCGGCCTGAGGAGGGGGGGAGGGCTAGATCATGGCGACCAGCAGGTAGGCGTTGAGCCCGATCACCAGGGCGACGATAAGGCGGCCGACCGCCTGTGTCACCGGGTGGTTGCGATACTCCCCCATCAGGGCGCGATCGCCGGTCAGCATCAGCAGCGGAATGAGCGCCAGCGCGATGCCGAAGCTCAGCACCACCTGGCTCAGCACCAGGATATCGGTGGTGTTGAGGCCCATGGCGATCACCACGAAGGCGGGGGCCATGGTGATGGCGCGGCGCAGCCAGAGCGGGATGGTGAAGCGCACGAAGCCCTGCATCACCACTTGGCCGGCCAGCGTGCCCACCACGGTAGAGCTGATGCCGGAGGCGACCAGCGAGAGGCCGAACAGGGTGGCGGCCGCCTGGCCCAGCAGCGGGGTCAGGGTCTGGTAGGCCGACTCCAGCTCGGCTACCTGCTGGTTGCCGGAGCTGTGGAAGGCGGCTGCCGCCATGGCCATCATGGCCAGGTTGACGAAGCCGGCGATGGTCATGGCGATGGCCACGTCGACCCGGGTGGTGTGCAGCCGCTGGGGGATCGAGCCCTGATCCTGGGTGTGCTGGGTCAGTGCCGAGTGCAGGTAGATGACATGGGGCATCACGGTGGCACCGAGCACGCCGGCCGCCAGATAGACGGCGTCGCTGTTGGGCAGGCCGGGGAAGAGGGCGCCCTCCAGCAGGCTCGGCAGGTGGGGACGGGAGAACACCAGCTCGACGATGTAGGCCGCCGCCACGAACAGCAGCAGGCCGCCCACCACGAACTCCAGCGGTTTCTGGCCGCGGGACTGCAGCATCAGAATGCCCCAGGTGACCACGGCGGTGATGCCGGCTCCTTCCAGCAGGGTGACCCCGAGCAGCAGCTTGAAGCCCACGGCCGCACCGATGAATTCGGCCAGATCGGTGGCCATGGCGATGATCTCCGCCTGTACCCAGTAGGCCCAGACCGCCGGCTTGGGCAGCCGGTCGCGAATGTGCTCCGCCAGGTTCTTGCCGGTGACGATGCCGAGTTTGGCCGAGAGGGTCTGCACCAGCATGGCCATCAGGTTAGCCCATACCACTACCCACAGCAGCTGGTAGCCGAAGGTGGAACCGGCCTGAATGTTGGTGGCGAAGTTGCCCGGATCTATGTAGCCGATGGCGGCAATAAAGGCCGGCCCGAGCAGGGTCAGTTTGAATTTGCGGGCCGGGATGGCCGTGGTCAGCGCGGGTTGCATGGTATCAGCCTCCATAAGTGCATGGAGATAGAATAGATCTAAATGATAATTATTATCAATTGAAGTTTTGTATTGTTCTCATAGATAAAAACATCGGTGGCGGCTGGTTGCAGTGGGGGATGGGATTTTGTACAATACGCCGCCCTAGAAAAGCAGCGTCTAAACACCATTATGTTCCTTGCCTCCGAGGTCTGGCTGCACCTGGGCGGAGGCTGAATTAATCCGTAAGGAGCTAAAATGCGTCATTACGAAATCGTCTTCATGGTTCATCCGGACCAGAGCGAGCAAGTACCTGGCATGATCGAGCGTTACACCGGCGCCATCACCACCTCCGGTGGTACCATTCATCGCCTGGAAGATTGGGGCCGTCGTCAGCTGGCTTACCCGATCGACAAACTGCACAAAGCCCACTACGTTCTGATGAACGTAGAAGCAGAGCAAGCCGTTATCGATGAGCTGGAAACCAACTTCCGCTTCAACGATGCCGTTATCCGCAACATGATCATGCGCACCAAGCACGCCGTGACTGAAGTTTCTCCGATGGCCAAGGCCAAGGAAGAGCGCTTCACCCGTCGTGACGACGAGCGCCGCGAAGAAGCTACTGAAGCTGCTTCCGAAGAGTAATTCTGGATCACTGACTAGAGGATAAAGGCCATGGCACGTTATTTCCGTCGTCGTAAGTTCTGCCGCTTCACCGCCGAGAACGTTACCGAGATCGACTACAAAGATATCGTTACTCTGAAAAACTACATCACTGAATCTGGCAAGATCGTACCGAGCCGTATCACCGGTACCCGCGCCAAGTATCAGCGTCAGCTGGCACGCGCCATCAAGCGTGCTCGTTACCTGGCTCTGCTGCCGTACACCGATCTGCACAACAAGTAAGAATCGGTCCGGCGCTTAAGCCTAACTCAACGAAATTTATAGAGGAAAGGTAATGCAAGTTATCCTGCTCGACAAAATCGCCAAACTGGGCGGTCTGGGTGACCAAGTTTCCGTGAAAGCTGGTTATGCCCGTAACTACCTGATCCCGCAAGGCAAAGCTGTTATGGCTACCAAGGCCAACATCGAGACCTTCGATGCTCGCCGTGCTGAACTGGAAGCCAAACTGGCTGCCGGTAAAGCTGCCGCTGAAGAGCGCGCTGCCAAGCTGGGTGAACTGGCTGCCGTTGTTATCGCCTCCAAGTCTGGCGACGAAGGCAAGCTGTTCGGTTCCATCGGTACCCGTGACGTGGCTGAAGCCATCACTGCTGCCGGCGTAGCCGTTGCCAAGAGCGAAGTCCGCATGGGCAACGTTCTGCGTAACACCGGTGACTACGAAGTTGTTGTTCAGCTGCACGCTGACGTCAAAGCAACCGTACAGATCCAGGTTGTTGCCCTGTAATAGCGATTCGCTTTTGCAGAAAAAACCCGCGCACTTGCGCGGGTTTTTTATTTTCAGGCCCAGGGTTAGAGTAAGGATCCGTTCTTCTGGAGGAGATCCCTATGGCCTGGGTCGAAGGTCGCGTCCTTGAGCGTATCGAGTGGACGCCCACCCTGTTCTCCCTGCGTGTGGCGGCCGAGCTGGCCCCCTACAAGGCGGGGCAATTCACCAAACTGGCCCTCGAGCAGGGCGATCGCCGCGTCCAGCGGGCCTACTCCTTCGTCAATCCCCCGTCTGCCCCCTATCACGAGTTCTATTTCGTCGAAATCCCCGATGGGGAACTGACTCCGTCCCTCGGTTCACTGCAAGCGGGCGACAGCCTGCTGGTGCAGTCCCTGGCGACCGGTTTTCTGACCCTGGACGAGATACCGGCCGGGCGCGATCTCTGGCTGCTCTCCACCGGCACCGCCATCGGCCCCTTCCTCTCCATGCTGGCCGACGGGGAAGCCTTCGCCCGTTTCGAGAATCTGGTGCTGGTGCACGGGGTGCGCAAGGGGGAAGAGCTGAGCTATCGGGAGCTTATCGCGGGTTTTGCCGCCCGCCACGGCGAGCGTTTTCGCTATGTGCCCTTCGTCAGCCGGGAGGAATGGCCCGAGGCGATGGCAGGGCGGATCCCGGCCGCCATCGCCGACGGTCGGTTGCAGGCGCGGGTCGGGCTGGAATTTGCTCCCGAGCTGAGTCAGGTGCTGATCTGCGGCAACCCGGCCATGGTGAAGGAGACCCAGCAGACCCTGCTGTCATTGGGGCTGGCCAAGAACCTGCGGCGGGCGCCCGGCAACATCAGTGCGGAGAACTACTGGTAGAGAAATGGACACAGGGGCCTCGGCCCCTGTGTCAGGGTAACGGGGATGACGATCAATTCTTCTTGCCGTTGCCGTTGCCGTTGCCGTTGCCGTTGCCTTTTTGCTTGTTGTGGCCCTGGCCCGGGTTGTTGCCGCTGTGGATGCTGCGGTTGTAGTGGTCCCGGTATTTGCCGTCCATCTTGTCGCAGTTGAGCTGGATGCGGCTGTCGCCGATGCCGAGATCCAGGCAGTTATTTTGCCACCAGTCGTACTCTTTCTGATCCCAGTTGATGTCCAGCTTGATGTCGTCGGTGGAGAGTTTGACGCCATCGTTGTTCTTGGAGGGGGGCGCCGCCACGGCCACGCCTTGGACGAGCAGCAGGGAGAGCAGCAGTATGGATTTGTGCATGATGACCTCGAGTGCGGAAGGATTGGTCTCAGTGTAGAAGCTGGCGCCTTAACCGGGCCGGAACCAGGCACGACATCAGTTGGCGGGCATGTCATGCCGGCTTGCCGCGGGTGGGCAGGAGATCAGGCTAGCGGGGGTTGCCGCGGCAGACAACGGGGAGGCGTCGACAATTTGCCCAATCTGGTCGCAGCCTGTCCGTTTGTGAAGGTATCTGAGTCAATTCAAGTGATTAGCCTTCATTCTGTGGCTCGGCTGACTATAATCGGCAGCCAACTTTTCCTGCATATCGCACCCCCTTCATCATGACTACACAGACTTCTACCGTGCTGCGCTACCCCAAGGGGTGGTTCGCATTGACCACGGTGTACAGTTTTACCGGGCTGGCCATTCTGGCCTCCATCGTCTTCTCCCTGCTGCTGTTTCTCTCCATCGACGAGAACCCCCTGATGAAGTGGCTGTTCGGCGGCCTGGCCATCATCTTCGAGCTGGGCAAGTTCTACGTCTGGTACGAGTATGGTGAGTGCAAGGCGCGGCGGGAGCTGAGCGGGGCCTTCTGGTCGCTGCTGTTCTACAGCGTGCTGGCCGCCATTTCCATCGGTGGCAGCATCGGCGGCATCAACAGCGCCACCAACACCATCCTCAACCAGCAGGCGCGCCATGAGCGGGAGATCGCCCGCTTCGACGAGCAGATCGCCAGCATAGAGCGGCAGATCCAGCTCAACGAGGAGGCGGCCCGCAAGTACATCGAGATGGCGCGTATCTCCAGCGGCGTCAGCGGGTTGCAGCAGGCCAACACCAAGCTCAGGCTGCGTCAGGACGAGCTGCGCCAGGAGCGGGACGCCAAGCCGGTCAACGAGCAGTCCTCCATGCTGGGGCTGATGAGCAGTCTGGCGGACGGGGTGGGCATGAGCATCAGCCAGGTGCAGTTTCTGCTGGTCTGCTTCCTCTCCGTGCTGCTCGACGTGTTTGGCGCCTTCTTCGTCAGCCTGATCGGCGAGGAGAACCGCTTTCGTCGCAGCTGGCTGTGGCAGCAGGCCAGGGAGCAGACCCTGGCCCGCCAGGCTGAGGCGGCGGCCATGGTGCCCGCCGTGATGGCCAGACCGGAGCCCGAGCCGGAGGTGGTGGCTCAGGTGCGCAGCGCGCTGGAGAGCGGCGAGCTCAAGTGCAGCAAGCGGCGGGTCGCAGAGGCGCTGTCGCTGTCGCTGGAGGAGGTGGACCGGGTGTTCCAGCATCTGCTGGCCCAGGGGGTGCTGGGGCAGGGCAGCAACCGCCACTACCATCTCAGCTCGCAGGGGAGTTGATCATCAGGCCACCACAGGGTGGCCTTTTTATTGCCGCACGGGGGCTGTGCTAGTGGGTCAGCACCATCATCAGGCTGAGGAAAGCGGCCAGCCCGCCGCCGATGCCGATGATCCAGTAAAAGCCCTTGGCCCCCTGTTTGAGCGGGATGCGGAAGTAGAGCAGAAACGCCCACCACCCGAGGGCCAGCAACAGAGGAATAAGAAACATTCGAGCCATGGTGTCCTCGCTGTTATTCTGTTGACCCTTGATCAATCAACAGGATGGATTGTGCAATGACGCAGCTACAGATTACCGCATTCGGCGACCCCTCGGTACTTCGGCTCAACCCTTCCCTGGACAAGGTGCCAGCCGACGGCGAAGTGCGGGTGCGCATCTGCTTTGCGGGGGTCAACCCCATCGATGCCAAGACCCGGGCCGGCCTCGGCTGGGCGGCGGCCCAGAACAAGGACAAGCTGCCCTGGACGCCGGGCTATGACGTGGCCGGGGTGGTGGAGAAGATAGGCCCCGGCGTCACCGCGCTGGCCGAGGGGGATCGAGTGTGCGGCATGGTGGGCTTTCCCCTCGCGGCCGGCGGTTACGGCGAGTCCGTGGTGGCGCGTGAGGAGGAGCTGGTCAGGCTGGAGAATATTGGCCTCAGACAGGGGGCGGCGCTGCCGCTGGCGGGCCTCACCGCCTGGCAGGGGCTGTTTGAACACGGCGCCCTCAAGGCAGGGCAACGGGTGCTGATCCTGGCCGGTGCCGGCGGTGTCGGCCACCTGGCGGTGCAGTTTGCCAGCGCTTATGGCGCCGAGGTAGTGGCGACGGCGAGTCGCGCCAACCACAGCTTCCTGCACGGGCTGGGGGCCAGTGGGATGGTGGATTACCATGACGCAGACTGGGTAGCCCAAGTGGTGGCCGGCGGTCAGGTCGATCTGGTGCTGGATCTGGTAGGTGGCGAGAGCGGCAAGGCGGCGCTGGCCTGCGTCAAGCCGGGTGGCCGGCTGGTGACGGTGCCCACCATCACCGCCCAGCAGATCAAGGATGCCGCGGCCGGCAGCGCCATCGAGGTGCTCGGCATGCTGGTACACCCCGACCGCCAGCAGCTGAGCCAGATGCTGACCCTGCTGCGTCAGGGCGAGGTTCAGGTCATGGTCGCCGGCGAGTATGCCCTGGCCGAGGGGGCGCTGGCCCATCAGGCCATCGAGCAGGGCCACGTGCGTGGCAAGCTGTTGCTGCGCATGCCCGCCGCGGACGCTCTGGCCGGATGAACGGCATCACCGAGCTGGGGCTCGGCTGGCTGTTTCTGAGCTCCTTCACCTCCGCCACCCTGCTGCCCGGCAGCTCGGAAGTGCTGCTGGGGGCCATGGCGACCAAGGGGGAATGGAGCATGGCCAGCCTGCTGCTGTGGGCGACGCTGGGCAACACCCTCGGCTCCATGACCACCTGGTGGCTCGGCTGGCTCGCCACCTTCAAGAAAAAATCGGAAGATTTTCAAGGCCGTGGGGAACAAAAAGCCCTCGGCTGGCTCAAACAACATGGCCACTGGTGTCTGCTGCTGGCCTGGACGCCGGTGATCGGCGATGGTCTCTGTCTGCTGGCCGGCTGGCTGCGCCTCTCCTTCTGGCGCTCTCTCATTCTCATCGGGCTCGGCAAATTGTTGCGTTATGCCCTGGTCTTTCTGCTGGCCAGGCAGATCTTCTAGCTTCACTCACGAGGTAACCGTGAACAAACTCATTCCATTAAGCATGCTTCTGGGCTTCTCCCTGCCCGTGCTGGCGGCACCCACCCTGGTGTCGGAACAGGTCAAGGAAGAGGGCAAGCTCGGCATTCCCTACCAGATGTACAAGCTGGACAACGGCCTGACCGTCATTCTGGCGCCCGACAAATCCGATCCCCTGGTGCACCTGGACGTCACCTACCACGTGGGCTCGGCCCGCGAGCAGGTGGGCAAGTCCGGTTTCGCCCACTTCTTCGAGCACATGATGTTCCAGGGCTCCAAGCATGTGGGGGATCAGGAGCACATGCGGATCATCAACGAAGCTGGCGGTGACATGAACGGCACCACCAACAAGGACCGCACCAACTACTACGAGACCGTGCCGGCCAACCAGCTGGAGAAGGTGCTGTGGCTGGAGGCCGACCGCATGGGCTTTTTGCTCGATGCGGTGAGCCAGAAGAAGTTCGAGATCCAGCGCGCTACCGTCAAGAACGAGCGGGCCCAGCGCATCGACAACCAGCCTTACGGTCTGGTGAGCGAGAAGGTGGGGGAGGCGCTCTACCCGCGCACCCACCCTTACTCCTGGCAGCCCATCGGCTACGTGGAGGATCTCGACCGGGTCGACGTCAACGACCTCAAGCAGTTTTTCCTGCGCTGGTACGGCCCCAACAACGCCACCCTGACCCTGGGCGGCGACTTCGACACCAAGCAGGCGCTGGCCTGGATTGAGCAGTATTTCGGCTCCATCCCGCGCGGCCCGGATGTGGCCGAGCCGACCCCTGCGCCCGTCACCCTGCCCGAGACCCGTTACGTGACGCTTGAGGACAAGGTGCACCTGCCGCTGCTCTACATCAGTTACCCGACCGTGTCGCTCGGCGATCCGCAGGAGCCGGCGCTCGACATGTTTGCCGACGTGCTGGGCGGCAGCGCCAGCTCCATGCTTTACCAGTCGCTGGTCAAGAGCGGCAAGGCGATTGATGCGGGCGCCTCCCACTACTGCGAGGAGTTGGCCTGCACCCTGACCGTCTACGCCTATCCCAACCCGGCGGTGGACGGCAGCCTGAAGACCCTCAAGAGCGAGGTGGACAAGGTGATCGGCGAGTTCGCCGGTCGCGGCCTCAAGCCGGAGGATCTGGAGAAGGCGATCAACAGCTATCGCGCCTCGGCCATCTGGGGTCTGGACAGCGTCTCCGGCAAGGTGAGCCAACTCGCCATGGGTCAGGTGTTCGCCCAGGATCCCAACTATGTGTTCAAGAGCCTGGATGCCATCGGCAAGGTGACCCCGGAGCAGGTCAAGACCGCCTACGACAAGTTCATCCTGAACAAGCCGGCGGTGGTGCTGAGCGTGGTGCCCAAGGGCAAGAGCGACTGGCAGGCAGCCAAGCCCAACTTCACCCCGGCCAAGCGCGAGCTGCCGGATTACAGCAAGCATGACAAGGTGCTGGCCGAGCGACCGGTGAAAGACGACTTCGATCGCAGCGTGCAGCCCAAGGCGGCCGATGCGGTGAGCGTCAAGGTGCCGGCCATCTGGCACGGCAAGCTCGACAAGGGGATCGAGATCATCGGCACCCAGAGCGACGAAATCCCCGCCGTCTCCATCATGGTCGCCCTGCCGGGCGGCATGCGGGCCGAGGGCAAGGGCGAGCTGGGGCTGGCCAGCCTCACCGCCAGCATGATGGGGCAGGGCTCGGTGCGCCTGACCGAGGCCCAGCTCAGCGACGAGCTGCAAAAGCTCGGCTCCAGCGTCAGCGTCTCCAGCGCCCAGTACAACAACCTGGTCACCATCAGCAGCCTGACCGACAAGCTGCCGCAGACCCTGGCGCTGGTGCGCGAGGTGTTTGAGCGGCCCGGCATGCGCGAAGCCGACTTCGAGCGGGTCAAGGCGCAGATGCTGCAAGGGATGAAGCAGAGCGAGCAACAGCCGGAGTGGCTGGCCGGTCAGGCATTCCGCGAGCTGGTCTACGGCAAGCAGAACCGCCTCGGTCAACCGGGTGACGGTGTGCTGGCCGACGTCGAGAAGCTGACCCTGGCGGACGTGAAGCGCTTCTACCAGAACTACTACAACCCGACCAACGCCAAGGTGGTGGTGGTGGGTGACGTGACCCAGGCCCAGGTGGAGGATCAACTCGCCTTCCTGACCCAGTGGAAGGGGGCCGAGCCCTCTCTGGGCAGCCTCAAGCCGGCGGGCGAGCAGGCCAAGCCGGGCATCTATCTGGTGGACAAGCCGGGGGCGCCCCAGTCGGTGATCCGCATCGGTCGCCGCGCCATGCCGTTCGATACCACGGGTAACTACTTCACCGCCGGGCTGATGAACTTCAACCTGGGTGGCAACTTCAACAGCCGCATCAACCTCAACCTGCGCGAAGACAAGGGCTACACCTATGGTGCCAGCTCGGGCTTCTCCGCCAACCGGGAGGCGGGTACCTTCGCCACCGGTGCCAACGTGCGGGCCGATGCGACCGTGGATGCCATCCGCCAGTTCCTCAAGGAGATGGACAACTACCGCAAGAACGGGCCGACTCCGGTGGAGCTCGCCTACATGCGCAGCGCCGTCTCCCAGCAGGATGCGCTCTCCTACGAGACCCTGGGCCAGAAGGCGGGCTTCCTGCTGCAGATGATCATGTACGACCTGAAGCCGGACTATGTGCAGGCCCAGAACAACCTGATCAAGACGGTGTCGGCCGAAACGCTCAAGGCCAGTGCGGCACGCTGGCTTGACCCGGCCGAGATGGTGATTGTGGTGGTGGGGGACAAGCAAAAGCTTGAAAAACCCTTGAAGGAGCTTCATCTTCCCATCTATCCGCTGCAGCTGCCCTGAGGGCGCTACATAATAAAGAGCGCCGCCCCCCTGTGGGGCGGCCACACATGAGCCGTGAATATGACTACGACAAGCTTGTCACTCACCGAGTTGTTGACCGCCCTGGGTTCGCCGGAACGGCTGACCGCCCTCAAGGGGATCCGGCGCGGGATCGAACGTGAATGTCTGCGCATCACCCCACAGGGAACCCTGGCCCAGACCGATCACCCCCGCAGTCTGGGCTCGGCGCTGACCCATGCCAACATCACCACCGACTACTCGGAGAGCCTGCTGGAGTTCATCACGCCGGCCACCGACTCCATCGACAGCCTGATGGAACAGCTTGGCGACATCCACCGTCACACCATCCACCATCTCGGTGATGAGCGGATCTGGCCACTCTCCATGCCCTGCTTCGTCGGCGACGAGGAGAACATCCGGCTGGCCCAGTACGGCAGCTCCAACATCGGCCGGATGAAGACCCTCTACCGGCAGGGGTTGAAGAACCGCTACGGCAGCCTGATGCAGGTGATCGCCGGGGTGCACTTCAACTTCTCCATGCCGGACAGCTTCTGGTGCGAGTGGCAGGAGCTGGTGTGCGAGGGGTGCTGCAGCCAGCGCTTCATCTCCGACAAGTACATGGGGCTGATCCGCAACGTCTACCGCTTCGGCTGGCTGGTGCCCTATCTGTTCGGCGCCTCGCCGGCCATCTGCGACTCCTTCCTGAAGGGGCGCAAGAGCAATCTGCCGTTCCAGAAGACCGGCAAGGGCACCCTCTACCTGCCTTATGCCACCGCGCTGCGGCTGTCCGATCTGGGCTACACCAACAGCGCCCAGGCGGGGCTCAAGATCAGCCACGACAGCCTGCCGGCCTATGTCAGCAGCCTGCGTCGCGCCATCAACACCCATGATCCCGACTTCGCCAAGATCGGCGTCAAGGTGAACGGCGAATACCGCCAGCTCAACGACAACGTGCTGCAGCTGGAGAACGAGCTGTACGCCCCGATCCGGCCCAAGCGTACCCCGCGCAGCGGCGAGAAGCCGTCGGATGCGCTGGAGCAGCGCGGTATCGAGTACATCGAACTGCGCACCGTGGACGTGAACCCCTTCACCCCGTACGGCATCGAGGTGGATCAGATCCGCTTCTTCGACCTGTTCCTGGTGTGGTGCCTGCTGCGCCCGTCCCCGGTGCTGGGCGACGAGGAGATTGCCCGCAATCGCCGCAACCAGACCAAGGTGGTGCTGGAGGGGCGTCGTCCCGGCCTCGAGCTGGAAGACGAGCAGGGTCATGCCATCGGCCTGAAGGAGTACGGCCTCAAGCTGTTCGACGAGCTGGCCGAGGTCGCCGCGCTGCTGGATCGCTGCTGCGGTCGCAATCGCTACCGCGAGACCCTGGCAATGCATCGCGAGAAGCTGCTCAACCCCGAGCTTACCTACTCCGCCCGCCTGCTCAAGCAGTTGCTGGAGAGCGGCCAGGACAACGGCTGCTTCGGCGACGAGCTGGCCAACCGCTACCGGGAAGAGATGCTGGCCGGTGAGCTGCAGTACTGGGACGAGGCCTACTTTGCCGGCGAGGCACGCGACTCGCTGGCCAAGCAGCGGGAACGCGAGCGCAGCGACAGCCTGTCGTTCGACGACTTCCTGGCCGACTACTTCGGGACCAGCAAGACCCCGGCCTGACGGGATCCACTTCTGCTGCAAGCCGCTCTTCGGAGCGGCTTTTTTATGGGCGCTCTCCAGTGGGCGGTTGGCCGTCACGGGCCCGAAAATAACTGTGAGTCAGCCTTCACTTCAGCAGCGCAATGGGCGGTTTTATTGTCAATCGGCTCACATTTTCCTCTTTTGCAGCTTGAGTCTGATGGGCTTGCCGCCTAATTTCTCGATCACTGAAACGATTCAGCTTTCACAAAAACAAGAGACACGAGGATAAATCCATGTTGAAGAGACTTTCCATTGCGGTACTGTTCGCGCTGGGCGCCAGCTCGGGCCAGGCTGCCGAATTCCTGCTGACCGACTCCCAGCAGGGGCTGGATGTGGGGGACTGGAAGATCACCAGCGACAAGCTGGGGATCAAGAGTCCGGCACCGTTCAGCATCGAGAAGAAACGGCTGCATGGCGGGCGTCAGGAAGGGGTGGACCTGCTGATTGTCGACAACGGGGTGATGAAGATAACCCTGATCCCGACCCGCGGCATGGGGATCAAGGAGGTCAGAGCCGCCGATCTGCGTCTCGGCTGGGATTCACCGGTCAAGGAGGTGGTCAATCCGGCCTTCATCGATCTGGAGAGCCGCGCCGGGCTCGGCTGGCTCGATGGCTTCAACGAGATGCTGGTGCGCTGCGGCTACGAGTGGACCGGTCACCCGGGAGTGGATGACGACGGCCGCCTCAAGAGTCTGCATGGCCGGGTGCAGAACATCCCGGCCTCCGTGGTCAGCGTGACCATAGACGAGGAGCCGCCCTACGCCATTCACGTACTGGGCCGGGTGGACGAGCGCACCTTCAAGATGAGCGAGCTGGTCACCTGGACCCAGCTCAGCGTCGTGCCCGGTCAGGCGGAGTTTGCCCTGCAGGACAAGCTGACCAACCACGCCGACTACGAGAACGAGTACCAGATCATCTACCACGGCAACTTCGGGGCCCCCATCCTGGAGGAGGGCGCGCGCGTCAGCACCCCGGTGAAGCAGATCTCCCCGTTCAACGACTACGCCAAGGGGGGGCTGAAGAGCTGGCAAACCTATCTGGGGCCGACCAAGGGCTTCGACGAGATGGTGTTCAACCTGGTGCCCTACAGCGACGCCGAGGGCAACACCCTGGCGGTGCTGAACAACCGGGCAGGCAGTGCCGGGGTGGCGGTGGGCTACAACACCAGGCAGTTGCCGGTGCTGACCCTGTGGAAGAACACCGACACCCGGGCTCAGGGCTATGTGACCGGTATCGAACCCGGCACCAGCTATGCCTACAGCACCAAGTACCAGCGCCCGCTGGGGCTGGTCCCCAAAATCCAGCCGGGGGAGACCAAGACCTTCGATCTGACCTACCGCCTGCTGCAGAGCGCCGACGAGGTGAAGCAGGCTCTGGCCAGCGTGGAACAGATCCAGGCCGGTCGGCCTACCGAGCTGCGTGATCAGCCGCTGGTCAAGCTGCCGTAAGTGACTGACAAACAGCAAAAAGCCGCTCTTGAAGCGGCTTTTTTATTTCCCTGAACCCGAGCGGTCTCAGACGTGGTTGTACTCAGACATGGTTATACATGGCCTCGATCTCGCTCTGGTACTTGGATTCGATGATCTTGCGGCGCAGCTTCATGGTGGGGGTCAGCTCCCCCAGCTCCATGGAGAAGGCGCTCGGCAGCAGGGTGAACTTCTTCACCTGCTCGAACTTGGCCAGCTCTTTTTGCAGATCCTGGATGCGTGCCTCGAAGAACTCCACCACCTTGGAGTGGCGCAGCAGCTCGGTCTTGCACTGGTACTGCAGGTTGATGGAGCGGGCGTACTCTTCCAGCGACTCGAAGCAGGGCACGATCAGCGCCGACACGAAGTGGCGGGCATCGGCGACGATGGCGATCTGCTCAATGAAGCGATCCTTGCCGATGGTGCCTTCCACCAGTTGCGGGGCCACGTACTTGCCGTTGGAAGTCTTCATCAGCTCCTTGAGGCGTTCGGTGAAATAGATGTTGCCTTCGCTGTCGAGCTCACCCGCATCGCCGGTACGCAGGAAACCATCCTCGGTCATCACCTCGGCGGTCGCTTCCGGCTTGTTGTAGTAGCCGCGCATCACGGTCGGGGAGCGCACCAGCAGCTCGTTGTTCTCACCCAGTTTTACCTCGATGCCGCAGAGCGCCGTGCCGATGGAGCCGAGCTTGAACTGGCTGTCTTCGTAGCAGCAGACGGTGGCGGTGGTCTCGGTCATGCCGTAGCCGTACTTGAGGTTGAGCCCCATGGCCTGGAAGAAGAAGTTCACCTCGTCGGCGAGGCGGGCGCCAGCTACCGGCAGGAAGCGGGTGCGGCCGCCAAAGCGAGCGCGCAGCTTGCGAAACACCAGTCGCTCGGCGAGCCAGAGCTGGCCGTAGAGCAGGGGGGAGGCGGTCTTGCCCGCCTGGCGGGTGGCGACCATCTGCTTGCCCACTTTGGTGGCCCAGCCGAACAGGGCCTGGCGCAGGCGCGGGGCCTGGGCCACCCTGGCCTGGATCATGGCGTAGGCCTTCTCGTAGAGGCGCGGCACGGCGCACATCACGGTCGGTTGCACCTCGCCGATGACATCCATCACCTTCTGCGGATCGCGGATGTAGACGTTCTCGGCACCGCAATAGAGCACGTAGTAGCTCCAGGCCCGCTCGAACACGTGGCTGAGCGGCAGCATGCAGAGCGACACATCCTGCTCGTTCAGATCGAGACGGCTGTTGTGCATCTCGAAGCAGGCGGCGATGTTGGCGAAATCGAGCATGACCCCCTTGGGCTCACCCGTGGTGCCCGAGGTGTAGATCAGGGTCAGCAGGTCGTCCATCCGGTACTGGCTCTCGCGCTCGCGCAGTATCTGTTCGCTGGGCTGGTGATTGCCGGAGACCAGAAACGTCTGGAAGTGGCTCGCCTGCGGGCAGCCGCGCAGGTTGACGCTGCCGTCGAGGGCGACCAGCTGGCGGATCTCGCCGCTTTCAACGAGTTGCAGCGCCTGGTCGAACTGAGGCTGTTCGCCGACGAACAGCACCTTGATGCCGGCATCTTTGACGATGTAGCGCAGCTGATCGAGCGTGCTGGTGGGGTAGATGGGGACACTGACGCCGCGGGCGGCCAGGATGCCGAGATCGGCCTGGGTCCACTCCGGCATGTTGCGGGCATAGATGCCGACCATCTCGGTGGGCTGGTGGCCGGCGCGGATCAGCGCCTGGGCACAGTAGTCCATGGCCTGTCCCAGAGTACGCCAGCCGATGGCACGCCACTGGCCATCCTGTTGTACGCGCAGGGCGGCCTTGTTGCCAAGCCGGGCGATACGCTCCCGCATCAGTCGAACCAGGTGGTGTTTCGGCATCAGTCAGACATCCTCAAGTAACAGTTGTACGCCCTAAGGGGCACTGAAAAATCGCGCTGGAGTTTAAACTCTAAGATTACAGCTTACAAGTGTTCGCCATTTGTCTTGGATCACAAAGTCGTCAATTAGGGTGAGCTTGAGGCATGATGGGGGCTGACATGCGGAGCCATTCAGGGAGGGTGAACAATGAGTGTCGGCATCAAGGGGGTGGTGACCGGGGTATTGCTGTTATTGGCGGGGGCCGGAGGGCTCTGGTTTACGCTGGGAGGCACGGGGAGCGAGGAGGACAACCCCTGGCTGAGCGGCGCCGAGGGCTATGCGCAGGCGCAGCAGCTGGCCCTGCACAAGGGCTATCCGCTGCTCTACGTGATCGAGCGCGCCAAGTGCCGGCGCTGCAAGCTGCTGGATACCACCCTGTGGCAGTCGGAGGAGATGGCGCCGGTGCTGGCCCGGCTGGTCAAGGTGCGCCTCAATCCGGATGCGGGGGATGGCAGCGAGCACATACTGCGCCGCTTCCCGCAGGTGGCGACGCCGCCCGGCATCTATGTGCAGCAGCCGGGCGAGCCGCTCAAGCCCATCAAGATAGTGGTGGATATCCAGCAGATCTGGATGCCCGGGGTGACCTGGCAGCGCGGCTTCTTCATGCCGCTCTCCGCCGCCGGGTTCGAGGCGGTGCTGCACACCACTCAGAGCCTGCAGGATCCGGCCCTCGACAACGCGCCGTTGCTGTAGTGCTGCAGATGTAGTGCCGCAGATGTAGCGCGGCGGTTTAGCCGAAGTCGAACAGGCGGGACATCAGCACGGCATCTTCCCGATCCTGGCCGGTGCCATAGTAGTCGGCACGCCGGCAGTACTCGGCAAACCCTTCGCTCTCGTAGAGGCTGATGGCGGTGCTGTTGCCGGCCCGCACCTCGAGGAACCAGGCCTCGGCCTTGTTGGCCTTGCTGCGGGTGAGGTACTCCTTGAGCAGCGCCCGCCCCAGCCCCTTGCCCTGAAAGTCGGGGTGCACGCAGATGTTCATCAGCGAGCTGTCACCCGCCACCAGATCCGAGATGTAGAAACCGGCCGGTTGGCCGTCGACCAGCAGCAGGCCGTTGAGGTAGCGCGGCCCGAAGCAGGAGAGCAGGTTGGCCTGGGTCCAGGGCTCCTTGTGGGCAGCCTGTTCGATGGGATAGATGAGCTCGAAGTCGGTCTCGAGCAGGGGACGAAATTGCACCATGGTGGCTCCGGGTCGGGGCGGCTAAGCGAAGAGAAGGTGGGGCCCGGCGCTCAGCCGAGGCGCCCCTTGAGCTGCTGCCACAGCGCCCGTTTCTGGGCGGGGGTGGGCGCGAGCGGGCAGATCAGGGCCTCTGGCCAGGCGGGATCGGCCGCCTCCAGCCAGAGCAGGGGTGGGGTGTGGCCAACGGGCAAACTGCTTAGCAGGCTGACCTCGTCGCTGCCGATGCCGAGCAGCTGGCAGAGATCCGCCAGCAGGCCGGGGGCCGGCAGCCGGCTCGCCAGGATCCAGAGCTTGCCGCTTGGCGGCTCGCTCGGCACGGCCGAGGCGGGGGCAGCCGCCTGCTCGCTTGCCGGGATCTCATTGGCCGGCGCGGGCGCAACCTGATGGCCTGCCAGCAGGGCTGGCCGGCGCAGTTGCCAGCTCGGGATGCCCATCCGGGCCAGCAGGTGTTGCCGCAGGCGACCGGATGCCTGGTCAGGTTGCGCGGGGGCGGGCTCCCGCGCCGTGGTCAGCTGCACTGGATCTTGCATGGACGATGACTCAGTCTTGATCTGCATTGATGAAAAAAGCTCTGCGCAGGGTACACTCGAACGCGTTTTGCTGCATCTTTTGCGGTATGTTTTAGCCAGGTGAGGCGGCCCGGCGCTCGGCAACCGGCCGGAGCGAGCCACAGGCGGCCTCCCGACAATCCAACAAGCAGGACAGGGAACCTTCGATCGCGTCGCGGGTGTGCCGGTTCCAGACAACCCCAGTATCGGAAGTGTGCCTATGCCACCTTTAGCATCACAGAATCTTCGTCTCGCCCCCATTCACGAGCGCCTGCCACGCCTGCTGTCGGCCCTCGGCGAGGGGCTCTACGAGCGCCAGGATGCCCTGCGGCTCGGCCTGCTGGCGGCCCTGTGCGGCGAGAGCGTGTTTCTGCTGGGCCCGCCCGGCATCGCCAAGAGCCTGATCGCGCGGCGCCTCAAGCTGGCCTTCTTCGATGCCCGCCACTTTGAATACCTGATGACCCGTTTCAGCACACCGGAGGAGGTGTTCGGCCCCCTTTCCATTCAGGCGCTGAAGGAGGATGGCAAGTATCTGCGGCTCACCGCCGGCTACCTGCCGGAGGCCGAGGTGGTATTCCTCGACGAGATCTGGAAGGCGGGCCCCGCCATCCTCAACACCCTGCTCACCGCCATCAACGAGCGGCAGTTTCGCAACGGCGACAGCCAGCACCCCATCCCCATGCGGCTGCTGGTGACCGCTTCCAACGAGCTGCCGGCCCCCGACAGCGGGCTGGAGGCGCTCTACGACCGGATGCTGGTGCGGATCTGGATGGACCGGGTGCAGGAGAAGGCCAACTTCCAGGCCATGCTGGCCAGCGACGGCCAATCCCACCAGAATCTGCCGCCCTCGGTGCAGATCCACGGCGAGGAGTACCTGGAGTGGCAGGAGCAGATCGATCGGATCCGGTTGCCGGACGACTGCTTCGAGCTCATCTATCAGCTGCGTCAGCAGCTCGACAGCCAGCTGGCCCACAGCTGCTACGTGTCGGATCGGCGCTGGAAGAAGGCCGTCAGGCTCATCAAGGCGAGCGCCTTTTTCAACGGCCGCGACGAGGTAGCCCCGCTCGATCTGCTGCTGTTCAAGGATTGCCTCTGGCATGACGAGGCCTCGCGCACCGCTCTGCTGGAGATGATGACCGAGTTCTCCCGCCTCTACGGCTATCAGCAGCTGGCCATGACCCGTCAGCTGATGGGGCTGCGGGAGCAGTTCAAGCAGCTCAAACAGAGCGTGGCCCAGCGCCTGTGCTGCAAGGCCAGAAAGCGCCAGCAGTGGTTCGGGCGCCGCGCCCGCGGCATCCAGATCCCGCTGGCCAACGCCCGCCCGTTCGGCAAACTGGCGCATTTCCACCTGCTCACCCCGGCGGCGCTGGATGGCGACGATCCGGAGCGGCTGGTGGAAACGCTGGTGTTCGACCGCACCCTGCTCTCCCACTGGCATCCCACCGGCGAGGCGCTGGTGGGCTGGCCGCTCGGCAACCCCAAGGAGGGCCACTACGAGCTGGTGCTGGACGACGAGCTGCGCCTGCACGTGCTGGACTTGCAGCGCCAGCAAATTCCCCTGGTGCTGGTGGAGCGCAATCCCATCCCCGAGGTGGTGATCGCCCCCTGGCAGGCCGCCCTGACCGGACTATTGGCAGAGGCCGGCGTGTTGGCGCAGGAGCTCAAGCGCCAGCGCAACCTGTTCGAGCGCCATCAGCAGCACCTCTTCATCGGCCGCCACTGGCTGCAGCAGGTGGAGGACAGCTTCTTCGTGCTGAACCGGGATCTGGACCAGCTGCGCACCGACCTCATCCACTGGCACGACCGGCTGCCGCAGTTGGACGCCTGAACCATGGCGAGCGCGAAAGGAACTGTGGTGAGCCTGGTCGGCGGAGGTCGCCATGCTTGAGATCGGCATGATGGATCTGGGGCTGCTCATTGGCGAGGGGGAGCTGGCGGGCGAGATGGCGCTCTTGCTGGCCTCCACCCCCAAGATCTCCGAATTCATCAAGCGCTCCCCGCTGCAGGGCAGATTGTTGCAAAAGCGGATCCGCCGCTGGAGCGAACAGCTGGGGGAAGAGATGCGCCACAAACCGGTGCCGGTGGCGCTGGAGCAGGAGTATCGCCTCTATCAGGCCCACAAGGGGTTGCCGCTGGCCGAACTGATGGGGTGCCTGCCGGCCCTGCTGGACGGGCTGGAGCAGTACAGTCCCTTCGCCGGCGAGGCGCGCAGCCTGGTGCGCCAGCTGATGGCCCACCCCACCGACAGCCAGCGCCAGCTGCTGATCGAGAAGTGGCGCACCAGCCTGGTGGGCAGCCTGCTGCAGCTGCAGCAGCAGATCGCCGAGGCGGAGCGGGAGAAGCAGCGCCAGGAGATTGAAGATCAGTTGCTGGCGAGCCGTACCCTGGCCGATGCGCTCGATCCCAACCAGATCTCCGCCGGCGGGCTGTGGGACTTGGCGCAGGGCAGCTGGCACAAGCGCAGCCTGGTGCTGGTCAAGCAGTATGCCCGCATGCTGCAGCGCGAGCCGCTGCTGGCGGAGATCGCCAACCTGCTGGGGCGCAGCCAGCAGGACAACCGGGCCAACGACTCGCCGGTGCCGCCGGTGCAGGTGCACGAGCTGGAGGAGGTGCAGACCGACGACGTGCCGGATGATCTGGTAGGCATTCATCCGGCCAGCGATCTGATGCGACTGTTGCCGAGCGAGGCGGTGATGCTGGCGCTGCCGGAGCTGGAGCTGGAGTTCTACCGCCGCTATCTGGAGCGGCGCCTGCTCAGCTACCAGTCGCGTGGCACCCTGCCACGCCAGCGCATCATGCTGCGCACCCCGGAACTCGGCGGGCGGCAACTGCAGCAGCGGGGGCCCTTCATCGTCTGCATCGATACTTCGGGCTCCATGGGGGGATACCCGGAGGAGTGTGCCAAGGCGCTGTTTCTGGCGCTGCTCAAGGTGGCGATGGACGAGAAGCGGGGCTGCTACCTGATGCTCTTCTCCACCGAGGTGGCGACCCTGGAGATCACCGCCGACACCGGGCTCGACAAGGCGGAGCGCTTCCTCTCCATGAGTTTTCACGGCGGCACCGATCTGGTGCCCTGCCTCGAGAAGGCCCTGATCAAGCTGGATGACCCCGCCTTTGCCAAGGCGGACGTGCTGGTGGTCTCCGACTTCATCGCCCAGAGCCTGCCCCACAGCCTGCTGGAGCGGATGAACCGCCAGCGCAAGCAGCAGACCCGCTTTCACGCGGTGGCCATGTCCCGCCACGCAAAACCGGCGCTGCTGCGGGTGTTCGACAACAGCTGGCTGCTCGATTGCGGCCTGCGCGGGCGTCTGCTGCGGCGCTGGCAGCGCAGCTGAGACAGGCCGTCAGCAGCGAGGCTGGTGGCCGAGCCCCCGTTCGTTGACCTGCTCCTGATCCAGCAGCGGCTGGCCGCTCGGCTGGGAGACGTAAAAACCCCGCTTGCCGCTGCGCTTGACCCGATACATGGCCTGGTCGGCGCGGGCCAGCGCCGTGCTGAAATCATCCTGCGGCCGGATCGCCGCAATCCCCATGCTCAATCCTACCGAGGCGTCGCCGTTGGGCAGCTCGAACGGGGTGGAGATGGCGTTGATGCACTGGCGGGCCAGGTGGCTGGTGCGGGGATCGTCGCTGGTCCAGGGCAGCAGCAGCACGAATTCGTCGCCGCCGAGCCGGCCTATCTTCACCCCCTCCTCGCAGCAGTCGCGCAGCCGGCGGGTGAGGGCGATCAGCAGCTCGTCGCCGGCGCGATGGCCCAGGTTGTCGTTGACCTGCTTGAAGTCGTCGAGATCGATGAAGCAGATTGCCTGGTACTCCTGCGGGAACTGGCGCTGCAGCGCGGTGCGGTTGAGCAGGCCGGTGAGGGGATCCCGGTGGGCGAGCTGGGCCAGCTGCTGCTCGTACTCCTTCTCGTGGGTGATGTCGATGTGGGTGCCCATCACCCGGATGGGATTGCCCTGTGCGTCCCGCTCCACCACCCGCCCCCGGTCCAGCACCCAGGTGGTCTTGCCGTCCTTGGCGATCATCCGGTGCATCACCTGATAAAACGGGCTCTTGCCGCTCAGGTGATCGAAGAAGGCCTGCAGCACCCGCTCCCTGTCTTCCGGGTGCAGGTGCTCGCGCCAGACGTCGAAGTGGGCCGACAGCTCCTTGGGCTGGTAGCCGAGCATGGCGCCCCAGCGGCGGTTGAAGATGATGAGCTTGCCGGTGGGCACATGGTTCTGCCAGATGCACAGGCCGGTGCCGTCCATGGCGGCTTCCAGCTTCTCCCGCGCATCCTCGGCGACCCGCTTGAGCCGTTCGTTCTCCTGCAGCAGCTTGTCGTAGGCCGCCTGCAGCTCCTGGTATGTCATCAACCCGCGCTTCCCTGTAGTGGATGGCGCCTATAGTCGATGCTGATTTTCCATCTGTAAAGAGGCACGAGGGGTCAGTGTGAGAGCCCGCCAGATCTGGCTGATTTTCTCTCTTTCTCCCTGGTGGCTGTGTGCTTGAACAAGGCAGGATATGATGGTCATAGTGAACACACCTGCCTAGCTGCACCACCAGAGGGGAAACCGAACCGGCATGAAACGCATCATGACCCTGATCCTGCTGACGGGATTGTGCACGCCCCTCGCCTGGGCGGCTCGGGCGCCGCTGACCGAACCTCAGCTCTCCCGCGAGCTGCAACTGCTGGAAGAGGGCTTCCAGCCCGACCGCATATTCCGGCTGCGCATCGCCGCGCTGGTGGCGAGCAAGGATGCCTATCCAGCCGACGTGCAGGGACGCATCGTGCGGCTGCAGTGCTGGGCCATGCCCGCCGAGTGGGACAGCGAGTATCGCGCCGTGGTGGCCTTTGCCGCTCAAGAGCTGGCCATCGCCCGGGCCCGCAAGGACAGGATCACCGAGACCGGCCTGCTCACCTGTCGCGGTTTTCACCAGCAGCAGCTCGGCAACATGGACCAGGCCAAGGCCGACTATCAGCAGGCGCTGGTACTGGCCCGCCGGCTCGGCGATCGGCTGCAGGAGGCCGACATCCTCAGCTTTCGCGGCGACATGTACGCCTATCAGGGGGAGCTGGCGGAGGGGCTGATGGAGCTTATCGAGGCGCACAAGCGCTTCGAGTCGCTGGGGCAGGATGGCAAGGCGCGGGAGGTGCTGGCCCAGATCGCCAACGCCTACCGGCGGATGGGGCTCTACGAGCGGGCCGAGGGCTACTTCAAGGAACTGGAGCACGACTACGGCACCCTGGGGGATCAGGAGCGGCTGGTGGACATCCGCTCCCAGCAGGGGCTGCTCTATGCCGAGATGGGGGAGTATGAGCGGGCCCTGCCGCTGATGATCCAGGCCGAACAGCTCTACCGCTCCCAGCAGAAGGAGGGGCTGCTGGCCTGGATCCAGATCGAGATCGCCACCATCCGTCTCAACCAGAACAAGGTGGCCGAGGCGGTGAGCAAGTTGCGCCAGGCGGATGCCATCCTGCGCAGTGGCGAGAGCTCCGACAGCGTGACCCTGGGCCACTGGCAACTGGTGATGGGCATGGCGGAGGCGGCGCAGCACAATCCGACCAAGGCGCTCTACTACCTGGCGCAGGCCGAACCCATCTTCGTCAAGGAGAAAAACCAGCGCTTCCTGGCGCGGGTCTACGAGGTGCGGGCCCGGATCCTGGAGCAGCAGGGCCAGATCAACGGGGCGCTGGCCAGTCTCAAGCAGTACGTCGAGACCAAGCACTCCCTGGAGCGGGTGCTCAGGGAGCAGCGCTCGTTGCAGATGCGCTTCGAGTTCGATCTGGCCCGCAAGGAGCTGGAGAACCAGGCCCTCAAGACCAAGCAGTTGCTGCAGGAGGCCAAGCTCAAGCAGCTGCAGGAGCGGCGCCACTGGCAGTACGCTGTGGTCATTCTGTTGCTGCTGGTGATGGGCATGCTGGCGCTGCATCAGTTCAATCGCTCCCGCAAGATGCGCCGGCTCGCCATGACCGACGACCTGACCGGGTTGCACAATCGCCGCCAGATCCAGGCCAAGGGGCAGGCCTGGTTCAAGCAGGCACGAGAGCATGGCCGGGCCTTGTCGGTGCTGCAGCTCGACATCGATCACTTCAAGCAGGTCAACGACACCCTGGGCCATCACATGGGGGACAAGGTGCTGGCCGAGGTGGCCAGTTGCGTCGCCGCCCAGCTGCGTTCCCTCGATCGGGTGGGGCGCAACGGTGGCGAGGAGTTTCTGGTGCTGCTGCCCGACACCAGCCTCGACGAGGCGGTCGAGGTGGCGGAGCGGATCCGCCATCGGGTCGCCCAGCTGCGCATCGACGGGATGCCGGAGGGGCAGCCGGTGCACGTCAGCATCGGCTGTGCCCAATACAGCCCCCTCGACGAGAGCTTCGGCGATCTGGTGCAGCGGGCCGACGAGGCCATGTACCGGGCCAAGCAGGCGGGCCGCAACCAGGTGATGCGGGCCGAGTAGGGGGCGCAGGCCGCCCTGCTCGTCTGCAAAGCCGGGCTGGGTATTTTTCACTCGCGCGGGTATAATGTCGCGCAATTTTGCTTTGGCTCAGGTGAGAAGACCCATGTAACGCAACCCTCTTCCTCTCTCCACCGGTTGGTGTGATGCCAGCTTGGTGTGGCTCGTTGCGTATCCATGCCGGACCGTGAGTCAATGCGGCACTCCGGAATTATCCCACGGTGGCTTAAGGCCGCCGCCCAATAGAAGAACGTTGAATTATGTCAGCTGAATTTCTGAGTGAAGTCTCCAAGAGACGCACTTTTGCGATCATCTCGCACCCGGATGCGGGTAAAACCACCATCACCGAAAAAGTCCTGCTGTTCGGACAGGCCATTCAGCGCGCCGGTACCGTCAAGGGCCGTGGCTCAGGCCAGCACGCCAAATCCGACTGGATGGAGATGGAGAAGCAGCGTGGTATCTCCATCACTACCTCGGTGATGCAGTTCCCCTATGCCGATTGTCTGGTCAACCTGCTCGATACCCCGGGTCACGAGGACTTCTCCGAAGATACCTACCGTACCCTGACGGCGGTCGACTGCTGCCTGATGGTCATCGACGCCGCCAAGGGTGTTGAAGACCGGACCCGCAAGCTGATGGAAGTGACCCGACTGCGCGACACCCCCATCCTCACCTTCATGAACAAGCTGGACCGTGAAGTGCGCGATCCGATGGAGGTCATGGACGAGGTGGAGCGCGAGCTCAACATCATGTGTGCCCCCATCACCTGGCCCATCGGCTGTGGCAAATCCTTCAAGGGGGTCTACCACCTCTACAAGGACGAGACCTATCTGTATCAGAGCGGTCAGGGCCACACCATCCAGGAGAAGCGGGTGGTCAAGGGGTTGAACAACCCCGAGCTGGATGCCGCCATCGGCGAAGATCTGGCTGCCCAGCTGCGTGGCGAGCTGGAGCTGGTGCAGGGCGCCTCTCCCGAGTTCGATCACGATGCCTTCATCGCTGGCGAGATGACCCCGGTCTTCTTCGGTACCGCACTGGGTAACTTCGGTGTCGACCACATGCTGGACGGCCTGACCGACTGGGCACCGTCGCCCATGCCGCGCAAGGCCGAGAGCCGTGAAGTGGCCGCCACCGAGGAGAAGTTCTCCGGCTTCGTGTTCAAGATCCAGGCGAACATGGACCCGAAACACCGCGACCGTATCGCCTTTATGCGCATCGTGTCAGGTACCTACTCCAAGGGCATGAAGATGCGCCACGTGCGTATCGGCAAGGACGTGAACATCTCCGACGCAGTGACCTTCATGGCCGGTGACCGCGAGCAGGCGGAAGACGCCTTCGCCGGCGACATCATCGGTCTGCACAACCACGGCACCATCCAGATCGGCGACACCTTCACCCAGGGTGAGGATCTCAAGTTCACCGGCATCCCGAACTTCGCGCCTGAACTGTTCCGCCGCATCCGCCTGCGCGATCCGCTCAAGCAGAAACAGCTGCTCAAGGGGCTGGTGCAGCTCTCCGAAGAGGGCGCGGTGCAGGTGTTCCGTCCGCTCATCAGCAACGATCTGATCGTTGGTGCGGTCGGTGTGCTGCAGTTCGACGTGGTGGTGTCGCGCCTGAAGAGCGAATACAACGTCGAGGCGCTGTACGAGGCGGTCAACGTCTCCACCGCCCGCTGGGTGGAAGGGACCGACGTCAAGAAGTTCGAAGAGTTCAAGCGCAAGAACGAGGTCAACCTGGCCCTCGATGGCGGTGACAACCTCACCTACATCGCGCCGACCATGGTCAACCTGCGCCTGGCCCAGGAGCGTCACCCGGACGTCCAGTTCCGCCAGACCCGCGAGCACTGACAAGCGCTTGCCCACTAGGCAGACAAGATAAAAAAAGACCCCGCTCAGGCGGGGTCTTTTTTTGCATGGCGATCAAGGCGCAGATGGGAGCTGAGCTGCCGTCATCCGTCGACAAGGGGGGCAATGCCCCCTATAAAGGAGGCTGTTACATGATTCAGGGAGTGATGCATGTCGGTCGAACTGCCCGTCGAGGCACAATTTAACGCTTACAACGCCCATGATCTCGAGGCCTTCCTGGCCTGCTTCTGCGAGGCGTTCAAGGGATACCGGATGCCGACGGAGAGCCCGAGCACTGTGGGCAAGGGGGCGCTCAGAGCCTTCTATGCCGAGCATCGCTTCAACAACCCGGCCCTGCGGGCAGAGCTGTTGTCGAGAACCGTCATCGGCAACAAGGTGTTTGATCACGAGTTGATCTATGGCCTCTCCCCCGAGCCGCTGGAGAGCATGGCCGTCTTCGAAGTGGAGGCGGGCCTGATCAAGACGGCCTGGTTCTACTTCCCCACCTGAAAGGCGCCCTGCGCCCCTGTCTGCCTTGGCCTGACTGCAAACACCGTCCGCTAACACCGGCTGGCGTCAGGCCTCGCCCTCCATGCCGCTGGCGAGGCTTGCCAGCCAGCGTTTGACCAGTAGCAACTCCTCCTCGGCCAGCGGGGCGGCCAGCTCCAGCTCCAGCCGGGCGACCCTGGCCTTGGCCTCGGCCAGCAGCGTGGCACCCGCCGGGCTCAGGCTGAGCTGCTGGATGCGGCCATGCTGGAGGTGAGGGGTGCGGGCCAGCAGGCCGCTGCGTTCCAGGTTGGTCACCATGGGGCTCACCGTCTGGGGGGTGAGCAGGGTGAGCCGGGCGAGCTCGGCGTTGGAGCTGCCGGGATAGGCATCCAGCATGGTGAGCAGGGCAAACTGGGGCGCCGTGATGGGCAGGTCCGCCAGCGCCCGCTCCATGCGCAGGCGCTGGGCGGCCGCGGCCTGGCGCAGCAGATAGCCGAGGTGACCCGCTTCGCCGCGCTTGCCCTCGCCGGGGGCGGGCAGGGGGATGGACAGCTCTGTACTCAAGGGGGGCTTGTTTATCATGTCAGGGTGCTGATATGTTGTTCGTGCCCTGATATTAAATCATGCCCAAGGAGAACACCAGAATGAGCACCCGCATCGATTACCCCGACTTTCGCCAGCTGCTGCCGGCGGCTCACGACGCCCTGATCGCCGCCGGCAAGGCGGTGGACGAGGCTGGCCTCGACAAGAGCCTGAGCGAGCTGGTGAAGCTGCGCGCCTCCCAGCTCAATGGCTGCAGCTTCTGCCTGCAGTATCACTTGAACATCGCCCGTCGCAGCGGGGTGGGGCAGGCCAAGCTGGATCAGCTGGCGGCCTGGCGCGATGCCACCGTGTTCAGCGCCCCGGAGCGAGCGGCCCTGGCCTGGACCGAGAGTCTGACCCGGCTGCCGCCGGACGGTGTGCCCGACGCCCTCTATGGCGAGCTGCGCGAGCACTTCAGCGAGGCCCAGATAGTGCAGCTGTCGGTGACGGTGGCCACCATCAACAGCTGGAACCGGCTCGGGGTGGCGCTGCGTTTCGTGCCGCCTGCCGCCCAGCTCTGAGCGGCAGCCAAACAAAAGGGCGGCATCGCTGCCGCCCTTTTTCATCCTGAGTTGATCACTCAGGCCGGTCGCTGGCCATCGTCGGCGCCAAGCGTCAGCACCATGCAGATCTCGCAGGCATCGTGCCCGGTGCTGCCGAGCGGGCCCGGCAGGTGCTCGAAGCCCAGGGATTCGTAGAGCGCGGTGGCCTCGCGCAGCACGGCGGTAGTCTCCAGGTAGCAGCGCTGATACCCGAGTGCGCGCGCCTCGTCCAGCGCCTGCAGTACCAGCCGGCGTCCCAACCCCAGCCCGCGCAGGGAGGGCATGAAGTACATCTTCTGCAGCTCGCAGACTTGCCCCTCTTCCCCCGCCAGCGGCGCTATGCCGCCCCCGCCTAGAATGGTGCCGTTCGGTCCCTCGATCACCCAGTAGCGGCTCTGCGCGCCCTGATAGGTTTCATGCAGCCGATCCAGATTGGGGTCGGCCACCCCGTAGCCCTTGTCGGCGGTGAGCCCGTATTCGGCGGAGACGGCACGGATCACGGCGGCGATATGGGGGTTGTCGGCGGCTGTGATGGGGCGGATGCGGTAGCCCTGCTGGCGGCGGGCACGGGAGAGGGCGCTGCGATAGAGGCGCAGGCCGGTCCACAGCTGCTCACGCTCGGCGAGGGTGAGCTGGGCCAGGGTCTCCTCCATGGCGCTGTCCATCTCCTGATGCAGATCCAGCAGCTGGGCCTGGCCGGCGATGGTGAGGCGCGCCTCCTTGCTGCGGCCATCGGACGGATGGGGGTGCCAGCTGATGAGCTCGCGCTCGGCCAGGCGGGCCAGCGGGCGGCTGGCGTTGGACTTGTCGATGCGCAGCCGTTCGGCCAGTTGCTGGTTGGTGGCGGGGCCGCTCTCCAGCTCGATCAGCAGATGGGCTTCGAGTGGGCTGAGCGCCAGTTCGCCGCACTGCTGGGAGAGCATGCCGAGTTCGCGTACCAGATCGCGCGACAGGGCGCGCAGGGGGCGGGGATCCATATCAGGGCTTCCTATTTGGTTGTCATCAACAACCAATATAGCCAACTAGTTGTTACTAGCAACTTTTTTATTGCGCTGGCGAGGGTCGTGAAACGGCGGGCATGACGAGCGGGCACAAAAAAGGGCCCGGGAGGGGGCCCAAATATTGGAAACCCGCGCGAGGGCGCGGATCCCATCCTTGGTCAGGCAAGGTGCCGGCGAGGGTTAGACCAGCTCGGCCAGCATGGTGTCGGCATAGGGAACCAGGGCGTCGCCCTGCTTCACTTTGGCGAGGTAGTCCGGGTTGGCGATGAGCGGGCGACCGATGGCGACGAGGTCGAAGCGGTCGGCCTTGATGGCCTCGGCGGCGGTCTCGGCGCTGTAGTTGCCCACCCCCACCAGATGACCGTGGTAGCGGGCGCGCAGGTAGTCGGAGGCGCGGCCGTCCAGGTAGTCGAAGGTGAGGCTGTCATCGAAGATGCCCAGATGCACATAGGCCAGGTTGCGCTGGTTCAGCTCGGCCAGCAGGTGGTCGAACACGGCGCGATCCCGCGCATCCCCTTCGAGGTGCACGTAGGCGCCGGGGGAGAGGCGCAGGCCCACCCGATCCCCGCCGATGCGGGCATTGATGGCATCCACCACCTCCAGCGCGAAGCGGCTCATGTTCTCGGGGCTGCCGCCGTAGTTGTCGGTGCGCAGGTTGCTGGCGTGGTGCAGGAATTGATCGATGAGGTAGCCGTTGGCACCGTGGATCTCCACCCCGTCAAAGCCCGCTTCGATGGCGTTGGCGGCGGCCTGGGCGTAATCCTCGACCAGCTGGGCGATTTCGCTCTCGGTCAGGGCGCGCGGCACCTGATAGACCAGCTCGCGCATGCGGGGCACCGTGCCCTCATGAGCGACGGCAGAGGGGGCCAGCACTTCGGCGTGGTGGAAGAAGGGGTGGGAGAGACGACCCACGTGCCACAGCTGGGCGAAGATCTGGCCGCCGTTGGCATGCACGGCGCCGGTCACTTGCTTCCAGCCGGCGATCTGCTCGGCGCTGTAGAGTCCCGGGGTATTGGGGTAGCCCTGACCGTCCGGCCGGATGATGGTGGCTTCGGAGATGATGAGGCCGATGTCGGCGCGGCGCGCGTAATAGGCGGCCATCTGCTCGGTCGGCACCAGGCCCGGGCCTGCCATGCAGCGGGTGAGGGGAGCCATCATGAAACGGTTGGCCAGGGTGAGGGTGTCGTTGAGGCGATAGGGCTGAAACAGGGTATTCATGATCGTCTGTCCTGAGGGAGTGATTCTTGAACGTGCATTCAAGACGTTTTTTGTTTTGTGTGCAAGTCTTTTTTGAACGAGCATTCAACATGGGTTGGTGTTGCGGTCCTGCTGGGGTAAACTTGCCGCCCTCTTATTTCCCCTCGCCGGCCCCTGGCCGGTGAATCCGCTTTTTCAACGGAGAAACCATGCGCAGCGCCGAGTTCAACCGGGACGACGTCTTGCGAAATGCCATGGAGGCATTTCGGGCCAAGGGTTACGCCAAGACCACCATGCAGGAGCTGGTGGTGGCGACCGGGTTGCATCCGGGCAGCCTCTACGCGGCGTTTGGCAACAAGCGCGGCCTGCTGCTGGCGGCGGTCGACCACTATGTGCAGGAGAAGAGCGCCCTGCGGCGCAGCTTCTTCGCCGCCGCGAGCCCGCTGGCGGGGGTGCAGGCCTACCTCGAGCAGGTGGTGAACGACGCCCTCTGTGGAACCTGTCTGGTGACCCGCACCCTGATGGAGCTGGCGGAGCAGGACGAAGAGCTGCACCTGAAGCTCAAGGTCATCTATGGCGAGCTGGATGCCGATCTGGCGGCGGTGCTGAGCCTGGCCCTCGAGCGTGGTGAACTGGCGGCCGGGCGCGATATCCCGACCCTGACCGCCTTTTTGCTCATCAACATCCAGGGCCTGGTCACCTTCGCCCAGTGCCGCCCCGATCCCGCCCTGCTGGGCGGCGTGGTCACCCAGCTGATGACGGCCCTGCGGGCGTAATGCGCCGCCCAGAAACAACCATGGCTCCCGCGGGAGCCATGGTTGTTTCTGGGGATGTCACACGCCGCCAAGTTGTTTGCTCCCTTCTCCCCTTGCGGGAGCCATGGTTGTTTCTGGGGATGCCACACGCCGCCGGGTGGTTTGCTCCCTTCTCCCCTTGCGGGAGAAGGGTTGGGTATGAGGGGGAGGGCTCTGCTCAGCGCAATGAGAGCAAAAGAAGTTCCAGTACGGCCTCCATCCGGTTCAACACATCGTTATTCCACACCCTGATCACCCGAAAGCCCTGCTGATTGAGGTAGGCCGTTCTTGCGCCATCATATTGCCGCCCTGCCGGTTCGTTGTGCTGTGACCCGTCTACCTCGATGATCAGCCTCTGCTCAAGAGAGATGAAATCGACAATGTAGGGCCCGATGGGCATCTGGCGACGGAATTTCACCCCGGCCAGACGGCGGTTGCGTAATTGCTGCCACAGCTTCTGTTCGGCAAGGGTGGCTTCTCGCCTCATTCGCTTGGCAAACGGATGGGTTCTCATGGTGCCTATCCAGAGCTATTCGACCCTATTAGATATAGCCATTCCCCGGTCTGGTGACTGAGTGGGTTGCTTCCCCTCACCCTGGCCCTCTCCCAGAGGGAGAGGGGACAGATCGAGTAACAGTTGTCATCTTGTTGGTCATCTCGGGGCCATCGTGGTGTGGTGTGACAATGAGCTGATGAGCTGATGAGCTGATGAATCGATAGGTCGATGTGCTGGTGGGATGTATTTCGCCCCGGCAGACAGGTTGTCAGCCATGCTGCCAGTGGCGCAGGATCAGCTCCCTTCTCCCCTTGCGGGAGAAGGGTTGGGGATGAGGGGGCACACGTTGCCGGGTTAATCCGGATTAACCAGCTCTTTCATCAGATTCTTGAGCCACACCAGGGCCGGTTGCTGCGCGTGAACGGGGTGCCAGACACAGTTGAGGTGATAATCCGGCACATCCTCGGGCAGCGGCAGGCTTTTCAGCGGCCAGTGGCTGGCGAGCAGCTCGGCCACCATGCTGGGCAGCACCAGCAGGTGATCGCTCTGGCTGACGATGGCGGCGGCAGACATATAGCTCTGGCTGTTGACCGAGATGGTACGACTGAAGCCCAGCGTCTTCAGATAGCGATCCAGGCTCGCCTCCGAGGTGCCAAGGGGGGAGTGGAACACATGGGGCATCTCGATCAGTTGCGACAAGCTGATGCGCTCGGCCAGCAGCGCAGGGTCATTTCCACTCTCGGCGAGCGCCGGGGCTGCCATCGGCAGATCGGCGCGCACCAGCCCGGCCAGCGGCTCGGTGAGCCAGGTCTCCTTGCCGAGATACCCCGGCACCTGCATGTACTCGTCAAAGCCGAGCACCAGGTCTATCTCGCCGCTCGCCAGCTCGGCTTCGGGCAGGGTGTCGCGCAGGATGCGGATCTCGATGGTGACCCCGGGTGCCAGCCGTTTGAGGCGCTGGATAAGCGGCGGGATCAGCACGCACTCCACGTAATCCGTGGTGCAGAGCACGAAGCGGCGCTTCGACTGGCTTGGCTCGAACACCTCCTCGTCGCTGAGCTGCTGCTCCAGCAGCCGCAGCGCCTGCTGCACACCAAGATGCAGCCGCTGGGCGCGCGGGGTCGGCAGCATTCCTTGCGGGGTGCGCACCAGCAGCGGATCGCCAAAGAAGGTGCGCAGCCGGTTGAGCGCATGGCTCATGGCGGGCTGGCTGATAAAGAGCGTTTCGGCAGCGCGGGTGACGCTGCCCTGGGTCATCAGGGCGTCAAAGGCGAGCAGCAGGTTGAGGTCGAGCTGGTGCAGTTTCATCAAGATTATTTGCCAGGCTTATGGGACAATCCATCCTATTCATTTGATGGATGTGAGCGCAACTTCTTACACTGCGACCACTGTTATTTTTCCAGGATCCCCGCGCCGCGTTTCGGTGCCAACGGGGGTCTCAATCCATGCAAGGAGCCTTGCGATGAGCATCAAGACCATGAACACCACGCCGGCCGCTGACGGCTTCACCATGCCCGCCGAGTGGGCACACCAGCAGGCCGTCTGGATGATCTGGCCGTTTCGCCCGGACAACTGGCGTGAGGCCGGTCGCTTCGCGCAAGCCACCTTTGCCAAGGTGGCGGATGCCATTGGGCAAGCCACCCCGGTCTTGATGGGGGTGCCGGCCCAGTTTATGGCGCAGGCCCGCGCCATCATGCCCAGCCATGTCACCCTGGTCGAGATGAACAGCGATGACTGCTGGGCCCGCGACAGCGGCCCCACCATCGTCACCAACGCGGCTGGCGAGTGCCGTGGGGTGGATTGGGGCTTCAACGCCTGGGGCGGCCACAAGGGCGGTCTCTACTACCCGTGGGATCAAGACGAGCAAGTGGCGGCCCAGATGCTGGAGCAGCACGGCATGGATCGTTACGATGCGCCGCTGATTCTGGAAGGGGGCTCCATCCACGTCGACGGCGAAGGCACCTGCCTGACCACCGCCGAGTGCCTGCTCAACGAAAACCGCAACCCGCACCTGAGCAAAGAGCAGATCGAAGCTCACCTGCGCGACTATCTGGGCGTGAAGAGCTTTATCTGGCTGGACGAAGGCGTCTACATGGACGAGACCGACGGCCACATCGACAACATGTGCTGCTTCGTGCGTCCGGGTGAAGTGGCCCTGCACTGGACTGACGACCAGAACGATCCCCAGTACGCCCGCTCCCTGGCCGCTCTCAAGGTGCTGGAAGCGGCGGTCGACGCCAAGGGTCGCAAGCTGAAAGTGTGGAAGCTGCCCCAGCCGGGCCCGCTCTACTGCACCCAGGAAGAGTCTGCCGGTGTCGAGAGCGGTACCGGTGTGCCGCGCGAGGCAGAAGGCCGTCTGGCCGGCTCCTACGTGAACTTCCTCATCACCAACGATCGCATCGTCTACCCGCTGCTGGATGCCGCCACCGACGGCGAAGCCCAGCGCATTCTGGAAGAGATCTTCCCGGAGCATAAGGTCGTCGGCGTGCCGGCCCGCGAGATCCTGCTGGGCGGTGGCAATATCCACTGCATCACCCAGCAGATCCCCTCCGGCAAATAAGAACCGGATGACGATCCTGCTGCGAGACCGTGATCAAGGTTCATGTGCTGCTCGGAAGCCTCACGTATGTTTATACGCTCCGGTTCCTGCGCTGCTCTTCACCTTGCTGACGGCCTCTCGCGACGGGTCGTAAACCGGTTCTAGTTAGTATTCAAAACCCCACGCCGTGGGGTTTTATCTCTTGATGGTGTGATGGCCGCCGGCGCTGATGCGGCGATCATCATGACAAACAGTCACCCTTTACAGGAGATCAAAATGATCGAAGTGACCGAGGTTTCCATTGCCGAGCTGCGCGGTGCGCTCGAAGCAGGCCGCACCACAGCGGTCGAACTGGTCAAGGCCTATCTGGCCCGGATCAAAGCCTACAACGGCCCCGAGACACAAACCCGCCTCAACGCCCTGGTGGTGCCCAACCCCGATGCGCTGAAAGAGGCCGAGGCTTCCGATGCGCGCCGCGCCCGTGGCGAAACCCTGGGGCCGCTCGACGGCATCCCCTACACCGCCAAAGACAGCTATCTGGTCAAGGGGCTCACTGCCGCCTCCGGCAGCCCGGCTTTCAAGGATCTGGTGGCCCAGCGCGATGCCTTTACCGTCGAGCGGCTGCGCGCCGCCGGTGCCATCTGCCTTGGCAAAACCAATATGCCGCCGATGGCCAATGGTGGCATGCAGCGCGGCGTCTATGGCCGTGCCGAGAGCCCCTACAACGCCGATTACCTGACCGCGCCGTTTGCTTCCGGCTCCTCCAACGGGGCCGGTACCGCCACCGCCGCCAGCTTCTCCGCCTTTGGTCTGGCGGAAGAGACCTGGTCGAGCGGCCGTGGCCCTGCCTCCAACAACGGTCTGTGCGCCTACACCCCGTCCCGTGGCGTGATTTCGGTGCGCGGCAACTGGCCGCTGACCCCGACCATGGATGTGGTGGTGCCCTATGCCCGCACCATGAATGATCTGCTGGAAGTGCTCGACGTAGTGGTCGCCGACGATAGCGATCCCCGTGGCGATTTGTGGCGCATGCAGCCCTGGGTGAAGCTGCCCAAGGCCTCCGAAGTGCGTCCGGCTTCCTATCTGGAGCTGGCTGCCAAGGCCGATGCCCTCAAGGGCAAGCGCCTCGGCGTGCCGCGCATGTTTATCAACAAGGATGAACTGGCCGGCACCAGCGAAAACCCCGGTATCGGCGGCCCGACCGGTCAGCGCATCCATACCCGCGATTCGGTGATTGCGCTCTGGGAGCAGGCCCGTCAGGCACTGGAAGCCGCGGGCGCCGAAGTTATCGAGGTGGACTTCCCGCTGGTTTCCAATTGCGAAGGGGACAGACCCGGCGCGCCGACCGTGTTCAATCGCGGCATCGTGAGCCCTGAGTTTCTCAACGACGAGCTGTGGGAGCTCTCCGGCTGGGCGTTCGACGACTTCCTGCGCGCCAACGGCGATCCCAAACTCAACAAGCTGGCCGATGTGGATGGCCCCCAGATCTTCCCCCACGATCCGGGCACCTTGCCGAACCGCGAGGGTGATCTGGCGGCGGGCATGGACGAGTACGTCAAGATGGCCAAGCGCGGTCTCAAGCGCTTTGACGAGATTGCCTCGGTGCCGGACGGTCTGCGCGGTCTGGAAAAGACCCGCAAGCTGGATCTGGAAGACTGGATGGACGGGCTCAAGCTCGACGCCGTGCTGTTCCCCACCGTCGCTGACGTCGCCCCGGCTGACGCTGACGTGAATCCGGCCTCCGCCGATATCGCCTGGAGCAATGGCATCTGGGTTGCCAACGGCAACCTCGCCATTCGCCATCTCGGCGTGCCGACCGTTACCGTCCCCATGGGGGTGATGGCCGATATCGGTATGCCGGTAGGCCTGACCTTCGCCGGTCGCGCCTATGACGACAACAACCTGCTGCGCTTCGCCTCGGCCTTCGAGTCCACCGGCAGCAAGCGGATGGTGCCGCCACGCACGCCGCCGTTGGTTTGATCGCCACAGCTGGCCTGATTGTTGTTAGGTCAGGCACCAAGAGAGAGGGAGGCATCATGCCTCCCTCTTTTTTTGTCCATGTTCTGGCTTTGGCTGTCACACCCGGATGTTCTGGCCCGCCCCCATCTCGCTCTTTGTCGCATGCGGGGTCTGCTCCTCTTGGGACAAGCTGGCCTCCCACTCGTGGGCCTTCTCCAGCAGATCGGCGAGGCTCTCCCTGACCTGTTGCGGGCGATAGTTCCCCAGCGCGATCTTGGAGAAAAACGATATCCGCTCGGTGCCGGGATAGATGCCGACCCCGTAGCCATGGCGAAGGGGGGCGAGGGCATGCTCGCCAAAACGCAGGAACAACTCGCGGGATAGACGTTCTGGGAGATCGCTCGCCGTGGTCACCGAGAGCACCAGCGCCATCTCGTCGGGTTGAGCCACGATATTGACCACAAAGGGGGCGGTCGATTCCTCTGCTGCTCGCTGGATCTCGAATGTGCAGACGCCGTTTTCATCAAAGGCCAGCGGTTCGACCGACAGCTCGGCCAGGATTTTCTGATAGATATCCAACACAACACTCCAGTCGGGTTGCCCGGTCGTCTTCGAAGGGGCAGGGCAAGATCACAAAGAGACGGCCCCGCCACCGAGCGGGCAGGGCCGTCATCCATATTCACGGCAAGGGCTACACCTTGATATTGAGTGCTCGGCCCTCTTCCAGTTCGAACACCCGGACATCGCTCACCGGATTGTCGTTAAAGCGCACGCTTTTCTTCATCTTGGTGGGGGCGTTCTCCCCGTCCGATGAGCCAGTATTTTCATCGATCGCCGGTGAGGTCTCGTTGGTGCGGGTGTTTGTCGCGGTCAGGGCATCCAGCTCGGCGCTGGCTCTTTGCTCAAACAGCTGGCCGAAGCTGCGATTGAACTCGGCATTGACCTTGGTGTTGAACACCTCCGACTCCTGACTCTGCACCTTCAATGCCTCTTGCAATGCCTTGGGATCGTTGCTCAGCGAGGTGAACAGCGTATTGGTCTGCTCGATGGCACGGGAACTCAGCAGGCCGAAGATGGCGTCTCTCCCATTGATAAAACTGGAGAAGTGCTCCATGGCAAATGCCCGGGAGGAATCGCTCATGGCCTCAAGACCCAGCCGATTCTTGTTGGAGTCGGTAACATCCGCCAGGGTCGCGGTCTTGGGATCGCTGCCCGGCTTCAGATATTGGGCATCGTTTTTGAACTCGTTGATGGGCTGGTTAAAGGCTTGCTGCACAATCTTCTTGATTTGGCCAAGTTCAGTCAGCTGCCGCTGCACCTCGGACTGAATTTGAGTGGCCCGGGTGGTGAGCGCACTCTCCCCCTTGGTGGCGGCTCGGCTAAAGAAGTCGACCACCGCATTTTTGATGCGACCCAGTGTGCTTAAATGGGCCAGGTCCCGCTGTACAGAGACATCCCCACTTTTGCCTATGTGAATGGTGTACTCCTTGCCTTCACCCAGATGAAGGGCAAGCTTCTGATTGCTGCCGGGGTTGACGTTGGCGAGCTGCAGGCTGTCGATAGCCTTCAACATCACCGGGGTAGCTCCATGAATAGCCATGACCTTGATTCCTTATCTCACTAACAAGCGATACATCTGGCCTGCATCATACCTGTCAGTGAAAACGCCGTTTATTAGCCATGGTTGCACTATTTTAGTTTGGTGCTGACATGCGTCGGTCGCGCCTATGACGACAACAAGCTGCTGCGCTTTGCCTCGGCCTTCGAATCCACCGGCAGCAAGCGTATGATGCCGCCCCGCACGCCGCCGTTGGGGTGATTGCGGTTGAGGAACTAAATACTTCTGGTTAGTTTTTATTTAATGAGAGATAAAGCCCACCAACATCGCTGGTGGGCTTTATCTATTTTTTCTATGTGAAATCCGAGAAATCCAAACTGACTATTACTTTTTCCAAATTAATACTGTTTTTTTCTACAAAGTCCATAAACTCCCAAGTAAATTCATGGCTTTTGGCTTTCCTAACAGTATTAATGTACCATTCAGCACTTTTTTGACATTCGTCAGGCTCATGTAACACACATAAATCAGCGTTTACTAAAAGGCGAAGTTCACCTTCCATATCTGGGTATTTACAAATCCTCTGTAAGTAATCAGTGTTGATAAATCTCTTTGTGTCATCCCATTTTCCACGAGCAAGAAGGAAGGCATAGAACTGTCTGGTAATTCTTGGAAGATTTTTCAGCGTTATAATAAAAAATTGGAAATCCTCTGTAACATCTTGTTCACTGATACCGTATTCTTTACCTAAACCTATCGGTTCTTTTTGAAGATATTTATAATAGGTTTTAATTCCTTCGAACTTGGCACTAGGAATTTTCTCAACGAATTCTTCTATATTCGTTTGGAATATTCCGTTTTCGTCAGGGATTTCCAGCTCAATCTTGACTCTTGCAACTTCCTTACTTACAAGGAGATGCAAAGATTGAAGCTGTGCAATTGGAAGGGACAAGACCTTCTTAAAAACGTCACCAATATCTAGGATATGCTCGTCAGCGATGAAGCTAAATGGCTTTGCTAATTCAGTATCCAAGGTGTAGCTACCCTGTTTTTCTTGCAAGATCAATACATAAACTTTCTGGAATTTATCGACCTGTGTTGCCGCTTTTCTAAGAGTCTCATTGACCTTCTCTGAAGTCTTTGTGGAGGTCACCTGAAAGGCAACTTTGGCTTTTTCATCCCCCAAGTCCAAACCTGGATTGTTTGAGCGCTCTTCATTGAGATTGATTAGGTTGTAGCCATAGACAATATTGAGGACTTCTTTGAAGAAGTCCTCAAGGTAGCGATTCAGATCAAAAAGCTGAAGACCTGCTCGGTTTTTGACTTGTTGGGAAACTGCGGTTAGTTCATCAATGATCTGACCAATAAAATAACCTCTTGTAATCATTTTGTTTCTGTTTCCTTATATTAAATATTGAACATTCAAAGAGGTAAGTTTTTCATGTATATTAAATTCCTAGTTTCCTTGGAACTGATTTATATAAACATAATTTTCATGTAAAACTCAGTAGGTGGAGTTTGTCAGCAACATTTATGTTTGATTAATCGTGATCATATCAATACTCATATGAGTTTTATAGTTTTTTCATAAGGGCCGTAGATTAGAACAGGGCCGTAGCTTCGAATAGAGAAGAAAATTAAGGCGATCGAGGATAGGTCGTGACTGAGAAGCCGCTGAAATCCAGAGTTTCCTGCCGGTCTTGTAATGAACTCAGTGCGCGGCGGTAAACGGACGATTACGCTGCGCTAATCGACCCTACATGATGTGGCTTATTCCTACCTCCCCCTTATCCCCGGCCCTTCTCCCCTTGTTTGTGATCAAGAGTGGGAGAAGGGAGCAAATATGCGTCTCTGATTTGGTCTGGCAACCGGGCTTGGAATTGGCTCGGGCCATCCCCTCTCCCTCGGGAGAGGGTTAGGGTGAGGGGTCGCTATCTGTGTTGTAGGTTCGAATAGCGAAGCGTATTCGGACGTTCGCAAACAGGATGTCGCTGCCGATTTCTCCCGACTTCCCCCTGACTTCACCTTCTCTTCACACAAGCCCATTTTCCCTTCACAAATTCCCCGTATTTTCTGCCCACTGATAAATGGGCCCGGCTTGTCACTGGGGTGGCGAGGGGCCGGTTGGAGTGAGGGAGCAAGATGATGAAAGGTTGGATAAAGTGCGGGCTGGCCGGGGCCGTGGTGCTGATGGCGAGTTTCTGGGGAGGCAGCGTGCGGGCGGCGGGGATGTCGCTGACGCAGGTGAGCGGTCCTGTCTATGTTGTCGAAGATAACTACTACGTACAGGAAAATTCCATGGTCTATTTCGGGGCCAAGGGAGTGACTGTAGTGGGGGCGACCTGGACGCCGGATACCGCCCGCGAGCTGCACAAGCTGATCAAACGGGTCAGCCGCAAGCCGGTGCTGGAGGTGATCAACACCAACTACCACACCGACCGGGCGGGCGGTAACGCCTACTGGAAGTCCATCGGGGCCAAGGTGGTGGCGACGCGCCAGACCCGGGATCTGATGAAGAGCGACTGGGCCGAGATTGTCGCCTTTACCCGCAAGGGGTTGCCGGAGTACCCGGACTTGCCGCTGGTGCTGCCCAACGTGGTGCACGAGGGCGACTTCACCCTGCAAGAGGGCAAGCTGCGCGCCTTCTACGTGGGCCCGGCCCACACGCCGGACGGCATCTTTGTCTACTTCCCCGACGAGCAGGTGCTCTATGGCAACTGCATCCTCAAGGAGAAGCTGGGCAACCTGAGCTTTGCCGATGTGAAGGCGTATCCACAGACGCTTGAGCGGCTGAAAGCGATGAAGCTGCCGATCAAGACGGTGGTGGGTGGTCACGACTCGCCGCTGCACGGGCCTGAGCTTATCGATCACTACGAGGCGCTGATCAAGGCCTCGCCCCAGTCATAAGCCGCTGTGATGGCAGCCGGATGACGCGCTGGACACACTAAAGAAGGCGCCCCGGCCGGGCGTTTCTGGCTGGGGAGCGCCCTTGCCCCCTGTTTCGGGCTGTTCAAGGGCGGCCCCCTTTCATAAGATGGGCCTCTCTTCGCGCAGTTAGCGGGCCTTTCGTGATGCACGCAATTCAAGACGAACAACCCGATTCACTTGGCCGCCTCAAGCAGGCCTTCATCACCGGCATGTGGGCGTCCCTTGCCAGCATCATCATCGGCTTCGCCTTCAAGGTGTGGCTGGCGCAGTGGGTGGCCAAGGGGGATCTGGCGCTGTTCAACAGCGTGGTGGATTTGATCTCCCTCTCCTTGATCCTGATGACCGGCTTTCGCTCCTCCATGGTGGTGAGCTACTCCCAGACCAAAAACGATCGGGACATCATCAATATCTTCCGCTACTTCCTCATCGGCATGGTGCTGCTCACCTGGGGGCTGGTGATCCCCTACATCAAGCACGGGCTCCATATCCGGGCCGAATATCTGCAACTGGTGGGGGTCATCTTCGGGCTGGGGCTCAAGGTCTACTTCACCAATCTGGTGGCCATGTACCGGATGTACGGGATCTCCAACCGGGTCACCTGGCTGGAGCCGCTGGCCAACGGTTTGATGTTTATGGTCTGCTATTTCGCACTTGGCCTGGATGCGCTCTCTTCGCTCTTCTACGGGCTGACCTTTTCCTCGCTCGCCATCGCCGGTTACATGTATCTGCACCGGCGTCGGGCCATCGCCACCCGGCCGCTGGCCAGGGTCGAGCTTGGCCCCGAGATGCGCAGCTATGTGAAGAAGAGCTTTACCGCATCCCTCGAGGCGGGGGCCAGCATCCTGATGATCTACATCACGGTGCTGCTCACCATCCGCCACTTCAGCCTCGACGAGCTGGGGGATTTTCAGGTGGTGGTGCGCCCCATCTTCACCTATATGACCACCTTGTTCGTCTTCCCCATCTACCGCTTCGTGCTGCCGGAGCTGGCAGTCAATCTGCGCAGCGGCGATCACCGCCAGATCCGCCTGATCCGGCGCTGGATCTTCCGCCTCAGCGCCATCGTCAGCCTGGTCTTCTTCCTGGTGATGCTGCTGGCGGGCAAGCCGCTGGTGTCGCTGCTGTTCCCGGCCGACTACGTGGGGGCCGTGCCGGTGCTGCTGCACTTCTCCCTCTTCTTCATCTTCATGATGCTCAACGGCTATCAGCTCGCCTACATCAAGGCCCACGGCCACTTTACCCAGAGCCTGCTGATCCGTGCGGTGGGCATAGTGGCGCTGGTGGCGGCCTACTACCTGGTGGCCCGCTTCACCACTAACGTGGTGGCCATTATCGTGGCGCTGGGCCTTGGTTATCTGGTGATGTTCGTGCTCTCCACCCTGGCCGAGCAGCGGATCCTGCGGGCCCTGCCGCCCGTGCTGGTCACCGATTCATAGCGGCCAGCGGTTAGCCGAAAAATAAAAAACGCCCGGTCGGGCGTTTTTTTATTGGCGGTGCCGGGGCGGCTTAGCGCCGGCCCTTGCCACCCTTGTTGCCTGCAAGCGCCTGCTTTCTGGCACGCTGCTTCTGGGCTGCCTTGCTGCTGCGGCGCGGTTCGGGCTCGAAACGGGTCAAATCCGGTTCAAAACCCGGGAACCACTGCTGGGGCAAGCGGGTGTCGAGCACCGCCTCCACCTTCTCCAGCAGCGGCGCATCTTCCGGGCTGAACAAGGTGATGGCGAGACCCTTGTTGCCGGCGCGACCGGTGCGGCCGATGCGGTGCACGTAATCTTCAGCCACAAACGGGAATTCCATATTGATCACGTAGTTGAGTTCCGTGATATCGAGGCCGCGGGCCGCCACGTCGGTAGCAACCAGCGCCTGCAGGGTGCCGGCGCGAAACTCCAGCAGCACTTTCTCCCGCACGCCTTGTGACAGGTCACCGTGGAAGGCCAGTGCATTGATGCCGGCCTTGCCGAGCTGCTGGGTCAGCTGGTCGGCCCCCTGGCGGGTGCGGCTGAAGATCAGGGCTGGCGCCCAGCCCTTCACCTTGAGCATGTGTTCGACCAGCGCCAGCTTGCGATCGCTGTCCACCGTATAGACCCGCTGCTCCACCTCGGCCGCCGTGGTGTTGCGCGGTGCAACTTCGATAAGTGCCGGGTCACGCAGCAGCACCTTGCTCAAGGCAAACAGGTTGTCATCGCAGGTGGCCGAAAACAGCAGGGTCTGGCGATCCGCCGGGATCTGTTTGAGCAGCGCCTTGATCTCGTCCATAAAGCCCATGTCGAGCATCCGATCCGCCTCGTCAAACACCAGATGGCGCAGCGCCGCCAGATTCAGAGCCCCCTGCCGCAGATGGTCGAGCAGCCGGCCCGGGGTGGCGATCAGGATATCCACCCCGGCTTTCAGCGCCTCCACCTGCGCCGCGATACTCACCCCGCCGTAGACCAGCGTGCTGGTGAGGTCGGTGCCCTTGGCGTAGCGCGTGACGCTCTCATGCACCTGCACCGCCAGCTCGCGGGTCGGCACCAGCACCAGGGCGCGGATGGGGCGGGATTCCCCTTGCGGCTGCGCCAGCAACTGCTCCAGCAGCGGCAGCACGAAGGCGGCGGTCTTGCCGGTGCCGGTTTGGGCGCCCGCCATCAGATCGCGCCCCGCCAGAATGACCGGGATGGCGCTGGCCTGCACCGGGGTCGGTGCGGCGTAGCCAAGCTCGGTCAGGGTCTGCTGCAAGCGGGGGGAGAGTGCCAGGTCGGCGAAGGAGGCAATGGACATAAGGGTACCCGTCGGGATGAGCGCGGCCGCGCCGCGCTGGAAACAGTCTTGATGGCCAGCATGGTAACAGATAGAGGAAGGTCGGCAGAAGCTGGGTTGGGGGAGTGGGGCTATGAAGGGTAGAGTTCATCAGCAAGCAGTGACAGCCATCAATGATGGTGGCAACAAAAAAGAGGGCCTAAGCCCTCTTTGAACCAAGCAAGGTTATTTTTGATACTTGGGAGAATGAGGGCCGTAGAGGATGCCATTGGGCATATTGGCGCTCAGCAGCCGGAAGCTGGTGATCCCGGCAATCTCATGTCCCTTGTCGGTCATGGTGTTGGCAATTTGGTTGACGACAGCAACGACCAGCATACCGATCAAGCCACCACCAGAATTGCTCTGCTGTTCTGCGCTGCTGGCACTGGCTTTACCTTCCCACAACAGTTTGCCAGTTCGAAGATCGACCAGACGCGCACTGGCAGTGACTACGGTTTCACTGGACACAACCAGATAGCTGGTGCCGTAGTTCTGGATGTCCAGATACAGGGCGGTATCGGCACCATAAATCTCGTGCAGCTTCTTGATTGGCAACGCATGAATGTCAGCCGCTTCCGTCACGCCGTTTTGACGGAAAGTCTCATTGGTGACGGCGACAGGCAGCACATAGTAACCAGACTCAGCCAGCGGGAGCGTGATTTGAGATTGCAGGCTTGCCCCGGCTTTGACATCGGGTGAGTGGTTCAACGGGGGCAATACCAGAATGGAGGTCGGTTTGCTCTCTTTGAACGCCGTGTAATCGTAAGAGGGGCGCTGTGCACAACCAGCCAGCAGAAGAGTGGCGAACATCAGTGAGAAGAGGGCGGGCATCTTCATTGGGTAGCCCCTTTTTTGTTGGACATCAGGAAGTTCATGAAGGGAGCCGATTCCGGGAACAGACGTTTTTCTGTCTCAAAATGCTGCCGTGTTTCAGTATCTTTGCCCAGTTGTGCGTACAGCATGCCTAAATGGGCATGGAAACCGGGGGGAACGGCCTGTCCGTTGGCACTTGCCTCTTGCTGGTTCTTTTCAAGGACAGAGATTTGCTCCTCTACGCTGGTTTCGTTGCCTTCCATGTTTTGATAGACAACCTGTTGGTACTGATCCCAGTTGTAGAGAGAACGTGGTGCCTGAGCACACGCAGTCAACAGCATGGCCGCTGCCAGCAAGGTGAATAGCTTGAACTGTTTCATTTTTATTATTCCTACTGCGCCGGATGCCAGGCGCCGGTCTCAATACCGTTCACCAGATTGTTGACTGCTTCGCGTATGGCCAAGTCCAGCACTTTGCCATTCAGAGTTGAGTCATAGCTTGCGGTACCGCCGAAACCGATGATCTCTCGATTGGACAGTTCGTATTCACCAGCTCCTTGGGCAGAGAAGACGACTTCGGAGGTGGTGACATTGACAATGTTGAGATTGACCTTGGCATAGGCAATCTGGGATTTGCCGCGACCTAGGATGCCGAACAACTGATGATCCCCAACTTCCTTGCGACCAAATTCAGTGACATCACCGGTGACCACATAGTCAGCCCCTTTGAGGGCTTGAGCCTGTTTCTTGATCCCCGCTTCTGCCTTGATCTCATCCATGTTGTCACGATCGAGCACGCTGAAACGACCGGTTTGCTGCAGGTGGGTGATCAAGACGGTTTTTGCCTGGCTGCCCAGTCGATCCACGCCATCGGAGAAAATGCCGCGCATATAGCTGGAACGGTTATCAAATTTACCGACGGAGATCGGGCTGCGAGTGCCCTGATAGTGACTTTGGTAGGAGGCAACTTTGGGGACATCCAGAGAACGGGAAGATTCGCTGGCACAGCCAGCCAACAAACTCGCCATCAGGATGAAACCACATGAAACAACGAACTTCTTCATATAAGGTCCCGTTTAATAAGGAAAAACAGCGTGGGACTCTAGCATGGTTCGCTGCGAAGAAAGTGCCCCGAATGGGGGGCTGGTCAGTTCAATAACTGAGCATTCAGTTAGTTTGTATTGGCAAAGATATGGCGTGACCCGTCAGCGACAGTGAAACACCTCTTCCAGTGCATCCACCACGGCGCGCACCCGGCTGGCTTTTTGCAAGTCGGGGTGGAGCACCAGCCAGATGTCGACTGGATCGCACAGGGTGGGCAGCACGCGCACCAGTTCCGGCTCCTTGTCTGCCAGAAAGGTGGAGAGCAGGGCGATGCCGAGCCCCTGGCGAGCCGCCGCCAGCAACAGCAGCTGGGCGTTGCACTGCAGCACCACGTTGGGTTCGTGCAGCGGCTCCCCGCACAGGCTGTGCCAGTGGCGGGAGACCAGCTCCCTGGCAAACAGCAGCAGGGCATGCTGGCTGAGAGCGTGGCCGCTCTTGGGTGTGCCGTGGCGGGCCAGATAGTCGCGGGAGGCGTAGAGCCCCATCTCTATGGTGGTGAGGCGCTTGATCACCAGTTCGTCGTTGTCCGGACGCAGCCCGCGGATGGCGAGATCGGCCTCCCGGTAGGCGATGTCGCTGACGCTGACCGCGGTCTGCAGGCTGAGGCGGATGCCGGGGTGGCGCTCGCGCAGCAGGGTGAGGGCGGGCAGCACGAAGGCCTGGGCCAGGGTATCGGTGGTGGCGATGCGCACCTCGCCACACAGGCTCTGGTCGCCGGCACTCGCCTTGCGTTCGATGGCCTTGATGGCCTGCTCCATGGCGCTGGCATCCGCCAGCATGGCCTCGCCGAGGGGGCTGAGATCATAGAGCTTGGGGGTGCGGATAAAGAGTTTGGAGCCGAGGTTCTGCTCCAGCGCCGTGATGCGGCGACCCACGGTGGCCTGATCGACCCCCAGTACGCCGGCGGCGCCGCGCAGGGTGCCCTGCCGTGCCAATGCCAGAAAAAACCGCGCGTCGTCCCAGTTGATCATCGAGCCTCCCACTCAAAGTGCCCCGGCGGGGCGTGCCCATTAGAAGCCAGTGCCGGCGGGATCACAAGGCGAGAGTGCCCTTGTCGACATGCAGATAGATGTCACTGACATGCATTATTGAAGCAGACTGATGCATTTGTGTCGCTGTCGAGGGGCCTCGATGGGCGCTATCATGGCGCCTCTCGTCAGCGGCCTTGCCCGCCCTCATCGGAGCCTTGCATGTCATCATCTCTCTGTGCTGCCACCCCCTCTGCGGCGGCCACCTCCCATCGCGCCATCCTGCTGTTTCTGCCGCTGGCGCTGATGTCGGCGCTGCTCAACAGCAGCGTGCCCACTCCCCTCTATCCCCATTATCAGCAGGCGCTGGCCCTGAGCGATGTCAGCCTCACCCTCATCTACGGCGGCTATGCGGGCGGGGTGCTGATCTCCCTGTTCGGGGTGGGCAATCTGGCGGGCAGGGTGAGCGATCTGCGCGCCATGATCCTGCCGGCTCTGCTGGCGGTACTGGGGGGCGCCCTGCTGTTCTCCCTCGCGGACTCCTTCTGGTCGCTGTTGCTGGCGCGGGTGCTGGCCGGGATCGGCACCGGCGCCCTGACCGGCGCCGCCAACGTGGCCCTGCTGCGCTTTGGACCGCGCGATGGCGGCAAGCGGGCCGCCCTCAGCGCCACCCTCTCCTTCACTGCCGGGCTGGCGCTCGGCCCGGTGTTCAGCGGGTTGGCGTTGCAGTTGGAGTGCTATCCGACCCAACTGCCCTTCCTGCTCATCATGGGGCTGGCGGCCTGTGCCATGGCGGGGGTGGCATTGAGCTGGCCCGCCCGCGCGCAAGGGGCGCCGGCTGCGGCAACGCAGCAGGGCAGGGGATCGCTGGGAGAGGGGCTCAAGGCCACCGGGGCGGCTTTCTTTATTTGTGCACTGGCGCTGTTTACCGCCTGGGCGGTGGCGGCCAGCCTGCTGGCCATCGGCCCCAAGGTGGCGAGCCAGCTGCTGGGGCTGCGGGATCTCGGCCTGTTCGGCTATCTCATCGCGGCCTACATGGTGCTCTCCGGCCTTTGCCAGCTTTGGGCCCGTCGGCTCGATGCCCGTCACACCCTGCAAAGCGGTGCCCTGGCGCTGGCGATCTGCATGCTGCTGTTTGCCGGCGCCGTGCATGCCCAGTCGTGGTGGCTGGCGGTGCTCGGCTTGCTGGTGGCCGGTTACGCCCAGGGGGCGGTGTTCGTCGGCAGTGCGACCCTGGTCAACCGCATCGCGCCGGCTGCCAGCCACGCCCGGCTGGTGTCGCTCTTCTACGTGGTCGCCTATGTGGCGAACTGGGTGCCGGTGCTGCTGGGCTGGGTCAGCGATGGCGCCGGCGTGCAGGCGGCGGTGGATCTGCTCACCGTCGGCAGCGAGCTGATCAGCTTGGGGCTGGCCTGGGCGGCCTGGCGCACCCGCTTCGAGCCGGCTGCCGGCTAGCGTGACTCAGTCGGCCAGCACCACCCGCTCGGCCGACAGATGGTGCATCCATTCGCGCAGGATCAAGAGGGCGGCGGCAAAGCGCCGGGTCTTGGGCAGGTTGGCGGCAGCCAGCGGGTCACCCTCCACCATGGCGGCAAACTGGCCGAACAGCTGCTCCAGGCTCTCCCGGCTCAGTTCACGACTGCCGAGCACCTCGGCCAGCGGCAGCGGCGCCTGCAGGGTCACCACCTCATGGGGCGGTACCTCGGCAGCCAGCGGCATCAGCACGTCCTCCACCACCATGATGGCCTGCTCCAGCTCCAGCGCGCTCGGCGGATCCCGGCGAAACGGGCCCGGCGTCATGGCTTCGAGGCCGAAGCCCAAGTCGCGGGTAAAGCGGGTGCCGTCGGTCCGGGTCAGCTGCAGCTGGCTGCTGTGCTCCCCCAGGCTGAGCAGGATGGCGGTCTGGTTGTGGGTCATGGGCTCTCCTTGTAGCGGTCGCGACTCAGCCCTATCCATACACCCGCCGCGACCTGCTGGCGAGGGCTTTCGGCGCCCCCCATCCGGGGAATACGGCTTGCAATATATGGAAGTAATGGCATTCTGGATGTCTAGATGGTTGTCTTGTTATTACCTTCAGGAGTTCAGATATGGATATTCGTACCGCCCCCCGTGCGCTTGCGCTCGCCCTGTGGCTGGCCAGCGGCCTTGCCACCGCCAACGAGGCGCTGGTGATCCAGACCGACTTCGGTCTCAAGGATGGCGCCGTCTCGGCCATGAAGGGGGTCGCCTTCGGAGTGGATCGCACCCTGCCGCTCTATGACTTGACCCACGAGATCCCGGCCTACAACTTCTGGGAAGCCTCCTACCGTCTCTATCAGACCCTGCAGTACTGGCCCAAGGGGACCGTGTTCGTCAGCGTGGTGGATCCGGGGGTCGGCACCGATCGCAAGTCGGTGGTGCTCAAGACCAAGAGCGGCCACTACATCGTCAGCCCGGACAACGGCACCCTGACCCTGGTGGCGGAGCACTTCGGCATCGATACCGTGCGCCAGATCGACGAGAAGACCAACCGCCTCAAGGGCTCCGAGAAGTCCTACACCTTCCACGGCCGCGACGTCTATGCCTACACCGGTGCCCGGCTCGCCTCCGGCGCTATCAGCTACGAGCAGGTGGGCCCGAAACTGCCTGCCGAGGTGGTGAAGATCCCCTATCAGCCGGCAGTGGCCGAGCAGGATGGCACCCTCAAGGGCACCATTCCGATCCTGGACGTGCAGTATGGCAACGTCTGGACCAACATCGACGACAGCCTGCTGACCAAGGCGGGGATCAACAAGGGTGACAATGCCTGCATCAAGATCAGCGAAGGGGATGCACTGAAGTACGAGGGCAAGGCCCCCTATGTCAGCAGCTTTGGCGATGTGCCGGAAGGTCAGCCGCTGGTCTACCTCAACAGCCTGCTGCAGGTGTCGGTGGCGCTGAACATGGACAGCTTCGCCGCCCAACATCAGGTGCAATCCGGCGCCAACTGGCATATCAGCCTGAAGAAGTGCTCCTGACCGCGAGCCGAGGTCGCCGGCTGACCGGTACACGGAGATAAAGAGGGCAGGCATCGACGGATGCCTGCCCTCTTGTCATGGCGCCCGCGACAGCGTGGTTGTTGTCAAAACACATATTTGCAAGGCTGTATTGATAATGATTGTCATTTAACTGGATAATCGCCGACTCCTCAGACCACTCACCCTTTGCACGATGAAAACCAGCCTCTTACTGGTCAGCCTGCTGATCCTGACTGCCTGCAATGACAACCATAGCCAGGCGCCCGTTCCCTCTGTGCCGGTGGTGACACCGCCCGTGGTAGAGCCGCCGGTAGAACCTCCGGTGGTGACGCCGCCCACTGAGCCGCCGATTGAACCGGTACCGACCCATACCCGCAGCGAGTTGACCGTGCGACTCGATGTGACGACCCGCCTGGGGCAGGGGGCCACCCTGCTGCTGCGCCAGTCCGCTACCGGCATCGCGGTGAGCGGAGATGTGGGGGAGGAGCGCCCCCTGGTCATGACACTGCCGGCCGGTTTGCTGCTGAAGCAGCCGCTGGAGCTGGTGGGGAGCGACGGCAGCTATATTCTACGCGCCGCGACGGCCCGGGTAGCCGATCTCGGCGCCACGGCCCTGTCGGCCCGGCGCGCTGACGCACCTTCCTTGCGACTGGATGAAGAGGAGACTGCGCTGTTCCTGCTGGCCGACCGCAATGGGGACGGTACCCTCGATCAGGGCGAGTGGGGGCAACTGGCACAGATCCGTCTGCAGCAGCAACCGCTCATTCAGGACTATGCAACCCTGTTGCTGGCCCAGCGTCAGCCGGGGGCCGAGCTCAACTATCCGGACAGCTGGCAGATGCTGCTGGCCCTGCGTGCCGATCAGGGGGAGCGCAGCTGGTATCGGCGCAGCAACAGCGGCCCCATCGAGGCGGCGAGGCTGCTGCTCTATCCCGCCCAACCCAGCCAGCCCGACGAGCCGGAGACGGCCGACCTGCTGCGCCTTGATGAGCAGGGTCGGCTGACGAGCGGCACTGACTGGCGTTGCCTGCACGATGTGCGCAGCACCGCCGGGGTCAAGGGCAGCCAGTATTGGCTGCACGCCAGCGGCAGCAGTGCGTTGCCGCAGGCCAGCCGTGCCGGGCTGGGGGTGGTGCCAACCGGCTGCGGACGCAGTGACTGGCGACTGCCTGGTCTGGCCGAATTCGAACGGCTGCTGGCGGCGGACAAGCAGAGTTGGCGCTACCCCCACACCTTTGCCCTGGCTGTGCCGACCCGGATCTGGCTGCAGGACGGCGCCGGCCGCCCCGCTCTTTACCAGCCCGCCACGGGCAGCTGGCTCGAGGAGGGGGAGGGCAGCGTGATCTGGTATGCGCTGGCGCCCTATCCGGTACGCCCTTCGGTCATCCGTGACGACAGCATGCCCGACATGGCCGCCCTGCGCGCCCAGTATGCCGGCCCTGCCGCCCAATGGCCGGCGGCCAGAGTTGATGAGGGGGTCGAGTGGCAGGAGCTGGGGCCGCTGCCGGCGGTGCCCTTCCCGGCCGACAATCCTTACAGCCGGGCCAAGGTGGTGCTGGGTCAGCAACTGTTCTTCGACAAGCGGCTCTCCCGGGCGCAAGACATCAGCTGTGCCAGCTGTCACGATCCGCAAAAAGGGTGGAGCGACGGGCTGAGCGTCTCTGTGGGCCACCAGGGGCAGAATGGGACCCGCAACGCCCCCTCGATCCTCAACAGTGCCTTCAGCAGCAGCCAGTTCTGGGATGGCCGGGTCGGCTCCCTTGAGGAGCAGTCTTTGCACCCCATCAACAACCCGGTGGAGATGGCACTGGATCACGACGAACTGCTGGCGCGTCTGCAGGCCAGCCGCGACTACCCGGCGGCCTTTGCCACGGCGTTCGGTGACGAGGGGATCAGCCTGGAGCGGATCGCCCAGGCGATCGCCACCTTCGAGCGCACCATCATCAGCCGCGACAGCGACTTCGAGCGCTTCGTCCAAGGCGACGGGCAGGCCCTGAGCGACAAGGCGCTGTGGGGGATGCACCTCTATCGCACCGATGGCCGCTGCATGAACTGCCACTCCGGGCCGCTGCTGAGCCAGTACCGGTTCGAGAGCGTGGGGCTGGCCTACTATGGCCGTAATCTGGAAGACCGTGGCCGCTTCCTGCACACCCGCCAAAAGGCGGACATGGGGCGCTTCAAGACCCCCAGCCTGCGGGATGTGGCGTTTACCGCACCTTATATGCACAACGGGGTCTTCCCCATCCTGGCGCAGCGCATCGGCAGTTCTGTGCAGGGGGTGGTGGCCATGTACAACTTCGGGGTGACCAAGTGGAGCAGCGGGGTGGGCTTCCCGACCGGGGTGGCGCAGTACGATCCCTTCTTCCCGCAAGCCTCCGATCACCTGCATGCGCTCGGTCTCTCCAACGACGAGCTGGATGCCATCGGCGAGTTCCTGCGCAGCGTGTCTGCCGAGCCGAGGCGCACCCCGGCCACGGTCGTCGAGCTCGGATTGAGCGGAGTGGCTGACGAGGCGCCGGTGCCTGCCATCGTGATCGATCTTCAGGTGACGCCGGCAGCGCCCCGGCTGGAAGTGGGCCAGACGCAGGCTCTGCAGGTCGAGCTGCGGTTCAGCGATGGCACGCGCAACCCGGCGCAGGGCCCCTTGCAGTGGCGCAGCATGACGCCGGAGCGGGTCAGCGTCGACGGTGATGGGGTGCTCTACGCTCTGGCGGTGGGGCCTGCCCGGGTGCAGGTGAGCACGGGCGAGCGGATGCTGGAACTGGCGGTACAAGTGGTGGATGCCCAGCCTGACTTCAACCAGGGCTGTCGTCATCCCGAGCTGGCGGCGGGCGAGCTGATCTTCGTCTGTCCCCTGACTCGCGTGGAAGCAGACCGGCTGGCGCTGGCCTACGACGGCAGCGCCAGGGATGAAGATGGGGATTACAACCCCTTCCCCCACGACTATGTGGTGATGAATCAGGAACGGGCTCGCGACTACTGCCAGCAGCTGGTGGCGCGTGGCCACGATGATTGGCGCCTGCCGGCGGCCAGGGAGCTGACGGCGCTGTTTGCCGCCTATCATCAGCGCGGTGAGGAGCTGAAACTGCTGACGGAGCAGGGCTGGCCGCTCTACAGCCGGATCTGGAGCAGTGATGCCCCCAACGACGACGGGGAGGCCCCCCTGCTCGATCCGGGCAGCGGCGAGCTCATCACGGATCTGCCGCAAGAGGCTCACGGCGTCGCCTGCGTGCGGGCACGTTAAGGGACTCGAGTCATGATCTCGACAAGGGCGCTGCGGCGCCCTTTTCATGGCTGGTCCAGTGGTGAGCCTTACTGCCCCTTGAGCGGGGCGGTGGCGGATTGTAGCCGGATGGGCTGGGGCGGCAGCTCGCGCACGCTGACCACCACCTCATAGCGTTTGTCGGCTTCGGCCGGCGGAATGTTCTTGAACAGCGCCTGGGCGGTAGCCTGGGGATCCTGGCCCAGTTTGCTGGCGTGATAGAGGGGCGCGGGCAACGCCGGCGGGCGCGCATCGGGACGACCAGTTGGTGGGGCTGGCGGCTCGCAAGCCTGGGTCGACAGGCTGGCAAGCAGCAGGGTGAGTGCGAGGGGGTAACGTGACATGGGGATGACTCCATCCAGGGAAGATGGCCCATCAAACGCCAGGCGGACCGCTAGCTCAACGGCTTTTACGCACCCTTTTCACCCTCTTTACAGTCATGACAACGGGCGCCTTGGCGCCCGTTGTGGATCCTGGCAACCGCGGGACTCAGAACTCGTTGGAGAGCGCCTTGTACCCCTTGACCAGGTCGATGTTGGTGTGGGCCACGTCCTCGGAGAACTCGGCGGCATCCACCGAGACTCGCGGGATGTGGTCCAGATCGCTCTGCTGGTTGATGCGGGTGGTGGAGGGAACGTAGAACTCCGGCGGCAGATCGCAGCCGTCCACCACCGAGTTGTGGCGCACCACGGCGCCGTCACCGATGTGGCAGTTGAACAGCACGCTGTTGAAGCCGATGAACACCCGGTTGCCCACTTCGCACGGCCCGTGGACTATGCTGCGGTGGGCGATGGAGGTGTACTCGCCGATGGTGACCGCAGCGCCGGACTTGGAGTGGATGACGACCCCGTCCTGAATGTTGGAGTTGGCGCCGATGACGATGGGCTCCATGTCACCGCTGGCATCCACCTCGTCGGCGCGGATCACCGCATAGGGGCCGACAAACACGTTCTCCTTGATGATCACCTTGCCACAGATGATGGCTGTCTTGTCGATATAGGCTGACTCGTCGATGACCGGCAGATGGCCGGAGGGATTCTTGCGGATCATGTTACATCCTGTTGAAGAGGAAAGCGGACGGGAAGCAGGCCGGACGTGCGGGCCCGCCGGAGAGTCAGCTTACGCCTCGGTGCCGGGAGGGGAAACCCTTTACTGGTCTGACCCCGACATGGGCCGGCGCCCCGGCAGGGTGTTCCCTCTGGGCAAAATATGGGAGCATGGCCGTTCTCGAGGGCAAAACGGCCCGCTCGACATTATGTGCATAACCCTGGATACCCAAGATGAAGAAGATTGTTGTGCTGCTCGGCATGCTGCTGGCCCCCTGGTTCTCCTCCGCCGTTCAGGCCAAAGGGGAGGCCGGTGAATTTGACTATTACGCCATGGCGCTCTCTTGGTCACCGGAGCATTGCTCCATCAAGCCGGCCGACCGGGACCAATGTTCCCGCCAGCTGGGATTCGTGCTGCACGGACTCTGGCCCCAGTATCAGCGCGGCTACCCGAGCAGTTGTAGCCGCGAGCGGCTGGATCCGGCGATGGAGCAGCAGTTTGCCGGGCTCTATCCCAGCCGTTTTCTCTATCGCCATGAGTGGGAGAAGCACGGCACCTGCTCCGGTCTGAGCCAGCACGGCTTTCATCAGCTGGCCAGCGACCTGCGCCAGAAAGTGAAGATCCCGGCCGCCTATCAGTCTCCCGCCGAGCCGCTGCGCAAGAGCCGCTTCCAGCTCAAGGCGGATCTGGCCAGCGCCAACGACTGGCTGGCCCCGGACAACATCACGGTGGCCTGTGCCGACGGTGGCCGCTTCCTGCGGGAGGTCTATATCTGCATCAACAAGGAGGGGACGGCAGCCGTCACCTGTTCCGACGAGATGCAAAAGCGCGAGTTGCGCTCCTGCGGTCAGCCGGACTTCCTGCTGCGCAGCGTACGTTGACCACTTGTCTTCATCAGGTCCCTCGCGGGCCTGATGTGCAATGAGGGTATGGGAAAGGAGTCTGAACAATGAAGAGCAAGCAAGGATTTTCGGGCGAGGAGCGGACGCTGCTGCTCGGCGTGAAAGGGGTGGGGCCCACCGTCATCGGGCGGCTTGAACAGCTTGGCTACCACAATCTGGCGCAATTGGCCGAGGCCGACACCGGCCATATCGTGCAGCTGGTGGCCAGCATGTTGGGCTCGACCTGCTGGCAGAACAGCCCGCAGGCCCGTGCGGCCATCGATGGGGCCATCGCCCTGGCGCGCAGCCAGGTCGGCGGTGTCTCTATGGAGCAACGAGAGGCGACATCATGACGCTGTTTGCCGAACTGGGGCTGCGCTACCCCATTATTCAGGCCCCTATGGCCGGTGTGCAGGACAGCGCGCTGGCACTGGCCGTGACTCGGGCCGGCGCTCTGGGGTCATTGCCTGCGGCCATGCTGAGCCTCGTCACCTTGCGCGAAGAGCTGACCCGGCTGGCGGCGAGCGGGGGGCCATTCAACATCAACTTCTTCTGCCACCGGCAGGAGGCGCAGGATCCCGCCGTCCAGGCCCGCTGGTTGCAGCGGCTGGCGCCCTACTATGACGAATACGGCGTACGTGACACTGCCGGTACGGCAGCTCCCAGCCGGGCCCCGTTCAATGCCGAGCATGCCGCCATGGTGGCCGAGTTCAAACCGGCCGTGGTCAGTTTTCATTTCGGATTGCCCGAGCCCGAGTTGCTGGCCAGGGTGAAAGCCAGCGGGGCCAAGGTATTTGCCAGCGCCACCACGGTCGCTGAAGCCCGCTGGCTCGCCGACCATGGTGCCGATGCCGTCATCGCCCAGGGGCTGGAGGCCGGCGGCCATCGCGGCCATTTCCTCGAGGACGATCTCAGCCTGCAGCAGGGTACCTTTAGTTTGTTGCCACAGATAGTAGAGGCGGTGAGGCTGCCGGTCATCGCCGCCGGCGGCATTGTCGATGGCCGCAGCATTCGCGCCGCACTGGCGCTGGGAGCCAGCTCCGTGCAGATGGGCACCGCCTTTCTCTGTTGCCACGAGGCCACGACCTCGGCCCTGCACCGGGCGGCACTGCACTCGCCGGCAGGGCGACACACGGCTCTGACTAACCTGTTCAGTGGTCGACCGGCCCGCGGCATCGTCAATCGCCTGATGCGAGAGCTGGGCCCGCTGCCTGAAGATATGCCTGCATTTCCTCATGCCAGTGGCGCCCTGGCACCACTGCGCAGTGCGGCCGAACAGCGGGGAGATGCTGGGTGTTCGCCGCTCTGGGCCGGCCAGAATCTCTCTGGTTGCCGTGACTGGCCGGCTGCCGAGCTGATCTCGTGCTGGGTAAAAGAAGCCGGGTTGGCTGAAGTTATGCCTATATAGGAAGTCAACGTGAGCGCTGGCTCGAACGGGGGAT
>NZ_CP137631.1:815000-937500 GCF_033349375.1 Aeromonas sp. CD
CTTCTTGGGGTTGTATGGTTAAGTGACTAAGCGTACATGGTGGATGCCTTGGCAGTCAGAGGCGATGAAGGACGTACTAACCTGCGATAAGCCGTGAGCAGTCGGTAAGAGACATTACGACTCACGGATTTCCGAATGGGGAAACCCACTTAGCATAAGCTAGGTATCGCTGCGTGAATACATAGCGTAGCGAGGCGAACCGGGAGAACTGAAACATCTAAGTACCCCGAGGAAAAGAAATCAACCGAGATTCCCTCAGTAGCGGCGAGCGAACGGGGATTAGCCCTTAAGCATCTTGGAAGTTAGTGGAACGGTCCTGGAAAGGCCGGCGATACAGGGTGATAGCCCCGTACACGAAAACAACCTTGATGTGAAATCGAGTAGGGCGGGACACGTGACATCCTGTCTGAATATGGGGGGACCATCCTCCAAGGCTAAATACTCCTGACTGACCGATAGTGAACCAGTACCGTGAGGGAAAGGCGAAAAGAACCCCTGTGAGGGGAGTGAAATAGAACCTGAAACCGTGTACGTACAAGCAGTGGGAGCCCTTCGGGGTGACTGCGTACCTTTTGTATAATGGGTCAGCGACTTACATTTTGTAGCGAGGTTAACCGTATAGGGGAGCCGTAGGGAAACCGAGTCTTAACTGGGCGTCTAGTTGCAAGGTGTAGACCCGAAACCGGGTGATCTAGCCATGGGCAGGTTGAAGGTTGAGTAACATCAACTGGAGGACCGAACCCACTAACGTTGCAAAGTTAGGGGATGACCTGTGGCTGGGGGTGAAAGGCCAATCAAACTCGGAGATAGCTGGTTCTCCCCGAAAGCTATTTAGGTAGCGCCTCGGACGAATACTACTGGGGGTAGAGCACTGTTTGGGCTAGGGGGTCATCCCGACTTACCAACCCCATGCAAACTCCGAATACCAGTAAGTAATATCCGGGAGACACACGGCGGGTGCTAACGTCCGTCGTGAAGAGGGAAACAACCCAGACCGCCGGCTAAGGTCCCAAAGTTCTGGTTAAGTGGGAAACGATGTGGGAAGGCTCAGACAGCTAGGATGTTGGCTTAGAAGCAGCCATCATTTAAAGAAAGCGTAATAGCTCACTAGTCGAGTCGGCCTGCGCGGAAGATGTAACGGGGCTCAAACCAGGCACCGAAGCCGCGGATTCACACTAAGTGTGAGTGGTAGGGGAGCGTTCTGTAAGTCTGCGAAGGTGTGTCGAGAGGCATGCTGGAGATATCAGAAGTGCGAATGCTGACGTAAGTAACGATAAAGGGGGTGAAAAGCCTCCTCGCCGGAAGACCAAGGGTTCCTGTCCAACGTTAATCGGGGCAGGGTGAGTCGACCCCTAAGGCGAGGCCGAAAGGCGTAGTCGATGGGAAGCAGGTTAATATTCCTGCACGACTTGTAATTGCGATGGGGGGACGGAGAAGGCTAGGTGGGCCAGGCGACGGTTGTCCTGGTGAAAGTGCGTAGGTGGTGTTTCTAGGCAAATCCGGAGACACAACACTGAGACACGAGACGAACACACTACGGTGTGGAAGCCATTGATGCCCTGCTTCCAGGAAAAGCCTCTAAGCTTCAGATTACAAGTCATCGTACCCCAAACCGACACAGGTGGTCGGGTAGAGAATACCAAGGCGCTTGAGAGAACTCGGGTGAAGGAACTAGGCAAAATAGAACCGTAACTTCGGGAGAAGGTTCGCTCTTGACAGTGAAGTCCCTTGCGGATGGAGCAGTTGGGAGTCGCAGTGACCAGATGGCTGGGACTGTTTATCAAAAACACAGCACTCTGCAAACACGAAAGTGGACGTATAGGGTGTGACACCTGCCCGGTGCCGGAAGGTTAATTGATGGGGTTAGCGCAAGCGAAGCTCTTGATCGAAGCCCCGGTAAACGGCGGCCGTAACTATAACGGTCCTAAGGTAGCGAAATTCCTTGTCGGGTAAGTTCCGACCTGCACGAATGGTGTAACCATGGCCATGCTGTCTCCACCCGAGACTCAGTGAAATCGAATTCGCCGTGAAGATGCGGTGTACCCGCGGCTAGACGGAAAGACCCCGTGAACCTTTACTACAGCTTGGCACTGAACATTGAACCTACATGTGTAGGATAGGTGGGAGGCTTTGAAGGCGTGACGCCAGTTGCGCTGGAGCCGTCCTTGAAATACCACCCTTGTATGTTTGATGTTCTAACGCAGGCCCATGAATCTGGGTCGCGGACAGTGCCTGGTGGGTAGTTTGACTGGGGCGGTCTCCTCCCAAAGAGTAACGGAGGAGCACGAAGGTTGGCTAATCCTGGTCGGACATCAGGAGGTTAGTGCAATGGCATAAGCCAGCTTAACTGCGAGACGGACAGGTCGAGCAGGTACGAAAGTAGGTCATAGTGATCCGGTGGTTCTGAATGGAAGGGCCATCGCTCAACGGATAAAAGGTACTCCGGGGATAACAGGCTGATACCGCCCAAGAGTTCATATCGACGGCGGTGTTTGGCACCTCGATGTCGGCTCATCACATCCTGGGGCTGAAGTCGGTCCCAAGGGTATGGCTGTTCGCCATTTAAAGTGGTACGCGAGCTGGGTTCAGAACGTCGTGAGACAGTTCGGTCCCTATCTGCCGTGGGCGTTGGATGATTGAAGGGAGTTGCTCCTAGTACGAGAGGACCGGAGTGAACGAACCTCTGGTGTTCGGGTTGTCACGCCAGTGGCACTGCCCGGTAGCTAAGTTCGGAATCGATAACCGCTGAAAGCATCTAAGCGGGAAGCGAGCCCTGAGATGAGTCATCCCTGACCCCTTGAGGGTCCTAAAGGGCCGTTGGAGACCACAACGTTGATAGGTGGGGTGTGTAAGCGCGGCGACGTGTTGAGCTAACCCATACTAATTACCCGTGAGGCTTAACCATACAACACCCAAGAAGTGTTTCTGGCCTTGTAGCGAATGAGTGAACTACTAATTCAGTGATAGCGACCACCTCACCAGGTGACAGTTGTTATTCACGTCAGCTTTCCGAGATTGAAGAATTTGCCTGGCGGCCATAGCGCCGTGGAACCACCTGAACCCATGCCGAACTCAGAAGTGAAACGCGGTAGCGCCGATGGTAGTGTGGCATTCGCCATGCGAGAGTAGGACACTGCCAGGCACCCAATTAAACAGTGATGTGAAGAATCACATTACTGGCTGCGAGGATGACACCTCAATGAAGCGGCAGACAATTTAGCAAAAAGCTAACCAGACAGCGGAGCGGTAGTTCAGTCGGTTAGAATACCGGCCTGTCACGCCGGGGGTCGCGGGTTCGAGTCCCGTCCGCTCCGCCACTAATTTTAAAGGCCTTCCCATCTGGGAAGGCCTTTTTGCTATCTGGTTTTGGCGAATGAAATAAGGAAACAAAGGACCACAGACAGGGCTGCGACTTGCCACTGGCAACTCGGTCCCTGTCTGTGGTCCTTTGTGCTTGAGCCGGACTCTGTCCGTCTCCCCGTCTGCTCCGCCACTACTTAAGAAGCCCAGTCTAACGACTGGGCTTCTTTTGGTTTCACTTTCCCCGAATGCCCCCTCTCCCTCTTTTATATCCCGCTGATTTATCACGTCATGGGTGTTGTGCCTCTAGGCTTTCCATCAGGGAGGGAGTTCGGCATACAATGCGCCTTTGGTGTCAGATGGGAGTCCCCTATGTTTTGTCCGCGTTGTGGTTCCGGATCGCTGCAACAGCGCAGTGAGAAAGAGTTTGCCTGTGGCTGTGGTTTTCACTATTTCCAGAATGTGGCGTCGGCCGTGATGGTGGCGCTGTGCTGGCAGGACGAGCTGCTGGTCGCGGTGCGGGCCCGGGATCCCGGCCAGGGCTTGCTGGATCTGCCGGGCGGCTTCGTCGATCCCGGCGAATCGCTGGAGGAAGCCTTGGTGAGGGAGCTCAAGGAGGAACTGGGGCTGGATCTGACGGGGGAGACGCCGCGCTACCTGGGCTCCTATGCCAATGTCTATCCCTATGACGATGTGACCTATCACACCTGCGACACCGTCTTTCTGCTGGAGTTGGCGCACAAACCTTTGGTGGTGGCGGCCGACGATGTGGCCGCCTGTGAGTGGCGCAAGCTGGTCGGCATTGCCCCTGCCGAGTTTGCCTTTCGTTCTACCGGCGCCGCCATCAGTCAATTGCAGCGGCTACGGGGCTAACTGACAGCTGTGATGACAGGGCGAAGCAGCTAGCCCGGCAGGCGGAGGGTGACGATCAGGCCGCCCTCTTCACCGTTTCTGGCGTCGACCCGCCCGCCCTGGGCCTGGATCGCCTTGCGGGTGATGGCAAGGCCCAGCCCATAACCCTTGTCTGCTGCGGGGGAACCGATCCGCACGAAGGGATCGAAGATGCTGGAGAGCTTGCTCTCATCCACCCCTATCCCCTGATCCGCCACCTCGACGATGAACTCGTCGCCCTGCCGCATCAGGGTCAGGCGGATGGTCTGGCCCGTTTGCGAGAAGCGCAGAGCATTGCGCAGCACGTTGTCGAGGGCCCGGCGGATCAGCTCCGCCTGCCCGCAGACCGTGTATTCCCGGGTCTCATCCACCCAGGTTTTGATCTCGACGCCCATGTGCTGCGCCTCGTAGCGGGCATCGCTCACCACGGCGTCAATCAGCCCCTGCAGATCGTAATACTCCTCGCTGTCCCGCTCGCCATGGCCGGCGCGGGTGAGGGTCAGCAGCTCGCCGATCATCTTGTCCATGCGCTGGGTCTCGAGCTGGATCCGCTCGAGGGATCCCTCGATCCTGGCCGGATCCTGCTGGGCGAGGCCGATGGCCAGCTGCAGCCTGGCAAGGGGGGAGCGCAGCTCGTGGGAGACGTCGTGCAGCAGCTGCTCGCGGCTCTCCACCAGCAGTTGCAGCCGCTCGGCCATGGCATCGAAGTCGCGGGCCGCATCGCTGATCTCGTCGTGGCGCCGCCGCATGGCGGGGTAGAGGCGCACTGCCAGATCCCCCTGGGCGAGGCGTTCGAATCCCTGCCGGAAGCGGTTCATGGGGCGGGTCAGGTGCCAGGCGAGCAGGGCGCTGAAGAAGAGGCCGCCAAGCCCGCCGATCCACCACATGGGCGGTGGCATGTTGAGCCAGTTGCGGCGGGGCTGGGGTGGTGCCAGCAACTGCTGCAGGCCGGTACTGTCGTAGTCGAGCCGGTAGTGCCGGCCATCGGCTCCCAGCAGGATGCGGCCGCCCTGTGTTGTGGATGGCTCTGCTGCGACCGCTTCAAGCTGCAGCAGCCTTCGCTCCCGGGCCGGCCAGCTGGCCTGCAGGGCCGCAACCGCAGCCGGTCCCTGCCGCTGCAACAGGCTGGCGGCGGCTGCCAGCTGACGCTCGGCCAGCTGGTTTGCCATCCGCTGCTCCGGCGGCCCTTCGTGGCGATAGAGGCTGAACGCCACCCACAGCAGCTGGCTCATCATGATGATGGTGAACCAGAAGCCGAACAGGATCTTCCAGAACAGGCGCCCCTTGAGGATCATGCCAGCCGGTATCCTATGCTGCGCACCGTCTCGATGCCGACGGCTTCCCCCGCCAGGGCCTGCAGCTTCTGGCGGATATTGCAGATGTGCACATCGACGCTGCGATCATAGGGCTCGCGCGGGCGGCCAAGCCCGTGCAGGGAGAGCTCATCCTTGCTGACCACCCGCTCCGGCGAGCGCAGCAGCAGTTCCAGCAGGTTGAACTCGGTGGCGGTCAACTCCAGCGGCTGCGCCTGCCAGTGACACTGACGGCTGGCAGGGGAGAGCACCAGCTCGCCAAGGCGCAGACCCTGCTCTTTGCCCGGATGGGCGGGGGCAGGCTCGACCCGGCGCAGCACGGCCCTCAGCCTGGCCACCAGTTCCCGCGGGTAGCAGGGCTTGGGCACATAGTCATCGGCCCCCATCTCCAGCCCGATCACCCGATCGATATTGTCCCCCTTGGCGGTGAGCATGATGACGGGGATCCGGCTGTCGCGGCGGATCTGGCGCAGCACCTCGCTGCCATTCAGATCAGGCAGCATGATGTCGAGCACCACGGCGGCATAGTTGCCGGAGAGGGCGTGCTGCACGCCGCTCTTGCCGGTCAGCACATGAGTGGTGGCAAAGCCTTCGCCGCCCAGGTATTCGCTCAGCATGGTGCCAAGTTCCAGATCATCGTCCACCAGCAGGATCTTCATCGCTCTTCTCCGTCTCGGGTTGGCGCCATTTTCCCGTGTCCGTCTCCGCCTGACAGCTGCTTTTACGCAATCCTTACACTGCCCTGCAAGAGGCTTAACCGGACATTGGAGTAGATTGCCCGGGTCTGTTTCACCCTCTGTTTCAGCCAAGGATATCCGCGATGGCCCGTGCCCGTCTCCTCGTTGTTCGCCTGCTGCTGCCCGCCCTGGTGCTGGTCGGTGCCGGCTGGCTGCTGCTGCCTTCCACTGCGGCACCAACCACCTCTTATATCACCACTCCGGTCGAGCGGCGGGATCTGGAGCAGAGCGTGCTGGCCGACGGCACCCTGCAGGCCCAGAAGCTGGTGAGCGTGGGGGCGCAGGTGTCGGGGCAGATCAAGGCACTGCGCGTGGCGCTGGGGGACGAGGTGAAGCAGGGCGATCTGCTGGTCGAGATCGACGATCTCACCCAGCAGAACGCCCTCAAGGATGCCGAAGCCGCCCTCGACAACGTGCAGGCCCAGCTGGCCTCGCGCCGGGCAACTCTGCGCAACAACCAGCTGGCCTTCGAGCGCCAGCGCAAGGTGCTGGCACGGGGATTGGGCAGTCAGGCCGATTACGACAGTGCGGAGGCGACCCTGACGGCGACCCGTGCCGACATCCGGGCGCTGACGGCGCAAGCGGTGCAGGCCCGCATCGCGGTGGACACCGCCAGAGTGAATCTGGGTTACACCCGCATCGTCTCTCCCATGGCGGGCACCATAGTGGCGATCCCGGTGGAGCAGGGGCAGACGGTCAACGCGGTGCAGAGTACTCCGACTATGGTCAAGGTGGCGCGGCTCGACACCATGACGGTGGAGGCGCAGATCTCGGAGGCGGACGTGATCAGGGTGAAGGCCGGTCTGCCCAGCTATTTCACCGTGCTGGGGGCGCCGGAGCAGCGTTACCAGGCCCGTCTGCGCGCCATCGAGCCCGCCCCCGACACCATCAACGACGACACGACCAGCAGCAGTTCGACCAGCACGGCCGTCTACTACCACGGCCTGTTTGAGGTGGAGAACCCTGAAGGGGTCCTGCGTATCGGCATGACGGCCCAGGTGCACATAGTGCTGGCGACCGAGCGTAACGCCCTGGTGATCCCGGCCATCGCCCTGAGCGAGGGGCGGGTGCAGGTGGTGGATGAGGCCGGGCGCCCACAATGGCGGCCGGTGAAGGTGGGCCTCAACAACAAGGTGGATGCCCAGATCCTGGCGGGGTTGGCCGCCGGGGAGGCCGTGGTGGTCAGTCAGCTGAGGGCCAAGAGCCAGCAGAGCGGGCGAATGGGCCCGCCGATGGGTATGTGACCATGAGAGAACCACTGCTGCAACTGAGCGGGATCCGCCGCCATTTTGGTGACGGGGAGCGGCGCGTCGAGGTGCTCAAGGGGATCGACCTGACCATAGCGCGAGGCGAGATGGTGGCCATCGTCGGCGCCTCCGGCTCCGGCAAATCGACCCTGCTCAATATTCTGGGCTGCCTGGAACAGCCGAGCGAGGGTAGCTATCGGGTGGCCGGACGGGGGACGGGCCGGCTGACGGCCGATGCGCTGGCGACCCTGCGCCGCGAGCACTTCGGCTTCATCTTTCAGCGCTACCACCTGCTGGGGGACCTCAGTGCCCGCGACAACGTGGCGCTGCCCGCCCTCTATGCCGGGTTGGCAGGCGATGCGCGCAAGGCGAGGGCCGAGAGCCTGCTGCAGCGACTCGGGCTCGGCAGCCGGCTCGACTACAAGCCGAGCCAGCTCTCCGGCGGCCAGCAGCAACGGGTCAGCATTGCCCGCGCCCTCATCAATGGCGGCCAGGTGATCCTGGCGGACGAACCGACCGGCGCCCTCGACAGCCAGAGCGGGGCCGAGGTGCTTGACATCCTGGGCGCGCTCCATCGGCAGGGCCACACGCTGGTGCTGGTGACCCACGACATGGCGATCGCCGAACAGGCCGAGCGGATCATCGAGCTCAAAGATGGGGTGGTGGTGGCCGACCGTCGTCGCGAGCCGGCACCGTCGTCCCCTTCGCCAACCGCTCCCCGTACCGAAACAGAGGGACGCGGTGGTCTGGCCGGGCGGCTCGGCGCCGCCTTCAAGATGGCGCTGCTGGCCATGCAGGCCCAGCGCATGCGCACCTTCCTCACCATGCTCGGCATCATCATCGGCATCGCCGCCGTGGTGTCGGTGGTGGCGCTGGGACGTGGCTCCCAGCAGCAGGTGCTGGCCAACATCAATGCCATGGGCACCAGCACCCTGGAGATCTTCCCCGGCAGCGGCTTCGGCGATCGGCGGGCCGAGGCGGTCCAGACCCTCAGGGTGGAGGATGCCGAGGCCCTCGCCGGGCTCGGCTATGTGCACAGCGTGACCCCCAGTCTGGCCACCAGCGTCACCCTGCGCCGGGGTAGCCAGGCGGTGCTGGGCTCGGTGAACGGGGTGGGGGAGCAGTTCTTCCAGGTGCGTGGCTACCGATTGCTGCAGGGCATGTTGTTCGATGCCGCCAGCGTGACCGCTCTGGCGCAGGAGGTGGTGATCGAGGAGAACAGCCTGGCGCGCCTGTTCGGTGCGGGGGAGTCGCCGCTCGGTCAGGTGATCCTGCTGGGGAGTCTGCCGTGCCGGGTGATCGGGGTGGTGGCCCGCAATCAGAGCGGCTTTGGCAGCGACGAGAGCCTCAACGTCTGGATCCCCCATACCACGGCCATGACGCGGATGCTGGGCCAGAGCCACCTGCGCAGCATCAGCGTGCGGGTGCAGGACGAGGTGGCGCTGGCCGCCGCCGAGGATGGCATCAGCCGCTTGCTGCGTGAGCGTCACGGCGCTCAGGATTTCTTCGTGCTCAACACCGACAGCATCCGCCAGGCGATCACCAGCACCAATGCCACCCTGACCCTGCTGATCTCCATGATTGCGCTCATCTCCCTGGTGGTGGGCGGCATCGGGGTGATGAACATCATGCTGGTATCGGTGAGCGAGCGCACCCGCGAGATCGGCGTGCGGATGGCGGTGGGGGCCAGAACCGGCGACATACTGCAGCAGTTCTTGATCGAGGCGGTGCTGGTCTGCCTGCTGGGCGGGGCGGCCGGGGTGCTGCTCTCCCTGCTGGTCGGTGTCTTGTTCGAGCACTTCAGCAGCCAGTTCACCCTGAGCTACTCCCTGGACGCCGTGCTGATGGCCTTCTTCTGTTCGAGCCTGATCGGCGTGCTGTTTGGCTTCTTCCCGGCGCGGCGGGCGGCGCGGATGGACCCCATCCACGCACTGGAGCGGGAGTAGGCACCCTCTTCGGCGCCCGCAGCGCCACCCCATTCGCCGGCGTTGCCGAGGGCTCATCCCGCCTCGGTGGCCTGGCGAGTTGGCCGGACGGCACCCTGTGCCAGTCCGGCAGCCTGAACCGTGTCATCGACGTGACACAGCCTGCTCTGCGCGGGTTTTCAACCGGGCCCCTGGCCCGGTTCTTTTTCTCATGCGAAAAAAAGGCGCCACCCGAGGGGGACGCCTGAAAGGTCAAACCTTGCGGTTTGCGGACCAACGGAACCAAGATTTCACACACATCACACTCTCAGCACTTCTGGCAGGCTCAGCCCTGCCACTTGCCTCCTTCCACTATCACGTCGTTGGGATCGGTATCGGCGCTCAGTTTGTCGCGCACATACTGGTCGTAGAGTTTCAGCAGGTACTTCTCTTCCCCCAGCTTGGCGAGACGGTCGTTGACCCAGTCACGCAGCTCGATATTGCCCTTCTTCACCGCCGGCGCGATGGGGTCTTCCGAGCCCAGCTTCTCGGGCAGCACCCGATAGCCTGGGTTCTCCTTGGCCCAGCTGAAGAGCACCAGGTTGTCCTGGGCATAGGCGTCGCCACGGCCCTGGGCCAGCGCCTGCAGGGATTCGGTGTTCTTCTCGAACTTGAGCACCTTCCAGTCCGGGTGGTTGCGGGTCAGCCAGAGGTCGGCCGTGGTGCCGGTAGTGACGATAAGCCGCTTGCCGGCCAGATCGTCGAGCTTCTTGGCGTCGCTGCCTTCCGGCACCAGCACCTGTACCGCCACTCGCAGGTTCGGGTTGGTGAAGTCCACCACCTGCCGCCGCTCCGGGGTGACCGTCATGTTGGCGAGGATCAGATCCACCTTGTCGCTCTGCAGGAAGGGGATGCGGCTGGCGGGCTCCACCGCCACGAACTCGACCTTGTTCTCGTCCCCCAGCAGGTCCTTGGCGAAACGGCGACCGAGGTCGGTGTCAAAGCCGACGTAGTTGCCCTTCTCGTCCACATAGCCGAAGGGGGGCTTGTCGGTGAAGACGCCGACGATGAGCTTGTCGCGCGCCTTGATCTTGTCGAGGGAACCGTCCGCCGCATGGGCGGCGCCGCTGGCGAGACCCAGTCCCAACAAGGCACTGAACAGAACCGAGGTGATTTTTTTCATGCTGACTCCTTTCGTTTGATGACAGTTGTATAAGAAAACTTGGCGAGGAACTGGCGCGCACGCTGGCTGCGCGGGTTCTCGAAAAATTGATGGGGGGCGGCCTGCTCCAGGATGTGGCCGCCGTCCATGAAGACGATGCGATCGGACACCGCCTGGGCGAACGCCAGCTCGTGGGTGACGATGAGCAGGGTCATGCCGCTGCCGGCGAGATCGCGGATCACTTCCAGCACCTCCTGCACCATCTCGGGATCCAGCGCAGCGGTCACCTCGTCAAACAGCATCACCTGCGGGTTCATGCACAGGGCCCGCACGATGGCGATCCGCTGCTGCTGGCCGCCGGAGAGCTGGAGCGGATAGTCGTGGCGCCGCTCCCACAGGCCGATGCGGGTCAGCAGCTGCTCCGCCTGCAGCAGGGCCTCCTGCCGCTCCCGTTTTTGCACTTGAAGGGGGCCGAGCAGCACGTTCTCCAGCACCGTCAGGTTGGGGAAGAGGTGATAGCTCTGGAACACCATGCCGATGCGCTGGCGCAGCCGCTGCCAGTCGGTGCTGGCATCCAGTCGCTCTCCATCGAAGCGAATATCGCCTCCCTGAATGGGTTCGAGCCCGTTGAGGGTGCGCAGCAAGGTGCTCTTGCCGCAGCCGCTCGGCCCCAGGATGACGATCACTTCCCCGGCGTTCACCGTGAGGCTGACCTCGTCCAGTACCCGGTTTTGGCCGAATTGTTTGCTGACAGCATTGAGCTCAAGCAGAGGTGTCATACCGCATTACCCCATTGTTGCTCCAGCCGGCGCGAGGCGAGCGAGAGCGGATAGCAGACCAGAAAAAAGAACAGGAACAGCAGACCGTAGATAAGCAACGAACCATAGGTGCGCTCGATGATCTGCTGGCCCACCTTGATCACCTCCACCACCCCGATCAGCACCGCCAGCGAGCTGGTCTTGATGATGCGGGTGTAGATGTTGATGGTCGGCGGCGTCAGCCGTTGCAGCGCCTGGGGCAGCAACACGTGGCGATAGAGCTGCCAGCGGGAGAGCCCGAGCGCCAGGCCGGCCTCCTGCTGACCACGGGCGAGGGAGTTGAGGCCTCCGCGCACCACTTCACCCACCTCGCTGGCGCCCCAGAGGGCCAGCACCAGCACGGCGCACCAGAAGGCCGGGATGTCTACGCCAAAGAAGATCGGCAGCCCGAAGAAGAAGAGGTAGAGCCAGACCAGCACGGGCACTACCCGAAACAGCTCCAGATAGACTCGCAGCACTCCCCGAGTCAGCCTTCCCCCTTGCTGGGCCAGCACGCCGTAACCGACCCCGCCCAGGGTGGCGAACAGGATGGCGAGCAGCGAGATGGCGAGGGTCTGACCCGCGCCCACCGCCAGCAGCGGCAGCGCCTGCGTCAGCTGCTCAGTGACCGGACTGACCATATTGAGCCCTCCTTTCTGGTGCATGGGTTGCGAGTGACGGTGGCAGCAGGAAGGTAAGTGCCCACATCGGGCTCCTCACCTGCATCAGCGATTCAGTGACCGAACTGACCATGTTGCAGCCTCCTTTCAACGACGCGCATGGCAAGGGACAGCGGCAGAAAGATCAGCACGCACATCAAGGTCAGTACCGCCAGCATCTCGTAGGTCTTGTAGTAGAGGGCGATGTAGTTCTTGGTGGTGTAGAGCAGCTCCGGCACCGCCACCGCCGAGGCCACCGTGGTCTCTTTGAGCAGAAAGATGAAGTTGGCAAACAGTGCCGGCAGGCTGGCGAGCCAGGCCTGGGGCAGCTGCACGTGGCGCAGCAGCTGCCAACGGGAGAGGCCGATGGCTCGCCCCGCCTCCAGCTGGCTGGGGGGGACAGCCTGAATGCCCGCCCGCAGCGCCTCGGTCAGGTAGCCGCCGCCGAGGAAGGTCATGGCGATCACCGCCGTGGCAAAGCCCGACAGCGACAGGCCGAGCGCCGGCAGCCCGAAGTAGAGAAAGAACAGCTGGATCAAGAGCGGCGTGTTGCGGGCCAGCTCCACATAGGCGCGGATCACCCCGTTCAGCCAGGGTGTGTGCAGGCTTTGCAGCGTCACATTGAGCAGCGCCACGGCGAGCGAGGTGAGGATCACGATGGCGCCGAGCTGCAAGGTGATCCAGACCGATTGGCCGAACGCCGGCAGGGTGGTGAGAACAAAGGACCAGTCGAAGCTCATGCCGGGATCCTCCCGTCGCGGCGCAGCCGCTGGGGCACGACCGTGATGGCATCCGGGTACTTGATGCCGGCGCCGGTGTTGAGCACTACCACCCGCTCACCCCCCTGGATCCAGCCCGCCTCCCGCAGCTGACGGGCGGCGGCGAAGGCGGCGGCCCCTTCCGGGCAGACGAAGCAGCCCTCCTGGGAGGCGAGCTGACGCAGCTCGCGCTGGATGGCGCCATCTTCCACCGCGACGGCGCAGCCCTCGGTGCGATAGAGGGCGTCCAGCACCAGAAAATCCCCCAGCGCCTTGGGCACGTTGATGCCGAACGCCAGGGTCTGGGAGTCGGGCCAGAAGTGCGACTCGCGCTCCCCCTGCTGCCAGGCCTGGACGATGGGCGCGCAGCCGCTCGCCTGCACCGCCACCAGTCGCGGCAGCGGCCCCTGCACCCAGCCCAGCTCCTGCAATTCCCGCAGCGCCTTGTAGATGCCGATGAGACCGACCCCGCCGCCGGTGGGGTAGAGGATCACGTCCGGCAGGGTCCAGCCGAGCTGTTCGGCGATTTCAAACCCCATGGTCTTCTTGCCCTCGATGCGATAGGGCTCCTTGAGGGTGGAGGCATCGAACAGCCCCTGCTGCGCCACCGCTTCGGCCACCTGGCGACCGGCGTCGCTGATGAGGCCGTCCACCAGATAGAGGCGGGCACCGGCCAGGGCGCTCTCCAGCCGGGTGATGGCGGGGGCCGCCTGCGGCTGGACTATGGTGCTGCGCAAACCGGCGCGGGCGCCGTAGAGTGCCCAGGCCGCACCGGCGTTGCCGTTGGTGGGCATGGCGAAATGGGTGATGCCGAGTTCGCGGGCGCGGGAGACGCCGACTGCGGCGCCACGGGCCTTGAAGGTGCCGGTGGGGGTGAGGCTCTCATCCTTCATCCAGAGATCCGGGATGCCGACCTGCTTGCCGAGGCGCGGCAGCGGCAACAGCGGGGTGAAGCCTTCTCCCAGGGTGACCACCTGGGCGGGGTCGCGCACCGGCAGCAGCTCGTGGTAGCGCCACAGGCTGGCGGGGCGCCCCAGCAGGGCGGCCGGATGCCAGGCCTGCTTCAGGGCCTCGAGGTCGTAGCTGGCCAGCAAGGGGGCGCCGACCGGGCTCAGCTGCTGGGGCTGATCGGCATCCACAATCTCGCCGGTCTTGCTGCAACGCAGATGTGATAGGTAGCTGTACGGCATGCTTTATCCTGAATGAGTCGAGATGGTCAGTCGCTTATTCCATCCTGTGACCCAAGTGCCGGATAACAAACAAAATAAACTGGCAAACCTAAGCGAAAAAATTCATATGACTCCGATTGCTCAGGGTTGTGGCGGCTTCCCGCTCATGTCGCGTGTTCACCCGCTGGGGGGTTGGGCCGTCCGGCACTCTTTGCTAACCTGCCCGCTTCACCCGAAATCGCAGGGAGCCGCATTGATGCGAGCCATTGTCAGCCTGCTGGCCCTGTCACTGCTGTGTGCATGCAGTGGCCAGTCAACCAAAGAGGATGCCATGTCAGGGAAAGCGCGCCTTCACTACCCCGTTACCCGTCAAGGTGAGCAGGTAGATCACTACTTCGGCCAGGCCGTGGCCGACCCCTATCGCTGGCTGGAGGATGACCGCAGCCTCGAGACCGAGGCCTGGGTCAAGGCCCAGAACGCCGTGACCCAGGACTACCTGGCACAGATCCCGTATCGCGCCGCCATCAAGGCGAAGCTGGCCTCTTCCTGGAATTACGCCAAGGAGGGGGCGCCGTTTCGCGAGGGGCGCTACCACTACTTCTTCAAGAACGACGGCCTGCAGAACCAGAACGTGCTGTGGCGCCAGCTGGAGGGCAAGCCGGCCGAGGTGTTTCTCGATCCCAATACCCTCAGCCCCGATGGCACCACGGCGCTGGATCAGCTGAGCTTCTCCCGCGATGGCCGTATCCTGGCCTACTCCTTGTCGCTGGCGGGCAGCGACTGGCGCGAGATCCACCTGATGGATGTGGAGAGCAAGCAGCCGCTGGAGGCGCCCCTCAAGGACGTGAAGTTCAGCGGCATCAGCTGGCTTGGCAACGAGGGCTTCTTCTACTCGAGCTACGACAAGCCCGACGGCAGCGAGCTGTCGGCCAGGACCGATCAGCACAAGGTCTATTTCCACCGGCTCGGCACGGCGCAGGAGGATGACCGGCTGGTGTTCGGCGCCATCCCGGCCCAGCACCACCGCTATGTGGGGGCGACCGTCACCGAAGATGATCGCTTCCTGCTCATCTCGGCGGCGAACTCCACCTCCGGCAACCGCCTCTATGTGAAGGACCTGAGCCAGGAGAACGCACCGCTGCTGACGGTGCAGGGGGATCTGGAGGCGGACGTGAGCCTGGTGGACAACAAGGGCAGCACCCTTTACCTGCTGACCAACCGGGACGCCCCCAACCGCCGGCTGGTGACGGTGGATGCCGCCAACCCGGGGCCGGCTCGCTGGCGGGATCTGATCCCCGAGCGCCAGCAGGTGCTGACGGTACACAGTGGCAGCGGCTATCTGTTCGCTGAGTACATGGTGGATGCCACCGCCCGGGTCGAGCAGTTCGACTACGAAGGCAAGCGGGTGCGCGAGGTGGCGCTGCCCGGCCTTGGCAGCGTCAGCGGCTTCAACGGCAAGCACGATGATCCCGCCCTCTACTTCGGTTTCGAGAACTATGCCCAGCCGCCCACGCTCTACCGGTTCGAGCCAAAGAGCGGCGCCATCAGCCTCTATCGCGCCTCGGCGGCGCCGTTCAAGCCGGAGGATTACGTCTCCGAGCAGCGCTTCTACCAGAGCAAGGACGGCACCCGGGTGCCGCTCATCATCAGCTACCGCAAGGGGCTGAAACTCGATGGCAGCAACCCGACCATCCTCTACGGCTATGGCGGCTTCGACGTGAGCCTGACTCCGAGCTTCAGCGTGTCGGTGGCCAACTGGCTGGATCTGGGGGGCGTCTATGCGGTGGCCAACCTGCGTGGGGGCGGCGAGTACGGCCAGGCCTGGCACCTGGCGGGCACCAGGATGAACAAGCAGAACGTGTTCGACGACTTCATCGCGGCGGCCGAGTATCTCAAGGCCGAGGGCTACACCCGCACCGATCGGCTGGCGATCCGCGGTGGTTCCAACGGCGGTCTGCTGGTGGGAGCTGTGATGACCCAGCGGCCGGATCTGATGCGGGTCGCTCTGCCGGCGGTGGGGGTGCTCGACATGCTGCGCTACCACACCTTCACCGCCGGTGCGGGCTGGGCCTATGACTACGGCACCAGCGCCGACAGCGAGGCGATGTTCGACTACCTGAAGGGCTACTCGCCGCTGCACCAGGTGCAGCCAGGGGTCAGCTACCCCTCAACCCTGGTGACCACGGCGGATCACGACGATCGGGTGGTGCCGGCCCACTCCTTCAAGTTTGCCGCCACCCTGCAGGCCGACGATGCCGGCCCCCATCCCCAGCTCATCCGCATCGAGACCAATGCCGGGCACGGGGCGGGCACGCCGGTGGCGAAGCTTATCGAGCAGAGTGCGGACATCTATGCCTTCACCCTGTACGAGATGGGTTATCAGCAGTTGCCGCGTCAGCCTTGATCCGGGCGAGACGGGCGCCAGCCATCCACTAACATCAGGGCCCTGCGGGGCCCTTCTCATTGCCGCGCGTTGGAAGGCTTGCGCTGACAGCACTCGCTGCGACCATCCCTGTCTCGCCGCTGGCCCGTTTTGGCAGACGGGCCCCATCTGTCATCCCCCCGGTGGTATAGTCAGCAACAAGATCCGCATTCAAGGAGTCCATCGTGAAGAAGATCATCTACATCCTGCTGGGGTTGGTGCTGGCGGCCGTGGTGGCCATCGCCGCCCTGGTGTCCCTTATCGATCCCAATCAGTTCAAGCCCCAGCTGGTGGAACAGGTGCGCAAGAGCACCGGTCGCGAGCTGGTGATGGAGGGGGCGATCGGCTGGCGTTTCTGGCCAAGCCTCGGCCTCTCCCTCGAGCAGGTGGCGCTGCGCAACCCCGCCGGCTTTGCCGAGCCCGACCTGGTGCGCTTCACCCGCGGGGAGGCCTCGGTGGGCCTGCTGCCGCTGCTCTCCCACAAGCTTGAGATCGGCAAGGTGACCCTGAGCGGCGCCCATCTGTTTATCCAGACCAAGGCTGACGGCAGCTCCAACCTGAACGATCTGCTCAAGGCCTCCACCGAGCCCAAGGGGGAGGCGACGACCTCCGAGCCCGCCGCCACGACGCCCCCGCCCGCCAGTGACAAGCAGCCCTGGCAGATCAGCCTGCAAGGGGTGGAGCTGCAACAGGCCAGCGCCCTGCTGCAGGACGATCGCAACGGCACCGTCTCCCGCCTCGAACAGCTGGACCTGAACCTGGGCCAGCTGGCGGTCGATCAATGGGTGCCGGTGACCCTGGCCGCCAAGGGGGCCCAGGGTGAGCTGGCGTTTGATCTCAAGGGGTCGGCTCAGCTCAAGCTGGCGCCCGATGCCAGCCGCAGCGAGCTGAAAGATGTCGCGCTGGCGGGGAGCCTGAGCGAACCGACCCAGCGGCTGGATGCCTTCTCCCTCAAGGCCGATCGGCTGGCGCTGGGGCAGTGGAGCAGCCTCACCCTCAGTCTGCAGGGGGCCCAGGGGGCGGCGGACAAGCCGACCCTGGCCGGCACGCTGGAGGGAACCCTCAAGGCGCGGCTCGATGAGAACCGGCAACTGCTGGAGCTGTCGGATGCCGTGCTGGCCGCCAAGCTGAGCGGCGATGCCCTGCCGCGCCCGCAGATGCAGGTGAAGCTGGCAGGCTTTGCCCGCGCCGAGCTGGGCAAACAGGCCGTCACCCTCAGCAACCTGGTGATGGGGGTGGATGAGGCCCTGCTGAGCGGCAACGGCAGCGTGCAGTTGGGCGCCGTGCCCAGTGTTGGGTTCGACCTCAAGGGGGAGAAGCTGGATCTCGACAGTTGGCTCGGTCAGCCGGCCAAGGCGGCGCCTGCGACCGCCACCTCGGGCGCCGCAGCGCCGGCCGGAGCGCCGGCGCAGACCGCCGCGCCAGCCACCAAGGCGCTCTCAACCCAAGAGCCCGACCTGGCCGCCCTCAAATCGGTGGACCTGGCTGGCCGGCTGCAACTGGGCAGCTTGCGCCTCAAGGGGCTGGATCTGAGCGCCGTCGATCTGCAACTGGCCCTGGCCGGTGGCCAGCTCACCCTCAAGCAGTTCAGCGCCGGCGTGGCCGGTGGTCAGGTGACCGCCAGCGGCGTGCTCGATGCCCGTCAGCAGCCGGCCCGCTATCAGGTGCACAAGCGGGTGCAAGGGGTCGATGTGCGGCCGCTGCTGCAGACCCTGGCCCAGACCGACCTGCTGGAAGGCAAGGGGGATCTGGAGGTCGAGGCGCAGGGCTCAGGACTCTCCGAGCAGGCGCTGCGCAGCCGGATGCAGGGCAAGGTGAGCCTCAGACTGAGCGACGGTGCCCTGCACGGCATCAACCTGGCGGAGATGATCCGCGAGGCGCGGGCCACCCTGACCGGCAAGGGGGCGGATCAGGTGAAGGAGGTGCGCAAGACCGACTTCAGCGCGCTCACCGCCAGCTTCCAGATTGCCGACGGGGTTGCCAGGAGCGACGACATCCAGCTGTTTGCCCCCGCCCTGCGGGTGAAGGGGCAGGGCCAGACCGTCCTGGTGCCGGAGACCCTCGACTTCCTGTTCCTCACCTCGGTGGTAGAGAGCAGCAAGGGGCAGGGGGGCAAGAGCGTGGACGAGCTCAAGGACATCACCATACCGGTGCGCATCGGCGGCCACTGGCAGGCGCCGAGCTACCGGCTCGACGTGAAGGAGTTGCTCAGCAACAACAAGCTGCTGGAGGAGAAGGCTCGCAAGGAGGCCGAGCGCGGTCTCAAGAAGCTGCTGGGTGACAAGGCCGACAACGAAGGGGTGAAGGGGGTGGCCGACCAGCTGCTCAAGGGCTTGTTCAAATAGCCACAGCCTTTCGCGTTATCGCCATGCAGAGCCCGCCCCGTGCGGGCTCTGTGCATTGTGGGTCGCTGCCTGGCAAGGTGTTCAAGCGGGATGCTGCCGGCGTCGGCAGCAAAAGAGAGGGGTGTTTGGGCCGGACAAAGATGGTATCACTGTGGTTTTACCAAGGAGCAGATGAATGAGTCGAAATGAAATCGCAAGAGAGACATCCCATCCGGACTGGCCGCTGGTCTGGCAGATCTACGGCAGCAGCTTTCCCCGCTACGAACAGCGCCAGCCGCAGCATCAAGAGCTCAAGATGGGAGACTCCCGCTTTCACTGTCAGCTCTTTTATCAGGGTGAGCAGCTGCTCGGCTTTATCTTCTGGTGGGACTGCGGCGAGCAGATCTATATCGAACACCTGGCCATCAACCCGGCCCTGCGCGGCCAGAACCACGGCTCACGCCTGCTTGCCGCCTTCTGCGAGACGGCGGGGCGCCCGGTCATCCTGGAGATAGACCCGCCAGAGGACGAGATCGCCCTGCGCCGGCTGCGCTTCTATCAGTCACTGGGTTTTTGCCTGAACGAGCATGATCACGTGCACCCGCCCTATCAGCCGGATTATCAAGGCCATGCGCTGCGGGTGCTGAGCTATCCGGCCCCGCTCGATGAGCAGGGCTATCGGCGCTTCAACAAGGTGCTGGTGGAGACTGTGATGGATCACGGCCTGATTTAAATAAGGTGACTGATATTTGTATTTTGAATTAAAGGGGGAGGAATCTCCCCCTAATAGCAGGATTATTCGTAGACAGCAGTTGTATGAAGTAATTGATCTGCAAAAGTGAAAATTTCATCTATTGAGTCAATCGGGTGTCTAGTTTCTTTCTTTTCAGCGTCAAACAGCCCTATATACTTTTGGCGAGAGTTAAAATGTAATCTGCAAAGTGGTTTTCGGTTATTATCATCAAGCAGAATCCCAAAATAACTCTGGGTATCCCTCGGCGCAATTCTAGCAACATCAAATTTCTGTCTGAGAATAGCTTTTACAACGTTGAATGCTTCCATTTCTTCAATAGTTGTATCTACTCTAGATTTTTCTTTGTTGTTATCATTTTCACTGTTGTCATTCGGTAGCTCACTCTCTGAGGCTGATGAGACAGACGAGGTGCTGACACTGTTACCTATTGCAGATTTCAATCTGGCATTGATGCTATCGTTGAGGAACTGATTCAGAGCTTTCTTGGTGATATCCGTGAACGACTGTTTTACCCTGGCAGTAAGTACACCATCATAAATTCGAGACGCAAAAAATTTGACAAAATCTTCCTCTGGAGAGGCGAACTGCTCAGCAAGTAGTTTCTTTATCTGGCTAAGATATTTAAGTTCTCCAGCTGCATCAACAACTGACTCAACATCGAAAGCTGTTTTAGTCAGTTTTAATACCTCAGGAACTACATGCTCATCTATGTCCTCAAGATCAAGTGTCAGAAAAGGTTTTTCATCCATTTTATTCGGCGCATCCAAGTCGGTATAAAACTCATATTGAGCGCCATTAGTGAGAATGCCAATTCTGGCATTGGTTACCGAGAAATAACGGAAGAGTTGACCTGAGTGCTTTGCAGACAGTTTTTCACTGTATTTTTTACATTCAACCAAAATTTGAACTTGACCATCCTTGAGGATGGCATAGTCAACCTTTTCTCCCTTTTTGATACCGGTGTCTGCGGTGAACTCAGGGATTACCTCGGTGGGGTCAAAGACATCGTAACCGAGAACGCGGTTGAGAAACGGCATGACAAAGGCATTTTTGGTCGCTTCTTCAGTCGTGATCATCGATGACTGTTGAGCAATTTTCTTGGATAGACTCTGTAGCTGTTCTGAAAAATCCATTTCTTCCTCTCTGTATGGCGGCAAAGTTCTACTTTTTAACGCTATATTCCCCACCATCATCCCTGGTCAGAATAATGGGGGACAGATACCCATAACCTCTGCTTATATTCAGCAAAGCGCCATACGATTCCAAGGCTTGTATTCTTGAAACAGGATCTAGCTCACCGCTATTGAGTTTTATATGGAGAATATTTGTCCATTGTTGCCCCGAGCAATGAGAAGGGGCGCCTCGGCGCCCCTTCTGTTTATTCCCCCAGCAGCTGTTGCCAGACTGCCAGCACATGGCCGCGCTCCGGCAGCAGCCTGTCGTCGCCCACCTTGCGGGAGACCTCGGAGAGGTTGAGGCGATGGCCGAGGTTGCGGATCTCCAGATAGGCATGCTTGAGCCCCTCCGCCTGCTCCAGGGTCAGCACCCCCGCCAGCACGCACTCATCGAAGATGCGCACGTTATCGGACCAGCGAGTGAGCGCCTCGGGTTCGCCGCAGGCATGGGCCAGCACCAGGTATTGAGCGATGAACTCGATGTCCACCATGCCGCCGGGGGACTGCTTGAGGTCGAACTCGCCGGCGCCCGCTTTGAGCAGGTGATCCCGCATCTTGTGGCGCATCTCGCGCACCTCGCGGGCCAGCGTCGGCAGCTCGCGCTCCTTGGCCAGCACGGCGCGGCGGATGCGGGCAAACTCGGCGATCACCGCCTCATCGCCATAGATGGGGCGGGCCCGCACCAGCGCCTGATGCTCCCAGGTCCAGGCCTCGTTTTGCTGGTACTGCTCGTAGGCCGCCAGCGACGAGACCAGCAGGCCTGAGTCGCCGGAGGGGCGCAGCCGCATGTCGATCTCGTAGAGGATGCCGGACGGGGTGCGGGTGCTGAACAGGTGCAGGATCCGCTGGGCCAGGCGCAGGTAGAACTGGCGGCTGTCGATGGGCTTGCGCCCGTCGGTGTAGCTGTTGGGGTCGCCACCGTGCAGGAACACCAGGTCGAGATCCGAGCCGTAGCCGAGCTCGATGCCGCCCAGCTTGCCGTAGGCCACCACCGCAAAGCCGCGCTGGCCGCTCACCGCCACCTCGGGTGGCACCCCGTAGCGCTCGCTCATCTGGGCCCAGGCCTGATTGACCACCTCCTCGGTGATCGCCTCCGCCAGCCAGGTGAGGTGGTCGCTCACCTTCATCAGCGGCAGGGCGCCGGCGATATCGGCCGCCACGATGCGCAGCAGCTGCACCTGCTTGAACTGGCGCAGCGCCTCCATCTGCTGCTCCACGTCCTCTTCGGGGATGCGCAGTAGGAACTGGCGCAGCTGGGGCTTGTACTGATCGAGTGGGGTGGGGTGGTAAAGGTGCTGGGGATCGAGCAGCTCGTCCAGCAAAATGGGGTAGCGGGCCAGCTGCTCGCTCACCAGATGGCTGGCGTCGCACAGCCGCACCAGCTGGCGCAGGGCGCCCGGGTTCTCCGCCAGCAGTTGCAGATAGGCGCTGCGGGTGAAGATGCGGGTCAGCAGCTCGCACACCCGCTCGAACAGGCGGGCAGGTTGCTCGCTGGCCACCACCAGTCGCAGCAGCTCCGGCATCAGCCAGTCCAGCGCGATGCGCCCCTGCGGACCGACCTGACGGCGCTTGTACTCCTCCTTGAAACGCAACAGGGCGGTGCAGAGCGAGGCGGGCTCAGCCACCCCCTGCGCAGTCAACAGTTGCTCCAGCTCGGCGGCGTCGAGCTCAGTGCGCCAGAGATCGAGCCAGAGCTGCTCCAGATGGGCGGGGGCCTCTTTCTCTTCCCCCACCACGGCGGCGAACTCCTGATGGACGGCCGCCATCTCCTCGTCCAGGTGAGCCATGAAGGCGCCCCAGTCGGCAAAGCCGAGGGCGGCGACGAGCCGCTGGCGATCCCGCTCCTCGGTGGGCAGGGTCTGGGTCTGTTGATCGCCGATCTCCTGCAATATGTTCTCGACCCGGCGCAGGAAGCGGTAGGCCGTCAGCAGGCGGTCGCAATGGGCGGATTCGAGGGCGCCGCACTGGGCGATGGCGGCCAGCGCCTCCGGCAGGTGGCGCACCCGCAGCGCTGGCTCACGCCCGCCGCGAATAAGTTGCAGCGCCTGGGCGATGAACTCCACTTCACGGATGCCGCCGGCCCCCAGCTTGATGTTGCCCTCTAGCCCCTTGCGGCGCACCTCGGCAGCGATCATCGCCTTCATCTGGCGCAGGCCGTCGATGACGCCGAAGTCGATATAGCGGCGAAACACGAAGGGGCGCAGCATCTCGGCCAGCTCCACTGCATGTTCGCACTGGGGGCCCAGCACCCGCGCCTTGATCATGGCGTAGCGCTCCCAGTTGCGGCCGTGGTGCTGGTAGTAATCCTCCATGGCGGCAAAGGAGATGGCGAGCGGCCCCGCGTCGCCAAAGGGGCGTAAGCGCATATCGACCCGAAACACCTGACCGTCGACCGTGCTCTGGTGCAGGGCGTTGATGATGCGCTGGCCCAGCTTGATGAAAAATTGCTGGTTGGCGAGCTCGCGCCGCCCGCCGACCGTGTAGCCGTTCTCGGGGAAGGTGAAGATAAGGTCGATGTCCGAGGAGAAGTTGAGCTCACCGCCCCCCAGCTTGCCCATGCCGAGGATCAGCAGCGGCTGCGGATTGCCGTTGCCATCCATCGGGGTGCCCAGCTCGCCGCACTGCTTGGCGTAGAGCCAGTCGCGGGCCGCGCAGATCAGCGCATCCGCCAGCTTGGTGAGGTGGACAAAGCTCTCTTCCACCGCCGCGTGACCCAGCAGCTCGCGCCAGGCGATCACCAGCATGCGGCTGCGACGGAACTGGCGCAGGATGCGCTTGAGCGCCTCCTCGTCATCCACCTCGGCCAGCAGGGCGGTCAGATCGCTCTGGTAGGCGGGCCAGCGTTCGGAGCGCTCCAGATCTCCGGAGGCCATCAGTTGCCCCAGCAACTCCGGCTGTTTGAAGAGGGAATCGGCGACAAAATCGGAGAGGCCGAGCAGGGTCAGCAGGGTCTGGCGCACCGGCTCGGGCTGCGTGCCGTAGTCGGGGGCCAGTTCAATCAGCCGTTGCCAGTGGCGCTGGGCCAGCTCCTGCAGCAGGGGGGAGAAGGCGGAGAAAGAGGGAGAGTGCTGGGCCACGGTTGCCGTCCTTGTGATTAACGAAACTGCCGGATAAAAAGCTGGTTGCCAATCTAGCACTGTCGGGCCCCCGCGTCACAGCGCAGGGGCGAGAAGCATGATCCGGCGGGAATTATCGGCAGCTAGCCATTCAGGTGCGCTGGTAGATATCGGGGTGGTAGATCTCCATCAGGCTGCCGGGGCTGGCGGGTGGCACGAAGCCGAAACCGGCGTAGAGGCCGTGGGCATCGGAGGTGGCGAGGGAGAGACGACGCAATCCCTGCAACTCGGGATGGTCGAGCATGGCCGCCACCAGCGCCTTGCTGTAGCCGCGGCCGCGATACTCAGGCAGGACAAACACGTCGGCCAGATAGCCGAAGGTGGCCTTGTCTGTGATGACCCGGGCGAAGGCGACCTGCTGAGCGCCGAGGTAGCCGCCAAAGCAGAGCGAATGGTTGATGGCCCGCTGCAGGGTGGCAAGGGGAATGCCGCGACACCAGTAGGCCTCTTCAGACAAGAAGCGGTGAATGAGCGGCACGTCGAGCCGTCCCTTGTCGGCGCTGATTTCAAGCGCACGTTCTGTGGTCTGCATCCTGGCTCCTTGCCGCGATGAAAAAAGAAAGGCCCCTCGTGGGGGCCTTCCAGTCTAACCGGATTGCGGCGTTCAACAACAGCGGCCCTGTGTCAGGCCAGCTTGAAGGCCTGGATATGGGTATCCAGGGTCTGGCTGTGGCGCTCCACCAGTTCGGAGGCCTCCTGCAGCTCGCGCAGGACGACCACGGAGCCCTCCACCACCTGCTTGACCTGCTCCAGGTTGCCGCTCATCTCCTCGGCCACCGAGCTCTGCTGCTCGGAGGCGGCGGCGATCTGGCGGTTCATGTCGGCCACCCCCTGTACCCGCTGCACTATGGTGGCGAGCTGGTCGCCGGCCTGGGTCACCTGCTCCACCCCCTTGTCGGCCTGCTGCACGCTCTGGGCCATCAGTTCGGCGGCCTGGCGGGCATTGCCCTGCAGCTGCTCGATCATCTTCTGGATCTCGACGGTGGCGGCCTGGGCCCGGTTGGCCAGTTCGCGCACCTCGGACGCCACCACCGCGAAGCCACGGCCGGCCTCGCCGGCGCGGGCGGCTTCGATGGCGGCGTTCAGCGCCAGCAGGTTGGTCTGCTCCGAGATGCCGCGAATGGTATCCACGACGGAACCGATCTGCTCGACCCCCTGTTCCACCTGATTGACCACGGTGGAGGAGCGCTGAATGTTGCCGGAGAGAGTATCTATGGTGTTGACGGTGGCGGCCACGCAGCGGCTGCCCTCCTCGGCCAGCAGGCTGGTCTCTGCGGTGGCGTGGGAGGCCTGCTCCGCATGGGCGGCCACCTCGCGAATGGCGCCCACCATCTGGCTCATGGCGCTGGCCAGCTGTTCAATCTGGGTGAACTCCTCGCTGATGGCCTCGTTGGCCTCCTCCATGCAAAGGGTGACCTGGGAGGCGATGTCGTTGAGCTCCTTGCAGGCGACGCGCTGGGTACCGAATACCTCCTTGAGGTTCTCCTGGGAGTGGGCCACCGCCTTGGCGATGTCACCGAACTCGTCACGGGACTTGAGCAGCACCCGGTGGCTCAGATCCTTGCGGGCGAAGCGCTCCAGCAGGCCCACCAGATAGTGCACCTGCTTGACCATCAGGCGCGAGCCGGTCAGCAGCAGCACCACGAACAGCAGCCCCATGATGGCGGTCTCCATCAACCCGGTCCAGAGCAGGCTGTTGGCGATAGTGTCCGCCTTGTCGGGCGCGATGCCTTCGCTCAGCAGGGTGGTTTCCAGGTTGCTGGCGTCGAACCAGAGCTTGACCAGCAGAAGCACAGTACTGAACACCATGAGCAGTACCACTTTGGGTACCAGCCGGATATTGCTCATTCGCCTCTCCAGCGGGTTTAACTGCATAATATTTCTCCTTTTAATGACCGGTTTTCCTTTGTCCTCAGGACTATCGGCATTATCTTCCTTTTTATTAATTCGCACCGTGCCTAAAGTGGGAAAATGTATGCGACATCACTTAACTCATCTGCGCGCCATGGATCTGCTGATGGCGTTTCTGTCGGTGATCTCGGTTTTGCTGGTCACTGCCCGCTGGTGGGGGCATGCCCAGCTCACCCCCCAGACCCTGCAGCTGTTCTATGACGTCGACAGTCTGATCTGCTACTTCTTCCTCGCCCACTTCGCCTATGGCTGGGCCCGCGCCTCTGACCGGATGGCCTTCTTCAAGGCCAACTGGTTCTATCTGCCGGGCAGCCTGCCGATGGTGGAGCAGCTGCGCTGGGCACGACTCATTCAGTTGTGGCGGGTCTACCGGCTGCTGCGGGATCAGCCGGATCTGCTGGCCATGTTTCGTCGCGAACGCAACGAGACCACCCTCTCCGGCATTCTGTTCCTGTTCTTCCTGCTGCTGGGGGTCGGTTCCGGGGTCATGTATCTGATCGAATCGGGCCAGCCCGGCAGCCAGATCCAGACGCCCTACGATGCGTTCTGGTGGACCCTGGTGACCTTGTCGACCGTGGGATACGGCGACCTGGTGCCCAAGACGGAGCAAGGGCGCTTCGTCGCCAGCCTGCTGATCCTGTTCGGGGTCGGCCTGTTCGGCGCCATCAGCGGTTTCATGGCCAGCCTGTTTCTGCAGCCGGGGCGAGGGGATGGCGAGCTGGAGAAGTGGCGCCATCAGCAGAGTGCGCAGCAGGATCTGTTGTTGCAGGAGCTGCGTGCCCTGCGGGACGAGGTGAAGGCACTGAAACAGAAATAGGCGGCGGCGTCCGGAATGGTCGCGTCGCGGTGCAGACAAGTTGCGAGCCAGCTCTCAGCTCGGGGGGCGCCACTTTTCTTTGCTTGTCCTTTGACCCGCAGGCGGCTTAACATTCGCCAGTCACCTAACCAAACGAAGAGAACCGATCGACCATGCGCGCCCTTCTCGGGATCCTGATCTGCTTGTGTGCCCAACAGGCACTGGCCGATACCCGTTATGTTTCAGACAACATCTTTACCTTTATTCACAATGGTCCGGGTACCCAGTACCGGATCCTTGGCAGCGTCAAGGCGGGTGAGCCGCTGGACGTCAAGGCAGTGAACAACGAAGCCGGTTTCACCCAGGTGGTGGATGGTCGTGGCCGTGAAGGCTGGATCAAGAGCAGCGAGCTGCAGGGCGAGATCAGCCTGCGCGAACGGCTGCCCCAGGTGCAAAAAGAGCTGGAAGAGGCCAAGGCCCGCCTGCTGAATCTCAACGGTGACAACGAGAAACGCTTCACCGAGAAGGATGGCAAGATCGCCGAGCAGAGCAAGGAGATCGCCAGCCTGAAGGCTCAGCTGGCCAGCCAGAGCGAGGAGATGGGCAATCTCAAAGAGCAGAACGACGCCCTGACCCAGAGCTACGACAACCAGGAGCATGACATGCAGATGGACTGGTTCATCCGCGGTGGTGCCATGGTGGGTGGCGGCATCCTGCTCGGCATCCTGTTGCCCATGCTGCCCCGTCGTCGCAGCCGCGGCGATCGCTGGATGAACTGACAACGGCTGTCGGAAGCAGAGTGAAGGGTCGCCATGGCGACCCTTCTTTTTTGCCTTGAGAAAAATTGTATACAAAATAAGGCGATGAATTTTACCTGGTTAGCATATGGCGCCGATATCGTGCGTCATATGAGCCAATCAGCGATCTTTGTTAATAACAGGCAACAATTTCATTTCATCTATGGGGCGATATTGTATACATTATCGGCGTTTCGGCGGCATGGCCGCCTTCGTCGATATCAGCCCTAGGGCGTACAGGAAGACCCCATATGTTCAAAGCTACCCAAGTGCTTGCCGCTGACTATGTTCCCTCCGATCTGGCCGCCCTGCGCGAAGCCATCACCCAGAACTACGTGGTGGATGAAAATGCCTATCTGGCCGAGCTGTCGGCCATGCTGCCGGGGGACGGCGCCTCGCTGGAACGGGTGACCCAGCGTGCTCGCACCCTGGTGACCAAGGTGCGCAAGGAGAGCGGCTCCGGCGACGGCATCGACGCCTTCTTGCAGGAGTACAGCCTGGATACCCAGGAGGGGATCATCCTGATGTGCCTGGCGGAGGCGCTGCTGCGCATTCCCGATGCCGAGACCGCCGATGCCCTGATCAAGGACAAGCTCTCCGGCGCCAACTGGTCGTCCCATTTTCGCAAGAGCGATTCCACCCTGGTGAACGCCTCCACCTGGGGGCTGATGCTGACCGGCAAGATCATCAAGCTGGACAAGAAGCTGGACGGCAACCCGGCCAACCTGCTGGGCCGCATGGTCAACAAGCTGGGGGAGCCGGTGGTGCGCTCCGCCATGTACGCCGCCATGAAGATCATGGGGAAGCAGTTCGTGCTGGGGCGCGACATGAAGGAAGCCCTCAAGGCGAGCCGCAAGTCCCGCGAGAAGGGCTACACCCACACCTACGACATGCTGGGGGAGTCCGCCCTGACCCTGGCCGATGCCGACAAGTATTTCGGTGACTACCAGCGCGCCATCGAGGCGGTGGGCGGCGAGCGCATCAGCGACGGCGGCCCGGCCCCCTCCATCTCCATCAAGCTGTCGGCGCTGCATCCGCGCTATGACGTGGCCAATCGCGAGCGGGTGCTCGGCGAGATGTGCGAGCGGCTGGTGGGACTGGTGCGTCTGGCCCGTGACAAGGACGTGGCCATCAGCATCGATGCCGAAGAGATGGACCGCCTCGAGTTGTCGCTGGACTTGTTCGAGCAGCTCTATCGCTCCGAGGCGAACCGCGGCTGGGGCAAGCTCGGTATGGTGGTGCAGGCCTACTCCAAGCGCGCCCTGCCGGTGCTCTGCTGGCTCACCGGGCTGGCCCGCGAGCAGGGGGACCTGATCCCGGTGCGGCTGGTGAAAGGCGCCTACTGGGACAGCGAGCTCAAATATGCCCAGCAGGCCGGCCTGCCCGGCTACCCGCTGTTTACCCGCAAAGCGGGTACCGACATATCCTACCTCGCCTGCGCTCGCTACCTGCTGAGCGAGCCGACCCGCGGCTTCATCTCGCCCCAGTTCGCCACCCACAACGCCAATACCGTGGTCAGCATTCTGGAGATGGCTGGCGATCGCCAGTTTGAATTCCAGCGTCTGCACGGCATGGGGGAGGAGCTGCACAACGCCGTACTGAACGAACATCCCGGCCTGCACTGCCGCATCTATGCGCCGGTGGGTGCTCACAAGGATCTGCTGCCCTACCTGGTGCGCCGCCTGCTGGAGAACGGGGCCAACACCTCCTTCGTCCACAAGCTGGTGGACCCCAACACCCCGGTCGACTCCCTGGCCGAGCACCCGCTGCGCACCCTCAAGCGCTACTCCAGCCTGGCCAACGATCGCATTCCGCAGCCGGTGAACCTGTTCAGCGACCGCAAGAACTCCAGCGGCGTCAACATGAACATCGTCTCCATCCAGCGCCCCTTCTTCGCCAAGCTGAAGGAGCTGGAGAGCAAGCAGTGGCTGGCGGGCCCCATCGTCGATGGGGAAACCCTCAAGCGCAACGAGGCCCGCGTGGTGCTGAGCCCGCAGGATGTGAGCCAGCTAGTGGGCAAGATCCACTGGGCCGACGAGCAGGCGGTGGAGCAGGCGCTGGCCTCGGCCCATGCCGCCTTCCCGCGCTGGCGCGAGACCCCGGTGAGCGAGCGTGCCGCCGCCATTGAGAAGCTGGCGGATCTGCTGGAGGCGAACCGCGAGCAGTTCATCTCCCTCTGTACCCGCGAGGCGGGCAAGTTGCTGCAGGACGGCATCGACGAGGTGCGCGAGGCGGTGGACTTCTGCCGCTACTACGCGGTGCAGGCTCGTGGCCTGATGGGGCAGGCGACCCTGCTGCCCGGTTACACCGGCGAGATGAACGAGCTGTTCCTGCAGGGGCGCGGCGTGTTCGTCTGCATCAGCCCGTGGAACTTCCCGCTGGCGATTTTCCTGGGACAAGTCGCCGCGGCGCTGGCTACCGGCAACACCGTCATCGCCAAGCCGGCCGAGCAGACCGGTCTCATCGCCCACCTGGCGGTGACCCTGGCCCATCAGGCCGGCATTCCGGGCGACGTGCTGCAACTGCTGCCGGGTGACGGCGCCACCGTCGGTGCCAAGTTGACGGCGGATGCCCGCATCGGCGGCGTCTGCTTCACCGGCTCCACCGAGACCGCCAAGCTCATCAACATGACTCTGGCCCAGCGCGATGGCGCCATCCTGCCGCTCATCGCCGAGACCGGCGGTCAGAATGCCATGATCGTCGACTCCACCGCACTGCCGGAACAGGTGGTGCGCGATGTGGTGAGCGCCGCCTTCCAGAGCGCCGGCCAGCGCTGTTCCGCCCTGCGGGTGCTCTATCTGCAAGAAGAGATTGCGCCGCGGGTGCTGGAGATTTTGACCGGTGCCCTGCAGGAGCTCAAAGTGGGCAACCCGGCCGAGCACAACACCGACGTCGGCCCGGTCATCGACGCCGAGGCCAAGGCCGGGCTGGATGCGCACCTGGTGCACATGATCCCGCGTGCCCGCCTGATCGCTCAGGCGCCGATGCCGGCCGTGACCCTGGGAGGCCACTTCGTGCAGCCGACCGCGCTGGAGATCGGCTCCATCCGCGAGCTGACCCGCGAGCAGTTCGGCCCCATCCTGCACGTGGTGCGCTACGCCGCCCGGGATCTGGACAAGGTGATCAGCGACATCAACGGCACCGGTTACGGGCTGACACTGGGGATCCACAGCCGCAACGAATCCCATGCCGAGGAGCTGGCGAGCCGCATCAATGTGGGCAACGTCTACATCAACCGCAACCAGATCGGTGCCATGGTCGGGGTGCAGCCGTTTGGCGGGCAGGGCCTCTCCGGCACCGGACCCAAGGCGGGCGGCCCTCATTACCTGAACCGTTTCATTACCGAGAAGACCCGCACCATCAACACCACGGCGGTGGGCGGCAACGCCTCCCTGCTGGCGATGGGCGACGCCTGATCGACCGTAACCAACATCAGGCCGCCTGCGGGCGGCCTTTTTCATGGGCGTTCTCATGAGCATTGAAAAGCCGCCATCTTGGGGTCGCCACCCGGCTTGCCGCGTCTTAATATGGTGGCCGGTTGTCACTTTCATCCGTCACCGCCGCCCAGCCCCGGGCGCGCATTCCGACCGACGTCACAACAAAGAGTGCTGCATCTATGCCATTAACCGAACAGGCCCGCTGGTTCGTGCTGGGGGGAGATCACCTTGTCCTGCTGGATGACCAGAGGCGCATTCCACAAGGCCCCCGTGCCTGTCTGCCCAGCCACTTGCAGCATGCTTCCTTTGAGCGCTTTGACGAGTGGGACGGGCTGCCCTGCCTGCTGCTGGATCTGGGGGAGGCGGCTGACACCGAGGCCCTGACCCCACTGCGCCAACTGATGGTGGCCGGGGATGAAACGGGCTTTCAGCTGGCCGGCCGAGCCTGGCAACTCGCCACCTTTCGCCGCACCCACCGCTTCTGCGGCGAGTGCGGCGCCCCCATGAGGCCGAAGGCTGGGGAGTGGGCGCAAGGGTGCCGCCATGGCCACGTCGTCTATCCGCGGATCTCCCCCTGCATCATAGTGGCGGTGCGCAAAGGGCCCGCCATCTTGCTGGCGGCCCACCGCCGTCACTATCAGGCCGAGGATCCCATGTATACCGTGCTGGCCGGCTTCGTGGAGGCGGGGGAGAACCTCGAGCAGTGCGTGGCGCGGGAGGTGTTCGAGGAGAGCGGCATCCGGGTGAGCAACGTGCGTTACGTGGCGAGCCAGCCCTGGCCGTTTCCTCACAGCCTGATGATGGGCTTCACCGCCGATTATGAGAGTGGCGAGATCCGGGTGCAGGACGAGGAGCTGGTGGCCGCCGATTTCTTCGAGGCCGACGGGCTGCCAAGGCTGCCGCCCCACGGCACCATAGCGCGGCGGCTCATCGCGCTCTGCCTCGACGGCCAAGCCTGAGGGATGCAAAGAGGGGCGCTTGTTTGCGCCCCTTCACATCTTTGCACTCCAACGGCGGCGGCAGGCGTTTGAGCCGCCCCCCGCCGCGTACAAAGTGGTATCATATCCGCCATTTTATGCTGGATATGACTCAGGAACTGGGATGAAAGAGCTGAAGAACGATCGTTACCTGCGTGCCCTGCTGCGCCAGGAAGTGGACATGACCCCGGTATGGATGATGCGCCAGGCTGGCCGCTATCTGCCGGAATACAAGGCCACGCGCGCCCAGGCGGGGGATTTCATGTCCCTGTGCCGCAACGCCGAGCTGGCTTGTGAAGTCACCCTGCAGCCGCTGCGCCGCTATCCACTCGATGCCGCCATCCTCTTCTCCGACATCCTCACCGTGCCCGATGCCATGGGGCTCGGTCTCTACTTCGAACAGGGTGAAGGCCCGCGCTTCGAGCGTCCGATCACCTCCATGGCCGATGTGCAGGCGCTGCCGGTGCCGGATCCGGAAGATGAACTCGGCTACGTGATGAACGCGGTGCGCACCATCCGCCGCGAGCTCAAGGGCGAAGTGCCGCTCATCGGCTTCTCCGGCAGCCCCTGGACCCTGGCCACCTACATGGTGGAGGGGGGCAGCTCCAAGGCGTTCACCAAGATCAAGCAGATGATGTATGCAGAGCCGCAAACCCTGCACCTGCTGCTCGACAAGCTGGCCGACAGCGTGATTGCTTATCTCAACGCCCAGGTCAAGGCGGGTGCCCAGGCGGTCATGGTGTTTGACACCTGGGGCGGCGTGCTCACCCCGCGCGATTACCGCGACTTCTCCCTGCAATACATGCACAAGATCGTCGATGGCCTGATCCGCGAGCACGACGGTCGCCGCGTGCCGGTCACCCTGTTTACCAAGAACGGTGGCCAGTGGTTGGAGCAGATCGCCGCCACCGGTTGCGATGCGCTGGGTCTGGACTGGACCACCGACATCGCGGACGCCAAGCGCCGGGTCGGCGACAAGGTGGCGCTGCAGGGCAACATGGATCCCTCCATGCTCTACGCCAGCCCGGCCCGCATCCGCGAAGAGGTCGCCTCCATCCTGGCCGGCTTCGGCCACGGCAACGGCCACGTCTTCAACCTGGGTCACGGCATCCATCAGGATGTGAACCCGGAACATGCCGGCGTGTTCGTCAACGCGGTACACGAGCTGTCCGCCCAGTACCACGGCCGCTGAGCGCCGCCGCCAGCACAGTGAACAACGGGGCCTGCGGGCCCCGTTTTGCTGCCTGCGGCGGGGGCTGCATCCTGACCGCCGCTCGGGTTACACTGCAACCCGGTAGCGGGCGATCGACTGCAGGCGGGCACGGCAAGGTGCACCCGGGCCTGACGCCCCAAGGTCATGGCTGGAGGCAGGATGAGCAACAGGTTGTTGGATTGGGGTATCGACCTTGGCGGTACCAAGTGCGAATGCGTGGTACTGGACGGGGACGAGGTGCTGCTGCGCCATCGCATTCCCACCGAGCGTGCCGGCGGTTATGACCACATGATCGGCCAGATCGCCAAACTGGTGGCAGAGTGTGCCGACAAGATCGGTCAGCGGCCGACCCTCATCGGCATGGGGACGCCGGGGGCGCGGGATCCGCAAACCGGCCTGATGAAGAACTGCAACACCACCGAGCTCAACGGCAAGCCGTTCAAGGAAGATCTGGAGCGCCGGCTCGGCGTGCCCGTGCTGATCGCCAACGACGCCAACTGCTTCGCGCTGGCGGAAACCCATCTGGGGGCGGTGCGCCAGCACCACCCTGATGCCAAGGTAGTGTTCGGCATCATCATGGGTACCGGAGTGGGCTCCGGCATCGTCATCAACGGCCGCATCCTCAACGGTCACCACGGCATTGCCGGCGAGTGGGGCCACAACGTGCTCTCACCCGACGGCCCCGAGTGCTACTGCGGCAAGCGCGGCTGCGTCGAGACCTTCATCAGCGGCCCGGCGCTGGAGGCCTGGTACGAGGCCAAGGCGAAACGTCACCTCTCGCTGGCCAAGATAGCGGCGGCGACGGCTCACGATCACGTGGCCAAGCTCACCATCGATCGGCTGCATCTGCTGTTTGGCCAGGCGCTCGCCAACGTGGTCAACATCCTGGATCCGGATGTGATCGTCATCGGCGGCGGGGTCGGCAACGTGCAGAGCCTGTACAGCGTGGGACGGGAGACTATTTTGCCCTTCCTCTTTAATCCCCGCTTCGCCACCCCCATTATTGCTCCAGCCCTGGGGGACAGCGCCGGGGTATTCGGGGCGGCACTGCTGGCCCGCGGTGAATTTCAGGATGCCCTGCTGTCGTGAGTCAGCCATCCGCTTGTCCCTTTGTCCCAGTTAAGGACCCAGAGTTTTCATGATCAAGATTGCCATCAACGGGTACGGGCGGATCGGCCGCAACGTGCTGCGGGCCCTCTACGAGAGCGGCCGCGACAAGAACATCAAGATAGTGGCCATCAACGAGCTGGCCGCCCCCGAGGCCATGGTGCACCTGACCCGCTTCGACACCAGTCACGGTCGCTTCCACCATCCGGTGCAGCTGGCCGGCAACAGCATGCTGGTGGGGGAGGATCTCATCTCCCTGTTCGCCGAGCGGGATCCGTCGCGCTTGCCGTGGCGGGCGCTGGGGGTGGACGTGGTGCTGGACTGCACCGGGGTGTTCGGCTCGCGGGCTGATGCCGAGCTGCATCTGGCGGCGGGTGCGGGCAAGGTGTTGTTCTCCCATCCGGCCGAGGCGGACGTGGACGCCACCATCGTCTACGGGGTCAACCATCAGGTGCTGACGGGGCGCGAGCGGATCGTCTCCAACGCCTCCTGCACCACCAACTGCGTGGTCCCCGTCATCGAAACATTGCATCGAGAATTCGAGATAAATTGTGGTACTATTACGACAATTCATTCGGCCATGCATGATCAGCAAGTCATCGATGCCTACCACAGCGACTTGCGTCGAACCCGTGCTGCCAGCCAGTCCATCATCCCGGTGGATACCAAGCTGGCCAAGGGGTTGGAGCGGATCCTCCCCCACTTCGCCGGCAAGTTCGAGGCGATCGCGGTACGGGTACCGACCATCAATGTAACGGCAATGGATCTCAGTATTACTGTTCGTAAAAAAGTGACGGTTACTGACGTAAATCAAGCCCTGCAACGGGCATCCAGAGGTACATTAAGCGGTATTCTGGATTACACGGAAGAGCCACTGGTCTCCGTAGACTTTAATCATGATGCTCACTCCTGCATCATTGATGGTACCCAGACCCGGGTCAGCGATGCCAACCTCGTCAAGATGTTGATGTGGTGTGATAACGAATGGGGCTTCGCCAACCGCATGCTGGATACCACCCGGGCCATGATGGCCGCAGGCTGAGAGCCTGCACGGGTGCAAGGTTACTGTTTTTTTAACATTACCTGAAAATATAGAGGACTGAATATGTCTGTTATCAAGATGACCGACCTGGATCTGGCGGGTAAACGCGTCCTGATCCGTGCTGACCTGAACGTGCCGGTAAAAGACGGCAAGGTCACTTCCGATGCACGTATCGTCGCTACCCTGCCGACCATCAAGCTGGCTCTGGAAAAGGGCGCCAAGCTGATGATCACCTCCCACCTGGGTCGTCCGACCGAGGGTGAATACAACGAAGAATTCTCCCTGGCTCCGGTTGTCAACTATCTGAAAGACGCACTGTCCTGCCCGGTTCGTCTGGCCAAAGACTACCTGGATGGCGTAGAAGTCGCCGCCGGTGAGCTGGTTGTGCTGGAAAACTGCCGCTTCAACAAAGGCGAGAAGAAGAACACCGAAGAGCTGGCCAAAAAATACGCCGCCCTGTGTGACGTCTTTGTAATGGATGCGTTCGGTACTGCTCACCGCGCCGAAGGCTCCACCTACGGTGTGGCCCAGTTCGCTCCGGTCGCCTGTGCCGGCCCGCTGCTGGCGGGTGAACTGGAAGCCCTGGGCAAAGCCATGCTGAAGCCTGAGCGCCCGATGGTTGCCATCGTTGGCGGCTCCAAGGTCTCCACCAAGCTGACCGTACTGGAATCCCTCTCCAAGATCGCTGACCAGCTGGTGGTCGGTGGTGGCATCGCCAACACCTTCATCGCTGCTGCCGGTCACAACGTCGGCAAGTCCCTGTGCGAGCACGACCTGATCGACACTGCCAAGAAACTGGCTGCCGAAACCAACATCCCGGTGACCACCGACGTAGTTGTCGGTGCCGAGTTCTCCGAGTCCACCCCGGCCACCATCAAGTCCGTCGCTGACGTGACCGACGGCGACATGATCTTCGACATCGGCCCTGACTCTGCCAAGGCCCTGGCCGACATCATCATGAACGCCAAGACCATCCTGTGGAACGGCCCGGTCGGCGTGTTCGAGTTCGACCAGTTCGCTGAAGGTACCAAGGTGATCGCCGAAGCCATCGCTGCTTCTCCGGCCTTCTCCATCGCTGGCGGTGGTGACACCCTGGCTGCCATCGACAAGTTCGGCATCGCCGACAAGGTCTCCTACATCTCCACCGGCGGCGGCGCCTTCTTGGAGTTCGTGGAAGGCAAGGTACTGCCGGCTGTTGCGATTCTGGAACAGCGCGCCAAAGCCTAATTGACCCGAGACGGGGGGCAAAAGCCTCCCGTTTCGTTTATCATGTGCCCGCTGTGCCGGTTCATGATGAACCCCCCATTTTTTATTAACGGCATACGAGAACAGGACGATTAAACATGTCTAAGAAAATTTTCGACTTCGTAAAACCCGGCGTGATCACTGGTGATGACGTTCAGAAAGTGTTCGCCATCGCGAAAGAGAACGGCTTCGCTCTGCCGGCCGTCAACTGCGTCGGTACCGACTCCGTCAACGCCGTACTGGAAGCTGCCGCCAAGGTGAAAGCACCGGTTATCGTTCAGTTCTCCAACGGTGGTGCCGTGTTCACCGCCGGTAAGGGTCTGAAACTGGAAGGCCAGCAAGCTGCCATCATCGGTGCCATCTCCGGTGCCAAGCACGTTCACGCCGTTGCCGAAGCCTACGGTGTACCGGTCATCCTGCACACCGACCACGCCGCCAAGAAGCTGCTGCCGTGGATCGACGGTCTGCTGGATGCGGGCGAGAAGCACTTTGCTGAAACCGGCAAGCCGCTGTTCTCCTCCCACATGCTGGATCTGTCCGAAGAGTCTCTGGAAGAGAACATCGACATCTGCTGCGAATACCTGACCCGCATGGCCAAGATGAACATGACTCTGGAGCTGGAACTGGGTTGCACCGGTGGCGAAGAAGACGGCGTCGACAACAGCCACATGGACCAGTCCGCCCTGTACACCCAGCCGGAAGACGTGGCCTACGCCTACGAGCGTCTGTCCAAGATCAGCCCGCGCTTCACCATCGCTGCCTCCTTCGGCAACGTACACGGTGTTTACAAGCCGGGTAACGTCAAGCTGACCCCGTCCATCCTGGACGCTTCCCAGAAGTACGTTTCCGAGAAGTTCGGCATCCCTGCCAAGTCTCTGGACTTCGTATTCCACGGTGGTTCAGGTTCCACTCTGGAAGAGATCCGCGAATCCATCTCCTACGGCGTGGTGAAGATGAACATCGACACCGACACCCAGTGGGCGACCTGGGAAGGCATTCTGGGCTTCTACAAGAAGAACGAAGCCTACCTGCAAGGTCAGCTGGGCAACCCGGAAGGCGCCGACAAGCCGAACAAGAAGTTCTACGATCCGCGTGTATGGCTGCGTGCCGGCCAGACTACCATGATCGCTCGTCTGGAGAAGGCTTTCTCCGACCTGAACGCCATCGACGTACTGTAATTCGTTACGGTAGTTTGATTGCATGAAAAGGCGCCCTGCGGGGCGCCTTTTTCATTGCAGCATGGCGGGGTCGCCAGCGGACGTAAGCAAGGTGTCTTTCGAGGCACCTTTTGCATTTCTGTGATCCCTGCGGGCTGGATTGGCGGCGGGTGGCTGAGTATTATCGATGACAGGCCGTTTATTTTAGTAAACGCAACGCTATCAAGGCAGGATGCTGAGCATGCAGGCAGGAAAGCACTACCCCCATCAGGAGCACGTAGCCTCCTATTACGCGGCTACCCGCAACGACAATCAGCAGTGGCCTGAGCTCAGTGGCGAACTGAATGCCGAGGTCTGCATCATCGGCGGCGGTTTCAGCGGTCTCAACACCGCCATCAATCTGGCCGAAGCCGGCTACAAGGTGGTATTGCTGGAGGCCAACCGCATCGGCTGGGGCGCCTCCGGGCGCAATGGCGGTCAGCTCATTCGCGGTATTGGTCACGACACCAGCCAGTTCGCCCGCTGGATTGGTGACGAGGGCGTGCGCGAGCTGGATCTGATGGGGCTGGAGGCGGTCGAGCTGGTGCGCGAGCGGATCGAGCGCTTCAACATCGATTGCGACCTGCGCTGGGGCTACTGCGATCTCGCCACCCGTCAGCGCCATCTGGCCGGGTTTGCAGAGGAGGCGGCGCATCTGGCGAGTCTCGGCTACCGGCATGAGGTGAAGCTGGTGGCACGGGAGGATATTCACAGTGTGGTGGGCTCGGATCGCTACATCGGCGGCATGATCGACATGGGCTCCGGCCATCTGCACCCTCTCAACCTGGCGCTCGGTGAGGCGCGCGCGGCGGCCAGCCTGGGAGTGGCCCTGTTTGAGCAGTCCAGAGTGGTGCACATCGACTATGGCGATCGGCTGCAGGTCACCACGGCCCACGGCCGGGTCAGTGCCGACTACCTGGTGATCGGCTGCAACGCCTATCTCAACGACCTCAACCCCGAGCTGGGGGGCAAGGTGCTGCCGGCGGGCTCCTACATCCTCGCCACCGAGGTGCTGGAGAAGCGGCTGCGCCAGCGCCTGCTGCCGCAGAACATGGCGGTGTGCGATCAGAACGTGGCACTCGACTACTACCGTCTCTCCGCCGACGGTCGGCTGCTGTTTGGCGGCGCCTGCAACTACTCGGGCCGGGATCCCCGCGACATCAAGGCCTTCATGCTGCCCAAGTTGCTGCGGGTGTTTCCCGAGCTGGCGGATACCGCCATCGAATTTCAGTGGGGCGGCATGATAGGCATCGGGGCCAACCGGCTGCCCCAGATCGGCCGTCTGCCGGAGCAGCCCAACGTCTTCTATGCCCAGGCCTATTCCGGCCACGGTCTCAATGCCACCCACATGGCGGGCAAGCTGGTGGCGGAGGCGATCAAGGGGGAGAGCCGGGGTTTCGACCTGTTCGGCAGCGTGCCCCACATGACCTTCCCCGGCGGCCCGGCGCTGCGCTCGCCCCTGTTGGCGCTCGGCATGCTCTGGTACCGCTTCAAGGATCTGTTTTAAGGGGCGCTGGATCTGGTGCGCCACGGCGTGGTGGTTGGTCGGATTGATACTGCTATTTGGCTGGAGCAGTCAAACAATCAGCGTCCGCCCACCCCGTGTGTTGAACGGGGCTGCGCGCCGAATAGCGAGGGGATAGGGCGGATACCCAGGCCTGAGTCAGCCTGGGTATTCTGGCTGGCTAAGCTCAGTGCGCAGGCTCGGCCAGACGCCAGCCCTGCTCGGTTTTCATCATCCACACTTCGGCCTGCTGCGGCAGCACCTGGCCCGCCTCGAACTGGCCGTATTTGCGTTCCAGCTCCATCAGCCCCATCTCCTGCTGGAAGGGACCGACCCTGTCATAGACCAGATCCTCGTCGTGCAGCATCTGCAGCTGTTCCATCCCCTGCTTGAAGTGGAGCTGGTAGCTCACCTTGACCAGATAGACCCCCTCCATGCGCTCTTCCTTGTCCAGGATGGTGAAGTCACTGATCTCGAACAGATTGGCGTCGGTGTCTGCCTGCAGTTTGGCGGTGACCTGGGTCCGGATTGCCTCTTCACCTGGACCTGCGTAACAGCCATACAGCCAGAGGGCCAGCAGGGGGATGAACCACTTTTTCATCAAAACTCCGGATGATGCGAGACAGGAGGGGCAAAGTTTGCCACGGTACGGGCTAGATACAAGGGATAGCCAGAAAAATCAGCAGTCTATGTCTGGTCCGAGGTAAGGGGACTGCGAACGATGCAGGTCATGACCAGGGTATCGCCGCTGAACCCGGCGATCTGTTTGCGATCGACTTGTTGGAAGCCGTGCTTGGTCCAAAAATGCAGGGCGGGCAGGTTGGTTTCTATGACCCCGAGCCGCATTGTGGTGCAACCCCAGTGTGCCGCCATCTCCATGAGCCGTAGGACGACTTGGCTGCCGATGCCACGGCCTTGCCAGCACTCCTTCAACAGCAGCAGACCGAGATAGGCGGTATCCGGTGTGGGATAGCCACGGATGAGATCGACGCAGCCAAGCAATTCTTCCCCCTCCAGCACGGCCAGCACAAACTTGTCCTCTTTCCCCATACCCGGTGGACAGACCTTGAGTATCTCTTCGGCATCTGCAGGGACAGGCCCCTTGCTTTCGGTCAGCCAGCTGTAGGCTGGGGCTGCCATGACAACTTCCTCCAGCCAGCCCCTGTGCTCTGGGTGAACCGCTGACAGACGCCGAAGCTCCATCTAGCGCAGCTTGTCCAGCTGGCCGAGAAATTCGGCGGGCCCCATAAAGCCGGTGACCCGCTGGCCGCTCACTTCATTGCCGGCGCGGTCGAAGAAGATCAGGGTCGGCAGCCCCAGCACGTTGAGGCCGTTGAGCAGCTCCACATCGGCATCATCGTTGGCGGTGACGTCTGCCTGCAGCAGCACCATCTGGCCGAACCGCTCGCGCACGGCCGGGTCGCTGAAGGTCTTGTGTTCAAACTCCTTGCAGGCCACGCACCAGTCGGCATAGAGATCGAGCAGCACCGGCTTGCCGCGAGCGGCGGCCAGCTGGGTCTTGAGATCGTCCAGCGTCTTGATGCGGATGAAGGCCGGCGCCTCGGCCTGAGCGGCTGCGCTGGCACCCTGGGGTGGCAGCAGCAGATCCTTGCCCACCACCACGGCGCTGATCATGGCCAGCAGCAGCACGAAGCCGCGCAGACTGCGACCTACCGAATGGCCCTGATGCTGGTTGTGATGATAGAGGTAGCCGCACAGCAGCAGCCCCCAGCCGAGCCAGGCCAGGGTGGTGACCTGATCGCTCCAGAGCCTCGAGAGCAGCAGGATGGGTACCGCCAGCAGTGCAAATCCGAACAGCTGCTTGATCACGTCCATCCAGGCGCCCGCCTTGGGCAGCAGCTTGCCGCCCGAGGTGCCGAGCAGCAGCAGTGGCAGCCCCATGCCGAGCGACAGGGCGTAGAGAGCCGCACCGCCGAGCCAGAGATCGCCGCTCTGGGCCACGTAGATGAGGGCGCCTGAGAGCGGCGCCGTGGTGCAAGGGGAGCAGACCAGGCCGGAGATCATCCCCATGATGCCGACTCCGAGCACGGAGCCGCCCTGCTGGCGGTTGGAGAGGCCGGACAGCCGGGTCTGCAGGCTGCTAGGCAGCTGCAGGGTGTAGAGCCCGAACATGGAGAGGGCCAGCAGCACGAACATCACCGAGAGGCCGATCAAGACGTAGGGGTGCTGCAGCGCAGCCTGGAATTTCAAGCCGGCCGACGCCACCACCAACCCGAGCAGGGTGTAGGTGACCGCCATCCCCTGTACGTAGACGAAGGAGAGCAGAAAGGCGCGGCGGGTGGAGAGGCGATGGCCGGCCCCGGCGATGATCCCGGTCAGGATGGGATACATGGGGAAGACGCAGGGGGTGAAGGCGAGGCCGAGCCCGAGTGCGAAGAAGGCAGCGACGCTGAGCCAGAAGCCCTGGCTGCCGAGGGCGGCCGCCAGCTGATCCTGCTGGCTGCTGGCCGGTGTGGGCTGGTCAGGCTGCTCGCCCTGCTGGGCGGTGAGCGGCTGGATGCTGATCAGCTTGTCGGTGGGGGGATAGCAGAGGCCGTCGGTACAGCCCTGATAACTGATCTTGAGACTGGCCTGCTGGCCGGCCTCGGTCAGGGTGACGGGGATCTGCACCTCCCGGTAATAGACCTGGGTCTTGCCGAAGAAGTCATCTTCATGCTCGGTGCCAGCGGGCAGCACCGGCTCCTCGAAGGCGAGGTTTTCCCCCTTGAAGCGGAAGCTGTGGCGATAGAGGTAGTAGTCGTCGGCGATACGCAGGTGCAGCAGCAGCCGATTGCCCTGCTGTTCGCGCTCGAGGACGAACGCCTCGTCCACTTTCAGAAATTTGGGTTGGGCGCTGGCCTCGATGCCGAGGGCGCTCAGCAGATCCGTGCTGCTGGCGCGGGCCGGCAGTGAGCCCAGGCCGGCCAGCAGGACACAGAGCAACAGCAGGGGAAAGAGCAGGCGAGACGGTGTCATGAGGTTTCCTGTTTTATCCAGTCGAGATAGGGCTGGTGGCCCTGGCTTGTGGGCAGCGCCAGGATCTCCGGCACCTCATAGGGGTGATGAGCAAGAATGCACTGGCGCAGCGGCTCGAACAGGGCGGCGTGCGACTTGATGATGAGCTGGATCTCCGTGGCCCGTTCGATCTGGCCCTGCCAGCGGTAGACGGAGGTGAGGCCGGGCAGCTGATTGATACAGGCCGCCAGCCGCTGGTTCAGCAGTTGTGCGCAGATGAGGTTGGCACTGGCCTCATCCGGGCAGGTGCAAAGCACCAGAATGGTGTCGGTCATGGTGAAATATCTCGTCCGATCGGGGCGGCTCGGCGCCCGTAAACCAGTGGCTACTATACCTAGCGACGGGTCAAATAGCATCTGGCGCACTTTGCGGCTGCGACATGAAAATAAGTGGGGGGCATGAGATAGACGCTGTCAGAGCGACAAGGCAGAATGAGCGGGCTTGTTCCCATTCGACGTAAGGAAATGTATGACCCAACAGAATGAGCAGCAGAGAAACCGCATGTTGAGCCTGTTGCGCGAAGGTGAGCGCCGTATGTTGGTGCAACTGGCCGGTCTGCTGCGTACCAGTGCCGATGAAATCAATGCCGAGCTGGAAAAAGAGGAGTTGCTGGATACCCTCGAGCAACCGGTCACGGTGGAGTATCTCAACGGCGTGGTGCAGCACCATCTGTTCGAGCGCCTGCACAAGGGTGACATGGTCGCAGCCCAGCGACTGCTGACCCAGTACCAGAGTGACCTTGAGGCCATGCTGACGCAGGAGTCGGCCGAGGCAGAGGCCCCGACCGAAGAGCTGAAGGCACAAGCCTGAACGCCGCGGCAGGCCCGCCGGGCTTGTCCTCCCCCAGCACCATCATGCCCCTTGCATGATGGTGCCTCGTTTTTCCTGCCGTTTTTTGCCGTCGTTCAACCCAGTGCGTTCTGCTGCAACTGACCCGGGATCGGGTACACCTTGTCGTAGCTCCAGTTGTAGATGAAGGCGTAGACCAGGTAGAACAGCACGAAGCCCAGATCCAGTACCAGCGCCTCCATCATGCTGATGTCGAGCCACCAGGACATCACCGGCAGGGCGACGAACAGCAGGCCCCCCTCGAAACCGAAAGTATGTGCTACCCGCTGCCACAGGCTCTTGTGGGTATGCCCCTGATATTTGAGCAGCAGCTTGTCGACCCCGATGTTGTAGACATAGTTCCAGACGGTGGCGAGCACCGAGAAGAACAGGGCCAGCGGCCCCATGTGGTTGAGCCCTACGCCGGTCACCCAGCTGGCCAGCGGGGCGGCGATGAGCAGGCCAATCAATTCGAAGCCAATGGCGTGGCGCAGGCGGTCACGTGTGTTGCGCATAGTCAGTCTCTCTATCTGGCTGAGTGTCGATGGCGCTCAATTTATCGCTATTTTCTGATAGGTTCACGCTAGTATCTATCGTTAAAACAGATAGAGCCATCAGTCGACCCCGACAGGAGCCATTGCATGAACCCTTCACTGGAACAACTCAAGGCGCTGCTGGCCGCGGCAGAGAGCGGCTCCTTCTCGGCGGCGGCCCGCCAGCTGGGCAAGGCGCAGTCCGTGGTCAGCACCGCCATCGCCAACCTGGAGATAGATCTGGGGCTCGAGCTGTTCGATCGCAGCGGCCGTTATCCGGTTCTGACCGAGGCGGGTGTGCGCATCAGCCAGGAGGCGGGCATTTTGCTGGCCCAGAGCGAGCGCTTGCAGGCCATCGCTGGCGAGCTGGCCACCGGTGTCGAGTCGCGCCTGACCCTGGCCATTGACGATGACTCCCACCTGCCCTGGCTCGGCTCCGTGCTGGAGGGGTTCGCCACCCGCTATCCGACGGTGGAGCTGGAGCTGCTGTTTCCGTTGATGGAGGACCTCACCGAGATGCTGACCAGCGGCCGCGCCCAGCTCGGCATCAGCTATCAGAAGGAGCACCCGCAGCGGGAGATCGTCGCCCGCTCGCTGGGGGGCGTGCCCATGCCGCTGGTGGTCTCTCCCGAGCATCCGCTGGCCCACAAGGCGCCGCTGCGGGAGAGCGACCTGCAGGGGGCACGTCAGTTGATGGTGACGGGGCGGCGGGAAGGAACGGAGCGTCATCGTTTCCGCCTGTCGGCACAGGTGTGGTGGGTCGAGGGGGATCTGGGCGTACTGGAGCTGGTCAAGCTGGGGCTGGGCTGGGCGGCGGTGCCCGATTTTCTGTTGCACCGGCCGCTGGCCCGGGGCGAGGTAGTGGTGCTCAAGCCGGACTTCATTACCCAGCCGGAGCTGGCACTGGAGCTGCAGTGGCATCGCGCCCGACCGCTCGGGCAGGCGGGGCGCTGGCTGAAGGAGGCCCTGCTGGCGCGGGCGCGCTAGCAGGGTGCTCCGCTTCGCTTACTCGGTCAGCTGATAGGGGAGGGGCTGCAGGCTCAGGCTTGAGCCCTCCTCCTGCTTGAGCCGGAAACGGGCGTCGGCTTCGGTGTCCTTGGGCAGCACGGCGGTGAGCCACAGCTCGCCATCCTGCTGCCAGGCGTTGAGCACCATGCCGCTGCGGCGCCAGTTGTCACCGAGCTGGATCTCCAGGGTATCGCCGCTGGCAACCGGCGTAGTGGCGGTGCCGCTCAGCACGAACAGGGCGCGGTTGTTGGCGCCACGATATTTGGCGCGGGCCACCGTCTCCTGCCCCATGTAGCAGCCCTTGGTGAAGCTGATGCCGTCCAGCGCCTGCAGGTTGAGCATCTGGGGAATGTACTCACCCTGATGAACCGCCTCCAGATGGGGGATGCCGGCCTTGATCTCCAGTCCCCACCAGAGCGACTCGGGGCCGCTGGGCAGAGTCAGCACCAGCGGCTGTTCGCTGACCAGCAGCCAGCGATCGGCCTCGATTCGCACCGCCATGCCACCCTCGATGAGACCGCTCTGCTGCAGGCCGTATTGCCCTGCGATCCAGCCATCGGTCCCCTGACCGGCCACGCCGACCGCCTGGCCGTGATTTTCGCTGATCTCGACCTTGGCAAAGATCGCGAACTTCTTGAGCTCGGGCAGCTGGCGGGCCAGCACCGACGGCTTGGTCAGCATCAGCAGGCGATCGCTCAGGCAGAGCAGGCGAAAATCGCTCCACAGCTTGCCCTTGGGATCGCAGTGGCCACCCAGGGTGTGCTGACCCGGCTGCAGGGCGTTGACGTCACAGGTGACCTGGCCCTGCAGGTATTTGGCGCGATCCTGGCCGCTCAGGCTGGTGATGGCCAGATCGGTCAGAGGGAACAGGGTTGGCTCGGCGGGAAGGGTTGGCAGGCTCACGATGGCATTCCAGAGACAGAAAGTATGTGACCTGCATGGTAAAGACGTAAGGAATGTTTGTCAGCCGGAAAATCCAGCTGTTACCATCGCCGGGTCTTTGTAAGGAGAGTTCCATGTTGAGCCCAATTGAAAAATCCCGCCTGAAGTGGGCCTGCCGCCGTGGCATGCTCGAGCTGGATGTGATCTTTATGCCTTTCTTCGAACACGAGTTCGACGGTCTGAGCGAGGCGGAGCAGCAAACCTTCATCCGCCTGCTGGAGTGCGAGGATCCTGAGCTGTTCCGCTGGAGCATGGGCCACGGCGTGCCGGAAGATCCTGCGTTTGCCGCCATGATCCCGCTGATCCTGGAGCGCAATCAGGCCCGCCACGATCGCCAGCGCTGATCTGCCCGTACGGGTGTCGATGCCCGTCACAGCCTCCAGACAGCAGCGCCTGCTGCTGTTGTCGTTGTTTCTGCTGATCCTGTGGCCGCTCGCCGCCCTGATCCACGGCTGGCAGTGGGCACTGTTGCTGCCCTGCTGGGCGCTGGGGTTGTGGCGTGCCTGGCTTGGCGCCAGCCGGATGAGCGGTGTGCTGGAGTGGGACGGGCAGTGGCTCACCTGGCAGGGCCGTCGTTACCAGCTGGGGACGGGCAGCCGCATTTGGCCCGGGGTACTCTGGCTGCAACTGGTGACGACGGAGCGTCCCGCCATCCGGCTCTGGCTGTTCAGCGATGCGCTGGCACCGGCCCACTACCGCACACTGGCTCGCGCCATCCACTTCTCCCAGCCGACCCGCTAGTTTCTCTTCCCCATAAAACAGATGACCCCGCCGGAGCGAGGTCATCTGGATGTTGCTGCTTGCGGCAGAGGTTAGTCCCGCTCCGGCGTCAGCACGGTCGGCCTGGAGTCCGGCTGCATGTCCGGGTAGTCCGGGTTGCAGCAGTGCAGGCCGCGTGACTCTCAGGCTCATTGCGAAGCGAAAGGGTTAGTCTCGTTCCGGCGTCAGCACGGTCGGCTTGGAGTCCGGCTGCATGTCCGGATAGTCCGGGTTGCAGCGGTGCAGGCCGCGGGACCCTCTGGCTCATTGCGAAGCGAAAGGATTAGTCCCGCTCCGGCGTCAGCACGGTTGGCTTGGAGTCCGGCTGCATGTCCGGGTAGTCCAGGTTGTAGTGCAGGCCGCGCGACTCCTTGCGCTGCAGGGCGCAGTTGACGATGAGTTCGGCCACCTGCAGCAGGTTGCGCAGCTCCAGCAGGTTGTTGGAGACCCGGAAGTGAGCGTAGTACTCCTGCACCTCCTGCTTGAGCAGGTCGATGCGGCGCTTGGCCCGGGCCAGGCGTTTGTTGGTACGCACTATCCCCACGTAGTCCCACATCATCAGCCGCAGCTCGTGCCAGTTGTGCTGGATCACCACCAGTTCGTCCGAATCTTCCACCTTGCTCTCGTCCCACACCGGCAGATGGGGCGGCTCCACGCTCATCGGCAGCTTGGCCAGAATGTCGGCCCCCGCCTGGTGGGCATAGACCACGCATTCGAGCAGGGAGTTAGAGGCCATCCGGTTGGCGCCGTGCAGCCCGGTGTAGGTCACCTCGCCGATGGCGTAGAGGCCGGGGATGTCGGTCTGGCCGTTGTTGTCGATCATCACGCCGCCGCAGGTGTAGTGGGCGGCAGGGACGATGGGCATCGCCTCCTTGGTGATGTCGATGCCGACCGCGAGGCAGCGCTCGTAGATGGTCGGGAAGTGCTTGATGATGAAGTCGGCCGGCTTGTGGCTGATGTCCAGATACATGCAGTCGGCGCCGAGCCGCTTCATCTCGTGGTCGATGGCGCGGGCGACTATGTCCCGTGGCGCCAGCTCGGCCCGCTCGTCAAACTCCGGCATGAAGCGGCTGCCATCGGGACGGCGCAGGTAGGCCCCCTCACCGCGCAGGGCTTCGGTCAGCAGGAAGTTGGGGTCATCGGGGTGGAACAGGCTGGTGGGGTGGAACTGGTTGAACTCCAGGTTCGCCACCCGGCAGCCGGCGCGCCACGCCATGGCGATGCCGTCACCGGAGCTGACGTCCGGGTTGGAGGTGTACTGATACACCTTGGAGGCGCCACCGGTGGCCAGTGCCACGAAGCGGGCGCGGATCACCTCGACCTGCTCGGCGTTGCGGTTCCAGACATAGGCACCCAGCACCCGGTTGCCCGGCAGACCCAGCTTGCGGGTGGTGATGAGGTCGACCGCGTTGAAGCGCTCCATCAGCTGGATGTTGGGGTGAGCGCGGACCTGATCTATCAGGGTGAGCTGCACCGCCTTGCCGGTGGCATCCGCGGCGTGGAAGATGCGGCGATGGCTGTGGCCCCCTTCCCGGGTCAGGTGATAGTGGGATTCGCCCTCGGCGTCTTCCTCCTGATCGAAGGGGACCCCCTGCTTGATCAACCACTGGATGGATTCGCGGGCGTTGCGAGCGGTGAACTCCACCACGGCCGGGTCACACAACCCGGCCCCGGCGTTGAGCGTGTCGCTCACGTGGGATTCGATGCTGTCGGTCTCGTCGAATACGGCAGCGATGCCTCCTTGCGCATAGAAAGTGGCCCCTTCACTGATGGGCCCCTTGCTCAGAACCAGGACTTTGGCCTGGTCTGCCAATCGCAACGCGAGAGACAAACCGGCGGCACCGCTGCCAATGATCAGTACGTCGCAAAGGTATTCAACACTTGCTTTCATAAGTATCATTGGCCTGGATTAAGAACTGGCACCATGGTAGCCCAAGCGAGGGGGGTGATGCAGCCTGCGTCACATTTTTTTCAATGCAAGCGAACTTTCCCTGATTCCTCCTGTCTGAACTTGTGCGCTTAGGAAGGGCCGGAAAAGAAAAACGATAACCTGATGGGGGTTTTACGGCTCTGATGAGCGACCAGAATCTACTGGACGAACAGCTGGTTGAACGGGTCCAGCGTGGCGATAAAAATGCATTCAACCTGTTGGTAAAAAAATACCAGCACAAGGTGGTCAACCTGGTGGCCAGGTATGTCAACAACCCGGGCGATGTACCGGATGTGGCGCAGGAGGCATTCATCAAAGCCTACCGTGCGCTGCCGACATTCCGTGGCGAGAGCGCGTTTTACACTTGGTTGTACCGGATCGCCGTGAACACGGCCAAAAATTATCTGACCTCTCAAGGGCGCAGGCCGCCCAGCAGTGACGTAGAGGCGGAAGAGGCAGAATACTATGGCGGTGGCGAAGCCTTGCAAGAGGTGGCTACCCCGGAAAACCTGACGCTGACCGACGAGATCAAGCGCACCGTGTTTTCTGCCATAGAAGCTTTGCCGGAAGACTTGAGGACAGCTATCACCCTTCGCGAACTGGAAGGGCTGAGCTACGAAGAGATTGCCGAAATCATGGATTGTCCGGTGGGTACGGTGAGATCCCGCATCTTCCGGGCGAGGGAAGCAATCGATAAAAAGCTGCAACCTCTGATCGAGAATTAACTGGGGAAAGACAGGTTAACTTATGGCAACTAAAGAGCAACTCTCGGCCCTGATGGACGGTGACTTGAGCGATGTTGAGGTTCTGAACGAGCTGGGAACGGATCCGGCTCTACAAGACACCTGGTCTCGTTACCACCTGATCGGTGATGCCATGCGGGGGGACCTGCCGGTCAATCTGCAACTGGATCTGAGCGACAGCATCATGGCTGCGCTGGAAGATGAACCCACCATCTTGGCGCCCAAGCCGGTGGATAGCAAACCTGCCGTACCGCAGCCGGGGACCGCCAAGGTCGTGCCGTTTCTGCGCCGTGCTGGCCAGCAGGTGGGGCAGTACGCCATCGCCGCATCGGTCGCTGCCGCCGTCATCTTCGGGGTGCAGCAGTATCAGGGGCAGGATGGGCTGCCAACTAACCCAGTACTCAACACTATCCCCGTTGGTGGCAGTGCCTCACCGGTGAGTGTGCACTACCCGCAGGATGGCAACCGGGCCACTGCCCGTCAGCAAGGGCTGAGCGAGCAGCAGATGCAGGAGCAGCGCGAGCGCATCAATGCTTTCCTGCGTGACCACCAGTTGCAACAGCGTCTGCTGCAAGACAAGCAGATTCAGGAATAACGGATTTAGGGATCAGAACGTGCGCCAGTCCAGCCGTATTTTGCTGGCCTCTTTCCTGCTGATCAGTGCCAAGGCCTCGGCCGACGACAAGTCGGCCGAGGCCTTGTTGCAGCAGATGCAGAGTGCCGTCTCGCAACAGAATTTTGAATTGTCCATGGTCAAGGCCCGGCAGGGGCGCCTCGAACCCATCCGCTTCAGCCACGGCGTGATCGATGGCAAGGAGGTGGCTCACCTCAGCTATCTCGATGGCAAGACCATCGAGTATCTGCAGCGCCAGGATGAATACACCTTCTTCGAAAATACCCACGAACCTTACACCCTCAAGGGAGCCCGCTTCCCCGGTGTGTGGGCGAGCCTGGTCAGGATGCCGCTGCCACGGGTGCTGGAGAGCTATGACCCCGTGCTGGCCGGTCGCAGCCGGGCGGCCGGGTTGGTGGCTCAGGTAGTGCGGCTGGTACCCAAAGAGGCTGACAAGTACGGCTTCGTGCTCTGGATCGACGAGCAGAGCCACCTGCTGGTGCGGGTGGACATGGTGGATCGGGAAGGCAATCTGGTTGAACAGGTGCTGGGGGTGGATTTGGACAGGCTGCCTGCCCCGGCGCCCTGGCTGGTGAAGCTGGCTGGCAGCAAGCTGCCTCAGGCACTGGCACTGGAAGACGCCTACCCGGCGCCGCAGCAGCAGCTGAATTGGCACCTGACCTGGTTGCCGGAGGGGTTCAAGGTGCTCTCGCGGGATCGGCATCAGCTGGTCACCACCAGCCTGCCGGTGGATTACATGATGCTCTCCGATGGACTGGTGGATCTCTCGGTCTACGTTGCCCGGGTCGATCCCAAGCAGGCGGTGCGCCAGCAGTTGATCCGCCAGGGTGCCACCTCGCTGGTGAGCTATGTCAATGACGTGGGGGTCGAGATCACGGTGGTGGGGGAAGTGCCGGCCGACACCGCCAAACGCATCGCCGAGTCGGTGCAACCGCTGGCCCGCAACGAGACCGTCCAGTAGTCGTCGATGCACTGTTGCTTGCCCAATCCGGGCAGTCATGTTCAGATTGGGTCAATCTCTGTCTAGTTAATGTGGAACCGTCTTGTGAGTGGAATGAGCGAAGAGCTGGCAACCGTAGTGGCCATTGATGGACAACATGCCTGGGTGGAGTGCGAACGGCGCTCCGCCTGCAGCGGTTGTCATCAACAGTCCAACTGCGGTACCGGCACGGTAGCCAAGGCGTTTCCGTTGCAGGCGCAGCGGCTGCGGGTGGCGCTCACCATCGAGGTGAGCGTCGGCCAGCAGGTGAGGCTCGGCATCCCACAGGCGAGCATTCTGCAGGGGGCTGCGCTGGTCTACGTGCTGCCGCTGTTCTGTCTGCTGGCGGGAGCCCTGCTGGGGCAACTCTGGCTGGCTCCCTTGCTGTCGGCCGGGGAGGGGGTCACCATCCTCAGCTGCCTGCTGGGCGGCCTTATCGGATTTTCACTGGTTCGTTACTTTTCCAACCGGCTCGATCAGGGGGCTTATGGTCCCCGCATGCTGGGTGTGGTCCTGCCCACCCGCCACCTCTCCTGACACTGTCCAGGCCTGTATTTCTGGTGCTTCGTCGACTAAAGATTGGCCGTCGACCGGGTTATCCAGTAAAATCCTGCCTCCATATCCGGCCCTAACCTAATTTTGAGTGATTCTTGCTCGATGAAACACATTCGTAACTTTTCGATTATTGCGCACATCGACCACGGTAAATCGACCCTGTCGGACCGTCTGATCCAGACTTGTGGCGGCCTGTCCGACCGCGAGATGCAGGCTCAGGTGCTTGACTCCATGGACCTGGAGCGCGAGCGCGGCATTACCATCAAAGCACAGAGTGTGACCCTGAACTACCAGGCACAAGACGGTAACACCTACCAGCTGAACTTTATCGACACCCCTGGCCACGTGGATTTCTCCTACGAGGTTTCCCGCTCGTTGGCGGCCTGTGAAGGGGCGCTGCTGGTGGTGGATGCCGGCCAGGGGGTTGAGGCACAGACTCTGGCCAACTGCTATACCGCCATGGAAATGGATCTGGAAGTGGTGCCAGTGCTGAACAAGATCGACCTGCCGGCCGCAGAACCTGAGCGGGTTGCCGAAGAGATCGAAGACATCGTCGGCATCGACGCGGTCGATGCGGTGCGCTGCTCCGCCAAGACCGGCCTGGGTGTTGACCTGGTGCTGGAAGAGATCGTGGCCCGGATCCCGGCGCCGGAAGGTGATCCGGATGCGCCGCTGCAGGCGCTGATCATCGACTCCTGGTTCGACTCCTATCTGGGCGTCGTGTCGCTGGTGCGGATCAAGAATGGCTCGCTGAAGAAGAACGACAAGATCAAGGTGATGAGCACCGGTCAGGTGTGGGGTGTCGATCGTATCGGTATCTTCACGCCCAAGCAGGTGGACACCATGGGACTGGGTTGCGGCGAGGTAGGTTGGGTTGTCTGCGGTATCAAGGACATCCACGGCGCGCCGGTGGGCGATACCCTGACCCAGGCCAAGAACGGTGCCGAGAAGGCGCTGGCTGGCTTCAAGAAGGTGAAGCCGCAGGTGTATGCGGGCCTGTTCCCCATCTCCAGCGATGACTACGAGTCGTTCCGTGACGCCCTCGACAAGCTCTCCCTGAACGATGCCTCCCTGTTCTTCGAACCGGAGAGCTCCACCGCGCTGGGCTTTGGCTTCCGCTGCGGCTTCCTCGGCATGCTGCACATGGAGATCATTCAGGAGCGGCTGGAGCGTGAATACGATCTGGATCTGATCACCACGGCACCGACCGTGGTCTACGAAATCGAGCTGACCGACGGTACCACCATCCACATCGACAGCCCGGCCCAGATGCCTGCCATCACCAGCATCAAGGAGATGCGCGAGCCGATCGCCGAGTGTCATATCCTGCTGCCGCAGGAGTACATGGGCAACGTGATCACCCTCTGTATCGAGAAGCGTGGCGTGCAGACCAACATGGTCTATCACGGCAAGCAGGTGGCGCTGACCTACGAGATCCCGATGGCGGAAGTGGTGCTCGACTTCTTCGACCGCCTGAAGTCCACCAGCCGCGGCTATGCCTCGCTGGACTACGGCTTCAAGCGCTTCGAGACCTCCGACATGGTCCGTCTGGACATCATGATCAACGGCGAACGGGTCGACGCCCTGGCCATCATCACCCACAAGGAGAACGCCCAGTACCGCGGTCGCCAGGTGGTGGAGAAGATGCGCGAGCTGATCCCGCGCCAGATGTTCGATATCGCCATCCAGGCTGCCATCGGCAACCAGATCATCGCCCGCAGTACCGTCAAGGCGCTGCGCAAGGACGTGACCGCCAAGTGTTACGGTGGTGACGTGAGCCGGAAGAAGAAGCTGCTGAACAAGCAGAAAGAAGGTAAGAAGCGGATGAAGTCTCTGGGCCGTGTCGACGTGCCGCAGGAAGCTTTCCTCGCAATTCTCCACGTCGGAAAGGACTAATAGATGGCAAGCACGTTTTCCCTGATCCTGGTGGTGGTCTGCGCGATCACCGGTGTTATCTGGTGTCTGGACAAGATGATCTGGTCCAAGCAGCGGGCCGCCAAGATTGCCGTGGCCCGTGCCCACGGCGGCGCCCATCTGGACGAGAAAACCCTGGCCAAGGTGGCGCCGGTGCCGGTCTGGATCGAGCAGACCGCCGGGGTATTCCCGGTCATCACGCTCGTGCTGATCCTGCGTTCGTTCATCTTTGAACCGTTCCAGATCCCGTCGGGCTCCATGATGCCCACCCTGCTGGTGGGCGACTTCATCCTGGTGGAGAAGTTTGCTTATGGCCTCAAGGATCCGGTGACCAACACCAAGTTCCTCGAGACCGGTGAGCCCAAACGCGGCGACGTGGTGGTGTTCAAGTATCCGCTGGATACCCGGGTGGACTACATCAAGCGCGTAGTCGGCATGCCGGGGGATCGGGTCATCTATCGCAACAAGGAGCTGATGATCCGGCCCAAGTGCGATGAGCAGGAAGGGAAAACGTGCCCGGGCTTCCAGAAGCTCGACGTCAAGTTTGAACAAAGGGGTGAATTTACCCAGATGGGGATCCCGCTTGACCGCTATACCGAGCAGCTGGGCGAGGTGTCTCACGAGACCCTGCGCAACCCGCTGATGCCCGATATGGTCGGCCGTTACTACCGCCAGCCCGGTACCTACCCAGACGAATGGGTAGTGCCGGAAGGCCAGTACTTCGTGATGGGTGACAACCGTGACAACAGTACCGACAGTCGTTTCTGGGGCTTCGTGCCCGAGCAGAACCTGGTCGGCAAGGCGGTCGCTATCTGGATAAGTTTTGAATTCGAGCGCGAAGAAGGCTCCCTGCTGCCAAGCTGGGTACCGACAGGGGTGCGCTTCAACCGCATTGGCGGAATCAAGTAAATGAATATCAAGATGAACAGACTGCAGTCCCGTCTCGGGCATGTCTTTCAGGATCAAGAACTGCTGACCCGGGCGCTGACTCACCGCAGCGCCGGTTCCCGTCACAACGAGCGACTGGAATTCCTGGGTGACTCCATTTTGAGTCTGGTGATTGCCGATGATCTCTTCCACCGCTTCCCGCAGGCGGCGGAAGGGGATCTCAGCCGCATGCGCGCCACCCTGGTGCGCGAGAAGACCCTGGCCGAACTGGGCCGGGAGTTCGACCTCGGGGATCACCTGATCCTGGGGCCGGGTGAGCTGAAAAGCGGCGGTTTTCGCCGTGAATCCATTCTGGCCGACACGGTCGAGGCGGTGATCGGTGCCGTCTATCTGGATACCAATCTTGAGACGGTACGGACGCTGCTGCTGGGCTGGTACGCCAGCCGCCTGGACGAGATCAAGCCAGGCATAGAGCAGAAGGATCCCAAGACCCGTCTGCAAGAAATTCTGCAGGGAAGCCGCAAATCCCTGCCGACCTACACAGTGACCAACGTCAAGGGCGAAGCCCACAACCAGGAGTTCACCGTCCAGTGTGACGTGGAAGGCCTGGATGGTCCGCTGGTCGGGGTCGGCACCAGCCGTCGCAAGGCCGAACAGGCCGCAGCGCAGCAAGCATTGGAAAAACTGTCATGACAGATACTACCCATTCAACAAGGCGCGGTCTTTTGACACAACAGGCATTGGAAACACTGGCATGACAGATACCACTTATTGCGGCTTTGTCGCCATCGTGGGCCGCCCCAACGTGGGCAAGTCCACCCTGCTCAACAAGCTGCTTGGCCAGAAGGTCAGCATCACCTCGAAGAAGCCCCAGACCACCCGTCACCGGATTCTGGGGATCGACACCGAGGAGAACTACCAGACCATCTATGTCGACACGCCGGGTCTGCACATCGAAGAGAAACGGGCCATCAACCGCCTGATGAACCGCGCCGCCACCAGTTCGCTGGGGGACGTGGCCATGGTGGTGTTCATGGTGGACGGGACTCACTGGACCAAGGACGACGAGATGGTGCTGGGCAAGTTGCGCCACCTCAAGTGCCCGGTGGTGCTGGCGGTCAACAAGATCGACAACGTCAAGGAGAAAGAGGATCTGCTGCCGCACCTCGAGTGGCTGGGCCAGCAGATGAACTTCGCCCACATCCTGCCCATCAGTGCCGAGAAGGGCACCAACGTGGAGAAGATCCGCGAGTGGGCCAAGGATCTGCTGCCGGAGAACGTCCACTTCTTCCCGGAAGACTACGTGACCGACCGCTCCTCCCGCTTCATGGCTTCTGAAATCATCCGCGAGAAGCTGATGCGCTTCACCGGTGAGGAGCTGCCCTACTCGGTAACGGTGGAGATCGAGCGCTTCAAGGTGGAGGAGAACGGTCTCTACCATATCCATGGCCTCATTCTGGTGGAGCGCGATGGCCAGAAGAAGATGGTCATCGGCAACAAGGGCGAGAAGATCAAGACCATCGGCACCGAGGCGCGCCTCGACATGGAACGGCTGTTCCAGAACAAGGTGCACCTGGAGCTGTGGGTCAAGGTCAAATCCGGTTGGGCTGACGACGAGCGCGCCCTGCGCAGTCTCGGCTACGGTGACGACTGATTGCTGACCCCGGCTTTCGTCATCCACAGTCGGCCCTATCGGGAGACCAGTCAGCTGGTCGAGGTTTTCACCCAGGATAGTGGCCGTTTTACTCTGGTGGCTCGCGGTTCCCGCGGGCCACGCTCGCCTCTGAAGGGGCTGCTGCAACCCTTCACCCTGCTCACCATCGCCTGGCGCGGCAAGGGCGATCTCAAGAATCTCACCCAGGTCGAGTGCCCGGATCACTCCCTGCGGCTCGGCGGCGATCGCCTCTTCTACGGCCTCTATCTCAACGAGCTGGTCTACTACCTGCTGGAAGCGCACACCCCGTTCCCCGAAGTGTTTGACGCCTATGCCCGCGCCATCATGGCGCTGGCTGATGGCGAGACGCCTGAGCTGCCGCTGCGCCGCTTCGAGTTCCTGCTGTTGCAGGCGCTCGGCTATGCGGTGGATTTCGAATACACGGCGGACGACGAGTCGCCCATCGAGCCGACCTTGCTCTATGGCTTCGAGCGTGAATTGGGCTTTGTTGCTTGCGAGCGGGCGCCGGATCCCCGTACCCTGTTTCTCGGCGCGCACCTGCTGGCCTTTGCCGAGGGGCGCTTCGACAGTCCGCCCCTGCTGCAGGCGGCCAAGCGTTTCAGCAGGCTGGCGCTGCAGCCCTATCTGGGGCGGCGCCAGTTGAAGAGCCGGGAGCTGTTTTTAAAACGCCGTAATAGCTTGGGTTAATCGCCCTGCGGCGTTACCCGACATGGCAAGAATGTTACCTAGGTCCGATTACGCTGCGCTAATCGAACCTACGAGCTGCCACACACGTGACATATGGATATCGGCGCTGGCGCCAAGGCGGCAGTTGCACAGTTAACAGCGAAGAGTTTCAAGGAGTCCTCAATGAGTGAAATCTATCTGGGTGTGAACATCGATCACATCGCCACCCTGCGCAACGCCCGCGGCACCCAGTATCCGGATCCGGTGCAGGCCGCCTTCGTGGCCGAGCAGGCCGGAGCCGATGGCATCACTGTGCACCTGCGCGAAGATCGCCGTCACATCACCGACCGCGACGTGGAGATCCTGCGCCAGACCATCCAGACCAGAATGAACCTGGAGATGGCGGTGACCGAAGAGATGATCGGCATCGCCTGCCGCATCCAGCCCCACTTCGTCTGCCTGGTGCCGGAGAAGCGCACCGAGGTGACCACCGAGGGTGGTCTGGACGTGGCCGGCCAGCTGGACAAGGTGACCGATGCCGTGGCCCGTCTTGCGGCTGTCGGCGCTCAGGTATCCCTCTTCATCGATGCGGATCCGCTGCAGATCGATGCCGCCGCCGAGAGCGGCGCCCCCTTCATCGAGATCCACACCGGTCGTTACGCCGATGCCACCACCGATGCCGAGCGCAACGCCGAGTTCAAGCGCATTGCCGCCGGTGCCTCCTATGCCGCTGGCAAGGGGCTCAAGGTCAATGCCGGCCACGGTCTGCACTACCACAACGTCAAGGCCATCGCCGCCATCCCCGAGCTCTATGAGCTCAACATCGGCCACGCCATTATCGGCCGCGCCGCCTTCGACGGTCTGGCCAAGGCGGTCAGCGACATGCGCCTGTTGATGCAGGAAGCCCGTCAGGGGATCTGATCTGTCGGCAGGGGCTGGGCCCCGCGGCACGAAGAAAAAGGGACGCCACGGCGTCCCTTTTTGTCAGGTCAAACTTGGTCTAGGTCAGGACTTTTTCACCGCAGCGGGTTTGGCTCCCGCCGGGGTCAGCTCCAGGGTGATCAGTTCCAGCGGAGCCAGCGTGATGAGGCGGGGGGCATCGAGGGTGGCCGGTACGCTGGCATTGCTGCCATAGCGTGGCTGCACCGTGAAGCGGGTGGCCTCGCCCGCCGGGATCTCCAGCTGGCGCTGAGGCTCCAGCAGGAATGTCTGCGGCTTACTGGAGGGGTTGCGCAGGGTGATGAAGGCGCGGCTCGGACTCCAGGCCGCCCAGCCATACACCGCCAGCAGGGTGGGGTCGCCGCCGATCCAGTGGCTGTCGAACAGCACGGCCTGGTTCTGCTGTGACCAGAGTGCGGCCTTGGCCAGCAGGTCCCAGTTCTGACCGCTCAACAGTTCCGGCGTGAGATAGAGCTCCTGCAACTGGGTGCCGGTGGCGAAATAGCTCCAGGCCTGATCGGCGAAGTCTTGCGGTGACTGCCGATCCAGATGCTTGGCCTGTTTGGCATAGACCAGCCCGTGCAGCATCAGGGAGTTGAGCGGGAACAGGGGGCCGTTCTTGACGATGGAGCGATAGGTCTCGGCATCCCGGTAGGTGATCCACTGCTGTACCCTGGAGCCGGGTCCGTAGAAGTTGATGTCATCGCCGCCGCGCCAGATCGAATCGGCAAAGAACAGCCAGGCAGGGGAGGCGGTGGTGCCGGTGGTCAGGTTGATGAACACCTTCGGATTGGCGGCCCGCGCATCTGCAATCAGGTGGATGGCGGCATCGAAGTCGCTGGTGAAGCGGCTCCCCTCGATCAGCTTGTCCGCATTGCCGGTCCCGTCGAACTTGAAGTGGCTGACCCCCTGCTCCTTGATGAGCGACATCACCTTCTGGTGGAAGTTCTGGTAGTAGACCGGGCCGGAGAGGGCGAACTTGCCATCGCTCAGCTCATAGCCGAACTCGGCGGCATGGGAGACCCGCTCATCCCTTGGCTTGTTGTAGCCACCCCAGGGGGAGAGCCAGATCCCGAGCTGGGCATGGTAGCGTTCGGCCGCACGCTTGAGCTTGCTGAAGCCGTTGGGGAAATCCTTGCTGAAACCCCAGTTGCCCAGTCGATCGTCCCAGCCGTCGTCAAACAGAAAGCCGTTCATGGGTACGCCGCGCCGGCTGATCAGCGCCTCGCCGAACTGATCGATGCGCTTGAGTGCCTCGGCCTCCGTGTAGGGATTGAAGAAGCCGATGTCGAGCCAGGAGTTGTAGTGCAGGTAGGGGGCGTAGGGGCGATCGCGGGCCTCGTTGAGGAAGCGGTTGAAGTCGCGCCTGAGCTGACCCTCGCCAAAGGTGCCGACATAGGTGCGATAGCTGAGCGGCTTGCCCTGGGCGAGCGGCAGCTTGAGCGGGATCAGCTGGCTGACGCCACCCTCGTAAGCCCGGGTATTGACCAGTGGATTCTGGGGGGTAATGAAGAAGCTGTCGCTGACGATGGGCGAGCTGTTGATGGCGCCATAGACAAACGGCGCCTGGGAGTGGAAGGGAAGCATGGAGAAGCCGTTGATCTTTTTGCCGTTCTTGAGGGTATCGAGGGCAAAGTCGATGCTGGCGTAGCGCTTGTCCCGGCCCAGCCGGATGGCGCTTTTGACCACGAAGTCGGCATTTTCCAACGCCATCTCGATCCGGTCCTCGCTCTTGGTGAATGCAGTGACCTTGAAATCGGCGGAGGGGGTCAGCCGATCATCCGTCCCCTTGATGTCGAACAGGTTGTCAGAGCGAATGAGATCGCCGTTGGCGGTATTGGTGAAGGTCAGCTCCCGGAACTTGCCGGCATCGGTCTCGACCTTGATACGGTACTGGTCACCCTCCAGCGACAGGGTTTCGGCCTGGGTGAAGGGGGTCAGCATGAGCAGCAGCGTCATGGCGGTACGTGCGTGCATGGTTGTCTCCATGTGTTGATGTGAGTGAGGTGTGAGTCGGCAGAACCTCGCCTGTGATACCGGGATGGAGGCGGGCTCGCCGCAGCGGGCCCGCCTTTGGGATTACAGCTTGCCGTCGCTCATGCACATGCGGATCTTGGCGGCGACCACCTCCTCCATGGCAGCCATGGCGGGCACCAGATACTGGCGCGGGTCGCTGGCGTCGGGGTGGGAGGCCAGGAACGCCTTCATGGCGTCGGAGAAGGCGATCTTGAGCTCGGTGGCCACGTTGACCTTGCACACCCCGAGCTCGATGCAGCGGCGTACGTCCCGGTCGGGAATGCCGGAGGCACCGTGCAGCACCAGCGGCACCGCTACCCTGGCCCGGATGGCGGCGAGGCGCTCGAAGTCGAGGCGCGGCTCCTCCTTGTAGAGGCCGTGGGCCGTGCCGATGGCGACCGCCAGGGAGTCGATGCCGGTGCGCGCCACGAACTCGGCCGCCTTGTCCGGGTCGGTCAGATGGGCGTTGGCGGCGTCCACGATGAGGTCATCCTCCTGGCCGCCGAGCTGGCCCAGCTCGGCTTCCACGCTCGCCCCCATGCGGTGGCAGAAGGTGACGACCCGCTGCACCTTGGCGACGTTCTCCTCGAACGGCAGGTGGGAAGCGTCGATCATGGCGGAGTGGATGCCGGCCTCGACCTTGTAGTGGATATCCTGCTCGTCCTCGTGGTGGTCCAGATGCAGAACCAGCGGGATGCGGTACTGATGGGCAGCCGAGGCGCAGATGGAGACCAGATACTCGACCCCGGCGTGGCGGTAGGTGCCCGGCGTGGCGGCCAGGATCACCGGGGAGTGCAGCTTGGCGGCGGTGCGGGCCACCACCTCGACGGTCTCTAGGTTGTGGATGTTGAAGGCGGGCACCGCATAGCCGCGGCGCTGGGCATCTTTAAGCATTTCGTGGGACGAGATCAGATACATGAGGACTCCTTGGCACCCTGGCGGGCACCAGCTTCAGGGAAAGAGAGCGGGGTTGGGGCGGGGAGGAGCTCCCGGCCCGCCACCCAGATATGTTGTTGATTGAGTTCCGCGGTCAGGGCGAGCAGGTTGGCCTGCTTGCCGACGGCCAGCGAGCCGAGGCGATGTTCGATTCCCAGCATCCGGGCCGGTGCCAGCGAAGCCATGGGGATGGCCTCGTCCAGCGGTACGCCGGCCAGCTGCACCATGTTGCGCACGGCGCCGAGCAGGGTGAGGGTGCTGCCCGCCAGGCCGCCGGTGTCGGTGCGCACCACCCCGCCCTTCATCTCCACCCGGTAGTCACCGAGCAGGTAGTGGCCGTCCGGCATGCCGGCGGCGCGCATGGCATCCGTAATGAGCAGCAGGCGATCCCTGGCGCAGCAGTGACAGAGTCTGAGCACGCTCGGATGGACGTGGTGGCCGTCGGCGATGAGCTCCAGCCAGGCATCGGGATGCACCAGGCCGGCGCCGACCATGCCGGGCTCTCTGTGGTGCAGGCCGCGCATGCCGTTGAAGCAGTGCACCAGCCCGGAGGCCCCCGCCGCCAGCGCCGCCATGGTGGTGTCGTGGTCGGCGGCGGAGTGGCCCAGCATCACCCGGATGCCGGCCTGCTTGAGATGACGGATGGCGGCCAGCGCCCCGGTTTTCTCGGGGGCGAGGGCGACCACCTTCAGGGTGCCTCGCGCCACCTGTTGCAGCCGGTCGAGCTCCGCCAGATCCAGCTCCCGGAACAGGGCCGGGTCATGGGCGCCCTTGTTGTCCGGGGTAAAATAGGGCCCCTCCAGATAGCTGCCGAGCAGCTGTGCACCCGGCAGGGGGCTCGCCATGGCATCGGCGATGCGACCCAGGGTGCTGAGGATGGCGGGCAGCGGGGCGGTGACCGTGGTGGCGAGGAAGGCGCCCACCCCTTCTGCCGCCTTGGCAAGGGAGAGACGGGCCAGGGCGTCGGCCGCCTCATCCATCACGTCGACGCCGGCCCCGCCGTGGACATGGCCATCGATGAGGGCGGGCACCAGCAGCTCGACCTCCCGCACCGGGTCGTCGGCCGGGATGGGGTTGATGGCGGTGATGACGCCCCCTTCATGGGTCAGTACCTGATGTTCCCGCCAGCCCTGCTCGGTCAGCAGGCGGCGGGCGCGGATCCGCTCTGCCATCTAGATCCCCTCCTCGGCCAGGGTATCGGCCCGCTCGCGCGCCAGCTCGTCCACCAGGCTGGTGAGGCCGCGATGACCACAGCACAGCGCCTGTTCACGAAACTGGGACGGGGTCAGCTCGCCGCGCTCCATCACCATCTCCAGCAGCAGCTGCAGATTGGTGCCGGTGACCACCTCCCGCCCGGGCTGGCGCAGCGCCAGGGTGGAGGCGACCCGAAACGGGGTTCCCCCCAGCAGGTCGGTCAGAAAGACCACCCCATCCCCTCGTTCCACCTGAGTCAGGGCAGTTTCGCACTGATCCTGCAGCAGGGCCGTGGTGGAGGACTCGGGAAAGTCGATGGCGACCACCGCCTCCTGCTCGCCGAGGATCTGCAACATGGCCTGTTCCATGCCGCTGGCGAAGCCGCCGTGTCCGCAAATGATGATGCCCAACATAATCTGTTCCTTTACAGCAAAGGGCCGGCCTGGTGCCGGCGCCGGATTAGAGGAAGCCTGCAAACTTGCCGACGATGCCGAGCACGACCGTGATGACGATGAGGCGCAGCGGGCTCCAGCCGCGGCGGATCAGCCCATACATGGCCAGGGTGTAGAGCAGCGGCAGGAAGGCGGGCATCAGCTTGTCGAGCACGTCCGCCTGCAGCTTCACCACCGCATCGCCGGCGGTGATCTCCAGGGTGGTGCCGAGCCGCACATAGGTGGCGACCAGGGCGCCGATCACCGTCATGCCGACGATGGAGGCGGCATGGCCCACCTTGCGGGTGTTGGCCTTGATGAGCGGAATGGCGGCCACCCCCATGCGGTAGGCGTAGTGCGCCAGCCCGAAGCGCAGACCGAAGTGCACCAGGTTGAACAGCAGGAAGAAGACCACAGCCCCCATGATGGAACCCTGCAGGGCCAAGTCGGCGCCGATGCCGCCGCAGATGGGCAGCAGGGTGAGCCAGAACATGGCATCGCCGATCCCGCCGAGCGGGGCGCCGACCGCGATCTTGGTGCTCTGGATGCTGTTGACGTTCTGCTTGGAGCGCTCCATCGCCAGCACTATCCCCATCACGAAGGTGACCAGGAAGGGGTGGGTGTTGAAGAAGCCCATGTGGCCCTTCATCGCCCGGGAGAGATCCTTGGGATTGGTGTGGATCTTTTGCAGTGCCGGCAGCAGGCCGTAAAGCCAGCCGGAGGCCTGCATCCGCTCGTAGTTGAAGGAGGCCTGCAGCAGCAGGGAGCGCCAGGCGAAGCGGTTGATGTCCTGGCGGGTCAGCTCGGCCCCCAGCTGTTGATCTTCGTAGACGTCGTCGGAGACGGTGCGGGTCGGTTGCGGCTCGGCCGCCTGGGCCAGCCGGGTGGCGGTGTTGTTAGATGCCATCTTCAGTTTCCTCCTGGATGGGGCGGGCTTGTGGCGCCGGGTCCTTGCGCATGAAATCGATCAGAGCCATGGCCAGGGCGGCCGCGGCGATGGCCAGCACCGGCAGCTTGAGCCAGGCGGCGGCGACGAAACCGAGGATGAAGTAGGGGATGTAGACATTCTTCATCATGATCTTGAGCAGCACGGCGAAGCCGATGGCGGGCATGATGCCGCCGGCGACGCCAAGACCGTCGATGAGACGGGCGGGCAGCACGTCGATGGCGCTCTTGGCGTGTTCGGCCCCGAAGTAGGTGGGCAGGAAGGCGCACAGGAAGTAGAAGGAGCCGAGCGCCAGCAGCGCCAGGTAGTTGACCCGCTCGATGCCGCGCACATCCCCCTGTTCCGCCATCCGGTCACAACGGGACATGACCCCCGACATCACCGAGAAGAGGAAGGTAATCCCCATCTGGACCGCCACCGCGAACGGCACCGCGACCCCGACCGCCACATCCGGCTTGACCCCGGTGGTGATGGCGAAGGTGGCGCCGACTATGGTGCCGATGATGACGTTGGGCGGCTGGGCGCCTGCCAGCGGGGCCAGCCCCATCCAGACCAGCTCCAGGGTGCCGCCCACCAGAATGCCGGTGGGCAGGTCGCCGAGGATCAGGCCCACCAGCGGGCCCAGTACCACGGGCCGGTGGAAGTGGGTCAGGCCGTTGAACAGGTCAAGCCCGGCGAAGAACGCCAGCATGCCCAGCAAGAGCCCTTGCAACAAACTGATTTCCATCACAATTGTCCTTAATCAGATGAGGTTGAAAATGTCCTGTGCCGGTTCGGTCGGCACCCCTTGGACAAAGCAGGCGACGTGGGCGTCCTGCAGGGCGCGAAACGCCGCTATGTCCGACTCGTCCACCGATACCGTCTTGTGGATCTGACGCTTGCCGTCGGCGTAGTGCATGTTGCCGACGTTGATGCGGGGGATGGGCACCCCGCCCTCCACCAGGGTGCGAAAGTCCGCGGGACTCTTGCACACCAGCAGGATCTTCTGGCGATCGGCGGCCTTGCCGATGTTGTCGATCACCTTCTGCAGCGGCCAGAAGCGCACTGCGATGCCTTCGGCCAGCACCATCTCCATCAGGTTCTGCTGGATGGGGTCCTCTGCGACTTCGTCGTTGGCGACCAGCACCAGATTGGCGCCGGCGAAGCCGACCCATTGCACGCCGACCTGACCGTGGATCAGGCGCTCGTCGATACGGCTCAGCACTATGTTCGGCATTAGACGCCTCCTTGCTGGTTGAACGGATAGATGTTGACCCCCTGCACGACCCGGTTGACCCGCCCGCTCGGGCAGGGATTGTCCGGGGTGATGCCCAGCACTAGCGCGGTGTGGAAGGCGTAGTACTGGGCGTAGAGCAGGTAGCAGAGCGCCAGCTCGGCGTCGTCACCGTTGAGGGAGATGGGCAGATAGATGTGTTCGCCGGCGCTGATGAGCGGATCTGGCCGGTCGGCCAGGGCGACCACCCGGGCGGCATGGCCGTCCTGGCGCAGCTCGCCGAGCAGATCCAGATCGTACTGGCGGGTATAGGGATCGTTAGACACCATCAGCACGATCAGGGTCTGCCGATTGATGGCCGACTTGGGCCCGTGGCGAAAGCCGGTGGGGGAGTCGTGCATGGCCATCACCTGGCCGGCGGTGAGCTCCAGCAGCTTGAGGGCCGCCTCCTGGGCCACCCCTTGCAGGCTGCCACTGCCAAGGTAGATGACCCGCTCCGGCAACGGCCGATCCCACTCGGGCACCTTCAGTTCGGCCTGGGGCAGGATGGCGTCTCCCAGCGCGATGAGCGGCTGGCTGGCGATCGGGTTGAACTGGCGCGGCAGGAATACCGCCAGGCAGCTCAGCATCATGCTGGTCAGGCTGCTGGTCATGGCAAAGCTGCGGTCGTGGGTCTGGGGCGGCATCAGCAGCGCCAGGGAGCGGGCATCCTTCTGGCCGCGGCGATAGAGCTCCCCCTCACCGTTGCAGGTCAGCACCAGGTGGTGGCACTCGCTCAGCAGCTGGCTGGCCAGCTCGACCGCCGCCACGCTCTCCGGGCTGTTGCCGGAGCGGGCGAAGGAGATGAGCAGGGTCGGACAGTCCTGTGCCAGGTATTCTCCCGGATCGGTGACTATGTCGGTGGTGGCGATCGCCTCGAAACGGCCGTTGAGGCGGGCACTGAGATAGGGGGCGAGGGCGCGGCCGGCAAAGGCGGAGGTGCCGGCCCCGGTCAGGATCACCCGCAGGTTGCCCCGTGACAGCAGGGGCAGCAGGAAGCGCTCTATGGTGGCGCGGCACTCCTCCACCATGGTGAGGGTCTCCCGCCAGGTGGCGGGTTGCTGGCGAATTTCACGGGCGGTGGCCAGGCCGTTGGCCGACCGCAGCGTCTCTTCTGGATAACCAAGGATCATCTCTACAACTCCTTATACAACCGGGGTCAGCCGGGAGTGGCTGGCGGGGACGGCGCTGCAGGCCGCCGCGTATTGGCGCAGCACCTCCTGCACCTGATCGAGAATGAGGTCGTGAACCCGGGGCGACAGCGTGCCCTGGCGCACCTTGCGGTATTGCAGCGGCAGGTGCTGGCTGAGCAGCGGCAGGGGAATGGGTTCGGCGGCCAGGTTGGCCAGCAGCCGGGCGTAACAGTCGTCGACCCGGCTGTCGGGCCAGTAGTAGCGAATGCGATCGGAGTAGCTGTAGCCGCGGGCCAGCCGGCACTCGTTGGGGCTGCCCTGATAGTGGCTGCGCCAGAAGTCGGGGCGATCCAGCATGGTCTCTTCCAGCACCTGGCGCAGGCCCGAGCAGGCCTTGGCCACCACCAGCTCCTCCTCGATGGCGGCGAGGGCAAACAGTGCCTCGCGCAGGGCAAAGGTGAGGGCCGGGCCGACCTTGAGGATGGCGAAGTGATCGCGCACCAGCTGGCGGTAGGCGTCCGGGGTCTGGTAATCGGTGGAGTGGGCCTCGAACACCAGATGGGGATAGGCCTCGATCATCCGGCTCAAGGGGGCGGCCCGCTCGGGGCGGTAGTCGATGACGTGGGTGTGGTCGAACTCTACGCCGGGCTGTACCACCAGACCGATCACCCGCGGCCAGAGCTGGGCCAGTCCGGCCTGCTCGAAGGCTTGCTGGTGGGCAGCCAGGGTGTGGCGCGCCGCCTCCGGTGTGGTGACCGCCAGTTCGGCCAGATCCTCGTGGGCACCGCCCGGTACCGGCACTTCGGTGCCAATCACATAGACCAGGTCGCTGTGGCCAAACTGCCGGGTGGCGGTCTGCTCGGCTATCCTGGCCAGCCGGGCGGCACGCGCCGCCACCAGCTCGTCGGTCAGCGGCACCGGATCCCCCTGGCAGGACATGCTGCAGTCGAGGTGGATCTTCTTGAAGCCGGCCGCGACATAGCTGGCGATAAGATCCTCGGCGTGGGCCATGGCCTGTTCGGCGGGCTCGCTCTGCCAGCGGTTGGGGCCGAGGTGATCCCCACCCAGTACCAGCCGCTGCACGGGAAAGCGGCACTCGGCGGCGAGCCGGTGCAGCAGGTCGCGAAAATCGGCCGGTGTCATGCCGGTGTAGCCGCCAAATTGATCCACTTGATTGGAGGTGGCCTCGACCAGCAGCAGCTGATCCCCTTGCGCCGCCAGTCGCAGGGCCGCCTCCAGCACCAGCGGATGGGCGGAGCAGACGGCGTAGATCCCGACCTGCTCCCCCTGCTTGTGTTGTGCGACCAGATCCAGCATTGATTTCATTTCCCTCTTCCTCTTGGTCTGAACAAGATGCTTTGCTTTCGGTTTCTTTCTTTACCCTAGGCGTACGGCGTTCGAAACGAAATAAAAGCGTGTTCACATCTTGAGCAAGATCACAAAAAGAAATGAATCGAAAGTGTTGTGACTGTTTTAGGGAGTCTGACGGCACTTTTCAATTCAATGAAAGCTTGATTTGCCATCGAGGCTGAGTGTTAATAGGGAAACGTAACGAAGTGAAAGCTCTACTTTCACCACAGGACTCCGGCAGAGAGACTATGCAAATCACCGAAAAGAGCGTGCTCGGCACCAGCGAGCGACGGGAGCGCATCATTCAGCAGCTGCGCAGCAATGGCAGCGTTCAGGTCAACGAGCTGGCCGGCCACTATCAGGTCTCCACCGTCACCATCCGCAACGATCTGGCATTTCTGGAGAAACAGGGGGTGGCGGTGCGCGCTTACGGCGGCGCCCTGTTGTGTGAATCCGGCCAGCCGGTGGCCGAGCGCACCATTGCCGACAAGAGTGTGCTCAACACCCCGGTCAAACAACGCATCGGCGCCATGGCGGCGAGCCTGGTGCAGCCGGGTTGCCGCCTCATTCTCGACTCGGGCACCACCACCCTGGAGGTGGCACGCCACCTGCGCGATCACCAGGAGATAGTGGTGATGACCAACGGCATGAATGTGGCGAATGCCCTGCTGGAGGCGGAAGGGGTGGAGCTGCTGATGACGGGGGGCCACCTGCGCCGCAAGTCGCTCTCCTTCTACGGCGCCCAGGCGGATCTCTCCCTGCAGAACTATCACTTCGATCTGCTGTTTCTCGGGGTGGATGGCATCGATCTGGATCGCGGCGTCAGCACCCATCATGAAGACGAGGCCAGGCTCAACCGCTGCATGTGCCACGTGGCCGAGCGGATCATCGTCGTGACCGATTCCAGCAAGTTTGGCCGGCTGAGCCTGCACAAGATCATCGATACCCGGCGCATCCACACCCTGATCACCGACGACGCTATTGCGGCCGAGACCCTGGCCGGTCTGCGTCAGGCCGGGATAGAGGTACTGCTGGTGGAGGCCTGAGTCGGCACTCGACGGAGAATGCGAAAGAGGGACGCCGCGGCGTCCCTCTTTCGTGGTCAGGGGCGAAGCTCAGCGCTGCTCGGGAAAATAACGCTCGAGCAGGGCAGTGAGGATGGCCTGGCTCTCGGCATCCGCTTCACCGCTGACCAGGGCGGGTCGGAAGTGGAGCTGGAAGGCGCGCAGGGCGGCGCGGCTCTGCTCGTCCCAGGCGCCGCTTTGGGCGACGCCGTAGCCGTAGCGGGCCAGCCGTTGCTGCCAGCCGAGGGCATCCCAGGCCGGTGCCGGCTGCTGGCGCAATTCGGCCAGCCGGGTTTCGTCGGGCCAGGCTCCCACCCCGTAGTGCAGGGCCAGCTCGCGCCAGGGGAAGTGGGGGCCGGGATCCTGCTTGCGCTCGGGGGCGACATCGCTGTGGGCCAGCACCTGGGTGGGGGGGATCTGGTAGCGCTCGACCAGCTTGCGGGTGAGGGCACCGAGGGCGGCTATCTGTGCCTGGGTGTAGGGCTGCCAGCGCCGCTGGTGGGCGGGCAGCAGTTCGTCTTGTGGCGGGTAGCCGAGGTTGACGATCTCGATGCCGAGTGAGCTGGCGTTGAGCCCCGCATATTGATGCCAGCGACTGCGGCCGGCATGCCAGGCGCGCTGGCTGTCGGGCACCAGCTGGTAGACCGGCAGTGGCCGCTCATGGGTATCGCGCGGGATCAGGTAGTGGGCGCTCACCTGATGGGCCGGCTCGGTCAGCAGGCGCAGGGAGTGGCCATCGTCTTCGTCCGTGTAGTGCAGGATCAGAAAGGCGATGCGCTCGTTCTGGCTGGCGCTCTGATAGTCGTTGTTGAGCCGATAGGGGACGGGCTGGCAGGCGCTGAGCAGCAGGGCGAGGCAGAGTGCACACCCGTGGCGACGGGTGCCCGGGAGGTGAACACCCAGTTGCCATGGCCGGCGCCACCCACCGGCCGCCTGCTGGCGGGATGACGGTGAGAGCAGACGCCGGCCCATGGTTCAGCCGCGATACTTGGCGGTGAGACCGATGAGGAAGTTGCGCAGGATCTGATCCCCGCAATCCTGATAGTGCTTGTGGTCCCGTGAACGGAACAGGGCGCTCAGCTCGGACTTGGAGAGGTTGAAGTGGGCCAGCTTGAGGGTGCCCAGCATGTCCTCTTCCTTGAAGTTGAGGCCGATGCGCAGCTTGCGCAGGATCATGTTGTTGTTGATCCGGTTCGGGATCACCTGGGCCGGCGCATCTTCCCGCGCACCGCGGCGCACCAGGATGAAGCCGTCGAGGAACTGGCTCAGGGCCGAATCCGGACAGGCGGCAAAGCCCGCTTCCTGCTCTTCCCCTTCCTCCGCCTCTTTGATCAGCCAGCCGTGCAGCTGGGCATGGGTGACGGTCAGGTTGCCCTTGGCAAACATGTCGACCATCTGGTCGTTGCTGATGCTGAGGGCGTAGCGCAGGCGGCGCAAAATATCGTTGTTGGTCATGTCGACTCCTGTGGAAACGGCGCAACTTTACCATCTGGCGGGGCCCGCGTCAGAAAAAGCGGGTTGCCCGGTTCAGGATAGATAGCGTGGCGCCTCCTGGCGTACCTGCTCCATCGCATCCTGCAGCTCCAGCAGTTCGGGCTCGAGTTCGGTCACCGGCACCCCGTCGCGCAGCTGCTGCTCCAGCTGGGAGAGCAGCCGCTGCAGGCTGGGCACGCCGGAATAGGCGCAGCCGCCGTTGAGGCGATGCAGCTGGACCAGCACCTCGCTATCCTCCACCTGGCCGGCAAGCGCCGCCTCCAGCACCGGATCCACCTCGTCGAAACTGGCCATCAGCATGGTCAGCATCTCCTTGGCCAGATCCAGCTTGCCCGCCGCCTGGCGCACCGCCAGCGCCCAGTCGATCTGCTGGCTGGCGTGGTTCTGGTGGCGACGATGGGCAAAGTCGGTGATGAGCTTGGCCAGCATGGCCTCGTCGATGGGCTTGGCCAGGTAGTCGTCCATGCCCTGGCGGATCAGCCGCTCCCGCTCGCCGGGAATGGCGTGGGCGGTGACCGCGACGATGGGGGTCTCGGTGTTGAGCGACTGGCTGCGAATAGCCTGGGTGGCGCTGATGCCGTCCATGATCGGCATCTGGATATCCATGAAGATGATGTCGAACGGCTGGCTCTGGGCCAGTCTGACCGCCTCCTTGCCGTTCTTGCACACCACCACCTGGCTCACCATCTCCTTGAGCATGGCGGCGATGAGCTTGAGGTTGGCGGCGTTGTCGTCCACCGCCAACACCTTGATCTCCTGCACGCTGCGCGGGGAGGGGGTCGGCAGCGGGGCGCTGCGGACCGCCTCGGGGGAGAGCAGGGCATGCAGCAGCTTGCGATGGTTGATGGGCTTGGAGAGGCAGTGCTGGGCGCCGTGGGCCAGCATGGCCTCGTAGAGCGAAGGTTCGTGGCTGCTGAGCAGCACTATGGTGTTCTGCTGGCGATCCAGCCCGTCGAGGCGTGCCACCACCTGCTGCGGACTGTGCTGGGTGCCGCTGCCGATGATCACCATGTCCTGGCTGCTCATTTCGGGCCAGGGGGCGTCGCTGGTGAGGGATTGCACCTCCAACTGCCACTCCGCCAGCAGGGCGCAGAGGGCTGAGTGGCTGAAGGGATCCGGCTCCAGCAGCCAGACCCGCTTGCCCTGGATGCGATCCAGCGGCAGCTTGTCAGTCTGGGGCAGGGGAGAGACCTCCAGATCCAGGCTGAAGGAGAAGACAGATCCCTTGCCGAGCTCCGATTCGAACCGGATCTGGCCACCCATCTGTTGCACCAGCTTCTGGGTGATGACGAGACCCAGGCCGGTGCCGCCATAGCGGCGGGAGATGGAGGAGTCGGCCTGGTTGAAGGCCTGGAACAGCTGGCGTTGCTGCTCTTCCGAGATGCCGATGCCGGTGTCGCGGATCAGCACGTTGAGCCGCACCTTGCTGCCGCTGGCACTGCCGATCTGCTCGATGCGCACATCCACGTTGCCGTGCTCGGTGAACTTGATGGCGTTGCCGGTGAGGTTGGTCAGCACCTGCTGCAGGCGCATGGGGTCGCCGGTGAGGTAGTCCGGCACCTCGGCATCCACCTGCAGGGAGAGCTCCAGTTGCTTGTCGTGAGCGCTGGGACCGAGCAGGTGCATGGTCTCGTTGAGGGTGTCGCGCAGGCTGAAGGGGATGTGCTCCAGCTGCAGCTTGCCCGCCTCCAGCTTGGAGAAGTCGAGGATGTCGTTGATGATGCCGAGCAGGTTGCGGGCCGACTTCTCGATGGTCTGCATGTAGTCGGTCTGGCTCGGGGTCAGGCTGGTCTTGAGCAGCTGGCGGGTAAAGCCGATGACCCCGTTGAGCGGGGTGCGCAGCTCGTGGGACATGTTGGCGAGGAACTCCGACTTGACCCGCGCCGCCTCCTGCGCCCGCTTCTTGGCCATGTCGAGCTCGACGTTCTGGATCTCGATCTGCTCCAGCGTTTCGCGCAAGTCGGAGGTGGCCTGATCGATGTTCTGCTGCATCTCCTCGTGATATTCCGAGAGCGCCTTGGCCATGGCGTTGATGCCGTTTTTCAGCATGTCCAGCTCGCCGGTGAGCTGACCGCTGACCCGGGTATCGAGCCGCCCCTCCCTGATCTTGTGCACCGCCTGCACCATGTCGGTGATGGGCTGGGTCACGCTCTTGACGAGTCTGAATCCAAACAGGGTACTGAAGGCGATGCCGATGAGCACCATGATCACCGCGAAGAAGGTGTCGCGGTACTGCAGGATCATGGCCCGGTCGGTGGTCATCTGCATGGAGATGTAGCCGATCATCGGTGGCTCCACGTCGCTTGGCAGCGGGAAGCCGTCCATGCTGGTCTCGGCCTGGATCGGGGTGCGCAGTATGATGTCGTCACCATAGAGGGTGACGCTGGTGAGCTCGGGGATCTGGCTGCCGTCCGGCAGCCGCAGCCGGGTGAAGTCCCTGTGGTAGTTGGACGTCACGAACAGCTGGTTGTCCTGGGTGAAGACGGCGATGGACTTGATGAGCGGCGAGTTCTTGCGGTGGGTGAGGCCGATCAGCCGCTTGAGCGACTCGCGGCTGTGCTGGGTCATCCCGTATTCGCTGGCGATGGCCAGCGGCTCTATGATGTTGATGCCCTGATCGATGAGGTTGTTTTCCAGCTGCTGATAGCGGTGGAAAGTGAAATAGCCGGCCATCAGGCCGCCGATGATCAGGGTCGGCAAGATGGTAAAGGCCAGCACACGCGCCCGAAGGCCGTATTTGGTCATGCGGATGATCCCCCGATGAGCAGGGTTGGCAATGGCGTAAACGAGCGGGAGCGGGCCCACAGGCCGTATTTGGTCATACTATTATTCTTGTGGGACAATAGCCTGCTGCAGATTCCACAATCATGACATAGCCACCTATAGGCACCAAGTTTTATGGCCCAGTTTTTCAAGCCCCAAAAGAAATCCACCCAGCCCCAACGCATTGAATTTACGGTAGACAGTTTGGATCACCACTGCGTCGGGATCGGCCGCCACCAGGGCAAGGCGATCTTCATCGAAGGGGCGCTGCCCGGTGAGCAGGTCAAGGCCCGCATCCTCGAAGACAAGAAGCAGTATGCCCACGCCGCCCTGCAACAGGTGGTGACTCCGGCGGCCAATCGCATCGCCCCCTTCTGCAGCCACTACCGCGAGTGCGGCGGCTGCAGCGCCCAGCACCTGGCTGAAGCGGATCAGCGTGCCGCCAAGGAGGCCGGCCTGGTCAGCCTGTTCGAGCGGCTCGGCAACATCCAGCCTCCGGCGCTGGAGCCCGTGCTGGGAGGAGAGTCCCGCGCCTATCGCCGGGTCTGCCGGCTGGCCATCAAGTTCGACAAGAACGGCCGCTGCACCCGGGTGGGCTTTCGTCGCCGTCAGTCGAACGATCTGGTGGAGATCGGCGGTTGCCCGGTGCTGGCCGAGCCGCTCTCCGTGCTGATCACCCCGCTGCGCGAGTGTCTCAACCGTCTCAAGAGCCAGCGCGAGCTGGGCCATGCTGAGCTTATCCAGGCCGAGCAGGGGATCCTGATGCTGCTGCGTCATACCGGTCGGCCGACCGAGGCGGATCGGGCGCAGCTAATTGAGTTTGCCAAGACGCAGGGGATCGACCTCTATCTGCAGGCGGCCGACGAGCAGATTGAGCCGCTGCACCAGCAGTTTGCGCCCTCCTACTCGCTGGATGGCCTGTCTCTTGCATTCGCTCCTGGTGACTTCATTCAGGTCAATGCGCCGGTCAACCAGCGCATGGTGGAGCAGGCGCTCTCCTGGCTGGAGGCGGGCAAGGATGACAAGGTGCTCGATCTGTTCTGCGGCATCGGCAACTTCACCCTGCCGCTGGCCCGTCAGGCCCGCGAAGTGGTGGGGGTGGAAGGGGAGCTGGCCATGGTGGCGCGCGCCGAAGAGAACGCCCGTCGCAACGGCATCAACAATGCCCGTTTCTACAAGGCGGACTTGAGCGGTGACATCGCCGGCATGTCCTGGGCACGGGAAGGCTTCGATCTGGTGTTGCTGGATCCGGCCCGTCCCGGAGCGTTCGAGGTGATGGAGCACGTCGTGAAACTTTCACCCAGACGGGTGGTCTACGTTTCTTGTAATCCGGTCACCCTGGCGCGCGACAGCCAGGTGCTGGTGAAAGGGGGCTACCGGCTGGTGCGTCTCGGCATGCTCGACATGTTCCCCCACACCGGCCATCTGGAGTCCATGGCGCTGTTCGAGCGCAAGTAACGGGCGCTGCGGGGCAGATGAAACGGTACCGCCGCTGGGGCGTCGGCTCGCCAGGTTGCGTGGCATCTGCCCGGTCCATAACGCTGTCTGGGCGGGCATGATTGGGGTAATCTAGACCCTCGTAAATCGGCAGGGGCTGGCGGAGAACTCTATTGTCTTTCTTGACAATATGCCTTGAAAAAATCTCCGCATATCCCCATTTGAGGCATTCTCATGAGGGGGAGGGGGCGACAGCCTTCGGCCCAATAATTTAAAGGATTGATACCATGGTTGCGGTTCGCGATATTCATTTGAAAGACAACTTCACCCTGGAGGAGTGGGTCAGCTCGCTCACCCTGAGTGATAGTGACAAGGATCAGCTGCGAACCGTCTACCAGTACTGTCTGACGCTCGGTGACGAAGCGCTCACCAACCGCCTGCTGGTGCGCGGGGTCGAGATGGTGGGCATCCTGCTGATGCTCAGCATGGATCTCGGCACCCTCAAGGCCGCCATCATCTACCCCTTCGTCGAAGCCGGTCTCATCAGCCAGGAGCGGATGGACGAGGACTTCGGCCCCAAGATCGCCAAGCTGGTGGAAGGGGTGCTGGAGATGGAGGCCATCCGCTCCCTGCAGACCCTGCACCGCAGCGAAACTTCGCCGGAACAGGTCGACAACGTGCGCCGCATGCTGCTCGCCATGGTCGAGGATGTGCGCGCCGTGGTGATCAAGCTGGCGGAGCGGATCGCCTGCCTGCGGGAAGCGAAGAAGGCGGATGAAGAGACCCGGGTGCTGATGGCCCAGGAGATCACCAACATCTACGCCCCGCTGGCCAACCGGCTCGGCATCGGTCAGCTCAAGTGGGAGCTCGAAGATCTCGCCTTCCGCTACCTGCACCCGGATACCTACAAGCAGATCGCCAGGCAGCTCGACGAGAAGCGGCTCGATCGGGAGCGCTACATCCGCGAGTTCGTGCAGTCCCTGCGCGATGCACTGAAAGAGGCGGGGGTCGAGGCCGAGGTCTACGGCCGGCCGAAACACATCTACAGCATCTGGCGCAAGATGCAGAAGAAGCACCTCGAGTTCAACGAACTGTTCGACGTGCGGGCGGTGCGGGTGGTGACCAAGCGGCTGCAGGATTGCTATGCGGCGCTCGGCATCGTTCACACCCACTTCCATCATATTCCCCGCGAGTTTGACGACTACGTCGCCAACCCCAAACCCAACGGCTATCAGTCCATCCACACAGTCGTGGTGGGGCCTGAGGGCAAGACGGTCGAGATCCAGATCCGTACCGACCAGATGCACCAGGATGCCGAGCTCGGCGTGGCGGCGCACTGGCGCTACAAGGAAGGGGCTCAGGCCGGCGGCAAGGCCAACACCTTCGAAGACAAGATCGAGTGGCTGCGCAAGCTGCTCGCCTGGCAGGAGGATCTCTCCGAGAGCGGCTCCCTGCTCGAAGATCTGCGCAGTCAGGTGTTCGAGGACAGGGTCTACGTCTTCACCCCGAAAGGGGATGTCATCGACCTGCCGGCGGGCGCCACCCCGCTCGATTTTGCCTATCACGTGCACAGCATGATCGGCCACCGCTGCATCGGCGCCAAGATCGACGGCCGCATCGTGCCGTTCACCTATGCGCTGCAGACCGGCGATCAGGTGGAGGTGATCACCCAGAAGGAGCCGAACCCAAGCCGCGACTGGATGAACCCCAACTCAGGCTTCCTGCGCTCCAGCCGGGCGCGGGCCAAGGTGGCCACCTGGTTCAGAAAGCTGGATCGGGACAAGAACATTGCCGCCGGCAAGGAGCTGCTGGAGAAGGAGCTCGACAGACACAACCTGACCCTCTCCAAGGTGGACAAGGTGGTGCTGGAGCGCTTCCATGCCGACGAGCTGGAAGATCTGCTGGCCGGCATCGGCAGCGGCGACATCCGCATCAACCAGCTGCTGAACTATCTGGACACCCGCTACAACAAGCCGACGGCGGAAGAGGAAGATCGCCGCCTGCTGGAAAAGCTGGAGCAGAAGGCCAACGTACCGTTCCGGCCCAAGCCCAAGGATCACATAGTCGTGGAAGGGGTCGGCAACCTGATGACCCATATCGCCCGTTGCTGCCAGCCCATTCCGGGGGACGGCATCCAGGGCTTCATCACCATGGGTCGTGGCGTCTCCATCCACCGCGAGGATTGCGAGCAGCTCAAAGAGCTCTCCCGTCGCAACCCGGAGCGGCTGATCGACGCGGTATGGGGGGAGAACTACTCCGGCGGCTACGGCCTCACCATCCGCATCCTCTCCAACGACCGCTCCGGCTTGCTGCGCGACATCACCACCGTGCTGGCCAACGAGAAGATCAACGTGATGGGGGTGCGTTCGCGCTCCAACGTGCGCGAGCAGACCGCCGAGATCGACATGGAGCTGGAGATTTACAACATCAACGCCTTCAACCGGGCGTTGGCCAAGCTCAGTCAGCTCAACGACGTGATCAGCGCCAAGCGCCTCTGATTGTCATCAACAACCAACTCGTGACCGACCGCCAGGTCGGTCACTGTTTTCCGAATCAAGAAGCGAATATCCCATGTCCCAACGTTACGACCTGCCTCAACTGCTCGACATCATGGCCAGATTGCGCGACCCGAACGGGGGTTGCCCCTGGGATCTGAAGCAGAGCTTCCAGACCATAGTGCCGCACACCCTGGAGGAGGCCTACGAGGTAGCCGATGCCATCGAAACCCAGGATTGGGACGGATTAAAGGGTGAACTGGGCGATCTGCTGTTTCAGGTGGTGTTCTACGCGCAGCTCGGCAAGGAACAGGGGCTGTTCGATTTTGCCGATATCGTCGATACGGTGAGCGAGAAGCTGATCCGCCGCCATCCCCATGTTTTCTCTGATGCCGACCTTGGCGACGAGCAGGCGGTCAAGGTGAACTGGGAGGCAGAAAAAGCCAGAGAGCGGGCTGCGCTCGACAAGGAGAGCGTGCTGGACGACATCCCGCTTTCGCTGCCGGCCCTGACCCGCGCGGCCAAGATCCAGAAGCGCTGCGCCACCGTCGGCTTCGATTGGAAGACCCTGGGGCCTGTGGTGGACAAGATCCACGAGGAGATCGACGAGGTGATGGAAGAGGTGCTGATGGTCGATGTGGACGAGGCGCGGGTGAGCGATGAGCTCGGCGATCTCTTGTTCGCCACTGTCAACCTGGTGCGCCATCTGGGCAAGGATCCGGAGCAGGTATTGAGGGGCGCCAACGCCAAGTTCGAACGCCGGTTTCGTCAGGTTGAGCAGTTTATCGCCGCAGAAGGGCTGAAAGTGAGCGACTGTTCGTTGGAAAAGCTCGATGCCGCCTGGAACAGGGCCAAGGAAACCGAACAAAGTTGATTTGGCGCAAGATGGGGGCGCCGGGAGCCTGATAGATTTTTGTTCATTGTTTGGGAGAGGGGGTTTTGGTATACTGTTTCCCCGTCCTGCTTCATCCCCGAAGCACCCCTTAAAATTCCCTAAACTTCTTTCAGGTTCAGCATGACGACAAAATATATTTTTGTAACTGGTGGCGTTGTTTCATCCCTCGGCAAAGGCATTGCCGCAGCTTCTCTGGCAGCCATTCTGGAAGCCCGTGGTCTGGATGTGACCATCATGAAACTGGACCCCTATATCAACGTGGATCCGGGCACCATGAGCCCGACCCAGCACGGTGAAGTGTTCGTAACCGAGGACGGGGCCGAGACCGATCTGGACTTGGGCCACTACGAGCGTTTCATCCGCACCAAGATGACCCGCCGCAACAACTTCACCACCGGTCGCATCTATGCAGACGTGCTGCGCAAAGAGCGCCGTGGTGACTATCTGGGCGCCACCATTCAGGTGATCCCGCACATCACCAACGCCATCAAGGAGCGGGTGATTGCCGGTGCCGAAGGCCATCAGGTTGCCATCGTCGAAGTGGGCGGTACCGTGGGCGATATCGAGTCCCTGCCGTTCCTCGAGGCCATTCGTCAGCTGGCTGCCGAAGTGGGCCGCAACAATGCCATGTTCATGCACCTGACGCTGGTTCCTTACCTGGCTGCCGCCGGTGAAGTGAAGACCAAGCCGACCCAGCACTCCGTCAAAGAGCTGCTCTCCATCGGTATCCAGCCAGACGTGCTGATCTGTCGCTCCGACCGTGCCATCCCGGCCGTTGAGCGCGCCAAGATCGCCCTGTTCTGCAACGTGCCGGAGCGCGCCGTCATCTCCATGAAAGACGTTGACTCCATCTACAAGATCCCGGCACTGCTCAAGTCCCAGAATCTGGACTCCTACTTCACCGAGCGCTTCGGTCTGGAGTGCAAGGAGGCCGATCTGGCCGAGTGGGAACAGGTCATCTATGAAGAGGCCAACCCGACCGCAGAAGTGACCATCGGCATGGTCGGCAAGTACGTATCCCTGCCGGATGCCTACAAGTCCGTCAACGAGGCACTCAAGCACGGTGGCCTGAAGACCCGTCTGTCCGTCAACATCAAGTACATCGATTCCCAGGACATCGAGACCCGTGGCGCCGAGCTGCTGGAAGGTCTGGATGCGATCCTGGTGCCGGGTGGCTTCGGTGAGCGCGGCGTGGAAGGCAAAATTCAGGCAGCCCAGTATGCTCGCGAGAACAAGATCCCCTACCTGGGTATCTGCCTCGGCATGCAGGTTGCCATGATCGAATTCGCCCGCAACGTGGCAGGCATGGAGGGGGCTCACTCTTCCGAATTCAAGAAGGATTGTGCCTATCCGGTGGTGGGTCTCATCACCGAGTGGGTGGATGACGAAGGCAACGTCGAGACCCGTACCGAGAAGTCCGATCTGGGCGGTACCATGCGTCTGGGTTCCCAGCTCTGCCACCTGGTCGAAGGTTCCAAGGTGCGCCAGATGTACGGCAGCCCGACCATTTACGAGCGCCACCGTCACCGTTATGAAGTGAACAACAAGTTGCTGCCGCAGATTGAAGCAGCAGGCCTGAAAGTGACCGGTCTCTCCGCCGACAAGAAGTTGGTGGAAATTATCGAGATCCCGGATCACCCTTGGTTCGTGGCCGCGCAGTTCCACCCGGAGTTCACCTCGACTCCCCGTGATGGCCACGCCCTGTTCGCCGGTTTTGTGAAGGCGGCAGGCGAGTATCAGAAGCGTAATCTGAAGTAATTGAAAATAAATGCGGTTGGGGCCCTGTGCCGCAGCCGCTTTTTTTGGCATATTTTTGTTGTTTTTTTACGAAACCTGAGGAAATACACATGTCCAAGATCGTTAAAGTGATCGGTCGTGAAATCATCGACTCCCGTGGTAACCCGACCGTTGAGGCCGAAGTTCACCTGGAAGGTGGTTTTGTTGGTATGGCAGCCGCTCCGTCTGGCGCGTCCACCGGTTCCCGCGAAGCGCTGGAACTGCGTGACGGCGACAAGAGCCGTTTCCTGGGTAAAGGCGTGCTGAAAGCCCTCGAAGCCGTAAACGGCCCGATCGCTCAAGCTCTGCTGGGTAAAGATGCCAAGGACCAGGCCACTGTCGACCAGATCATGATCGACCTCGACGGTACCGAGAACAAATCCAAGTTCGGCGCCAACGCCATCCTGGCTGTTTCCCTGGCCAACGCCAAAGCTGCCGCTGCTGCCAAAGGCATGCCGCTGTACGCCCACATCGCCGAGCTGAACGGCACCCCGGGTGTCTACTCCATGCCGCTGCCGATGATGAACATCATCAACGGTGGTGAGCACGCCGACAACAACGTCGACATCCAGGAGTTCATGATCCAGCCGGTTGGCGCCAAGACCCTGAAAGAAGCCGTTCGCATGGGCGCAGAAGTGTTCCACAACCTGGCCAAAGTGCTGAAGTCCAAGGGCTACAACACTGCCGTTGGTGACGAAGGTGGTTTCGCTCCGAACCTGAAATCCAACGCCGAAGCGCTGGAAGTGATCGCCGAAGCCGTTGCCGCTGCCGGTTACAAACTGGGCACCGACATCACCCTGGCCATGGACTGCGCAGCTTCCGAGTTCTACGACGCAGAGAAGAAAGAGTACAACCTGAAAGGCGAAGGTCGTGTCTTCACCTCCAACGGTTTCTCCGACTTCCTGGCTGACCTGACCACCAAGTTCCCGATCGTCTCCATCGAAGATGGCCTGGACGAATCTGACTGGGACGGTTTCGCTTACCAGACTGCCGAGCTGGGCAAGAAAATCCAGATCGTGGGTGACGACCTGTTCGTAACCAACACCAAGATCCTGAAGCGCGGTATCGACAACGGCATCGCCAACTCCATCCTGATCAAGTTCAACCAGATCGGTTCCCTGACCGAAACTCTGGCTGCCATCAAGATGGCCAAAGACGCTGGCTACACTGCCGTCATCTCCCACCGCTCCGGTGAGACCGAAGACGCGACCATCGCCGACCTGGCCGTTGGTACCGCTGCTGGCCAGATCAAGACCGGTTCCATGAGCCGTTCTGATCGTGTTGCCAAGTACAACCAGCTGATCCGTATCGAAGAAGCGCTGGGTGCCAAGGCTCCGTTCCGTGGTCTGAAAGAAGTGAAGAACCAGGCTTAATTTTCGCCTGCTTCCACGCTTTGCAAAGCCCCGCCAATCGGCGGGGCTTTTTCGTTTCTGCCGCCGCCGCGGCGGGTTTCTGCATTTTTTATTCCGGCCCAACCCATCCGGGGCACAGGCTTTCTTTTGTCTTGCCTGCGAATATGGGAAACTAGGCCGCTTGAAGGAGACTCAGTGCATGCGGCTACTCACTCTTATCCTGCTTCTCCTGTTGGGGGGGCTTCAATATGACCTCTGGCTGGGGAAGAACGGCCTGTCTGACTATCATGAGCTGTCCGATGCCATCACCCGGCAGCAGCAGGACAATCTGGTACTCAAGGATCGCAACAACCTGATTTATCGCGAGATCGACGATCTGACCTCGGGCCTGGAAGCCATCGAGGAGCTATCGCGCAACGATCTTGGCTACATCAAGCAGGGCGAGACCTTCTATCGGATCATCCCCAAGGACAAAGACAAGGGTTCCAGCTCTGGAGACGCAGCCTACGATGACTGATCTCCGCCCCGGGCTGACCGCCATCGTCCCGGCCGCGGGCATCGGCAGCCGAATGGGGGCCGAGTGCCCCAAACAGTATCTGCAGCTGGCGGGTCTGACCATTCTGGAACATACCCTGACCCGGCTGCTTTCCCATCCGGCCATCGCTCAGGTGATCGTGGCGCTGGCTCCCCATGACCGCTGGTTCGACGCCCTGGCCGTGGCCGCCGATCCGAGGATCCTGCGAGTGGAAGGGGGCGCCGAGCGGGCCTTTTCCGTGCTCAACGCGTTGCATGTGGCCGCAGGGGAGTGGGTACTGGTGCACGACGCCGCTCGCCCTTGTCTGACTCACGGCGATCTCGATGCTCTGATTGCCACCGCCATGGCCTGTGATGGCGCCATCCTAGGCAGCCGGGTGCGCGACACCATGAAGCGATCCGACGAGGCGGGCAACATCCTCGCCACCGTCGATCGCGAGCAGCTCTGGCATGCCCTGACCCCCCAGATGTTTCCCACCGGGCCGCTCAAGCGGGCACTGGAAGAGGGGCTGGCGCTGGGGGCCACCATCACCGACGAGGCCTCCGCCATGGAGCGTGCCGGTTTCACGGTGCGGATGGTGGAAGGACGAGCCGACAATATCAAGGTGACCCGGCCGGAGGATCTCTCTCTGGCGGGGCTCTATTTGCAGCAACAGAACGCGCGCCAGCCGGCGCAACCCGATTCACCCACAGAGGAGCTGGCATGATCCGGATTGGACATGGTTTTGATGTACACAAGTTTGGTGGGGTTGGCCCCTGCATGCTGGGCGGGGTGGCGGTGCCGTATGAGCAGGGCCTGCTGGCTCACTCCGATGGTGACGTGGTGCTGCACGCGGTGAGCGATGCCCTGCTCGGCGCCATCGGTGCCGGCGATATCGGTCGTCACTTTCCCGACACGGCGGCCGAGTTCAAGGGGATCGACAGCCGCATCCTGCTGCGGGACGTGTTTGCCCGGGTGCAGCAGTCGGGCTATGCCATCGGCAACCTGGATGTGACCATCATTGCCCAGGCGCCCAAGATGGCGCCGCATATCGAAGCCATGTGCGCCGTGCTGGCCGCCGATCTGCAATGTGATTTGAACCGGGTGAACGTCAAGGCGACCACCACCGAACAGCTGGGATTCACGGGGCGCAAGGAAGGGATCGCCACCGAAGCCGTCGTCTTACTGGTGAAACAATAATGCTGGAACAACTTGCCTATCTGCACGGGGCGCCGACTGCCCGCGGCATCCTCAAGGCACAAGCCGCCGATTTCGTGGTCAATGAAGATCTCGGGTTTGAACCCTGCGGCGAGGGGGAACACATCTTCGTCCGGGTGCGTAAAACCGGGGAGAATACCGCCTGGGTGGCTGGTCTGCTGGCCGATGCGGCCGGGGTCAACCGCAATGCGGTGACCTGGGCCGGGCTGAAAGATCGCCACGCGGTGACCGAACAGTGGTTCGGCATTCATCTGCCGGGCAAGGCGGAACCTGATCTCTCCGTCATCGAGAGCGACAGCATCCAGATCCTGCAGGTGAAGCGCCACAACAAGAAGCTGCGGGTCGGCTATCTCAAGGGCAACCACTTCATCCTGCGCCTCACCGCCCTGGAGCAGGCCGACGGTCTGGAATCCCGCCTGCAGGCCATCGCTGAGCAGGGGGTGCCAAACTATTACGGCGAGCAGCGTTTCGGCCGGGGTGGCAACAATCTGGAGGCGGCCAAGGCGATGTTCGCCGGCAAGCGGATCAAGGATCGCAACAAGCGCTCCCTCTATCTCTCCGCTGCCCGCAGCATGCTGTTCAATGCCATCGTCAGTGCCCGCATCGAGCAGGGACTGGCCCATCAGCTGCTGGCCGGTGACTGTGTGATGCTCAAGGGCAGCCACTCCATCTTCAGCGAAGAGGGCGTGACCCCTGAGCTGGAGGCACGTCTCGCCTCCGGCGACGTGCAGCTCACCGCGCCCCAGTGGGGCCGTGGCCGGTTGGCCAGCCAGGGGGCCGCCGCCGAGTTCGAGCAGAGCGTGCTGGCCCCCTATCACGATTGGTGTGACGGCCTGGAAAAAGCCGGGCTGGACCAGGACCGCCGCCCGCTGCTGCTCAAGCCGCAAGCCATGAGCTGGCAGCTGGAGGGGGCCGTGTTGACCCTGTCGTTCTTCCTGCCGGCCGGGGCGTTTGCCACCAGCGTGGTGCGCGAGTTAATGCAGGCCGAAGAGGCCGATCATGGTTTCAGGAATCAGTCCGATGAGAATTCTGGTCAGTAATGATGACGGTGTGCATGCGGAGGGCATAAGAGCCCTCAGCGAGGCGCTGGCTGCCTGTGGCGAGGTCATCGTGGTGGCACCGGATCGCAATCGCAGCGGGGCGAGTCATTCCCTGACGCTGGAAGTGCCGCTGCGGGTCACCCGCATCGCCGAAACCGGATATCATGCGGTGAAGGGAACGCCGACCGACTGCGTGCACCTGGCGGTCAACGAGCTGGTGCGCCCGGAGCCCGACATGGTGGTGGCCGGCATCAACCACGGCGCCAACCTGGGTGATGATGTCATCTACTCGGGCACGGTGGCGGCGGCAACCGAGGGACGCCACCTCGGCTTCCCCTCGCTGGCCATCTCGCTGGTAGGCAAGACCCATTTCGCCACGGCGGCCCACTACGCCGCCCAGCTGGTGAAGGGCATGATGGTACACCCGCTGCCTGCCGATCAGATCCTCAACGTCAATGTGCCGGACCTGCCCCTCGACCAGATCAAGGGAATCAGGGTGACGCGCCTTGGCAATCGCCACCGGGCGGAGTCGGTCATATGCAGCGAGGATCCCCGTGGCCAGCCCATCTACTGGATCGGCCCGCCCGGTAGCCAGCAAGATGCGGGTGAAGGTACGGATTTCGCCGCCATCGAGCAGGGCTACGTCTCGATCACCCCCCTGACCATCGATATGACTGCCTACAGCAGTCTGGCGGGGCTGGGGGCTTGGTTGGACCTGCAGGGATGAAGGTGTGATAGTACAGCGCCTGTTAAACCAGCTGATCGCGCAGGACATTCGCGATTTCCGCGTACTCGCGGCGATTGCCAAGGTGCCGCGCCAGCTGTTCGTGGATGAAGCCATGGCCCACAAGGCCTGGGACAATACGGCGTTGCCCATCGGTCACGGTCAGACCATCTCGCAACCCTATATGGTGGCGCGGATGACCGAGCTGCTGATCCAGAACGATCCGGCCCACGTGCTGGAGATCGGCACTGGCTCGGGCTACCAGACGGCGGTGCTGGCTCATCTGGTGGAGCACGTCTACACGGTGGAGCGGATCAAGTCGCTGCAGTTCCAGGCCCGGCGCCGGCTGCGTCAGCTCGATCTGCACAATGTCTCCGCCAAGCACGGCAATGGTTGGTTGGGTTGGCCCAACAAGGGACCGTTCGATGCCATTCTGGTCACGGCTGCCGCCAGCGAGGTGCCGACGGCCCTCACCGATCAGCTGGCTGACGGTGGCCGGCTGGTGTTGCCGGTGGGGGACAGCCAGCAGACCCTGCAGCTGATCGAGCGGTCGGGCTCCCAGCTGACCAGCCGGATCCTGGAGCCGGTCCGTTTCGTCCCCCTGATTGACGGAGATGTCGAGTGAAGTTGTTTTCCCGCCTCTATGTGCTGGTGATGCAGTGGGCACGCCACAAGTATGCCCCCTGGTATCTGGCGATCACCGCCTTCATCGAGTCGGTGTTTTGGCCCATTCCGGTGGACGTGATGCTGGCCCCCATGGCGCTGGCCAGACCGCACAAAGCCTGGCACTACGCCGCACTGGCGACCCTGTTCTCCGTACTGGGGGCGCTGTTCGGCTATCTGCTCGGTTATGCCCTGTGGGAGCCGGTGGTCCAGCCGCTGGTGGTCTCGGTGGGTTATGAAGACAAGATTGCCCTGGCCCGGCAATGGTTCGAACAGTGGGGCATCTGGGTGATTTTTATTGCCAGTTTCACGCCGATCCCCTACAAGGTGTTTACCGTGACGGCCGGCCTGTTGCAAATGGCACTGCTGCCCTTCATCGTGACCTCGCTGATCGGGCGTGGCATGCGCTTTTTCCTGGTGGCAGGCCTGATGCGCTGGGGTGGCGAGAAGATGGAGCGCAAGCTGATGCACTATGTGGATGTGCTGGGTTGGCTCTGTATTGGTTTGGCCGTTGTGGCCTATTTCTGGTTTAGTCGTTAAAGGATCCACTATGCGTTCGCGTGTTTGGCAAGGAAGCAGTGTCGTCGTGTTGTCATGGCTGCTGCTCGCTTGCTCTTCCAGTAAGACTGCTGCTCCGGTACAAGGATTGGGCAATGATGGTCTCGTCTCTACCATTCCGGCTCGCCAGATGGCGGCTCAGCCCGCCATCCAGGGCAACAGCTACACGGTGAAAAAAGGGGACACCCTCTACTCCATCGCCTTCAATTCAGGCAATGACGTGCCCTCGCTGGCCAGTCTCAACGGCATCAGTCCCCCCTACAACATCTATCCGGGCCAACAGATCCGGCTCGATGCCTCCGGCAGCACCATGGCCGTTACGCGCAGTGCTGGTACCTATCAGGTCCGTCCAGGGGATACGCTGAGCAGCATTGGCCGCCAGTTTGGCATGTCGAATCAGACTCTGGCACAAAGCAACAATCTGCAGGCGCCCTTTGCCCTGCAGGTCGGGCAGGTGCTGAATGTGCAGTCCGCCAGCAGCGGCAGTGGCCAGATGGTAGCGGCGACTCGCCCGGTGGTGACCCAGAGCTCCGGCCCTAAACCCCTGGCGCCAGCGACCTCAGGTACGACCACTCCATTTATCAAACAGAAAACGATTGCTCAGCCATCTTCAAAAGAATACGCTCAGGTAAAAGAACAAAAAACAGACAATTCCTACAGCAAGCTATCTTGGCACTGGCCTACCAAGGGCCGGATCGTCGAAGGTTTCTCTGTTGCAGAACAGGGTAACAAGGGCATAGATATCGCCGGTCAGAAGGGACAACCCGTCTACGCGGCGAGCGGCGGCAAGGTCGTCTATGCCGGTAGCGCACTGAGGGGTTATGGCAAGCTGATCATTCTCAAACATGATGATGACTACCTTTCTGCTTACGCCCACAACGACGAGTTGCGAGTGAAGGAAGGGGACAGCGTCAAAGGCGGATCAGTCATTGCCAACATGGGTAGCACGGACGCGCCGGATGTGCGATTGCACTTTGAAATCCGGTACAGAGGCAAGTCGATTAACCCGATGAGCCATTTGCCAAAGCGTTAGACCCAGAGAGTTAAGTCTTACTCTGGTGCCGGTCAGGGAGACACGCCATGAGCCAAGAACAACTGGTTATGCAGGATGCAGAGTTAGAGTTCGACGAAGAGCTGGAGACCCACGAAGAGGAAGAGGTTCAGGAAGTCGCGGCCGAGGCCGAAGAGACGATTTCCGATGAACTGATGGCACCTGAACTGAACAAGGTGATGGACGCCACCCAGCTCTATCTCGGGGAGATTGGCTTCTCCCCGCTGCTCACCGCCGAAGAAGAAGTCTATTACGCCCGTCGTGCCTTGCGAGGTGACAAAGCCGCCCGCAAGCGCATGATCGAGTCCAATTTGCGACTGGTGGTCAAGATCGCCCGCCGCTACAACAATCGCGGCCTGGTGCTGCTCGATCTTATCGAAGAGGGCAACCTCGGCCTCATCCGCGCAGTCGAGAAATTCGATCCTGAGCGCGGTTTCCGTTTCTCTACCTATGCGACCTGGTGGATCCGTCAGACCATAGAGCGGGCCATCATGAATCAGACCCGTACCATTCGTCTGCCCATTCATGTGGTCAAGGAGCTGAACGTCTATCTGCGCACCGCCCGCGAACTTTCCCATCGGCTCGATCATGAACCGACGGCGGAAGATATCGCCTTCGCGCTGGATCGCTCGGTAGACGATGTGAATCGCATGCTCAAGCTCAACGAGAAGATCACCTCAGTCGATACCCCCATCGGTGGCGATCGCGACAAGGCGCTGCTGGATGTGCTCTCTGACGAGCGCGGCATGGGCCCTGAGCTGGAGTCCCAGGATGACGACATGCGTGCCAGCATAGTGCACTGGCTGGAGGAGCTGAACCCCAAGCAGCGCGAGGTGCTGGCCCGTCGCTTCGGTCTGCTCGGCTATGAGCCGGCGACTCTGGAAGACGTGGGTGCCGAGATTGGTCTGACCCGCGAGCGGGTTCGCCAGATCCAGGTAGAAGGGCTGCGCCGCTTGCGGGAGATCCTGCTGGGGCAGGGGCTCTCCATCGAGGCGCTGTTCCGTACCAACTAAGGGTTGCGAGTGAGTGGCGATACTTACCAAGCAAAACAAAAAGGGGCCAAAGGCCCCTTTTTCATGTCTGCAGGATCCGCTGGATCAAACCGGATCCAGGGTATCCAGCGGCCAGCGCGGCACCGCCTTGACCACCAGGGGTTCGAACACCCCAGCTTTCAGACGCTGCATGCCGGCATAGGCGATCATGGCGCCATTGTCGGTGCAATATTCGGTGCGTGGGTAGAACACTTCCCCCTTGAGGCTCTCCATCAGCTCGGCCAGCTGGGCGCGCAGGTGACGGTTGGCGCTGACGCCGCCGGCCACCACCAGACGCTTGAGGCCAGTCTCCTTCAAGGCACGGCGACACTTGATGGCCAGGGTGTCGACTACCGCGTCTTCAAACGCTCTGGCGATATCGGCACGGGTCTGTTCATCATCACCGTTGGCGGCGATGGTGTTGGCGGCGAAGGTCTTGAGGCCGGAGAAGCTCATGTCGAGCCCAGGACGGTCGGTCATGGGACGCGGGAAGGTGAAGCGTCCAGTGGTGCCCTTCTCCGCCAGCCGGGAGAGCAGCGGGCCACCTGGGTAATCCAGTCCCATCAGCTTTGCCGTCTTGTCGAAGGCTTCGCCGGCAGCATCATCGATCGACTCGCCCAGTAGTTGATAGCTGCCGATGCCATCGACCCGTACCAGCATGGAGTGACCGCCGGAGACCAGCAGTGCCACAAAGGGAAACTCGGGGGCTCGTTCTTCCAGCATGGGCGCCAGCAGGTGGCCTTCCATGTGGTGCACGGCAATGGCCGGTTTGTTCCAGGCCATCGCCAGCGAGCGGCCGATGGTGGCCCCCACCAGAATGGCGCCAACCAGGCCCGGACCTGCGGTGTAGGCGATGCCGTCGATGTCGTCCTTGCCCAGCCCCGCCTCTCGCAACGCGGCCTGGATCAAGGGGATCGTCTTGCGGACGTGATCCCGGCTGGCCAGCTCGGGAACGACGCCGCCGTAGTCCGCATGCAGCTTGACCTGGCTATACAACTGGTGGGAAAGGATCCCTTTTTGATCGTCGAAGATCGCGATCCCGGTTTCGTCACAGGATGTCTCTATGCCCAATACACGCATTGCTAAAAAATTTCACTGCTAAAATGAGACGGCTATGGTAACCTTCGCGGGTTTTTTAAACCAGAGCGATCTCTGCGGGTTTACTTTCATTCCCTGTCCAGAGTATAATTTCGCACCATTTTAAGACATGCTGATCGATTGAAGGTCAGCTAACAATTTATCACTGAGGTGAAAGGCACATGCCAGTAATCAAAGTCCGTGAAAATGAGCCGTTTGACGTTGCTCTGCGTCGCTTCAAGCGTTCTTGCGAAAAAGCCGGTATCCTGTCCGAAGTTCGTAGCCGTGAGTTCTACGAGAAGCCGACTACCATTCGCAAGCGTGCCAAAGCGTCTGCCGTTAAGCGTCACGCCAAGAAGCTGTCCCGCGAAAACGCACGTCGTATCCGCCTGTACTAATCAAGGGTTCATGCCGTGTCGCTGAAGGATCAACTCAAGGATCAACAAAAACTCGCCATGCTTGCCAAAGACAAGGCTCGCCTGGGGGCGATCCGTTTGTTGATGGCTGAAATCAAGCAACGTGAAGTTGATACCCGTGTCGAGCTCAATGATCAGGATATCCTCGCTGTGGTGACCAAAATGGTCAAACAGCGTCGTGATTCCATCAGTCAATTCGAAGCTGCCGGTCGCCAGGATCTTGCCGACAAAGAGTCCGCAGAGATCGTTGTGTTGCAGGAGTTCCTGCCGCAACAGCTGACCGCAGCCGAAATTGCCGCACTGATTGAGCAAGCCATCGCTGAAAGTGGTGCTGCCGTCATGGCTGACATGGGCAAAGTCATGGCTGTCTTGAAGCCAAAAATTCAGGGGCGTGCCGATGTCGGCGCCGTCAGTGCTCAGGTGAAAACCCGCTTGGCGTAACAGGCAACTCTCTTGTTTGGTCAAAGAAGCCGTGCTTCCCTAGGAATGCGCGGCTTTTTTATTTTCTATGCAATGAAACAGGACGGTTATGGCAGGCAGGATCCCACAATCCTTCATCGATGATCTGCTCGTACGCACCGATATCGTCGAGTTGATCGACTCACGGGTGCGGCTGAAGAAAGCCGGTAAGAACTACCAGGCTTGCTGCCCTTTTCATAACGAAAAAAGCCCCTCTTTTACTGTCAGTCAGGAGAAGCAGTTCTATCACTGTTTCGGTTGCGGCGCTCACGGCAATGCCATCGGCTTTGTCATGGAGTATGACGGGCTCGAATTTCCCGATGCCATTGAGGAACTTGCCAGCCTGCATGGCATGCAGGTTCCCCGTGAGCAGACAGCAGGTGGGGCCAGCAGCAGCCAACCTGCGGTCAGCAAGGATCTGTTCGAGCTGATGAACCAGATTGCCCGTTTCTACGAGAGCAATCTCAAGAGCGCGCCGCAGGCGGTGGAATACCTGAAGGGGCGCGGTCTGACTGGTGAAGTGGTCAAGCGCTTCAACATCGGGTATGCCCCTGCCGATTGGGATCAGGTGCGTCGGCGCTTTGGCGCCAGCCGGGAGCACGAGCAGTTGCTCATCTCGGGCGGCATGCTGATCACTCGTGACAGCGGACCCGGCAGCTATGATCGCTTTCGCGATCGCATCATGTTTCCGATCCGTGACAAGCGTGGCCGGGTCATCGGTTTCGGTGGCCGGGTGCTGGGGGAGGGGACGCCCAAGTACCTGAACTCGCCGGAAACACCCATCTTCCACAAGGGGCGGGAGTTGTTCGGCCTTTACGAGGTCAAGCAGGCACACAAGGATCCGCGCCGGATCCTTGTGGTGGAAGGCTACATGGATGTGGTGGCGCTCGGCCAGTACGACATCGATTATGCGGTGGCGGCGCTGGGCACCGCGACCACCAGCGACCATATCCATACCCTGTTTCGTACCACGGCCGAGGTTGTCTGCTGCTACGACGGCGACAACGCCGGTCGGGAAGCGGCCTGGCGGGCGCTGGACAACGCGCTCTCCCACCTGCAGGACGGCCGTGAACTCAAGTTCGTCTTTTTGCCGGATGGTGAGGATCCCGACTCGCTGGTGCGCCAGATCGGCAAGGAGGGATTCGAATCTCTGCTAGACCAGGCCCAGCCCTTCGCCGACTTCATGTTTGAGCGCCTCGGGCGCGATGCGGCTCTTTCCGGTGAAGCGGGCAAGTTTGAAGTGGCCAACAAGGCCGCCGAGCTGATCCGGCGAGTCCCGGAAGGTTTCACGCGCGAGGGGTTGATCACCCGCCTCTCCAGCATGATGCGCTGGGGCGAGAACAAGCAGCGGATCGCCGAACTGTTTGCCCGCAACAGTCAGCCGAAGGCCGAGGTCAACAAACCCAAGGCAGCCAAGTTGACACCGCTGCGCCGGGCGCTGGCATTGATGGTGCAGTATCCGGCGATCACGGCCGAACTGCCGGCCATGCCTGAACTGGCCGGATTGCGCCTGCAGGGCATCAGGTTCCTGCTGCAGTTGCATCAACAGATCCTGACTCAGCCCGGGGTCACGACGGGCATCCTGCTGGAGCACTGGCGTGGTACCAAAGAGGGAGAGATCCTGGCGCAACTGGCAATGCACGATCTGTTTGAAGAGGTAAAACTCGACCAGGAGCCGGATATTCTGGGAGAATTGCAGGATACTTTTGTCGGTTTCATCAACCTGTTCCTGAAGCAGCGCATCGAGGAATTGCAGGCCAAGGTGGCGCAGGAAGGGCTAAGCTCTGAGGAAACTCAGGAGCTGATGATGCTGATCAGAGAGGTGCAAATTGAGAAAAGAAATGAGAGTGGGGCTTGATATTTGAGTGATTAACCCCAATATGAATACCGTTGCCCGAATCGACGGGATTAAAAGCAAACATTTTATAACCGCCTGGCCCCGACAATACTGCGGGCAGGGGTTTCTCATGACCGACGCCGCAACCAGACATAGCATGTCTGGCGGTTTTCTATTAGAATTGGCTATTTGCGCAGCAGCGCACTGTACGCGCAACCTAGCAACACCAACCGGATGAGTTCTATGGAGCAAACCCCGCAGTCTCAGCTTAAACTCCTCGTTGCCAAAGGTAAAGAACAGGGCTACCTGACCTATGCCGAGGTGAACGATCACCTCCCGCAAGACATTGTCGACTCTGACCAGATCGAAGACATCATCCAGATGATCAACGACATGGGCATTCAAGTGGTGGAAAACGCCCCGGATGCCGATGACCTTATCATGGCTGAAGGTGGTACCGCCGATGAGGACGCTGCCGAAGCAGCGGCCCAGGCACTGGCATCTGTTGAATCCGAGATTGGTCGTACGACCGATCCCGTCCGCATGTACATGCGGGAAATGGGTACCGTCGAACTGTTGACTCGCGAAGGCGAAATCGACATCGCCAAGCGCATCGAAGACGGTATCAACCAGGTACAAAGCTCCGTCGCCGAGTACCCGGAAGCGATTACCTATCTGCTTGAGCAATACGACAAATACGAAGCGGAACAGCTGCGTCTGTCCGACATCATTTCCGGCTTCATCGATCCCAACGAGACCGACGACGTCGCACCGACTGCCACTCACATCGGCTCCGAGCTCAGCGAAGAAGATCTGGCTGACGAAGATGAAGACGAAGATGAAGACGAAGACGGTGATGGCGATGATTCCGACGATGATGGCGACGGTGGCCCGGATCCGGAAGTCGCTCGCGAGAAGTTCGGTGATCTGCGCGCCCAGTACGAAGTAACTCGTCTCTCCATTCAGCAGAATGGTCGTGCGCACGAAGATACTCAGGCTGCGATTGCCCAGCTGGCCGATGTATTCCGTCAATTCCGCCTGATGCCCAAGCAGTTCGATCGCCTGGTCAACAACATGCGCGAGATGATGGAGCGGGTCCGTGTGCAGGAACGCATCATCATGAAACTCTGCGTTGAGCAGGCCAAGATGCCGAAAAAGACCTTCGTCGCGGCCTTCACCAACAACGAGTGCGAAACTGCCTGGTTCGAATACCAGAAGCAGGCCGGCAAGGCCTGGTCACCGCGTCTGGTCGAGATGGATGAAGATGTGCTGCGCGCCATCGGCAAACTGCAGCAGATCGAGGAAGAGACCGGTCTGTCCATCGCCCAGATCAAGGACATCAACCGTCGCATGAGCATCGGTGAGGCCAAGGCCCGCCGCGCCAAGAAAGAGATGGTCGAGGCCAACTTGCGTCTGGTTATCTCCATCGCCAAGAAGTACACCAACCGTGGCCTGCAGTTCCTGGATCTGATCCAGGAGGGCAACATCGGTCTGATGAAGGCGGTAGACAAGTTTGAATACCGTCGTGGCTACAAGTTCTCGACCTATGCGACCTGGTGGATCCGTCAGGCCATTACCCGCTCCATCGCGGATCAGGCCCGTACCATCCGTATCCCGGTACACATGATCGAGACCATCAACAAGCTCAACCGTATCTCCCGTCAGATGCTGCAGGAGATGGGTCGTGAACCGAACCCGGAAGAGCTGGCCATGCGCATGGGCATGCCGGAAGACAAGATCCGCAAGGTATTGAAGATCGCCAAAGAGCCCATCTCCATGGAGACGCCCATCGGTGATGATGAAGATTCCCACTTGGGTGACTTCATCGAAGATACCACCCTGGCTCTGCCAGCGGATGCTGCCACCAGCGAGAGCCTGCGCAACGCCACCCGCGAAGTGCTGGCCGGCCTGACCGCCCGTGAGGCCAAGGTACTGCGCATGCGTTTCGGTATCGACATGAACACTGACCACACCCTCGAGGAAGTGGGCAAGCAGTTCGACGTTACCCGTGAGCGTATTCGTCAGATCGAAGCCAAGGCGCTGCGCAAGCTGCGCCACCCGAGCCGCTCCGAAGTACTGCGCAGCTTCCTGGACGAGTAATCCCGGACGGGGACAACCCGTAACCGCTGCCAAAAAGCCCCGCCATGCGGGGCTTTGTTTTATCTGTGGTGACGGGGGTGTGAAGATGAGCCACGGAACCGCTTGAATATGGATGAAATCTCGCCAAGTGGTTGATATGCCTATGGACGGGGTATCCGCCATCCCCTATAATCCACGCCGCAAACCAGTATCAATGGCCCCTTAGCTCAGTTGGTTAGAGCAGTCGACTCATAATCGATTGGTCGCCCGTTCAAGTCGGGCAGGGGCCACCAAATTCAATAAAAAGGCCGCTCTTCATGAGCGGCCTTTTTATTGCTCAAATGAGAGCGTCACACGGGTCAGGAACCCTGATCCTGATGGGCTGGAGCCTGTTCGGGGGCACTGTGGCGCCGGGCGGGCAACATGCGCTTCACCAGATTGCTGCGCTGGCGCCAGGAGGTGAACAGGATGGCCAGCAGGTGCAGCGCTATCATGCCCTGCAGGGCCCAGGTACACCAGACGTGCCAGTCGTCCGCTCCCAGCTCGAACCCCATCTCGGTATTCTGGAACCAGCCGGTACCGGCGGTGGCCAGGATCAGCAGCCAGAGTGTCCAGACCGCCAGCTTGCCGCTGCCGTGGTGACCAGGGGCCGGTGGCGTGCGCTCGCGCAGCTCCACCGCTTGCTGGCGAAAATCTTCCCGGCTTGGGATGAGGGCTCGCAACCGGGCATGGCCCTTGGCAAACGAGAGCCCCCACGCCAGGCGCAGGCTGATCAGGGCGATGGCCAGGTAACCCAGCCGCTCGTGCCACTCCTCGCCCGCCTCGTTGAGCCAGAGGTTGCCGATACAGATGGCCGCCACACCCCAGTGGGTGAGGCGGACCAGACTATCCCAGTGGAAGGGATCAGCCTTTTTGCTTGGCATATTTGTGGTACTCCTTCTTCAGGTCGTTGACCTTGGCCAGGTGCTCGCGTGCCTTGGCTTCGTCACCCGCCTTGAGGGCGGCCAGGCTGGCATCCAGCTCGGTCTGCACTTCGTTCATGCCTTCCAGGAACTTCTCTTTCTTGGCGGCTGGCATGTTCTTCTGCTTGGCGATGTCGAACTGCGCCTTCATCTCGTTGATGTATTTTTCCATGGTGGCGGCATCGTCAGCCTTGACCGCCTGCTTGTAGTTGAAGCCGATCTTCTTCATCGGCTGTTCCAGCTCACCGGCCATGGCGGGCAGGGTCATCAGGCCAAACATCAGGGGCAGCAACAGGGGGCGAACAGTTTTCAACATGGGATTTCCTTATTTAAACGACATGCTTATCGATCTTGTGTGGCTTCTTATGAACCCTTGTTTGGATTCATCACAGGCATGATGCCATGACAGTGCGTGAACTGTTTGTGAATATTGCTGTTTTTTGTCACAAAGGGTAACGGGGAAGGGGGAGATGTAAGGAAGTTGCTGAGCCAAGCGAACCAGGCCATTCGAGTCATCTACCGGGCTGCGTGACCGCGAGATACGCCGGATAAAGAGAGGGCCCTTGCGGGCCCTGTTGATTACTGCTGCTGTTCACGCTCGATGGCGCGCCAGCCGATGTCGTGGCGGTAGAAGACGCCGTCCCACTTGATGCGACCTGCCAGCTGATAGGCCCGTTTTTGCGCCTCGGCCACGCTGTGGCCGAGGGCAGTGGCACACAGCACGCGGCCACCGGCGGTCACCACGGTATCGCCTTCCAGCTGCGAGCCGGCGTGGAATACCTTCTCGCCGCTCGCCTCTTCCACCGGCAGGCCGCTGATGGGCTTGCCCTGCTGGTAGTCGCCGGGGTAGCCGCCCGCCGCCAGCACCACACCGATGGCGACGCGGGGGTCATAGATGGCTTCGACCTGATCCAGCTTGCCGGCGCAGGCGGCCAGGCAGAGCTCCACCAGATCGGAGCGCATGCGCAGCATGATGGGCTGGGTTTCGGGATCGCCGAAGCGGCAGTTGAACTCGATCACCTTGGGGTTGCCCTGGCCGTCGATCATCAGACCGGCGTAGAGGAAACCGGTGTAGACGTTGCCCTCGGCCGCCATGCCGCGCACGGTCGGCATGATCACCTGCTCCATCACCTTGCGGTGCACGTCGGCCGTGACCACGGGGGCGGGGGAGTAGGCGCCCATGCCGCCGGTGTTGAGGCCGGTATCGCCATCACCGACCCGTTTGTGATCCTGGCTGGTGGCCATCGGCAGCACATGCTCGCCGTCCACCATGACGATGAAGCTCGCCTCTTCCCCGTCCAGAAACTCCTCGATCACCACCCGGGCCCCGGCGTCGCCAAAGGCGTTGCCGGAGAGCATGTCGCGTACCGCCTCTTCCGCCTCGCTCAGGGTCATGGCAACGATGACCCCCTTGCCGGCGGCCAGGCCGTCAGCCTTGATGACGATGGGGGCGCCCTTCTCGCGCAGGTAGGCCAGCGCCGGCTCCACCTCGGTGAAGTTCTGGTACTCGGCGGTCGGGATGGCGTGGCGGGCCAGAAAATCCTTGGCAAACGCCTTGGAGCCTTCCAGCTGGGCGGCGGCGGCGGTCGGGCCAAAGATGGCCAGCCCCTCGGCGCGGAACGCATCGACCACCCCTTTCACCAGCGGCGCTTCCGGCCCGACGATGGTCAGACCGATGCGCTGCTCCTTGGCAAACGCCAGCAGGGCCGGGATGTCGGTGGCGGAGATAGCCACGTTCTCGATGCTCCCTTCATGGGCTGTGCCGGCATTGCCGGGGGCGACGAAGACCCGGGTCACCAGGGGGGATTGCTTGGCCTTCCAGGCCAGGGCGTGTTCACGGCCGCCGTTGCCAATGATCAGTACTTTCATCGTATCGCTCGCTTCTATTCGGGGTCACTGGCGGGCCAAAAGCCTGCGCCGGTGAAAATAGCCAGGTGAAAATAGCCAGGTGAAAAGAGACAACAAAAGGGCCGCCGACGGCGGCCCTGATCCATCAGTGACGGAAGTGGCGCATGTTGGTGAACAGCATGCACATGCCGTGTTCGTCGGCGGCGTCGATCACCTCCTGGTCGCGCATCGAGCCACCGGGCTGGATGACGCAGGAGATGCCGGCGGCCGCTGCGGCGTCGATGCCGTCGCGGAACGGGAAGAAGGCATCGGAGGCCATGACGGACCCCGCCACGGTCAGCCCTTCATCCTCGGCCTTGATGCCGGCTATCTTGGCCGAGTAGACGCGGCTCATCTGGCCGGCACCCACGCCGATGGTCTGGCCGTCTTTGGCATAGACGATGGCGTTGGATTTGACGAACTTGGCCACCTTCCAGCAGAACAGCAGGTCGTTCAGTTCGGCCTCGGTGGGCTGACGCTTGCTGACTACGGTCAGATCCCCCAGGGTCACCATGCCAAGGTCGCGCTCCTGCACCAGCAGGCCGCCGTTGACGCGCTTGAAGTCAAAGCCTTGCGCCGGCGCGGTCCACTGACCGCACTCGAGCAGCCGCACGTTCTGCTTGGCGGCGACCGTGTCGCGGGCCGCCTGGCTGACGGTGGGGGCGATGATCACCTCGACGAACTGACGCTCGACGATGGCCTTGGCGGTGGCGCCATCCAGTTCACGGTTGAAGGCGATGATGCCGCCAAACGCGGAGGTGGGGTCGGTCTGCCAGGCGCGCTCGTAGGCGCTCAGCAGGTCGCTGCCGATGGCCACGCCGCACGGGTTGGCGTGCTTGACGATGACGCAGGCCGGCTGGTCGAACTCCTTGACGCACTCCAGCGCCGCATCGGTGTCGGCGATGTTGTTGTAGGAGAGGGCCTTGCCCTGCAGCTGGATGGCGCTCGCCACCGAGCCCGGTGCGGCCTGCTCCTCGGCATAGAAGGCGGCGGCCTGGTGGCTGTTCTCGCCGTAGCGCATGTCTTGCTTCTTGATGAACTGGCTGTTGAAGGTGCGCGGGAAGCGGGACGCCTCGTCACCCTCCTTGTTGTCACCGTAAGAGGGAACCATGGTGCCGAAGTAGTTGGCGATCATGCCGTCGTAGGCGGCAGTGTGCTCGAAGGCGGCAATGGCCAGATCGAAACGGGTGGCCAGTTTCAGGCTGTTGCCGTTGCCATCCATCTCGCGGATGACGCGGTCATAGTCGGCAGCCTTGACCACGATGGCCACATCTTTGTGATTCTTGGCGGCGGAGCGAACCATGGTCGGGCCGCCGATGTCGATGTTCTCGACTGCATCGGCCAGGGTGCAGCCGGGCTTGGCGACGGTCGCGGCGAAGGGATAGAGGTTGACCACGACCATATCGATGGGGGAGATAGCGTGCTGGGCCATGATGGCGTCGTCTTGCTCGCGCCGGCCGAGAATGCCGCCGTGGACCTTGGGATGCAGGGTCTTGACCCGGCCATCCATCATTTCAGGGAATCCCGTGTAATCGGAGACCTCGGTCACCGGCAGACCGGCGTCGGCCAGCAGCTTGGCGGTACCGCCGGTGGAGAGCAGGGCCACGCCACGTTCGTTGAGTGCCTTGGCAAATTCCAGGATGCCAGTCTTGTCAGACACACTCAGCAGTGCACGGCGAATGGGTCGAGCTTGTTCCATCACACTATCGTCCTCAGCATAACGGGGACCGTTCCATGGGAGGCGAGGCTCAACACAGAGAGTCCCCAAATAAATGGAAGTGGGGGATTTCGCAAACCGCTCTCGCCTGAAAAACCTGCCGACAGGCAAAAGCGTTTTAGGAAATGCCCGCTTGACGCGACGCTCTCTTGTGGGCGCGTATTCTACACAAAAAATGTGACCCGTGGTGGATTTTTTAAAGTGACAAAGCCTTGCCTGGTGCGGTGTTAAACGTTTTCTGGCCGGTTTTTGTGAAACGTTTGTCTTTTCAGTCTCTTGATGGCAAAAGGGTGGCCGCGTCCTCTTTCCCGCTGCCGGCTGGCAATCGCCGGGCAAAGGGGCGATAGTGGGGGCCGGTTGTGGCTGTGTGGCAAATTCAACGGGAGAAAAGGCATGTATCGGATCGGGGAGCTGGCCAAGGCGTGCGGGGTGAAGGCGGATACCCTGCGTTTTTACGAGAAGAATGGTCTCATCTCGCCAGGCATTCGCAACGAGTCCGGCTATCGCCTCTATGGCGAGCAGGACAAGCGGCGGCTGGAGTTCATCATCCGCGCCAAGTCGGTGGGGTTCTCGCTGGCCGACATCGGCGAGCTGCTGGATCTCGATACCAACAAGGCCAAGGTCACCTGTCAGGAGGTGAAGGCGGTGGCCGACACCAAGCTCGAACAGGTGGAGCAGAAGATCGTCGAGCTGACCCGTTTTCGCGACAACCTGCGCGAGCTCTCCAACATCTGCTGCGGCGGCCCTCGCTCGGCGGAGCACTGCGCCATCCTGGAGACGCTGGAGTCCGGCGCCCCCTCCCGTCATGAGCACCACGACCATGAGCACTGAGCTGCGCCGGCCCCGGGTATCCGCCTTTCTTGCCCTCTCCCTCGACGGCTTCATTGCCGGGGAGGGGGGCGATCTGGCCTGGCTTGAGCCCTACAACGGCGACTCCCAGGAAGAGACCGGCTACAGCGCACTGATGGCGAGCGTTGATACCCTGCTGATGGGGCGCAACAGCTACGATACTGTGCTCGGCTTTCCCGAGTGGTTTTATGGCGACAAGCCGGTGGTGGTATTGACCCACAGACCCGCCGCTCCCCGTGAGCACGTCTCCTTTCGGCAGGGGGCGCTGGCGCAGGTGCTGGACGAGCTGTGGCAGGCGGGTAGCCGCCATCTTTATCTGGATGGCGGCGAGGTGGTCAGGCAGGGACTGCAGGCCGCGCTGGTGGACGAGCTGATCCTGTTCTGGGTGCCGGTCACCCTGGGGGGCGGGGTGTCGCTCTTTGCAGGGCCGCTGCCCGGCGCGCTGGTACCGGTGTCGAGCACCGTGCTGCCGAGCGGGCTGGTGCGGGTCGTCTATCAACCGGCCTGAGGAGCATACCAGCCCCCTTGCAGGCGGGCCGGGAGAGGTGCACAATCGGCACGTTTTTTCGCCGCCTGCCCCGGATCTGTGGTGGCAGGGGCGATGGGCAAACACGACCAACCGCATCAAGGAGCCGATATGGCCAAGAAGAAGGTGACCCGGGTCACCACCGAGCCCGCCTGCGAACATCAGCGCGGCATCATTCAGGACAACCACCTCAAGGCACTAGTGACCTCTCCCCTGTTCCAGGCCCGGGTCGAACCGAGCAAGAAAGGCAAGGGCAGCTATCAGCGCAAGGCCAAGCACGGCAAGCGGTGGGAGCCCGGTCAACAGCAGATGGTACGCGTCTGCTGTTGAGCGGGTTTCTGCTTTGGAACCTGTCCACGATCTTGCTGCGAGGCCGTGATCAAGGCTCATGTGCTGCTCGGAATCCTCATGTGTACTTACACACTCCGGTTCCTGCGCTGCTCTTCACCTTGCTGACAGCCTCTCGCGACAGACCGTGAACAGGTTCTTGGAACCAAAACAAGCGGGGCGCTCATGGCGCCCCGCTTGTGTTTCATCTGGTTAAAGGCGGTTACCTCACTCGTCCATAAAGAGCTCGAGCAGCACGTTGAGATAGCGATGACCGAGGGACGTCAGCTGCCAGCTGTCGCCGAGATCCTCGATCAGCTCCTTGCTCTGGGCAATCGCCAGCATGGTCTCTACCCGTTCCAGCGACAGCCCGGTATAGGCCTCGAACTCCGCCTTGGGGGCCGGTTCAAACAATCTGAACCGATTCATGAAGTACTCGAGCGGCAGATCGTCCGCACTCACTTGCCACTGTTCGTCCAGATAAGGGCGGCTCGGGTCCAGATAACCTTTCGGGTGCTTCACCTTGGCGGTGCGCAGGATCTGCTGGTTGGCGAGATCCGTCACCTTGCCGTGGGCGCCGCAGCCGATCCCCAGATAGTCGCCGAAGCGCCAGTAGTTGAGGTTGTGGCGGCACTGGTAGCCTGCCTTGGCATAGGCCGAGATCTCGTACTGCTGATAGCCGTGGGCGGTGAGCATGGCGTGGCCCTGCTCGTAGATGTCCCACAGGGTGTCATCCTCCGGCAGGGTGGGCGGCTTGGAGGCGAACGCCGTGTTCGGCTCTATGGTGAGCTGGTACCAGGAGAGGTGCGGCGGCGCGCAGTCGATGGCCTGCTGCAGATCCGAGAGCGCGTCCGCCAGGCTCTGATCCGGCAGGCCGTGCATCAGATCCAGGTTGAAGGTGGGCAGTTTGATGGCGTGAGCCAGCTCGGCGGCCTTGCGCGCCTCTTCGGGGCCGTGAATGCGGCCGAGCCGGGTCAGCTTCTCCTGCTGGAAGCTCTGCACCCCGATGGAGATGCGGTTGATGCCGGCCCGCTGGAAGCCGGCGAACTTGTCCGCCTCCACCGTGCCCGGGTTGGCCTCCATGGTGATCTCGCAGTCCGCGGTGAGTTCGATGCGCGCACGTACCCCGTCCAGCAGTGCCTGCATGGCCTCCACGGAGAGCAGACTCGGCGTGCCGCCGCCGATGAAGATGGAGGAGAGGGAGCGTCCCTGGGCCCAGTGCAGGTCTTGCTCCAGATCCTCCAGCAGGGCGGCCACGTACTCGAGGTGGGGCAGCTCTCCCTTCTGGGCGTGGGAGTTGAAGTCGCAGTAGGGACACTTCTGGACACACCAGGGCACGTGGATATAGAGGGAGAGGGGCGGCAGTTGCAGCATGGGGTTTCCAGTATTCAAAAAATCATCAGGGGTCGGGTTGCCCTTGTCGTCGATGACAACGGGCCGGGGCGCCGCGAACGAAACGGGGGCCGACGGCCCCCATTGTAGATGACAACGCGGCGGGAGACAGCGCTTTAGTTGACCGCCGCCAGAGCAGATTTGAGCTTAGCCAGCGCCTGGCCGCGATGGCTCAGCTGGTTCTTGAGCTCGGCCGGCATCTGGGCCGAGGTGCAGTCGTGATCGGGCACGAAGAACACCGGGTCATAGCCAAAGCCGTGCTGGCCGCGCGGCTCGTCGATGATCATCCCTTCCCAGCTGGCCTGGCAGATGATGGGGGTGGGATCGTCGGCGTGGCGCATGTAGACCAGCACGCACCAGAAACGGGCGCTCTTGAGATACTCGGGGGCCCCTTTCAGCTCGCCCAGCAGCTTGTCGATGTTGTCCTTGTCGCTGGCACCCTCACCGGCAAAGCGGGCGGAGTAGACGCCGGGACGGCCGTGCAGCAGATCCACTTCCAGGCCGGAGTCGTCGGCAACCGCCGGCAGGCCGGTGATGCGGGCGGCGTGGCGGGCCTTGATGATGGCATTCTCGACGAAGGTGGTGCCGGTCTCTTCGGCATCGGAGACCGCAAACTCGCTCTGTGGGATCACCTGGATCTTCATATCGGCCAGCATGGCGGCCAATTCCTTCACCTTTTTCTGGTTCCCTGTTGCCAGGACAAGCTTGTTCATCGAGCACCTCCGCAAAAATAATCTGCGCATTCTATGCGGGGCTGGCGCCCAGGAAAAGCGCCAATTGCCCTGGATCACCCTTGCCGGGGTCATGGCAAGATGCAGATAAAATGAATGTTTCCTGAATGGAATAACAGAAGTGATTAAATACCATTTCAATTCATTACTGTGAGCCAGTAGACTCGCGCCCCAATCTATTTTCCCCATGCCACGAGGTGACTGATGCCATTGATTCTTCTGCTTGTCCTACTGGTGCTGTTCAGTCCGCTGGCCATCGACATCTACCTGCCCGCCATCCCACAGATGGCCGAGCAGCTGGGGGCCGAGGTGACCCTGATGCAGGGCACCATCACCTGGTTCCTGTTCAGCATGGGACTGGGACAACTGCTGGTGGGGCCGCTGGCCGATCGCTACGGCCGCAAGCCCATCGCCCTTGGCGGTGTGCTGCTCTACGGTCTGAGCGCCCTGGGGGCCGGCTTTGCCGCGAGCCTCGGCGAGTTGATGCTGGCGCGGGTGCTGCAGGGTTTTGGCGCCTGTGCCACCTCGGTGGCCGCTTTCTCGGTGGTGCGTGACAGCTACGGCCCCAAGAAGAGCGGTCAGATGATCTCCTACCTGAACGGTGCCATCTGCTTTATTCCGGCGCTGGCCCCCTTGCTCGGTGGCTGGCTCACCGCCAAGGCGGGCTGGTCTGCCAACTTCTGGTTCATGGCCGGTTATGCGGTCATCGTCGGTAGCTGGCTGCTGTGGCGGATGCCGGAGACCCGTCCGGAAGAGACCAGCAGCAGCGGCCCGCTCATCAGCTGGTCGCGCTACAGCCCGGTGCTGCGCTCCCCGAGCTTCCTGTTCAACGCGACGCTGTGCATGCTGGCGATGGCGGTGATCCTGGCCTATGTCACCGCGGCGCCGGTGCAGCTGATGGTGAAGCTGGGGCTGGACATGAGCGGCTTCAGCTACTGGTTCACCGCCAACGCGGCACTCAACATCCTGGCCTGCTTCCTGGCGCCCCGTTTCATCGCCAGGGTGGGGCCAAGACGCACCCTGCGCATCGGCCTGCTGGTGCTGCTGCTCTCCGCCATCGCCTTGACCCTGGCCATGCACATCGAGCATCCGCTGGCCATGATGGGGCCGGTGTTTCTCTCCAGCATCGGCTTTGCCATGATCCTGGGCGCCGCCGCCGGCATGGCGCTGGCACCGTTCGGCCACTGCGCCGGCACCGCCGCCGCCCTGCTCGGTCTGTTCCAGATGAGCGGCTCCGGCGCGCTGGTGGGCTTCATCGGCGTGCTGATGCACGATCCGCTCAGCCAGCTGGCGCTGCACATGTGGCTGCTGCTGCCCCCCCTGCTGATGCTGATGACCCGCCAGGGCCGGCGCTTGTGTTTGCAATAAATCCTGTGCTCTGATTGGCACACTCAGGGGGCCTTGGGCCCCCTTCTCTATTTGGCAGGCAAGGGTTTGCCTGCGCCCTGTGACACAGCTACCCGTGGAGAAAACCGGATGAGCCACACAATCAATGCCGCCCTGGTGGGCTACGGCTTTGCAGGCCAAACCTTTCACGCCCCGTTTCTGACCAGCACGCCCGGGCTCTCCCTCGGCTGGGTGGTGAGCCGCGATGCCGCCAAGGTGCAGGCCGAGCTACCCGGTTGCCGGGTCGGTTCGCTGGCCGAGGTGCTGGCGGACCCGTCGGTCGATCTGGTGGTGATCGCCACTCCCAACGACACCCATGCCCCCATCGCCCGCGAGGCCCTGTTGGCCGGCAAGCACGTGGTGATCGACAAGCCGTTCGCCCTGGATCTGGCCGAGGCGAAGGCGCTGGTCGAGCTGGCGGAGAAGCAGCAGCGACTGCTCAGCATCTTCCACAACCGACGCTGGGACGGTGACTTTCTCACCGTACGCCGCCTGCTGGCGGAGGGGGCGCTCGGTCAGGTCGCCCAGTTCGAATCCCACTTCGATCGCTATCGTCCCGAGGTGCGCCAGCGCTGGCGCGAGGCGGGCGGTCCGGGCTCCGGTCTCTGGTTCGATCTCGGCCCCCACATCCTCGACCAGTCGCTCCAGCTGTTCGGTCCGCCGGACTGGCTGCAGGCGGATCTGGCCCAGCAGCGCCCCGGTGCCCTGGCGGATGACTACTTCCACGTGGTGCTCGGCTATGGCGAGATGCGGGTCGTGCTGCACGGCAGCTGCCTGGTGTCGGCCACCATGCCGCGGTTTGTCATCCACGGCAGCGAGGGCTCCTTCATCAAGTTCGGCATGGATGTGCAGGAGGAGCAGCTCAAGCTCGGCAAGCGGCCGCCGGCGGCAGACTGGGGAGTGGACAACGAACCCGGCCAGCTCAGCCGGATCCGCGACGGTCAGCTGCAGCAGCAGAGCGTGGCCGGCGAGGCAGGGGACTACGGCGCCTACTATCGCGGCGTCTGCGCCGCCATCCGTGGGGAGGGGGAGAACCCGGTGCCGGCCGGCGAGGCGCTGGCGGTGATGGCGCTGCTGGACCTGGCCCGCGACAGCGCCCGCGAGGGCAAGCGGCTGGCTTGTCAGATCCTGTCTGATTGAGGCGCAGTCCGCGCGTGGTTGCCGGCACAATGCAATAGCCGTTTATTGCCAGCAATCACGAGGCCTGTGGCGTTTTATTGTACAAAACTGCGCCGTTTACAGTGTTTTGTATTAATGTTTGTCGTTGTAGTAGTTCTTTTCATCCAGCCAACGAGAAAATATCATTGTGATACTCGTTTTCATTGGGCGCGTATGGGGATATATTTCGCGCGCCTCTTGGCTCCCGGCATATGGGTTTTTCACCGGGTGAAAGGACGCACTGTGATGGTTGTACCAACCATCTCTCCATATTTTTCTGAGGGTATGCACATGAACAAAGTACTGGTAGCCGGTATCCTGGGTCTGATGTTGACCGCTTGTGGTCAGAAAGAAGAAGCCGCCGCTCCGGCTGCTACTCCGGCCGCCGACGTTGCTGCAACTGTTGAAAAAGCCGCTAGCGAAGCCACCTCTACCGTAGAGAAGGCCGCTTCCGAAGCGACTGCAACCGTTGAGAAGGCTGCCGCTGACGTAGCCACCAAGGCAGAAGCCGCAGTGAGCGATGCCAAGGCCAACTAAGCCTGCACCTCATCTGAAGAACGGGCCCGAAGGCAACTTCGGGCCCGTTTTTTTATGCCCGTTCCCCGCCTTTGACGGGGTCCTTGCCGGCAAGAGAACCGGCTAGAGCGCCGGGTTGAGGCGCGCGGTGAGGATATGATCCTCCCAGCGGCCGTTGATCATCAGGTAGTCTTTGGCGTACCCCTCCCGCTCGAAGCCGAGCCGCTCGAGCAGGGCGCCGCTGCGCAGATTCGACGGCATGTAGCCGGCCATGATGCGGTGCAGGCCGTGTTCCCGGAACAGGTAGTCGATGCCGGCCTCGACGATCTCTTGCATCAGTCCCTGTCCCTGATGGGCCTGGTCGATGGCATAACCCAGATGGCAGGCCTTGAAGGCGCCCATCAGGATGTTGGTGAAGTTGCAGGTGGCGATCACCTGCTCACCATGGGGATCGAGCGCCACCAGATGCACCCCGCTGCCATTGAAGAACTGGCCATAGCTGTCGCGCAGCCGGCCGTGCCAGTGGCTCAGGGTGTAGAAGCTCTCGTCCCGGCTGGGCTCCCAGGGGGCGAGGTGGGTGCGGTTGCGCAGATAGAAATCCAGCATCAGATCGGCCCGTTCGGGGGGCAGTATGGTGAGCTGGCAGCGGGCCGTGCACAGGTGTGGCAGCGCCATCAGTGATCCCTCTGCCTGAGCCACTCATCGCGCAGCAGGCTGTAGTGAACGTGATCCACGATGCGGTCGGCCAGCCGCTCAGCACGGCGGGTGATCCCCTCCTGCTGCATGCCGAGGCGCTCGCAGACGGCCCGGCTGGGTTCGTTGTCGGTGGCGGCGCTGATCTCCACCTTCTCCATCCCCATCTCCTCGAAGGCGTGATGGATCAGGGCCTGGCAGGCGCGGGTGATGATGCCGTTGCCTTGCCAGCGCTCGGCCAGCCAGTAGCCGATGCTGACCTTGGCCAGTGCCCGGTCGATCTGGTTGTAACCGATGACGCCAACCACTTCCCCCTGATACTCGATGGCGGTGGTCAGCCCCTCGCCGCGGGCAAACTTCTCGATGGCGTGGCGGATGAAGGTGGCACTGTCGGCGGGCTGCTGAATGTAGGGCGGCCAGGGCAGCCACTGGGTCAGGTAGTCGCGGTTCTCCCGACACAGGGCAAAGAGTTCGCTGGCCATGTCGGGCTGCAGGAACAGCAGCGCCAGCTCGTCGTCCAGTTGCCATGAAAACATCCGCACCTCCCCTCCAATCTGGGCCTGAAACGGGCCGCCAAACCGCCAATGTAGCCAATCAACCCCTTGTACGCCAAGGGTTTTCCAACTGTTCTTGCGCCCCGCCATCCCCATATGGAGGGGCGATTGGTGGCGGCCAGAAAGCGCCTGGCCATTGTTCGGCTTTTTTTGGTGTTATTCGCCATTTTTAGCTCTTTTCACGCGACCAAACAGGGGCAACAGCAGATCCTGCTATGGGTTTGTGCTGCGCTGTCACATATGACAGGCAGCAATCTTGAACGTGCCAACTAGTGTAGGAACGCCGGGCAACGGACCCGACGTGTAATCTTCATCGACTTAAGGAAAAGACGGATGAACAAAGTCTATTTGGCCGTGGTATTGGCCTGCTGGGGAAGCGCTGCGCTGGCTGCAGAACAGGTGGATGTGCATCAGGTTGCGGGCATTCAAGGGGCGCCGAGCGGCGCTGCCGGGGTGAGCGCGCTGGCAGGGGATGGCGAGTTTCGTCAGGTGCGGGCGGTCAAGCTGCCCAACGGTCAGCAGCGGGTGCGCTATGAGCAGACCTGGCACGGCATCCCGGTCTGGGGCCAGGTGCTGGTGGCCGAGCAGTCCCTCGGCGGGCAGATAAGCCAGGTTTCCGGCCAGATCCTGCGCCAGATCGATGCCGACGTGGCCAGTCCGACCGCCGCTCTGTCGCCGGCCGATGCCGCCAGCAAGGCGCGGGCCGGGGCCAAGGGCAGCAACGAGCGGGTCAAGCTGTTCGTGATGCAGGATGAGGCCGGTCAGGCCCGCCTGGTCTATCTGGTCTCCTGGCTGGCGGCGAGCGACGAGCCGAGCCGCCCCTTCGTGGTGATCGATGCCCAGAACGGCAGCGAGCTCAAGCGCTGGGAAGGGATCAACCACAAGGACGCCACCGGCCCGGGTGGCAACGTCAAGACCGGCAAGTATTTCTACGGCGCCGACTTCGGCCCGCTGCTGGTGGATGACAGCTGCCGGATGAGCAGTGCCAACGTGGACACCATCAACCTGAACCATGCCACCAGCGGTGGCTCGGTACACCAGTTCACCTGCCCGGAGAACACGGTCAAGGAGATCAACGGCGCCTACTCGCCGCTCAACGACGCCCACTACTTCGGCAACGTGGTGTTCGACATGTACCGCAACTGGTACAACACGGCGCCGCTGACCTTCAAGCTGAAGATGCGGGTGCACTACAGCCGCAACTACGAGAACGCCTTCTGGGACGGCAGCCAGATGACCTTCGGTGACGGCGCCACTACCTTCTATCCGCTGGTGAGCCTGGACGTGGCGGCCCACGAGGTGAGCCACGGCTTTACCGAGCAGAACTCCGGGCTGGTCTACTCCGGTCAGTCGGGCGGCATCAACGAGGCCTTCTCCGACATGGCGGGGGAAGCGGCCGAGAACTTCATGAAGGGCAGCAACGACTGGCTGGTGGGCGCCCAGATCTTCAAGGGCAACGGCTCGCTGCGCTACTTCGAAGATCCGACCCGGGACGGCAGCTCCATCGGCCATGCCAGCGACTACTACGATGGCATCGACGTGCACCACAGCTCAGGTGTCTACAACCGCGCCTTCTACCTGCTGGCCAATACCAGCGGCTGGAACACCCGCAAGGCCTTCGAAGTGTTCGTGCTGGCCAACCGCCTCTACTGGGGCGCCAACACCACCTTCGATCAGGGCGCCTGCGGGGTGACCAAGGCGGCTACCGATCTGGGCTACAGCGTGACCGACGTGGCGGCAGCCTTTACCACTGTCGGGGTCAATGCCACCTGTGGCGGCACCACGCCGCAGCCGGGCAGCGTGCTGCAAAACGGGGTACCGGTGAGCGGTCTCTCCGCCGCCAAGGGTGGCAAGCTGAACTTCACCATCGACGTGCCGGCCGGCAAGAGCCAGCTGGTGATCGCCAGCGGCGGCGGTACCGGTGATGCGGATCTGTATGTGAAGTTCGGCAGCGTGCCGACCAGCAGCAGCTATGATTGCCGCCCCTACAAGAGCGGCAACGCCGAGACCTGCACCCTGAACTCGCCCAAGGCGGGGACCTGGAACGTGCAACTGAGCGCCTACAGTGCCTTCTCGGGGGTGACCCTCAAGGCCAGCTACTGAGCCTGAGTCACCGTAACAGAGATAGAGCGCCGGACTTGTCCGGCGCTTTTTTTATGCGGATTTGCCCGCCCAGCGCCGGGCCAGGGTACGGGCGGCTTCCAGCACCCGCTCCTTGGCGGGATTGGGCCGTTTGCCGCTGCGCCAGGCCATCATCACGTCCCAGTGATCCGGCGGCAGATCCACCACGTCCAGTTGCACCAGCCGGCCGAACTCCAGATCCCGGGCGATGGCGAGCGCCGGCATCAGGGTGATGAAGCCGTGCTCCAGCGCCAGCTCCCGCGCCGCGCTGGCGGGCTGGATGGCGTGCAGCGGGCTCGCCACCTGGCGCAGCAGGCGCAACTGCAGGATCAGCTCGTCGCAGCCGGTGCCCCACTGCTGGGGTGCCAGCCGCTCGTTGGCTATGTCCTGCAGGGTCAGGCCCTGCCGCCCGGCCAGCGGATGGGTGGCGCAGGCCACGGCTATGATGGGGGAGCGATAGAGCAGTTCGAGCTGGATGCCGGCGATGGCCGGACACTTGAGGATGAAGCCGACGTCGGTCTCGCCGGTCAGCAGCTCCTGCATGATGATGCCGGAGTGATCCGTGTTGCAGCGGATCTCGAAGGTCTCGTCGACCAGTGCCAGCAGCAGGGGGCCGAACACCACGGTCGTCAGGGAAGGCAGGCAGGCGAGCCGGATGCGCGGCAGCGCCGGTGCTCCCTGCATCGCCAGGCGACCCCCTTCCAGCGCGCTCAGTGCCGCACTCGCGGCAGGCAGGAACTGCTCGCAGGCCGGGGTAGGGGTGGCGCCGCGCCGATGGCGGCGAAACAGGGGCTGGCCCAGATCCTGTTCCAGCACGGCGATCCGCTGGCTCACCATGGGTTGTGACCAGCCGCGCACGGCGGCTGCCTTGCTGAAGCTGCCGCGATTGACCACATCCAGCAGCAATTGCAGATCGTCGAGGGTCATAGCCATAACATAATCCAATATAAAATATAGCCAGTTGTCGGCTACCACTATATCTGGCGTCCTTCCAGAATAGCAGTATCAATCGTTGTGCTTTGGCATATTGCCATATCGGTTCAGGGGCTTGTTGCACCTTGAGCCCGTTTGGTGACGGCGTCATTCGGGCGATGAGGCGAATCAATCGGAAGGTCATCAGAGAAGCAGGGGGCAGGTAGTCATGGTGGAGCGGGCGAGGCGGTTGGGGCGGTGGTTTTTGGCGTTGGATTCCCTGTTGGTGATCCTGGGGTTCTTCGTGGTGATGCCCATGATCAGCCTGCGCTTCGTGGATCAGCTAGGCTGGGCGGCCGGGGTGGTGGGGCTGGCGCTGGGCTTGCGCCAGCTGACTCAGCAGGGGTTGGGGATCCTGGGAGGCTCGCTGGCGGACAAGTTCGGCGCGCGACCGCTCATCGTGGGCGGCATGCTGCTGCGGGCGGCGGGGTTTGCCAGCCTGGCCTATGCCCAGAGCGGGCTGGAGCTGATCCTCTCCTGCGTCATCTCGGGGCTGGGGGGCTGTCTGTTCGATCCGCCCCGCGCCGCACTGGTGATCAAATTCACCCGGCCCCGTCAGCGGGGGCGCTACATATCCTTGTTGATGATGCTGGAGAGCGCCGGCGCCGTGGTGGGGGCCCTGCTTGGCAGCTGGCTGCTCAATTTCGACTTCGAGTATGTCTGTCTGCTGGGGGCCGGCCTGTTTGTCTGCGCCGCGCTGTGCAACCTGCTGATCCTGCCCGCCTACAAGCTCTCGGTGCGACCGACCCCGATCCGCGCCGGTCTCGGCCAGGTGATTGCGGACAAGGCGTTCTGCCGGCTGGTGCTGATCCTGAGCGGCTACTACGCGCTCTGGGTCCAGGTGATGCTGATCTTCCCCATCCTGGTCAAGCAGATGGCGGGTACCACCACGGCGGTGGGCTGGATGTATACCCTGGAGACCGCCATCTCACTGGCGCTGCTCTATCCGCTGGCGCGCTATGGCGAGCGCCACTTCAAGCTGGAGAGCCGCTTGATGGCGGGGGTGCTGCTGATGACCACCGGCATCGGGCTGGTGGCCTTTGCCAACACACTGCCCGCGGTGTTCATGCTGCTGGCCTGCTTCTACTTAGGGATCGTCATCGCCGAACCGGCGCGGGAGACGCTGATGACCAAGCTCGCACAGCCGGGGGCACGCGGCAGCTACATGGGCTTCAGTCGGCTGGGGCTGGCGCTGGGGGGCATGACGGGTTACGTGGGGGGCGGTGCGCTGCATGACTACGCCATGCTGCAGGGCCAGCCCTGGTTACCCTGGCTGGTGCTGGGCACGGTCGGGGTGACGACCTTGCTGCTGCTGGTGAACTGCTTTCACCGCGAGCCGAGTCTGGCGCGGGTCAACATCTGACGGGCAATAAAAAACCGGCCGCTGGGCGGCCGGTAAAAAATACAGTAGGCAATTCAGGGAAGACTTAGAAGTTGTACTGCAGGGCCACGGCGACCACGTCGTCGGTGTTTTTGCCCAGCGAGTTGGTGTGGGTACCGTTGACGTTGTCCAGCAGGTTGATCTTGTAATCAACGTAGGCGTTGAAGTTGTCGGTGAAGTTGTACCAGGCACCGATGGAAACGTACTCGGTGGCGGTGTCATCGATGCCGCGAGCGTTGTCCTTCACGTCGGTACGCAGGTAGGCCAGGGACGGCTTGAACTTGCCGAAGGCGTACTGGGCGACGGCTTCGTAGCCATCCATCTTCTCGGCGTAGCCGTTGTTGACGAACAGGTGGTCTTCACCGTGGGAGTAGGTAGCGGCCAGGTAGAGGTCGCCGACGGCGTATTTGGCACCCACGCCGTACAGCTTGGCGTCGCGGTCACCACCGAAGGCGGCGTTGGCGGCCTGCTCGTCGGTCTTGCCGGCCTGGTTGTAGGCGGTACCCAGGCTCAGGCCCATGTCGAAGTCATAGTTGGCAGACACGGCGAAGCCTTCGGCGGAACCCTTCGGATTCCAGGTGCCGTTGGTAACAGTCAGGTTGGAACGGTCGGCGTTCTGCGGATCGTTGTTGCCGGTGAACTGGGCACCCAGGGTCAGGCCCTGATAGGTGTAGATGTACTGGGCCAGGCCGTTGGTACGACCGGTACCGAACACTTCGGTGTCCTTGCCCAGACCGTCACCGCCCCACTCTGGCAGCACGTCGGTGTAGTTGTTCACGGCTTTGGTGAACAGGCCATCCTGACGGCCGTAGCTGAAGGCACCGAAACGATCGTGCTTGATGCCGGCGTAGGCATAACGCAGCTCGTCGTTGTCGGAGCCGGAGACCGGCAGGTTGTATTCAGCGAAGCCGAACGCGGTCAGCTCGTTGTCGATCTTGGTTTCGCCGGCAACGTGCAGACGCAGGTAGCTCTGGTCACCTTCAGAACCGTTGTCATCAGTGCCGTAGTACATGCCTTGAGCGCGACCACCGATGTCCAGTTTGGTGTCGTTCTGGTTGTAGACGGTAGCGGCTTGCGCACCACCGGCCAGCAGCACGCTGGAGATGGCCATGGTCAATGCTGTCTTTTTCATTGTTCGTTCCTCTGGTGTAAACACTGTCGGACCTGTGCTCGGCCCTGTTGATCGGTTTCTGTTCCGATGCCCCAGAGTAGATCTGCGAACCTTGATAGAAACTGAAGCGCACAAGGATTAATTAATGATTTGACCTGAAAAGCAGGCATAAAAAACGGCCCGAACAGGGCCGTTTGCGTGTTTGTGGAATTAAATGCTGGTTAGAGCATCATGCCACCGAAGAAGAAGCCCAGCGCCACGGCGATGGCGATGGTGGCAACACCCGGTACGAAGAAGGGGTGATTGAATACCGCCTTGCCGATACGGGTGGAGCCGGTGTCATCCATTTCGACCGCGGCCAGCAGAGTTGGGTAGGTCGGCAGCACGAACAGGGCGCTCACAGCGGCGAAGGAGGCGATGGCGGTCAGCGGGCTGACACCCAGTGCCAGAGCGGCCGGCATCAGGGCCTTGGTGGTGGCGCCTTGTGAGTAAAGCAGCATGGCGGCAAAGAACAGCACCACGGCCAGCAGCCAGGAGTATTGGTTCAGCAGGTCGCCGGCGATCAGCTGGATGGTGTCCATGTTGCCTTTCACGAAGACGTTACCCAGCCAGGCCACGCCCAGTACGCAGATACAGGCGGACATGCCGGACTTGAAGGTCGGCATGTTGGTGACCTGGGTGGCGTCCAGCTTGCAGACCAGGGTCATGATGGTGGCAGCGGCCAGCATGATGCCCATGATGGCGCCATCACGGGGGATCGGCGGGTTGGCGATCAGGCCCACTTTACCGGAGATGGCGGTGGCGTAGGCCATCACGGCCACGATGGCGGCGATGAAGATCCAGACCGACACCTTGGCGTAAGGCTTGAGCTCCAGCTTGGTGGTGCCGCGCAGCTTGATCAGCCCCTTGGCCTTGCGCTCCAGGTAGACTTCGTCCTGGTCGAGCGGCTTGCCCAGCATATTGGCGACGAAGGCGCCGAGGATGCAGGCGATGAAGGTGGAGGGGATGCAGATGGCCAGCAGGGTCAGGTAATCCACGCCAAACGGCTCAAGCATGCCGGAGAAGGCAACCACGGCCGCGGAGATGGGCGAGGCGGTGATGGCGATCTGGGAGGCGATGACGGCGATGGAGAGCGGACGGGACGGGCGAATGCCCTGCTCCTTGGCCACCTCGGCGATCACCGGCAGGGTGGAGAAGGCGGTGTGACCGGTACCGGCCAGCATGGTCATCAGATAGGTGACGACCGGCGCGGCGAAGGTGATGTATTTGGGGTTCTTGCGCAGGGCTTTTTCGGCCAGGGAGACCAGATAGTCCATGCCACCGGCCAGTTGCATACAAGCAATGGCGCAGATGACGGACGCGATGATCATGATCACGTCCCAGGGGATGTAGGTGACCAGCTGGTCGCTGGGAATTGGCATCCCCAGACCCCAGGTCAGTACCAGTACCCCCAAACCACCGGCAAAGCCGATGCCGATGCTGCCTATCCGGGCCCCCAGATAGATAGCGGCGAGCACGACAAGTAACTCGATTCCAATCATAGCGAACACTCCATTTTCCAGTTTTTTTAGGTTTTATTTGGCAGAAAAGCCAATTCCCGATGGGGCTGGGCAAGACCTATCGGGAACTGACTTTATGGGCCGGGATAAACCCGGCCCATTTGCTCGCTTATACGGTGGCTTCGCGGGTATAACGCTTGGCTTTGTATTGCGGGTTCATCAGGTTCTCGATGGAGAGAATTTCATCCAGCTGCTCGGCGGTCAGCAGGCCGCGCTCCAGCACGACTTCACGGACGTTCTTGCCGGTCTGGGCACAGATCTTGCCGACGATGTCGCCTTCGTGGTGGCCGATGAAGGGGTTCAGGTAGGTCACGATGCCGATGGAGTTCAGCACGTGGTTCATGCAGATTTCCGGGTTGGCGGTGATGCCTTCCACGCACTTCTCGCGCAGGGAGATGCAGGCTTTTTCCATCAGGCTCAGGGATTCGAACATCGCCTGACCGATCACCGGCTCCATGACGTTCAGCTGCAGCTGACCGGCTTCGGCGGCGAAGGTAATGGTGACGTCGTTACCAAAGACCTTGAAGCAGGACTGGTTGACCACTTCCGGAATGACCGGGTTGACCTTGGCCGGCATGATGGAGGAGCCAGCCTGCATTTCCGGCAGGTTGATCTCTTTGAGTGCGGTACGCGGGCCGGAGGAGAGCAGACGCAGGTCGTTACAGATTTTGGAGAGCTTCATCGCCATGCGCTTGATGGCGCCGTGTAGCATCACGTAGGCGCCGCAGTCGGAGGTCGCTTCGATCAGATCTTCAGCCGGAACATAGGCACGACCGGTGATCTCGGCCAGGCGCTTGATGGCCAGGGCGGAGTACTCGGGCGGGGTGTTCAGGCCGGTACCGATAGCGGTGGCGCCCAGGTTCACTTCCAGCAGCAGCTCCTGGCAACGCTTGATGGACTTGATCTCTTCGCGCAGGGTGACGGCGAAGGCATGGAACTCCTGACCCAGGGTCATCGGCACCGCATCTTGCAGCTGGGTACGGCCCATCTTCAGGATGCCCTTGAACTCGGCGGCCTTGGCATCGAAGGCGGCGATCAGCGCTTCCAGGGCGTGCAGGGTGGTGTCGGTGCTGTTGACCACGGCCACGCGGAAACCGGTGGGGTAGGCATCGTTGGTGGACTGGCACTTGTTGACGTGGTCATTGGGGTTGATGACGTCGTAGCGACCCTTGGCCAGGCCCATGATTTCAAGGGCGATGTTGGCCAGTACTTCGTTGGTGTTCATGTTGACTGAGGTGCCGGCACCACCCTGGTAAACGTCGACCGGGAACTGGTCGAAGCATTTGCCGGTGTTCAGCATCAGGTCGCAGGCTTCTACGATCTTGTCAGCAATTTCAGGACGGATAGTACCCAGTTCGCCGTTCGCCAGGGCGGCGGCCTTCTTGGTCAGTACCATGCCGCGGACGAATTCCGGAACGTCAGAAATCTTCTGAGTGCTGATCTTGAAGTTCTCAACGGCGCGCAGGGTATGCACACCGTAGTAGAGATCGTTGGAAACTTCTTTGGTGCCCAGCAGGTCTTCTTCAATGCGGACGTTCTTGATGTCGCTCATTGTAATGCCTCAGAAATCAGATAAATGGAAACGATCCTCACCGAGTGGTCGCGAGTTCCTTACGCACGGTTCATCCTGAAGCACCACACATCGAGTGGGGCGGTTGGGGGCTTTTTTGCTCCCTTAATTACTGGCGTCGATATTACCCCAATTGAGGTATCTGATATTAGACCTGGATCACTAAATTTGAGACAACCTCAAATAACTTGTGGTCATTAAACAGATATTGCAATCAACCGATTTACTTTGACAGAACAATGACTTCAATCACAGTCTGGCAAGCCGGTTTTTCTGTGGATCCGGCGCCTTGTCACCCTGTGGACTTGAAAAATGCGCGTCACCCCCCATTTTAATCAACAGGAACCGATACCATGGCGGGTTGGCAACGGCATCAATGGTTGTCGCACTTCGCCAGCGGTTCATTCACATTCATCCGCACTGAGGTTGTTATGGGCAAGTTGTTTCTATTGTTGGTCGGTCTGGTGGTGCTTGAGCTCACCGTCATGATCGAAGTCGGCTCCGTGATCGGTGCCTTGCCGACCGTCGGCTTGCTCATTCTGACGGCGGTGCTGGGTTCCTCGCTGGTGCGCAGCGAAGGGATCAAGACCCTGTTCAATGCGCAGCAGAAGATGCAGCAGGGGGAGATGCCGGGACGTGAGGTGATGGGGGGCATGATGCTGGCGCTGGCCGGTCTGCTGCTGATCATCCCGGGTTTCGTGACCGACTTCTTCGGCATCCTGCTGCTACAGCCCTGGCTGCGCAACAAGCTGGCCGACAAGCTGATCGGCAGCAACCAGTTCAAGATGCAGATGGGCGGTTTTCAGGCCCGTCAGCAGCCGTTTGACGAGGTGCCGGGCAATGACCAGCCGGGTCAAGCTCCGCGCAGCGGCACCACCATCGAAGGGGAGTTCGAGCGCAAGGAGTAACTGCTGCGCTTACTTTCCTGCCATCAGGGCCTGCCCTGATGGCACAACTGCTCGAAGCGGTGGCGGGCATACCACCAGGCCAGAGTGCCCGCCGCCAGATTGGCCACGAGAATGCCCAGATAGATCCCCTGTTCCCCTCCCAGTTTTGCCCCCAGCCAAGCCCCTGGCAGCAAGAAGACAAACAGCCGCAACCCGTTGAACAGGAAAGAGACGCTGGAAGCCCTCACGCCATTCAAGGCGGACGCGAGCAGCATCACCATGCCCTGAAAGCCGTAACCGATGGGCACCAGGTGCAGATAGAGCACGATGAGGCGCACCACCTGCGGATGACTGCTGAACAGCTCGGCGATGAAGGGGGCCAGCAGCCAGGTCAGTGCGTATACCGCCAGCTGGAACAGCACGGCAAAGCGCATGCAAAACTGCAGCGCCGCCTTGGCACGGGCCGGGTTGCCCGCCCCGCAGTTCTGTGAGATGAAGGGGGCCAGCACGGAGGAGAGTGCCATCATAACGATAAGCAGCAGAGCCTCCACTCTCGATGCGGCGCCGTAGGCGGCCACCACTTCCGTCCCCAGCCCGGCGAAGATGGTCATCAGCACGGCGTTGGCCAGCGGGTTGAGCATGTTGGTGAAGGAGGCGGGCACCGCCACGTGCAGCAGGGCGCGCCAGTGGGCCAGCAACTGCGGGCGCGGGGAGAGGCGCCAGTGCAGCAGCCCTTCCCGGTGGCGCAATATATAGAGGCTGACCAGCATGGCCATCAGCCAGGAGAGGGAGGTGGCGATGGCGGCGCCGCGGATCCCCCATGCTGGGAAGGGGCCTATGCCGAAGATGAGCAGGGGATCCAGCACCCCGTTGACCAGCCCGGCCACCGTCATCACCAGGCTGGGGGTCTTGGTATCGCCGGTGGCCCGGATGGCGGCATTGCCCACCATGGGCAGCACCAGCATGGGGACGGTCAGATACCAGATCAGCATGTAGTCGTAGATGAGGGCGATCAGCTCATCGCTGGCGCCGAGCAACCGGAACAGCGGGTGTATGGTCAGCGCCCCCGCCAGGGCGATGAGGGTGACCAGCAGCACGGCCAGAAACAGGTTGTCGGTGGTGATGCGGGCGGCTTCATCATGCTTGCCCTGGCCGAGCGCATGACCCATCACCGCAGAGAGGCCGGCCCCCAGTCCCATCGCCAGCGAGGTGACCACGAAGGTCACCGGAAAGGTGAAGCTGATGGCGGCCAGCGCCTGGGTGCCCAACATGCCGATGAAGAAGGTATCGACCAGGTTGAAGGCGAGAATGGCGACGATGCCGAGGATCATCGGGCCCGTCATGCGCAGCAATACGGACGTCATGGGGGCAGTCAGCAGGGGATTGGGTCGGGTCACGGGCTCGTCTCTGTACGTCTGGCGGAGTTCTGGCTGCGAGCAGCACAAACCGGTTTCCTGACCGGGACTTCGGGAGATCCATCGAAGACGTTCATAGTACGTGAAAATATTTTTTTTGTATTTGCCCTTGAAGGGTTAACAAACGTGCCCCACATCGGAGACATATCTAATTTGGCCAGGAATGGCCATTCCTCAAAGCAACACAGAGACTCATTTTGGGAGAGTTATCGATGAAAATTCGTCCACTGCACGACCGCGTCATCATCAAGCGCATCGAAGCTGAAGCCAAATCCGCTGGCGGCATTGTCTTGACTGGTACTGCGGCCCAGAAGTCCACCCGTGGTGAAGTTCTTGCCGTGGGGACTGGCCGAATTCTGGATAATGGCGATGTCAAAGCCCTCGCCGTCAAGGTTGGTGACAAGGTGATCTTCAACGAAGGCTACGGTGTGAAGACCGAGAAGCTGGATGGTCAGGACGTACTGATCCTGTCTGAAACCGACATCCTGGCGATTGTCGAAGAGTAATCCACCCTTTCCCCCTGCGAATTGATTGAAGGATTGAAGAAATGGCAGCTAAAGAAGTCAAGTTTGGCAACGAAGCACGCAGCAAGATGCTGGAAGGCGTAAACATCCTGGCCGATGCCGTCAAGGTGACCCTGGGCCCGAAAGGCCGCAACGTGGTACTGGACAAGTCCTTCGGCGCGCCGACCATCACCAAGGACGGCGTCTCCGTTGCCCGTGAAATCGAGCTGGAAGACAAGTTCATGAACATGGGCGCCCAGATGGTCAAGGAAGTTGCTTCCAAGGCCAACGACGCCGCCGGTGACGGTACCACTACCGCTACCGTACTGGCTCAAGCCATCGTCAACGAAGGCCTGAAGGCCGTTGCCGCCGGCATGAACCCGATGGATCTGAAGCGCGGTATCGACAAGGCCGTAGTGGCCGCAGTTGCCGAGCTGCAAGCGCTGTCCCAGCCGTGTGCCGACAACAATGCCATCGCTCAAGTTGGCACCATCTCCGCCAACTCCGACGAGAAAGTGGGCAAGCTGATTGCCGAAGCCATGGACAAAGTCGGTCGTGACGGCGTCATCACCGTTGAAGACGGTCAGGGTCTGGACGACGAGCTGGCCGTGGTAGAAGGCATGCAGTTCGACCGTGGTTACCTCTCCCCCTACTTCGTCAACAAGCCGGAAACCGGTGCCGTTGAGCTGGACGATCCCTTCATTCTGCTGGTTGACAAGAAAGTCTCCAACATCCGTGAAATGCTGCCGGTGCTGGAAGGCGTAGCCAAAGCAGGCAAGCCGCTGATCATCGTGGCCGAAGACGTAGAAGGCGAAGCGCTGGCGACCCTGGTGGTCAACACCATGCGTGGCATCGTGAAAGTCGCTGCCGTCAAGGCGCCTGGCTTCGGTGACCGTCGCAAAGCCATGCTGCAGGATATCGCCATCCTGACCGGTGGTACCGTGATCTCCGAAGAAGTGGGCATGGAGCTGGAAAAAGCGACTCTGGAAGACTTGGGCCGTGCCAAGCGCATCGTCATCACCAAAGAGAACACCACCATCATCGATGGCGTGGGTGATGCGTCCCTGATCGAGAGCCGTGTGGCCCAGATCCGTCAGCAGATCGAAGAGACCTCTTCCGATTACGACCGCGAGAAACTGCAAGAGCGCGTAGCCAAACTGGCTGGCGGTGTTGCCGTGATCAAGGTTGGTGCTGCCACCGAAGTCGAGATGAAAGAGAAGAAAGCCCGGGTTGACGACGCCCTGCACGCGACTCGCGCCGCAGTAGAAGAGGGTGTGGTTGCCGGTGGTGGTGTTGCGCTGGTACGCGTAGCCGCCAAACTGGCCGGCCTGCGTGGCGACAACGAAGATCAGAACGTGGGTATCAAGGTCGCTCTGCGCGCCATGGAAGCCCCGCTGCGCCAGATTGTCATCAACGCCGGTGAAGAGGCCTCCGTCATCGCCAATGCGGTGAAGAACGGTGAAGGTAACTTCGGTTACAACGCCTACACCGAACAGTACGGTGACATGCTGGCCATGGGCATCCTGGATCCGACCAAGGTGACTCGTTCAGCCCTGCAGTTCGCTTCTTCCATCGCCGGCCTGATGATCACCACCGAGTGCATGATCTCCGAGCTGCCGAAGAAAGATGCCCCTGCCATGCCTGATATGGGCGGCATGGGCGGCATGGGCATGATGTAATTTAGTCCTGGTTACCAAACGGCTCGCTTTTGCGGGCCGTTTTTTTTATGGCGACTAAACTGAGTCTATTGTCAGTGACTTAATCAGAGGTGAGTATGCGTGTGCTGGGTTTGATTCCATTACTGTTTTCGCTGGCCATGCCAGTGATGGCACTTGAGGCGCCACAGGGGCCCGTCATTTTGAAGGTGACCGGCAATGTGCTGCCGGCCGAAGCGACGGAGGGGGTGGTTTCCTTCGATCTCGCCATGCTCAAGGCCTTGCCGCAGCATGAGATAGTGACCAGCAATCCCTGGGTCGACAAACCGCACAAATATGTGGGGCCCAAGCTGGCCGATGTCTTGGCTGCCGTCGGCGCGGATGGCAAGGCGATCACCTTGACGGCCTTGAACAGTTTTCAGATCAGGGTCAACTGGGATAAGGTCAGGCAATATGACCCGATTCTGGCCTGGCAAGATGACGGGGTCACCATGCGGGTACGGAATAAGGGACCACTTTGGTTTATCCTACCGCTGGATCAGTATCCCGAGCTGAAACGCTCGGAGTTTACCGACATGATGATTTGGCAACTGAATGCCATTGATATTCAGCATTGATGTAGTGGCTTGCGGGAGTTCGAGTGAAAGCAAAGACCAAGGCGTGGCCTTTACTCATCGTTCTTTACCTATCCATCCTGTTGTTTACGGGAAGCACCCTCTATTGCCTCGCGCAGATACAGAATGCGACCCGAGTGATGGAGAGGTACACCTACGACGTCTCCTGGGCCCTGATGCAGTTGCAACTGGAGTTGGGGCGTTTCCTCAACTCCGTCGAGATCTACCATTATGGCGGCATCGATCACGATACCCTGATGCTGCGCTACGACATCCTGTGGAGCCGTACCCCCATCCTGCTCAGTGGCCAGTTGCGTCAGAGCATGAAGGACAAGCAGAAGACCTTGCGGCTGGTGCAGTTGATCGAAAGCAATATCCGCGAGATGGAGCCCAATATCACCAATCTGAAGGCGGGGACACCCGATTATCAGCAGATATTGATGCGCCTGGTTCCTCTGCAGGAGCCACTTTCCTATTCTCTCGCCTCCGTGATGCAGAAGAACATCAACGTCTATTCAGGCAATGACAAACGCTTTGGCCAACTGCGCAATGCGCTGCTGTTCATGGTGTCAGGGCTGGTGCTGTCGGTGATGCTGCTGAGCGGCTTGCTGATCCGTGAGGCCCGCCGTCATTTCAGGGCGGCGCGGATCGATCCCCTGACCGGGCTCTCTAACCGGTTGGCCTTGCTGGAGAAAATGGAGTCTTACGCCACCAAGGAGACGCCGTTTGGCCTGGTGCTGGTGGACATCAACGATTTTCGCGACATCAACAGCAAGTTCGGCTACAACACCGGCGACTTTCTGCTGCAAGAGCTGGCAAAGCGAATGCGCAGTTTGTGTGAGAACGGTGAGTGGGTGGCCCGGCTGGGCGGCGATCAGTTTGCCATGATCCAGCGTGAAAGCAGTGACCTGCGCCAGGTGAGGGAGCTGGTGGCCCGCCTGCTGCATGCGCTCAAGCAGGACATCATCATCGACAACTATCCGTTCCGCCTGGAGGTGGGCATCGGCATCGCCTTCTTCCCGATGGACAGCAAGCATACTCAGGAGCTGCTCAGCCGGGCCGAGCAGGCCTTGTTTCACAGCCGCAAGACCCATGTGCCATACGTCATCTACGACAACTCGTTGCTCAATGAAACGGCGCGTCGTAAGCATTTGGCAAGCGACATGATCATGGCGCTCGAGCACAATGCGCTCGAGCTCTATTACCAGCCCATCGTCAACCTCGAGAGTGGCCGCTGCGAAGCGGTGGAAGCTTTGCTGCGCTGGCGTCACCCTGAATTGGGCTTCATTCCACCCAACGAGGTGATCCAGGTCGCCGAAGAGTTCCAGCTGGCCGAGAAGCTGGGCAGCTGGGTATTGAACACGGCCTGCGAGCAGCTCTATCAGTGGCAGCAACTGGGTTTGGTTGATTTGCAGATGTGCGTGAATATCTCGCCCGGCATGTATCAACGCAATCTGTTGAAGCTGGTTGCCAAGGCTTTGATGGACCACCATATTCCGGCCGCCAGCTTAGTGCTGGAGGTGACGGAAGACACCACCATGCGCGAGGTGAAAAACTCCCTGCAACTGATGCAGGATCTCAATCAGCAGGGGGTACAGCTGGCACTGGATGACTTTGGCACCGGTTACTCCTCGCTCAGTTATCTGCAGAAGCTGCCGGTCAGCAAGGTGAAGATCGATCGCTCCTTCATCCAGGGGATAGATACGTCTATCGAGGCATCTGAGCTGGTCGCCAACATCTGCCGGATGGGTTCCATGCTGGGCAAGAGTCTGGTGTGTGAAGGGATAGAAACCCAGGCTCAACTCGACGTGTTGCGCACCCTCACTGACATTCATCTCTATGGTCAGGGCTATCTGTTCAGCCGCCCAGAACAGGCTGAGAAGGTTTATCAAACCCTGCTGGAGATGGAAGAGGAGTGGCTGGAGCGACGCCAACCGGACAAGGCGTATTTAATTTAGCCAAAATGGCTCATGCTTGGTCCAAGATGGCCGATAGTCTTAAAGCAGGAGGTACACCATGGATATATCTAGTTCTGCATCTGCGTCATTTGGTTCTGCATTGATGACGGCCAGCCTGGCCAAGAAGCAACAGACCCAAGAAGGTGAATCTGCATTGAAACTGCTGCAAACAGCAGCTCAATCAGCACCGGTTGCACCGACATCGGCCAACGCTTCTTTGGGAAGTAACATCGATATTCGCGTCTGACCCTAACGAAAAAGCCCCCATCCAGTCGATGGGGGCTTTTTTATGTCTGCGATATCGCGATGTCGATCTTGGCTCAGACCGGAAAAGGGGCTGGTGCCTCGAAGGTCATCCGCTCGCCGCTGCGGGGGTGAGTGATGGTCAGGCTGGCCGCATGCAGATAAAGGTGCGGTGCAGCCGCCAGCGCATCCGGGTTGGCGTAGAGGTTGTCACCCAGGATCGGGTGCCCCAGCTCCAGCATATGGACGCGAAGCTGATGGGAGCGACCGGTAATCGGGGTCAGCTTAATCAGGCTGTTACCATTCTCTACCTTCAATTTTTCCCACAGGGTCAGGGCATGACGCCCCTCTTCATGATCCACCTTCTGTTTCGGGCGGTTGGGCCAGTCGACGCAGAGCGGCAGATCGACCTGACCCGACTCTGCTTCCGGTTCGCCCCACACCCAGGCGAGGTAGTGCTTCTCGGTCTCCCGCTCGCGAAATTGCCGACTCAGCTCCCGATGAGAGTTGGGATTGAGGGGAATGACAATGACGCCCGTGGTGGACATGTCGAGGCGATGAGCTGCCGCCGCCTTGGGGTGTTGCTGTTTCACCCGATGCAGGACGCTGTCTTCATTCTCGGGGCCGCGCCCGGGGACGCTTAGCAGGCCAGTGGGCTTGTTGACCACCATGATGTCCTTGTCCTTGAACAGGATATCGAGCCAGGGTTCCAGAGGCGGTGAGTATTCAAACATAAATGTCTCGCATCAGAAGGTGGGGGCAAGCCCCCATCAGTTATGGGTAACCACGATAAAGCGGATTGCATCCAGCTTGAGTTGGGTCTGATCGATCAGGTGGTGCAATTCTGCCTGCAGATTGCGCAGATAATCCAGTTCGCTGTCGCGCACGTTCGGGTTGACCGCCTTGAGCGCTTCCAGCCTGTCCAGATCCTGCTGCAGGGTCTGCGCCATCTGGGCGCGGGCCTTATCGACAATCCCGCCTTTCAGCTCTTCGGCAATGGCCTGGCCCTTGCCAATCAGACCGTGGATCACCGGTTGGGATGCGGTGACCAGCTTGCTGCCGAGGTGGCGATTGACCGGAGTTAGCTGGCGGTTGAAGGCATCGAACGCCACTTTCTCACCCAGATTCTGGCCGTTCTTGTCCATCAGCAGACGGATCGGCGTCGGCGGCATGAAGCGGTAGAGCTGGGGATGGGCCGCAGACTCGGCAACGAAGATCAGCTCAAGCAGGATGGAGCCGATGGGCAGCGCCTTGTTCTTGAGCAGAGCAACCGAGGTAGCGCCGATCTCGGAGCCGAGGATCAGGTCGATACCGCCGCGCATCATGGGGTGATCCCAGGAGAGCAGCGCCATGTCATCCCGCGACAGAGCGGTGTTGCGATCGAAGGTGATGGTCATGCCGTCTTGCGGCAGGCCCGGGAAGCTGGAGACCAGCATGTGATCCCCCGGAGTCAGCACCAGCGCGTTCTCGCCACGGTCATCCTGATTGACGCCTATCTCGTCGAACATCTTGAGGGCGAAGGAGATCATGCCGGTGTCGTCATCTTCGGCGGCCAGCTTGTCGACCAGCTGCTGGGCGGCGGCGCCACCGCTGGAGTGGATCTCCAGCAGGCGATCGCGACCCTGTTCCAGCCGGGCCTTGAGCGGCTCGT